>NZ_JBIAKA010000009.1:0-404463 GCF_042872225.1 Streptomyces sp. NPDC005374 | reverse complement strand
CGCTCGTCTGCGCAGCTCAAGAGGGTAAGGGGAAGGGCGTGCCATGACTCGATCCTCTCAAATGATCGAGTCCCTACCGAACCCGGAACGGTTCACCGACCTGCTTGCCGCCGACCTGGACGACATTCGCCTGGAGATGGACACCCACTACCTCGGCACCCTGTCGGTGGTCCGCGCCTTTGCACCCCAGATCGCGGCGAACGGCGGCGGGGCGATCCTGAACGTCCTGTCCGGCCTGTCCTGGGTCAGCTTCCCCGAGATAGGCGCGTACTGCGCCGCCAAGTCCGCGGAGTGGTCGCTCACCAACGCCCTGCGCGTGCAGCTCGCCGACCAGGGCATCCGCGTGGCCGGCCTGCACGTCGGCTACATGGACACCGAGATGGTGCGGGCGGTCGACGCGGCCAAGTCTGACCCGGCCGACATCGCGCGCATCGCCGTGGACGGCATCGCCGCCGGCGCCTACGAGATCCTCGCCGACAACGCGGCCCGCCAGGCCCAGGCGGCACTGTCCGGGGGCGTCTCGGCGCTCTACCCGCAGCTCCCCTGAGGAGCACTCGCCCCCACGGGCCAACCGCCAGGCGTGTCGGCCAAGGGAACGCCACGGCGCAGCATCTGCGATTCGTCGGTCGACCGCTAAACGACCGGCGATGGTTCCCCCGCGTGTCGGGTCTTGCCTGCCGAGCGTTTCCCGGCCTATGGTATTACGACCGTAAGGTTAATGATGAGAGCCGATCAATGGCTCGCCATCAGCTGAAACGGCTCCCATGCACGCCCGGCGCAGCCGATGCCGCTCCGACAGACAAGTCGGCGACACCCATACCCCCACCAGGCGCAACAGCCCCGTGGTCGCCAGACGCGATCACGGCCACACAAGCCCAAGCGCACCCCCGTACGAAATGGAAACCACGCCATGAGCCAGCCCAGCACGATCCGCCTTGAGCGGACGACCCCGCGAACTGCCAGGATCACGTTCTCGAATCCTCCCGTGAACCTGGTGATTCCCGAGTCCATCGTGACGCTGCACAAGATCGTCTCGGAGCTGGAGAACGACCCGGACATCCAGGTCGTCGTCTTCGCCAGCGAACTCCCCGACTTCTTCATCAACCACTTCGACGCCGCCGCGGCCGCCGACCTCCCCGCGCCCGAGCACGAGGACGACAACCCGCTCTGGACCGACATGGTTCTACGGCTGACCAAGGCTCCGTTCGTCAGCATCGCGGCCATCCGGGGCCGCACCCGGGGCGCCGGCAACGAGCTGGCCCTCGCCTGCGACCTGCGCTACGCCAGCCGCGAGAAGGCGTTCTTCGGCCAGCCCGAGGTCGGCCTCGGGCTCGTCCCCGGCGGAGGCGGCGGCGAACGCCTGCCGCGCGCCATCGGCCGCGACCGCGCCCTGGAGGCGATCCTGACCAGCGCCGACTACGACGCCGACACTGCCGAGCGCTGGGGATGGGTCACCCGGACCCTGCCCGACGCGGAACTCGACGCCTTCGTCGACGCGACCGTCGCCCGTCTCGCCTCCTTCGACCGGCAGGCAATTGCCACCGCGAAGTCCCAGGTCAACCGGGCGACACTGCCGCCGGACGCCCACCTGGTCGCCTCCTTCGGTGAGTTCGCGGGCACCCTGACTCAGCCGGGGTTCGCCGCGCGTGCGGTCGGGCTCGGCGCACTGGTCGCCGAGAAGGGCCTCGACGTCGAGTACCAGCTGGGCGAGTACATCGGTCGGGTCAGCGAAGCCCTCTGATCGCTCACGACCGACCGCAGCGCCTCACAGGGCGCCCGTCGGGGCCGCGACACCCCCCGGGGGGGGTTCCATCCCCCCACCCACCAGGGTTCCCATGGCGGGTGGGCACGCTTCAACGGCAGCCCGGCCGTCGGCTCCCGGCCGGAGGGCCCCGCCGCACCCGCCGGGGTCCGAACACGGAAAACGCGACGGACGATGCCCCACCGCGCACGGTCGTGACGTGCGAGTCGACCGTTCTCGCGTCATGTGCCGTGACTTCGTCGCCGACACATGAACAGCTCTCGGCAGCGGTGCCAGGCCCTCCTTCGAGAGGGCTTCTGCTGTAATGCCGCTCCAGCGGCTTGAAAGCGCAGGCTTTTGCGTCAGTGGCTGACCCTCGGGTGGTCGCGCCCTGCGTCGGTCGGCTGTGGTCAGGCTTCTGAGCCCTGTGCCGTCGGCTGATCGCCGCTGCCGTGCGCCAGCGAGGCGAGAATCTCCTTGCGGCAGACGTCGAGGATTTCGTCCGCCAGCGGAGACCCGTTCGGGCATGCCCGCGACAGCATGACCGCGCCGACCGAATGGGCGAGCATGTCGATCAGCGTGGTGCGGTCCACGCGCTGGTCCTGGTCCGCATCACCCGGTGTGTCGCTCGAGGTCTGAAGGACCGTCAGCAACTGCTCGATCCCGGCCGCGAATTCTCCCTTGAGGTCTGCCGGTTGACGTGCGGCATCACCGCTCAGGGCCGCGATGGTGCAGCCGTCGCCGAGCCCGTCGCGATGCTCCCGGGAGACGTAGCTCTCGACGAATTCGGCGGGGCCCAGACCTTCTGCCCGTGCCGCGATCTGCGAGAGCCCGCTCGCGGACGCTTCGGCCATCAGGTCGGCCTTGGAGCGGAAGTGCTTGTAGAACCCGCCATGGGTGAACCCGGCGGCTGCCATCAGTTCCGCCACGCCGACGCCGTCGTAGCCGCGCTCGCGGAACAGCCTGGCCGCCGTCGCGACGATGTGCGCACGGTTCCGCTCCGCCTGTGCCTTGGTCACGCGCATGTCCAGCCACCCCTTCCACGGTCGACACTCGACGGTCAAGCATACATAGATGCCGATCGACATCAAAAGGCTTGACTTTTTAGATTACGGCCGTCATCGTATTTCTCATCCCCACCAGAAAGGCCCAGGCCATGAGCGACACGCATGTGACCGCACCGACCCAGTACGTCGAGGTCGACGGCGACCGATTCGCCTACCGACGCTGGGGCAAGCCCTCCGGCGTCCCGATCTTCCTCGTCCAGCACCTCCGCGGCGGAATGGACAACTGGGACCCCCTGCTCACCGACGGCCTGGCTGAAGGCCGTGAGGTGATCCTGTTCAACGGGCGTGGCATCGCCTCCTCATCCGGCACGCCGCGCAACCGGATGGAGGACATGGCCGACGACATCGCCGCGGTCATCCGGGCGCTGGGGCTGGAGCAGGTCGATCTGCTCGGCTTCTCGATCGGCGGCTGGCAGGCGGAGGAAGTCACGCTGCGCCACCCCGAACTGGTGCGCAAGCTCCTCCTGGTCGGCACCGGTCTGCGGGGCGGGGACCCGACGATGGACCCCAAGGTGCCCGAGGTGGCGACGAATCCGGTCCCCACGGTGGAGGACTTCCTCTTCCTGTTCTTCGGCCGCTCGCAAGCCGCGGTCGAAGCGGGCCGGGCCTTCTGGGAGCGACGCCACCAGCGGGCGGACCAGGATCCGCCGAGCTCGCTCGCAGTCGCACAGGCGCAGCTCGAAGCGGTTGCCGCCTACGCCGAACCCCTTCCCGGCGAGAATCCCTACGCCTACCTGAACGCGATCACCCAGCCGACGCTGGTCCTCAACGGCGTGAACGACGTGATGATCGCCTCGATCAACTCCTGGCACCTCGCCCAGAACATCCCCAACGCCCAGCTGCTGATCTATCCCGACGCCGGGCACGGAGCGCACTTCCAGTACCCCGAGCGGTTCCTGAAGCACGCCCTGCAGTTCCTCGACGAGTAAGCAGCCGCGCGCAAGGCGAACGGCCCGTCCTCGATCGACGGCCGTCTCGGCCATTCCTGCGCCGTCTGCCACCCGGCAAAGTATTATGTACGTAATATAATTTACCCATGCTCATGGCGGATGCCTCGTCGGACTCACAGCCCGGAACGCAGGTCTGCCGGATCTCAGCCCCCAACAACCTGAGGAATCACGCATGCTCGACAGCCTGTGGACCCCGACCGTCGCCGGAAAGATCTCCCTGCCGCACCGTCTGGCGATGTCCCCGCTGACGCGGAGCAGGTCCACCCCGGACGGCGTGCCGACCGAGCTGAACGCCGAGTACTACGCCCAGCGCGCCTCGCACGCCCTCATCATCACCGAGGGCACCCAGCCCTCCGCCGACGGCCAGGGCTACCCGGTGACCCCGGGCATCTACACGGTCGAGCACATCGCCGGCTGGCGCAAGGTCACCGACGCCGTCCACAGGGCCGACGGACGCATCGTCATCCAGCTCATGCACGTCGGGCGCATCGCCCACCCCGACAACACCCCCCACCACCGGCAGCCGGTGGCCCCCTCCGCGATCAGGCCGGCAGGCCAGATATTCACCGGCTCCGGGATGCAGGAGATGCCGGAGCCGCGCGCCCTGACCACCGACGAGGTCGCCGCGACGGTCGACGACTTCCGGCGGGCCGCCGCGGCCGCCATCGCGGCCGGCGCCGACGGCGTCGAGATCCACGGCGCCAACGGCTACCTCATCCACCAGTTCCTCTTCCCCAGCACCAACCAGCGCACCGACCAGTACGGCGGCTCCCTCGACAACCGCATCCGCTTCGCGGTGGAGGTCGCCACCGCCGTGGCCGACGAGATCGGAGCCGACCGCACCGGCATCCGGCTCTCCCCCGGCAACCCCTTCCAGCTCGGCGACCTCGCGGAGCACGACCCGCACGAGCTCTACCCGCACCTCGTGCGCGCCCTCGCCCCCCTCGACCTCGCCTACCTGCACCTCGCCCACGGCGGCGACGAGGAACTCCTGGGCACGCTGCGCGAGTTGTGGCCGAACACGCTGCTCCTCAACCGCGCCGGCACCGACATCGCCACCCGCGCCAAGGACATCGACAACGGCGTCGCCGACGTCGTCACCGTGGGCTCGATGGCCCTCGCCAACCCCGACCTGGTGGAGCGCGTACGAGCCGGCGCACCCCTGAACACCCCCGACCCCGCCACCTTCTACGGCGGCGGCGCGGCCGGCTACACCGACTACCCCACCCACACCGCCTGACCACAACGCCCGGCGCCCGAGGCAGTCACCTTCCTCGGGCGCTTCGGCGTACGCACGCCACAGCCAGGCAGTGGTGAACATTCCTCGTGAAGCGGCGGGTGAAGGTGCCCAGGCTTCTCTGCCGTCACAGATCCACCCAGCCGCGTACGCGCTACCGGGTAACGGGTGATCTCTCTGAGGTGGGTCCGTGCGCGATGCCATCGCATCCGGACCCACCTCAGGGACGGCTGCCTGATCTTGTCGCCTGGCTCTGCCGCCTGGGCCGAGACAGCCGACCTGCTCAGGAGAGCCGGCGCTTGAGGATTTTGCCGGTCGGGGTCAGGGGCAGTTCGTCGACGAACTGGACGATGCGCGGGTACTTGTAGGCGGCGAGCCGTTCCTTCGCCCAGGCCACGAGCTCGCCCTCGGTCGTGCCGCTCCCAGCCTCCTTCACCACCACAGCTTTGATCTCCTCGCCGTGGGAGTCGTGCGGTACGCCGATCACGGCGACCAGCGACACCGCGGGGTGCTCCATGAGCACTTCCTCGATCTCGCGCGGGTAGACGTTGAAGCCACCCCGGATGATCATGTCCTTGGACCGGTCGACGATGTAGTAGAAGCCGTCCTCGTCCCTGCGTGCGAGGTCGCCGGAACGGAACCAACCCTCCTTGATCGCCTCGGCTGTCGCCTCGGGCCGCTTGTAGTAGCCCTTCATGATGTTGTGGCCCTTGATCGCGATCTCCCCGATCTCGTCGGGGCCGCCCTCGGCGTCCGACCAGTCGTCGCGGATGAGTTTCATCTCCACGCCCGGGATGGGCACCCCGATCGAGCCGACGCGGGGTTCCTCGCCGAACCGGGAGAAGGACGCGATCGGCGAGGTCTCGGACAGGCCGTAGCCCTCGAGGATGGTCACGCCGAAGCGGTCCTTGAACTGCTTGTGGATCTCGGCGGGCAGCGCCGCGCCGCCGGCCGCGGCCACGCGGAGGTTCGCCGCCAGGCGGGCGACGTCGACCGTGTCGTCGAGTGCCGCGAGTAGGCCCCAGTACATCGTCGGGACCCCGGCGAAGAACGTCACGTCGTGGGCGAGCATGAGGCGCAGGGCCGCCTGCGCCTCGAACCTCGGCTGCATCACGATCGTGCCGCCGAACGCGAAGGCTCCGTTCTGGATGACGGTCTGGCCGAAGGCGTGGAACAGCGGCAGCACACACAGGTAGGTGTCGGGGCGCCCGGGATCGGCGGCGAACAGGTCGCGGCCGATGAGCGCGTTGTCGTACACGTTGCGGTGCCGCAGCTCCGCACCCTTGGGGTGGCCGGTGGTGCCGGAGGTGTAGAGGATCACCGCGGTGTCGTCCTCGTCGCGCTCGACCGTACGGAACGTCACGGGCTGTTCGGCGACGGCCGCCTGGTACGACTCCGGTGCACCGCCCCCGGCCCATGCCGCGCCGCCGCTCTCGATCAGGAAGAACTCGGTGCAGCCCTCGGCCGCCCCGAACCCCTCCCACGCCGCCTGCCCGATCTGCAGCTCCGGCGTGCCCTCGAACGCGAAGTACGCCTTCGCGTCGGAGTCGGCGAGGTGATAGGTGACCTCCCGAGCCCTCAGCAGCACGTTCAGCGGCACGACAGCGGCCCCGGCCTTGAGGATGCCGAAGTAGACGGCGGAGAAGTGCGGGAGGTTGGGGCAGGACAGAGCGACCTTGTCGCCCGGCTGGATCCCGCGCGTAACGAGCAGGTTCGCGACACGGTTGGCAGCGGCGTCGAGGGCGGCGTACGTGATGCGGTCGTCACCGAAGACGATCGCGGTGCGCTCGGGGTGTCGGGACGCGGTGTCCGTCAGCAGTCCTGACACGTTGCGGCTCGGATTGAGCATCGTTGCTCTCCTGATTCTGCGGGTGGGGGCGGTCGCGCCGGGCAAGGGCCAAGGTCGCCAGGCGAGCCCATGGACTGCCGTCCGTTGGGGGCAGATCGGCCGCAAAATCACCTGTTGACCGTAATATTACGCACGTCAGACCATAGATTAGGATGGGATACGAGGCAATGGTCCGGCAAAGTTGAGGGAGGAACCCTGTGGCGCGCTACACCAAGGAACACAAGCAGGTGACGCGGCAGCGGATCATCGAGACCGCGGGCCACCGGTTCAAGCAAGACGGCATCGACGGATCCGGCATCTCCACGCTGATGTCCGACGCCGGACTCACCAACGGAGCCTTCTACGCCCACTTCGAGTCCAAGGACGACCTCGTCGCCTACGTCGTCGCCGACCAGCTGCGCGCGCAGGTGGAGCAGTACGGCACGCTGCGGCCCGGCCGCGAGGGACTCGAGGATTTCCTTCGCTGGTATCTGTCGCCCGAGCACCGGGACAACCCCGGCGGCGGCTGCCCGTCCGCGGCCCTGCTCGACGAGATCGGCCGCTGCGGGGAGGCGACCAAGGGCGCCTACACCGACGGTGCCAAAGCCATCGTGGACGAGCTCGCCGCCCGCCTGAATCCGGAGGATCCGCAGTCCGCCCGCGGTCAGGCCATCGGGCTCTATGCCATGGCGGTGGGGACATTGCAGCTGTCCCGGGCGCTTTCCGACCGGAAGTTCTCCGACGAGGTCCTCGAGCAGGGAGTCGAGAACGTCCTCGCCTTGGCGCGGTGCCGGTCGATACCGGCTGGGTGACCACCCGGCAAGGGCCAGGATGCTGGTGCCGTGCACCCGCGTTTCCGCCGTCAGCGTGAGCGGCTGGTCTCCCGGGGGCACCTGCGATCTCGGATGCGACACCGACGCGGCGTTCCTGCACTCGTACCGCGGATGGCGGGATGGTGCTCCGCACATTCGACACGCCAGGGCGGCAGCTCAGGTCCCGGACCTGGTCCTGGCGCCCGGACGGGGCGTCGACCACACCGTGCTCCGCATCGCCGTCCGCGCGACATCCGCCTCGGCGCCGTACAGCCAGGAAATGAGCAGGCCGGTTACGTCGAACAGGTGACGAGAGCCGTGACGCCCGGCGGGCGTCACGGCTCTAAGTCACCATCCTCGGCCCGAGCACCGATCACACCGCGCCCCTACGGCCGGCCGAAGAACTCGAGCGCCGTCGGCACGAACTGCTCGTGGTACTGGAAGATGCCGCCGTGGCCGCCGTCGGGGTAGATCACCAGCTCGGCATTGGGCAGCCGCCGGGCCATGTCATGCGAGTTCGGCGTCGGAACCATCCTGTCGTTGTCGCCGTTGGCGACGAGCACGGGCTGCTGGATGCGGGAGAGATCCTGCGGCTTTGCCAGCCCCCAGCGGTGGATGGCCTTGAGCTGGGAGAAGTAGGACTTGAGGGCGATCGCCTTGTCCCGGTCCTGGGTGCGCTCCTTCAGGCGGGCCAGGAACTCCTTGCCGGCCCGGATCCCGTTCGGGGTGCGGGTGAAGAAGAGGAACTGCTTCACGTCCTGGAAGGTGAGCAGTGCCCGGACGGTGTCGAAGTGGGTGACCCGGGTGTTGTTCTTGATGCCCTCGCCTCCGGCCGGACCGGTGCCCGCGAGGATCAGCCTGCGGATGAGCTGCGGATCGGTCTGTGCGATCACCTGGGCGATCATGCCGCCCATCGAGAAGCTGAGGACGTCAACCTGCTCGAACCCCAGCGCCCGGATGAAGGTGACGGAGTCCCTGGCCATCTCCTCGATCGTCTTCGGCGTCACGCCGCTGGACGCGCCCACGCCCCTGAGGTCGAACGTGATCACCCGGTGCTTGGCGGCGATGCCGTCGACGACCCGGGGGTCCCAGTTGTCCAGGACCGCGGCGAGGTGGGTGATGAAGATGACCGGCATGCCGGTGCGGGGGCCGAGGTCGCGGTAGGCGAAGGTCACTCCGTCGGCGGTGATGGTGCGGGTCTGCGCGTTCTTGTACGACGTCACCACGTCGCCGTCGTTTCGTGTTTCGCGTGCGTTCACGGTCGTGCCCTTCGATGTGTGGGTTACCGCCACTGTGCGCCAATTTCTGCTTCCTCGCAGGTGGGCGCAGAGCGGTTCCCGGTCTCCCGGCTGCGACTGCAGTCCGGAGTCGGCGGCCAGAGGAGGCCCAGGAAGTGGGAAACCCCTTGGATCAGGTCCCTGAACAACCCGTCGACTATTGAAGTATGACCGTACTTTCATCAGGGCGCAAGTGGTCGAGGCGAACGAGATGCGCAGCTGTGGAATCACGGGTTCCGCTGAGAGTCGCGGCGCACAGCACAGCACACCACCAGGGCAGGGGCGGCTCAGCTACGCCGACGGCCACGAGTTGCTGGTCGTGACCGACAAGTCGTGGACGTCCGAACCCCGGACCGGTGACAGCCGACGATCTCCACAGCGGTCAGGACATCGATGCCGGCATGAGGACGACGCCTTGCTGCGCCCCGGCTTTCAGGACGAGGACCGCGTCCACACCATCGACCTACGACAAGGCCCGCCTCAACCTCGATCCCGCGCCGCCGGTACAGCGCATCGCCCACCTGCACCCGCAGTGGACCTGACGGGGCGCTTACGGCGCCCTCCGTCGTCATCGACGTCCGCCCCGTCCTCGAACTGTCGTGGTGTTCACTCGTGCTCCTGCGCAACACCGTCGTGGTGCGCAGATCGGCCGGCTGATCCCCGATCCGGTCGATCCTGCCTGCCAAGGTCGGCGAGGCCGAACTGGCTGAGGCGGTGGCGGTCGCGTCCCAGGCGGACCACATCGTCGCGGTCGTCGGCGACACCGTCGGTCCGACCGGGGAAGGCCGCTCCACGGCGACGCTGGAGCTCATGGTGAGTCAGATCGCGCTCCTCGACGCCCTCCAGAAGCTCGACCGGCCCCTCGTCGTCGTCCTGCTCCAGGGCAGGCCCTCGACGCTGCCCGCCTCGGAACACGGCGCGGACGCCATCGTCCAAGCCTTCACCCCGGGGATGCGGGGCGGTCGGGCAATCGCCGAGCTCCTGCTCGGGCGCATCGAGCCGAGCGGGCGGCTGCCGCTCAGCATTCCCGCCATGCCGGACAGCCGCCGGTCTACTGCGGCCAAGTCCGGGGGCATCACGGCCGCTTCGGCGAGGCTCACTACACGACGGTGCACTACTCGGAACCGACCATCCAGGCTCCCGTCATGTCACCGGCACGCACCGAATGCCCAGCCTCGATGGTGATGACGGCCGGCAGTCGTAAAAGCGCCGCCTCACAGCCGAGAGGCGGCGCTTGCACGATGGTTGACCGGCCGCCGCCCGGGGTTCGGGAGCGGCGGCGCGGTCGGCGTCTTCAGGCGGCGAGGAAGTCGGTCACCTGCTTGGTGAATGCCTTGGCGTGCTGGAAGAGGAAGGCGTGGCCGGCATCGCCGTAGAGGAGGAGGGTCGCGTCGGCCAGGTGCTGGACGGCGACGTAGGACGCGTGGGCGGGGACCATCACGTCGTGCAGGCCGTTGGCGTACAGGACGGGGTGCTTGATGGACTCCAGTTCGGCCTTGACCTCGTCGAAGGGGGCTGCCAGGAGCTGGCCGATCGCGGCGAGCATGCCCTGGGCCGCCGTCTCGGAGACCGCGGGGCCACCGGCGGCGAGCCGGGGCGCGACGTGGGCGAAGTGCTCGTGACCTGAGGCGCGGGCCGCGTCCGTCTCCGGGTAGAACAGGAACAGCGTGTCCTCCAGGTCGGCGTCGGGCTTGGCCATGATGCCCAGGACCTTCTCACTCGCCTCCGGCGCACCGGGCACCCAGCCGGTCGGGCCGCTGCCCGCCACAATGATCTTGCGCACCAGTTCCGGGCGACGCGCGGCCAGGCGCTGGGCCACGAAGCCGCCCAGTGACCAGCCGAGCACGTCGGCCTGCGTGAGGCCGAGGGCCTCGATGAACTCGGCGGCGCCCTCGGCGAATCCGTCGAGGGAGTCGCGCGGCTCGCCAGTGGTGTAGCCGACGCCGACGTTGTCGAACACGATCACGTCGTGGTCGGCGGCCAGGTAGTCCAGGAACTCCGGGTCCCACCAGTCGATGGTCGCGCGGAAACGCTGCAGCAGGACCAGCGGGACACCGCCCTGCGGACCCATGCGCCGGTAGGTGAAGGTCGCGGAGGGCCCCTCCACGGTGAGGTTCTCGGCCTTGTCTGCCAGATACGTACTCATATCGTCCTTCTCTTGTCGGCGGGTGCCCGTCAGTTCTGGCGGGTCTGCTCACGCAGCACACGGGGAGACGTGCTGGGCCTGTGGAGGCGCTGCCCTTGACCGGCACGCGATGAGGCGAGCCTGAGTTGTGGATCAGGCCGACGAGCCGCTCGGATCGCTCGATCACCTGCTCGCCCACTGGGGTGACCCAGGCGGCTTCCGGCTCGCTCCGACCACCTCGGAATCCACCACACCGAGCCGCGAGCCAATTAAATTATGGCCATAATACTAAGCAGGTGCAACCCGGGCACGCAAGGGGGTTCCGGTGGGGGGCGGAGTCCGCGGCCGGCCGTGGGGCCGCAAGCGGGCCGGCGGCGGAGGTGGTCCAGCGCGGCGGAGGTGGAGGGGGCGGTAACCGGGCCCCGGCCGTGCGGGTGCGGGAATCCGGGGCTATTGAATTACGTTCACAATACAATACATTGGAAGAGCTGATGGAGGGTGAGCGGCCCTCCCGGCACGTAGAGGAGTGTGTGGTGCGATACAGGAGAGAGCACAAGCAGGCGACCAGGCAGAGGATCATCGAGACGGCGGGCCGTCGGTTCAAGGAGGACGGCATCGACGGCTCGGGCATCACGGCGCTCATGAAGGACGCCGGGCTGACGAACGGCGCCTTCTACACCCACTTCACGTCCAAGGACGACCTGGTGGCCACCACGATCGCCGACCAGATGCAGGCCCAGAACGCGAGCATCGTCGCGCACGCACAACCGGGCCGCGCCGGCCTCGAACAGATCGTGCGCTGGTACCTGTCCCCCTGGCACCGCGACAGCCGTGACGTCGGCTGCCCCTCCGCCGCCCTGCTCGACGAGATAGGGCGCTGCACCCACCCGACCAAGCAGGCATACACCGAGGGCGTACTCACGGTCGCCGACGGCCTCGCCGCACGCCTGGCGCCCCACGACCCGCTCTCGGTCCGCCCCATGGCACTGAGCTCGTACGCCATGATGGCCGGCACACTCCAGCTCTCACGCGCCCTCGCCGACCCCCAGCTCGCCGACCAGGTCCTCGAACAGGGCATCCACAACGCCCTCGCCCTCCTGGGCGTCGAGCACGAAGGGGACACCAGGACGGCACACTGACCGGCGTACACACGGACACTGCGGAGCGCGCGCCGCGCCCTCCGCCTGCCGGTGACGCTGCACGAATGGCCGTCAGAACAAGGGCATGAGGACGCCGTCGACGATCGCCGCGATGTCGTCGCCGCTGACCCGCCGGTCGCGGACAAGCCAGTGGAGCAGCAGAGCGACGGCGGCGGAGACCACCATCGAGTGACCGGCCTGGCGCGGGGGCAGATCGTCGCGCTCCACCGCGTGTGCCAGCGCGCCCTCGATGGCCTGGTGCAGGGGGTCGACATATCGCTGCCGGACGAGACCGCACAGTTCCGGCTCCTGGCGAGCCGTGTCATGCAGGGCCGTGTGCAGGTCGACGCGGGAAGGGTTCTGGCTCCAAAGGGCGCGGGTCATCGTCGCAACGAGTGCCTCGCGGGGCGATCACGTGGCGGGCCGGAGGCCCCCGGGGGACGCCGCAGTTGCGCACCAGGGTGGGGCATGTCTGCTCTCTTCTTCGTGTCCGGGGCGGTCTTCCTCCTGCCGGTCCAGCTGAGCGTGCGGTGGTGCCGCCACCGAGAGCGATCAGGGCGACGATGCGGGTCGTAACGGCGGTGCGGCGGGCGAGAGTTGTGGAGAGGGTGCGGCCGAGTGGCCGGCCGCGTCGGTCACCTCGGCGCGCTCCGCGAGCTGGGCGATCGCCTCTGCCCTCTTCTCACGCCCCAACTCTCTGCTCAGCCTCGATGCTCACCCATGGCCCCGCTGGTGACTCCGCCAACCAGCGCGCGCATCGCCGGCTTCGGGAACAGCAATGGCCCACGGCTGATGTCCTTGGAGTCGCGCACTGCGGCGCACTCACCCAGTTCCGCAACTTCCACGCAGTCGTTCGCACCCCCGCTGTACGAGCTCTTCCGCCAACGCGCGTGTGCGAGGTCGACGTCGTGCCGGGCTGCCGTGACGCCGTGTGGGGCGGCAATGCGGGGCGTGCTCACTCTTAGAGCTCCTTGCTGATCCGTGCGATGTGGGTGCGAGTCTCCGACGGACCGAGGGCGCTGGCCCTCAACTGGTCGAAGATTTCCGTGTAGTTGTCCACGTCATCCAGGGACTCGAGATACACGGAGTTCTTGGGGTTCTCCAACCACACCAGATCTGGCGTGGGGTCCGGAAAGGTCAGGATGACGAACGGACCGTACAGCCCGGGATGCGCTCCCAGCGAGAACGGCAGTAGCTGCACAGTGACGTTCGGCTGCTCGCTCGCCTCCACCAGTTTCTGCATCTGGTCGCGCATCACGTCGACGGAGCCGACTGTCCTGCGCAGCACGGCTTCGTCGAGGATCGCCCAGAGCCGGGCTGGGACCTCACCGCCCAAGCGGCTGTTCTGCCGTTCCATGCGGACCTTGACCAGGGACTCGACCTGCGGCTGGGACAGGTCCTTCCTCATCTGGGAGATCACGGCGCGGGCATAGCCCTCGGTCTGGAGCAGTCCCGGCACGAGCATCGGCTGGTAGCTGGCGAGGTGCGTCGCGCCGGCCTCCAGCGCGAGGTAGCCGTCGTAGCGCGTCGGGGTGAGTACCGTCGAGTACTTCCGCCACCAGGGCTTTTGCTGCTCCTTGTCAGCTCGCACGAGGTCGAGCACGTCGGCGCGCCGATCCTCGTCTTTGACGCCGTACAGGTCCAGCAGTGCCCGGACGAGGACCGGTGTCGTACCGCGTTCGCCGTTCTCGATCCGGCTCAGCGACCCCTGATTGACCTCCAGCTGACCCGCGACCTCAGTGAGGGTGAGCCCGGTCGCGTCACGCAGTTCCTTCAGCCGTGCCGCGAGCTGTCGCCGGTACACCGACTGCGGGACCAGGCTTCTCTTCAAGGCCATGCCGGAAGTCTCTCCGTATCGGCGACACCTCTACAACCCATACGGGTCAACTTCACCAGACATATTGCCTAGTTGGTGGTTGCATCGGCATGCTGTCAGGAGTCACGGCGCGCGTTCGTACGGGCATGCGCCGCAGCCGACCGATGAGCGAGCAGGCCACGACCTCGCTACCGGCACGCGCCTTCGCGTCGGTCCTGCACGCCGCACCAGGAGGGTGGCCCATGCCACGGACAACGCTGCTCCGGCAGCTGCTCCAGCAACGGCACCTGACGACGCACGAGGCTTTCGCCGCCCAGTACGAGCGGGCCGCCGCCCGGCTGGCGGAACTCGACCGAGACTCCCGCCTGGCTTCCCTCCAGGTCTCTCCACGCCAGTTCGACCGCTGGTACGGCGGGGAGTTGCTGACTCTGCCCCGTCCTGACGCCCGCCGAGTTCTGGAGCACATGCTGGGCAGACCCGTATCCGAGCTGTTCTCCACGGCGTACGAAGACGATTCCGCGCACGACCGCGACGAGGAGCCGAGCACGCGCCAGCAGGCGACGAATGCCCCTCCGTCGCGCGAGGACGACGAGAACCCACTGGATATCGTCGCCCGGACCCGGCAGCTCACGGCCAGCAACGCCGACGACGCGACGCTCGCCTTCCTCGACTCCTCCCTGGAGGGCATCGCCAGCCGGTACGAACAGGACGGCCCGTACGTCCTCCGCCCCCAAGCCCGCCAGGCGCGGCAGCTCGCCCACACCCTCCTCGACGGCCGCCAGCCACCACGCACACGCCGCGAGCTCTTCCGCCTCGCCGCCCGTGCCTCCGGCCTGCTCGGCTACATGGCGGTGAACACGGGAGACTTCGCGCTCTCGGAGGCGTACTGCACCGAAGCCCGGGATCTCAGCCGAGAGATCGGCGACCTGGACACCGACCTCTGGGCGTGCGGCACCCTCTCCTTCAGCCTCTACTACGCCGGCCGATACGACGAGGCGGACGCCTGCGCCGCCGCAGCTATCGAACGCGCTCCACGCCACGCCCAGTCCATCCGCCTGCTCGCCAACGGCCGGGCCCGGGCCCTCGGTAAGACCGACGACCGGCGTGCCGTCGAGCAGGCCATCGGACAGGCACTCCGCCTCTCCGACCTCCACGAGGTACCCGTCCGGCTGACCTCGTGCATCTCCTTCGAGCCGTACGGACGGGCCCGGACGCTGGCCAACGCCGTCACGTCACACGTGGCGCTGCGCAATACGGCCCAGGTACTGCGCGACGCCGAGCACATCGACGATCTGGTGGAGCATTCGGCCTCCTCCTGGAGCCGTTCGCTCGTACGCCTCGACGTCGCCACCGCGCTGCTGCAACAGCGCACGCCCGACATCGAACAGGCGATGGTGCTGGGCCGTGAGGCCCTGCGGTTGTGCGGAGAGCAACCGATCAGCTCCGTCTACCAACGCTCCCGCGACCTGCATGAGCAGGCCGGGCCGTGGCGTGATCACGCGGCGGTACGCGATTATGGCGAGGAGTTCCGGACCTGGAGCTCGCAGCCAGCGGCCCTGGCCATGGCGTCATCCGCGTCGTAAGCGCCCTGGGTGTCGTCGTACTCCGGGGCAGTGTGAAGCCGAAGGAGTACGTCGGGTGCCTCTGCTCAGCGCCGATCCCGCCGCGTTCCCCGCCGAGCCCCCCGCCGACACGGACGACCCGGCGGTCACTGCGGCCCACGACTGGGCAGCGTTCAGCGCAGTCGACGAGATGACCGACCACTGGGCACGCCCCGGCTGGTCGGACGGCAGCCGCGCGTACTACTGGATGCTGACCTTCCCGGACGATCAGCGGCTCGCGACTCTCGCCGGGCACTGCCAGGAGGAGTTGGCGCCCCTCGGTCTCGACCCGGTGCCGAGGGACGGATTGCACATCACCCTCGCCCGAGTCGGAACGCCCGGCGTCGTCACCCCCGGCCAGTTGGACAGCCTGGAGCGGGACGCCGAGGCGCTGATGCCCTCCGCGTTCTCCATACGCGCCATACCGCTGGCCGGCTCCCGAGGCGCCGTCCGCCTGTCTCTCGGCCCCTGGGAACCCCTGCTCCGGCTGCACCATGCGCTGGCCAAGGCGGGCAGCAGCATCGGCCTGGCCCCGAAGAAGCCGACCTCCGCTTTCCGGCCCCACCTGAGCCTCGCGTACAACAACCGTCGGCGCCCCGCCGCCCCCGTCGTGGAGGCGGTCTCAAGCCTCCGCGCCCTCCCGGCCGTCGAACTCTTCGTTCCCGCCGCCCAGTTGGTGGAGCTCCGCCGTGACGGGCGGACGTACCGCTGGGATGTACTGAAGAACGTGCCGCTCGGATAGCCCACCAGCGTCCAGGGCGAGAACCACGACCACTTCCTTGCCGATCGCGGTCGGCCGGACCGACCACTCGGAGGCCAACTCCCCGACGAGCAGCAGTCCGAGACCACTGCCCGTCAGCTCATCCAGCGACTCTTCCGCTGAGCGTGCCCGGACCCTGGAGACATCCCGTCCCGCGTCGTGGACCCGCAGTACCGCCACGTCCCGGTAGACCTCCACACACATGCAGTCCGGTCCGCCGGCTGTGTGCCGGAGCGCGTTGCCCACGAGCTCCGAGGCGACCAGAACGGCGTCGTCGACCCGCTCCGGCACGGCACGTCCCTCGAGGAACTCTCGTACGTGTCTGCGCGCGAGGCTCGAAGGCTCGGTGCAATCGGCCAGCTTCACCCAATGACGCCGTACTGGTATCCGCCTGCAGAGGCGCTCTTCGTCCACCGCGTCCATCGCCGCTCTCGTTTCCACTTGGCACTGGACCGTTCAGCCTCGCCACGGCTGAGCCGCAGCGGTACGCCGCGCCTCCGCCTCTTCGCGCGCCGCGGACGGCGGACGAACGGCGTGCTGACGGCGTACCGCCGCCGACTGCCCCCGGCGAGGCTTTCGTCGAGGCGCCGGTCCTTGGCGTCTCGGCTCACCTGGCTGGAGGTAACGCGGAATGAGCGGCAGTGCGAGGCAGACCGCGCCACACGAGGTGCCCCGGGCTCGCGCCTGGTGCTGTACGCCTGCCTGCCCGCGTCGCTCGGTGAGGCAGCCGACCACAGCGTGGCCAGCGCACAGCGGTACGTCGACGATGCCGGCTGGGAGGCGGTCGAGACGTACGTGGACCGGGCGGCACCGTTCGAGAGCCGGGTTCTGTGTGAGGGCTGGCACAACGCATTGGCCGCGGTCGAGCAGGGGAGGGCCGCCGGGATCGTCACACCCTTGCTCGTGATGCTCGGCCATGTGGAGGAGGACAGGACGAACCTCGCTGCCTGGCAGACCCGGACCGGGGCGCTGATCACGACGCCGTGGGCGGTCGTCGATGCCGTCGGCTCCACGGCCTCACGACGGTCGGCGGCCTGATGACCACCGTGCGCCAGGGGGTTCTCCGGCAGCTGCTCGACCAGGTCGGATGGGTGCTGCGGCATCCGGCGACGTACGTCGGCCGGTTCGGCTTCGGCACCTTCCAGGTGCTGTTCCTGCCCGCCCTGGTGACCGGCACAACGTTGACCACGCTCTACGCGGGCCAGTTCCGGTAGCCCCGGCCCGTGTCCTCGACCCCCCTCTCCGGATGCTCCGAATCCATTCCCCCACGGAATCCGGCCAACCGGAGAGGGGCCGCACCCAAGGTGCGAATGCAGAAACCCGGCCCTGCGGCAGTGCATACGTCGGCCGGGCAGCACGACGAACCGTTCGGATCCTTCCAAGAGAAGAGGAAGTGCGATGACCGCAGCCACGCTCAGCCCGATCATGGCGGCCACCACCGAGGCGCCCGTCACGACGGCCACCACCGAGGCGCCCGTCACGACGGCCGCCCCCGAGGTGCCCGCCGACCCGTTCGACATCGACCTGACCATCGTCACGGAGATCGGCGCCGACCTGCTCCCCAAGGCGTGCGGCACCGGTGACGGGTGCGCGCCGTCCTGCGCCTCGTCCTGCGCGAGCGCCGTCTGACGACGGCTCGTGCACGGGGTCGGGGGCGCAGCCGCTCCCGACCCCGGTCGTTCACAGCACTGATGGCGGAGGCATTGAGATGGGAAGCGACGGGAAGCTCTACCAGCACACAGGCGCGGCGCTGCTCCGGGCCGCTGCGGTGCCGCTGACGGATCTGCCGGGATGGTGGCCTGATCCGTCCGACACGGATGCGTGCGGCAGGTGGCTGAAGCAGGTGTGGTCCGACGCGCGGTTCGCTGGCGCCGTCCGACATGCGAGCTGTGATCTCGCGACACGAGTTGACGCGATCTGCGCCGGGCAGCCGACACGCTCCAAGCAGGTCCGGCGCGCCGCCATGGCCACCGTCCGCTACTTGTTGCGCGCCACCGGCCGACCGACCCCGTTCGGCCTCTTCGCAGGAGTCACCGCGGCCGGCGTGGGCTCGACACCGCACGTGAGGTGGGGGGACGCCCACCGGGCCGTGGCCCGCGTGGACACCGAGTGGCTGGACGACGTCATCGTCCGCCTTGAGGCGTGCCCAGCCCTGCTGGAGCGCCTGGAAGTCGTCCTGAACAACCTGGCGGCGCGCCGCGGCGGACGCCTGCACGTCCCACACGGCGGACCGATGGGCGCCACCGTCCGGCGCACCAGCGCGGTACGCGTGATGGAGGACCTGGCACGCCGGCCGGTCCACTTCACCGCCCTTGCCGAGCAGTTGGCCGCCTCCTTCCCCCGAGCCGAGCCGCAGAACATTCGCACACTGCTCGGCGCGCTGGTGCGCGAGAAGTTCCTGATCACCAGTTTGCGCGCGCCGATGACCGACACCGATCCGCTGTCCCACCTGATCGAGCGGCTGCACGGCGCGGACGCGGGCACGGTGCCGGAAGCCGCGCAGGTTCTGCACGAGCTGGAAGCGGTGCAGCGCGCCGTACACGAGCACAACCGGCGCCCGGCGAGTGCGCAAGGGCCGGCTCGGGAGGAACTCACGGGTCGACTGCGTCGACTCTCCGAAGCGGGTCGAAGCCCCTTGGCCGTCGACCTGAGACTGGACGCCGAGGTACGGATCCCCGAGAGCGTCGCGCAGGAGATGGAGAGGGCTGCCGACGCCCTACTGCGGCTCACGCGCCGACCGGCGGGCCAGGGTGTGTGGAAGGAGTATCAGGTCGCGTTCTGGGAGCGGTACGGCACCGGCACGCTCGTGCCGGTGAAGGAGGTCGTCGACCCGGCGTCCGGGCTCGGCTACCCAGCCGAGTACCCCGGCAGCCGTATGACCGCTCCGCCCCCGACAGTCTCCGAGCGGGACGAGCGGCTGCTGGCCCTGGCCTGGCAGGCGCTGGCCGACGGCAGCAGGGAGATCGTCCTCACCGACGACCTGATCGACCGCCTGGCCGGCGATGCGCCGACCGGGCAGGAGGCACCACCCCACGTGGAGATGTGCGCGCGCCTGCACGCCGACAGCTTGTTCGCCCTGGAGGACGGGGACTTCACGCTCACGGTGACACCGGCCCGAGCCGCGGGAACACTCACGTCCCGGTTCACTCCGGTCGCCACCGGCACGGGGCTCGACGAGATCTACCGCCAAATTCCCACGGGCGTCGAGAACGCGCTGACCGCGCAGCTCTCCTTCCCGCCCCTGTACCCGCACACAGAGAACGTTGCCCGCATCCCCGCTTATCTCCCACACGTGATCCCGTTGGGCGAGCACCGCAACCCCGACGACACCTCGCCGACGCTCATCGACGTGGACGACCTCGCCGTCACGGCCACCTACACCCGCCTGTACCTGGCCAGCATCTCCCGCCGTCGCCTCGTGGACCCGCAGGTCTTTCACGCCATGGCCCTGGACAAGCAACCCCCGCCCCTGGCCAGGTTCCTGGCGCACCTGACCCGCTCCTTCGGCCCTGCCTGGACCGGCTTCGACTGGGGGCCGCACGGCGCACGGCTGCCGTTCCTGCCGCGCGTCCGCTACGGGCGCGTGGTCCTCTCGCCCAGTCGCTGGAACCTGACGGCTGACGACCTTCCAAGCCGCGGTGCGGACATGCGGGAGTGGGCCGACGCCCTGGGCCGGTGGCGGAAGCGGTGGCACTGCCATGGTGCCGTCGAGCTGCGGGAGGACAACCGGACACGGCGGCTCCAACTCGACGTGCCCGCCCACGCCACCGTCCTCCGTGCTCATCTGGACCGGGAAGCCCATGCCGTGCTCACAGAAGCGCCGACCGAGGAGAGCTACGGCTGGATCGGCGGCCACGTCCACGAGATCGCCCTGCCGATGACCAGCACCAGCCCGCCGATACCCGACCCGCTTTCCGGCTTCCTCCCCGTGCTCACCAACGGCACCCTCGGACCCGTACCGGGGGCGGTGCAGGCACCCTGGCTGAACGCCAAGATCTACAGCCACCCCGAACAGTTCGAGGAACTCATCGGCACCCACCTCGCGCAACTCGTGCCCCAACTCCCAGGCACACCCGAGTGGTGGTTCGTCCGCTACCGCACCCCGAACGACCTCGACCACCTGCGCCTGCGCATCCGCACGCGCAGTCCCGGGCAGTACGCAGCCTGCACCGAGCTCGTCGCCGGATGGGCCGCCGGCCTGCGCCGCGAAGGGCTCAGCAGCAGGCTCGTGTTCGACACGTACACCCCGGAGACCGGCCGCTACGGCCCCGGCGCTGCCTTGCGCAGTGCCGAGGCGGTGTTCACGGCCGACTCGGCTTATGCCCTCGCCGCTCTGCAGAGCCTGGGAGCCGACGGCGTCGACGGACGCGCGCTGGCCGCGGTCGGCATGGTGGACATCGCCTGCGGCTTGCTCGGCCCTGACGAGGGCATGCAGTGGCTGGCGAACCACCCCGCGCCTCCGGGTCGCGTCGAGCGAGGCGTCAGCGATCAGGCCATCGAATTCGTTCGCCGGCCCACGCCCCAGGCCCGAAGCTGGGGTGAAGCGCTCGCCCAGGCTTGGCACCGCCGCGCCGCGGCTCTGGCGCTGTATCGCGAGTGCCTCGCCGAGAACATGGACCTCGGCTCCGTCCTGGAATCCTTGCTGCACATGCATCACAACCGCCTGCGCGGCGTGGACCGGGAGGACGAGGGGATCTGCCGCCGCCTTGCCCGTCAGTCCGCCGTCGCACGGGCCGCCTGGCCGGGGGAGAAGCGCTGATGAACTACGACTTGGCGCCCACACCCACCGGGCCCGGCTGGGGGCAGTCG
Organism: Streptomyces sp. NPDC005374; assembly: GCF_042872225.1. Lineage (NCBI taxonomy): Bacteria > Bacillati > Actinomycetota > Actinomycetes > Kitasatosporales > Streptomycetaceae > Streptomyces > Streptomyces sp. NPDC005374. The sequence continues at coordinate 383,301 of NZ_JBIAKA010000009.1, read as the reverse complement.
CTGTACTCCGGCGCGGCAGGAGTCGCCCTGCTGCATGCCGTCATGGCCCACACCGGCGAAGACGACAGCGACGCGCTCCGGCCGTGGGCCGCCGCCATGGTCAAGGGCCCGATCCAGGCCGCTCCCGAGGCATGCGGTCTGTACGAGGGCGCCCCGGCCGTCGCGTACGTGCTCAGCTTCACGCGCACGAACACCGCCACACGCGCCCTGGCGACCCTGGACACACACCTCGCCGACGTCACACGCCAACGGCTCAAGCGGGCACACGCCCGCATTGAGCGCGGTGCGTTGCCCACTCTGGGCGAGTACGACCTCATCAGCGGACTGACCGGGCTGGGCGTCTACCACCTGCACCGCGGCCACAAGACGGAACTGCAGGACGTCCTCGCCTACCTGGTGCGGCTGACGGAACCGGTCATCATCGAAGCGCAACATCTGCCCGGCTGGTGGACCAGCGACAGCCCCGATCTACGGCCGTCGCCGCGATGGCCCGGCGGACACGGCAACTTCGGCCTCGCCCACGGCGTAGCCGGACCACTGGCGCTGCTGGCCACGGCACTGCGCCACGGCCACACAGTGCCCGGACGGACGAAAGCCATCACCCGGATCTGTGACTGGCTCGACCAGTGGCGCAGCGACACCGGCTCGCGCGCCTGGTGGCCGGACCTGATCACCCGCGCCGAACACCGAGGCGGCGAGCGCCAGCGCTCAGTACCGAGACGCCCGTCCTGGTGCTACGGCACCCCCGGCATCGCCCGCGCCCAGCAACTCGCCGGCCTCGCCCTCGGCGACCGTGACCGGCAACACCAAGCCGAGCAGGCCCTGGCCGGATGCGTGGCCGACGACCAGCAGCTCGCCCAGCTCACCGACGCATCCCTCTGCCACGGCTGGGCGGGGCTCATACGCACCGTCTCCCGTGCCGCCGCCGACGCCGTCGACGACGAACTCAGGTCGCATCTACCCCGCCTGAACGCCCGGCTCAACGAGCACTTGGACCACTGCGGACTGCCGGACGGCGCCGGCCTGATGGACGGCACGGCAGGCATCCGCCTGGTTCGCCTCACCGACCCTGTCAACACGGCGGCCACCGCCCCCTGGGACCGCTGTCTGCTCCTGACGGGATGAAGCCGCGCCCCGCACCCGGCACCAGAACGAATAAGTACGATCTGCCCCTGCCGTACGCACGGCCGGGCACCTTCCGGAAGGACGCGATGAACACCACCACTGGCGCCTCCCCCGAGGATCTGCGCAACCGCCTGGTCGACGCCATCGTGAAGGAGGACATCTCCGGCCTCCGCGACGCACGCGTCGAAACCGCCATGCGGACCGTACCCCGCCATGCCTTCCTCCCCGACGCGCCCCTCGCGGAGGCGTACGCCAACAAGAGCGTGACGATCAAGGAGAACCCCGACGAGGACGCACTCCCGCTGAGCTGCGCCTCCCAGCCCGATGTCGTGCACTTCATGCTGGTCCAGCTCGCGGTCCGCGAAGGCGAGAACGTCTTCGAGATCGGGGCTGGCACCGGCTACAACGCCGCCCTCCTCAAGCACCTCACCGGGAAGTCCGGACAGGTCACCACATGCGACATCGACTCCGACGTGACCGCTTACACCCGCCGGATGCTCGCCGCGAACGGATACGAAGACGTTCGCGTGGTCACGAGGGATGGCGCACTCGGCGCCCCGGAGTTCAGCCCCTACGACCGAATGATCGCCACGGTCGGTATGTGGGACCTCCCCGCTGCCTGGTGGGACCAGCTCGCCGTCGACGGACGCCTCGTGGTCCCGCTGCGATGGCGCGGACTCTCCAGGGCCGTGGCCTTCCAACGCGAGGAAGGGCGGATGCTGTCCGACTCCGTCAAGATGTGCGGCTTCCTCCCGGTGATCGGCCAGGACGGAGAGCGGAACGACTACATCGACGACGACCGGCTCGTCCGGCTCTACTGGGACGAGGACCAGTCCATCGCCTTGAACCTCCTGCGCGACGCGCTCACCCAACCGAAGTCGGTCGCTTGGACCGATGTGACGGTCGGGCCCGTCGAGTCGTTCGACGGTGTTTGGCTGCGGTTGAGCGCCACGGAGCGAGCGACCTGCCGCATCACCGCGAAGCCCGAAGCGATGGAGGCCGGTCTCCACCGCCCCGCCTCGCCAGCCCTGAGCCCCGCCCTCGTCGAGGGCGACTCCATCGCTTACCTCACCCTGGAGCGGACCGCCAAAGCCCCGGCGGCAGAGCCCCGGTTCCGGCTGGGAGCCGTCGGCTACGGCCCGGCCGGCGCCGATCTCGCCGAGCGAATCTGCGCGCAGATCCGCGCCTGGAGTCCGGCCCGGACCGCCGAACCCGTGGTCACGGCCTACCCCGCGGACACACCGGACAGCGACCTCGCCGACGGAGCCTTGATCGACCGGCCCTCCGTGCGGCTCGTCATCGCCTACTGATCCTGACGGAAGTGGGCGCGGACATTGACGGGTGAGGCCGCGCCCACCGAAGCGAGAACAGAGCGTTGACGCAGCGCGGTGGTCAGCCCTGCGCGAGGTTCGCCTCACAAGGGGTGCACCGTCGCACAGCCCGCCACCTCGGATTGCCTGCGGTGGCGGTCGCCGGAGAAGAGCTGCTCAACCGCTCCCAGAGCCCGCCCGGAGGATTCGGGATCCACCCCCAGCGCGGCGGCTGTACGTCGTCCTCGGTCATGTGGTCGCACCATCCCGGCCTGTGTGCGCACTGGGTCGGCGAGATCAGGATTGTGTCCTCCAGGTGGGTATGCCACTCCGTCCTAGCCAGGAGCGGTGGAGCCAACTGCTCACCTTCACCGCCGGCGGAGGCAGCAGAGTGGTCAAGCAGACGGCCGTCCGTACCGGGACGGTGGTCGCGTTCGTTGTCTTTGCAGTGATCAACGGCGTTGTGCCCGCGATGCCTGTGGTACCGGCCTCGTCCGCGCGACAGACACGTGATCGTTGGGGCGGTTGGCCCGGGTGATTTCCTGGGCTGGGGCGTACAACGGGAGATCCGCGGTGCGGCGCAGACGCCAGACGAGAACGTCGCTGACGGAATCAGCGGTGTCCAGTTCCCGGCCGGCGGCGGCCTCGGCGAGCAGGGCGCGGGGATTGTGGCCGGCGCGTTCGGCGTCGGCGAGGGTTGCGGCCAGGGCGTCCCAGCCGGGCTCGGCCAGCACGGTCTCGGCGAGCCCTGGCAGGACGGCGCGCACCGTGGTGGCGTGGTGGCGGCGCAGGGAGGGGGCGATATAGCGGCCACGCTCACGCAGCACCGCGAGGGGTTCGGCGGCTGCCTGCTGGTAGGCGGCCCGCAGGTGCGCGGCGGCCCGGCGCGCGGCTTCGGCCTGCTGGGCGTGCTGACGTTGGGCGTGCCAGTGGGCCGCCGCGATGGCGAGGAAGACCAGTGTGTCCAGGACCATGGCGGTGCCGGCTCCGTCCTCGCCTCGTCCGAACGCGGGCCCGCTGTACACCAGGTCGCGGGCTGCACGGCGCAGGTCCTGCGCGTGGCGGAACTCGGCTCGGGTGTGGGAGCGGGAGGCCCGCTCGAACTCCCAGGCCGCCTGCCGCAGTTCGCCGCGGGTGTGGAGGGCCGAAGTCTTGGCGAGGGCATCGAGGACCTCGCCGGCGGCGGCGATCTGGGCGGCAGCCGCGCCGTCATCGGTGCTGTGGTCGAGGACGAGTACTGCCGCCCAGGCCGCGTGGGCGGTGGTGCGCCGGGCCACGGCGGGTGCTGAGGACGCGGTAGAGCGTTCCGGCCGCTCGCTGTCGGCGGTCCCCGGTGGGGTGGAGTCGGTGGTGAAGCGTGCCTGGATGCGGGGCAGGGACAGGTCAGGGGCGAGCGTAGAGCCGGCGTAGAAGATCGGCTCCTTGTCCCCGTTGCGGTCACCGGGCAAGGCGACCATGTAGCCCTTCAGGTCGCCGGAGGGCAAGACCCTGGTACGCACGAGCAGCCCGGCGTCCTTGAGGCGTTCGAGGAACTCGTCCGTGGAGGCGGCACCGGCCACCGCGCGGCGCACGGTCTCGCGCAGCTCCTCGCGCGCAGCGCGGTCCCAGCCCAGGCGATCGGCCTTGTGCCGCTCGGCGCTGGTGGTGCGCTTCGCCGCAGTGCCGTCGCCGGGGGCAACACGATGGAGGTCGTAATCGGCTTCGATGAGGCGGGCTTCGCCCTGGGCGCGTTGGCCGGAGCGGTGGTGGTCGGGGCGGCGGCCGTCTTCGCGGACGAGGGTGGCGATGATGTGGATGTGGTCGTCGGCGTGGCGGATGGCGGCCCAGCGGCAGCCTGCGCCGTCGCCGGGGTCGATGCCGGTGGCCGCGACGATGCGGCGGGCGATCTCGGCCCACTGTTCGTCGGTCAGGAACGGGTCGTCGGGGGCGGCGCGCACCGAGCAGTGCCACACGTGCTGCTCGGGTCGCTGGTCTTGGTCGAGCAGGTGGAGGGGCTGGTCGAGGAGGTGAGCGAGGTCTTTCTTCGTGGCCGAGGGGTCGCGGCCGGGGTCGGGGGCCAGGTGGTCGAAGGAGGCGACCAGGTGCGGGTCGACGTGTTCCTCGTGCGTGCCCTTGCCGTAGAGGTAGCGGAGCAGGCCGAGGGTGCTGCTGCCCTGCCGGTGGATGCTGGGGATCAAGCCGCCTCACCCTCCTGCGCCTGGCGGTTGGCGACCCGGTCGACGGCTTTCTTCGTGGCGTTCGCCGCGCGGTGGACGTCGGCGAGCACCTCCTTGAAATAGGGCACTTCGCCGCCGGAGTTGAGCGCCTTGGCCACCTGGTTGAGGTTGCTGCCGGCCCAGCCGAGCTGTCGGCGCATGGCGAACAGCTCGGTGAGCACATCGCGTTCGGTGGCGATGGTGACGGCGGTGCGGGACTGGTCGCGGGCGGCGGCCAGCGCGGAGTGCGCGAGGAAGCCGGCCACACTCATACCGACGGCATCGGCGCCGGCCTGGATGATGGCGTGCTCGTGATCGCTGAGGCGGACGCTCTGAGCGGGGCGCTGCTTCTTCTCGCGCAGACGCGCCTTCCCCTTGATCTTGGTCCGGCGCGTACGGCCGGCCTTTCCTGGCTGCGATCCGCCCTCGGTCGCAGCCTCCCCGTCCGGCGCCCCCTGGCGCCGGGCGGGCCCCGCCGCCCCCGGGGCGGGGTCGGGTTCGGGCGCTCCCCCTGCGGGGGAGTGTCCGAACCTCCAACTTGCTGCGCGGTTGTCTGGAGCGGTGGGCGTCTCCTGCCGGTTGGGTTGGTCATGGTGTCGATCGTGCATGTGTGGTTCTCCGGGGTGTGTGGTCGGTAGGGGGGCTGAGCCGTCGAGGCACCGAGCGATGGCAGATGTGGCCAGTGGCCGGGGCAGTTCGAGAGGGTGTGGGAGCTGCGCGAAGCACCGTCAGGGGCAGGGCCATGGTTGCGAGGAGAGCAACGGGGACCGGTCCCCAAAGCCTGCGGTGCACGGTCCCCAGACGCCTGGGGACCGGATGCGAGGCTCGTCGGGGACGGTCCCCCTGACACGCCGTCACGGGGACCGTCCCCGTTCCACTGCACGGTCCCGGTCCCCGAGGGGACCGAAGGGGCGACTGCGGGGACGGTCCCCGCTGCTGCGGACGCTCCGGGACCGGCATGAAAGGCCATCTGAGCTGCGGTTTCAGAGGGGACCGGTCCTCGAAAACCGTCGGCACGGTCCCCGGGACGCGGTCCCCGAAGTGCTACTCGGGACCGTGTACAACTGGTTCGGGACCGAAGGTTGCAGCCCACCCAGCTGTAGCAAGGAGTGAAGCCGGACGGCGTCACACAGCTCGGCGTTGGTCCCTCCGGGTGGCGGACAGGTCGACACGCGACGGGTGGGGAGTCGCACGTACGGCATTGCCCCGGGCGGCTCCGTCAGGGCTTGCCCTGCGTTGACGACACGGGGAGCCCACGCGTGCGTGGCACCAGTCGCACCGGACACCGAGCGCATCCGGGACTCCCTCATCGATGGCGGACTCGCGCGCCGAGCGATTCGGACGATAGCGGGCCAGCTCGGCGCGTACGGCCTGCGGGATACACGATCCGATCTCGCGCATGCGCTTCTCGACATCGCGAGGCCGGTCACCGCGTGTGATCTGCCGATGCGTCGAAGGGGCGGCCATGCCGGCCGCGACAGCGTTCCGGGACTGGAGCAGCTCGGCACGCCACGCGGCCGGATCATCCGGATCGGCGCCAGGAGTGGGGTCGGTGTGCCGGTCAAGGCGGTCGCGTCGGTGGGCACGCCATCTGCGGGCGACGTCCACGGGCAGGATCGGGTACGGCGAGTCGAGGACGTGGGCCCGTATTGCCTCGCGGACGTCCCAGCCGTGAGCGGTGGCGAAGGGCACGTCGTCGAGCAGTTCCTGCCACTGAGCGATCTGGTCGCGGGCTTCGCCCGCGTTGGTGCGGGCGGTGCGGGGGTCGAGGCGGCCGATGTAGGCGAGGACGGCGGCGACTTCGCGTCGGTCCAAAGGCGAGTTACTCCGTTCCGGTCGGTTCGTCGAGAGCGGCGAGCAGGGCGGCCATGTGTGCCTCGGAGCGCGTCATGCCGGGGGCTGCGGTGGGGGTGCCGCCGGGCAGGGCGTACAGGTTGGGGCGGCCAGGGGTGGGGGTGTGTTCCCGGGAGATCCACGCACGCCAGTCGGTGGCCCACGCGGCGGCGGTGCGGGGCGCCCAGGGAGTCCGGTAGCTGCGCCACTTCTCGTCGGCGGCGTGCAGGGCGTCTTCGCCGAGTCGGGCGAGGTGGCCGTGGTGCTGGAGCCAGGCTCGGGCGTCGTCGTCGATCTGCCAGGCGGTGGCGGAGATGAGCGGGGCAGAGCTGCTGCTGCTCTTACCGTTCACCTTCGGTTCTCTACAGTTCTGGGGGTCGGATTCCGCACCCCCTCCGGGTCGGAATCCGTATCCCCCGGGGGCCGGGTTCCGTTCCCCCGGGTCGGAATCCGGCCCCCCTTCGAAGAGGGCGGCAGGGTCGGATTCTGACCCCCAGGGGGTCGAAATCTGATCCCCCTGGAGGGTCGGATTCCGACCCCCCTCCGCGGCCGGTTCGGCGAGGGACCGGGCAGCAACCGGGAGGCGGTAGTACGTCTCCCCCCTGGGCCCCTTGCGATCGGGGAGCTGCACCAGCTCGCCGTCGGCGATCAGCTTGGCCAGCGCGTCGCGTACGGCGGTGCGGGAGGCGTTGGCGCGTTTCATGAGGGTGGGCACGGACGCGTACGCGACGCAGTGCCGGTCGCGGCACCGGTCGGCGATCAGGGCGAGGACCATGCGGGCGGTGCCCTTGCTGTCGCTGTGGTCCCACACCCATTCGCGGGCGTCGTAGCTCATCGGGTGGCGGCTCCTGGGTCGGGGCATGGAGGTGCGGTCGGCCCTTGTCGGGCGATGCACAGGGAGGGGGTTGCGCACAGCCCCGGTCCGAAGGTGCGGGGAGGGCTGGTGGCGTCGTATAGCCAAGACAGCCACATCCATGCCACACAAGTCCAGCATTCCGCCGAGAAATCAGACAGCCGACGGCGAACGCTTACTGAGGGCAAGGCATCGCCAAAATAATAAACCTGAATCGGCCGTTGCCGAAATAATGCCCCGTCAGGCGAAGCCAGGAGGATCACATCGGGAGACCGTTGACTTCCGCCGCGGCGCCAAGCTACAACACAACACCCCACGTCAGAGCATGCTGTTGGGTCGACGAAGGTAACGCCCACGGATGCCCGAACCCCCGCCCGGAGGTAACTCCCGCCCGTCCGCCGGGCGCAACATAGCCGACGATCGCCGGTTAACCAAACCGGCGAATGGAAGCTACAAATGGAGCTATGGCAGCACGATCCCTGGAAATCGGACCGGCCGGAATACGGACCGCCCGCACCATCGAAATCCTCCGCAACGAGCGCGGCCTCGCCCAGCGCGAGCTCGCCGCCCGCGTCACCGCGCTCGGCCGTCCGATGACCAACACAATGCTGTCCCGCATCGAACGCGCCCAACGCCGCTGCGACATCGACGACCTCGTCGCCCTCTCTCAGGCTCTCCGGGTTTCGCCCCTGGCCCTCCTCCAGGGGATCCGCGCCGCGTAGCCCAGGTGCCGCCTGCCGAATGGTCTGCCACCCGAACCGCCCCCGAGTAAAGGACGAAACGCCCTTGCGCCGAACCGCAATACCCCCTGCCTTCTCCCGCTCCCAGCACATCGCCCGCACCACGCAGGAGGTGCCCGCGAATGCCTGACCGTCTCCTGACCGTGGCCGAGGCCGGCGAACTGCTCGGGACGGGCGAGCGCTTCGTTCGCCGCCTGATCGCCGAGCGCCGCATCCGTTACGTGAAGCTCGGCCGCCCGGTCCGCGTCCCCGAGAGCGCGATCGCCGAGTACGTCGAGGCGCGCACCGTCGAGCCGGTTCGTCGTAGCCGTACCCGCTATGGGAGGGCGGCCTGATGGCGGCACGCAAGCCACAGCGGCGGCGCGAGTTCGGCACGGTACGCGAGCTCGCCTCCGGCCGATGGCAGGCCCGGTACCTCGGACCGGACGGCCAGCGGCACAAGGCACCGGAGACCTTCGAGACCAAGTCCGACGCCCAGGACTGGCTCAACCTCGTCCGCGCGGACATCGAGCGCGACGTATGGCGTGATCCGGACGCCGGCGCGATCAACTTCGAGAAGTACGCGCTGCGTTGGATGGAGGAACGCGGCCTCGCCCCCACCACGCTCGACCGTTATGACGGTCTGCTGCGCCTCCATATTCTGCCGACGTTCGGCGGCAAGGACCTGGACGAGATCACCCCGCCCTCCGTCCGGACCTGGCGGGCCGAACGCCTGAAGGCGACCGGCGCCACCACGGTCGCCAAGGCGTACCGCCTGCTGAAGGCCATCCTTCAGACCGCCGTCGATGACGACCTGCTCCGCAGCAACCCGTGCCGCATCAAGGGCGCCGGCAAGGAGGAGGCCGACGAGCGGCCCACCGCCACCATCGAGCAGGTCTTCGACCTCGCTGACGCCATGGGCCCGCGCTGGCGCCTGATGGTCCTGCTCGGTGCCTTCGCCTCCCTCCGCCCGGAGGAACTGGCCGAACTGCGCCGCCACAGTGTCAATCTCGACGAATGCTCTCTGCGCGTCAGCCAGGCTTCACCGGAGCTGACCAACGGCAGGAGGGTCACCGGCGACCCCAAGACCCGCGCGGGCAAGCGCACCGTCTACCTGCCTGACTTCGTGCTCCCTGAGCTGCGCCGCCACCTTCGGTGGTTCGCCGAGAAGGAGCGCGATGGCCTCCTCTTCGTCGGAGAGAAGGGCGCTCCCTTCCGCCGTTCGACCTTCGGCCGCAAGTGGCGCAGGGCCCGGACGAAGGTCGGCATGCCCGCCAACTTCCGTTTCTACGACCTCCGCCACACGGGCAACACCCTGGCCGCCGACACCGGCGCCAAGCTGAAGGACCTCATGGTCCGCGCCGGGCAGTCGTCGGAGCGGGCTCAGCTGATCTACCAGCATTCGACGGCGAAGCACCAGAAGCGGTTGGCCCAGGGTATCGACGCTGAGGTGCGTGCTCAGCTCCGGGAATCGACGACCCAACCGAGTGCCCGGGAGGCATGACGTTCCGGTTCCCTGCTGAGGTGCTGGCCGCCGTGCTTAATCCGGCCGGTACCCCGGATGGGCTGAGATGCCGATTTGGGCGCTTTGCGGCGTCTTGCTCGTCGTCCTCAGGTAGTCGATGCCCCTGACCAGCCTAATTTCTTGATTCTTGGCCTCATTTGAGGGAGGATTTCCGGAAGTCGAGGTAGCTCGTCGAGAGGTTGGACATGACTGTCGTGCACGCGGAGGACCTCCGGGCCCGTAACCGACTCGCCGAGCTCGGAATGTCCGTCGAAGGTATCGAAGATGCGCTGCGGCGAGCCGAGGCCGAGCGCAACTTCTGCACACCGTTGGACCCGGTTTCCCTGCCCGGCAACATCTTCTGGGGGCGTACCATCCGCTTTTTGCGGGAGACGTACATCCCTGAGGGATGGACGAGCGCAAGCCCGAGCAACGTACCGCTGCTCGTCGCGCCTTCAGGCAACTTCGCGATCACAGCTTCCAGCGGAAGCCCTGAAACGGGGTACGCCGTGCTCACGCCTTCCACTCGTTACCCGAAAGGCAACGCGGTGATGAAGCGAGTGGAGGCCAACAGGCAGCTACTGCTGTTCGGCGAGCCTGAGGCTCCGGGCGAGCAACAGGACGTCGGGGATGGTGTTCCTACCTGGTTCCTGCTTTATCACCATGCCAAGACTGACCGGGGAACCCGACTGCACGCGGAGCTGTCGTTCCCGAATGACCCCGGTAACCGTGGCAAGATCAGCAGCTGGCACGAGCGGATCGTCCTCCCCTGGATCGACTTCGAGGGCTTCACCCCGTTCGTCGACGACGCTGACGACCAGGGCGGCATCGACATCCCCATTGAACGTCTGGCCTGAGTGGCCTGCCCCGACCTCCCCTTTGGCGCTCCCATGACCACCGCATCTCGGCTCGTACTGGCGCGCAAGCGTCGAGGGCTCACCGTCACTCGCCTCGCTCAGTTGGTCGGCCTGACCCCACGCAGATTGTCTGACTACGAGAGCGGGCGGGCCGTACCCAGCCCGCCGTCTCTGGAAGCGATTGCGACGGCGCTGGAGTTTCCCCCCTCCTTCTTCAGCGCCGAAGAGGTGGCCGATCTGACGGTCGACTCGGTGAGCTTTCGCGCCTTGAGCAAGATGACCGCGTCCCAGCGGGACATCGCTCTCAGCTCTGGGCGGCTCGCAAGCGTGCTGCAGGACTGGATCGGTGAGCACTTCCGCTTGCCGGCTCCCGACATTCCGTCACTGACCTCGTTCAGCCGTCTTGGCTCGGACGAGGACCAGATTCCACACCCCGGCGAGGCGGCAGGTACGGACTGTCCCGCGGAGGAAGCCGCCGCACTGGTGCGAGCCCGTTGGGGACTGGGAAACGCCCCGATGCCGAATGTGGTGCACCAGCTTGAGGCCCACGGCGTTCGCGTCTTCTCGCTCTCCCGGGCCTGCCCAGAGGTCGACGCGTTCTCGTTCTGGGACCGGGGGATCCCGTTCGTGCTGCTGAGCACGGAGAAGACCGCGGAACGCGGGCGCTTCGATGCGGCCCATGAACTCGGTCACCTCGTCCTGCATGGCGAAGAACAGATGCCACATGGGCCCCAGGCCGAAGCCGAAGCCCACAGATTTGCGGCCGCGTTTCTTATGCCGCGAGCAGATGTGCTGGCCCACGCACCACGAGGGGCGAGCACCAACTGGATCCTGCAGGCCAAGCGGCGCTGGAAAGTCGCCGCCATGGCTCTTGCCCACCGGTTGCACGAACTGGGCCTGACCACCGAGTGGCAGTACCGAACCCACTGTGTGGAACTCGGCCGCCTCGGTTACCGCAAGTCGGAGCCCCGAAGTGGGGTTGCCCGAGAGACCTCGCAAGTGTTGGGCAAGGTCTTCACTGCCCTGCGCAGCGAAGGCACCCGCCCGGCGGACGTGGCCCGACAACTACATCTGTGTCCTGCCGATCTCAATGATCTGATCTTCGGTTTGGTAGTCACTGCGCAGGAAGGTGAGGGGCAGCGGCGTCCCGACTCCGAGGGCAGGCCGCGACTCTCCTTGGTCCGCTGACAATTGCCAGCATTGCTGGGCGATCCCAACTCCGTGGCGCCATAAGGGAAATAGGGTCACACTTGGTCGGTGCAGATCCCTGAGGCCACATACGGCGCCGCAATACGCATCAGCCCCGTCAGCCCCCAGAACACAGCGCTCCTGGCCTCCATCGTCGAGTTGGGCGATCGGTTCAGGAGCAAGCTCGGCTTTCTGCCGCCGGCGGTCTACCAGCAGGCCGCTGAACAGAACACCCTGTTGGCTGCCGTGGCGGGCCCAGACCTCATCGGCTACGCCCTGTACGGGCTCCCAGGGCAGCGCATTCGCCTGACTCACCTCTGCGTCGATCCCAGTCGGCGGCGTGGTGGGGTGGCCCGGATTCTGGTGGACGAGATCACTCGCCGTCATCAGGACCGTCTCGGCATCATCGTGAGGTGCCGCAAAGACTACGGTTACGAGCAAATGTGGCTGAAGCTCGGCTTCGAGCCCCGCGATGAGGTCGATGGTCGAGGCAAGGACCCCAAGCCGCTCGTTGTGTGGTGGCGTGACCACGGTCATGCAGATCTGTTCACCGACCTGGAGCCGACGGCCCTACTCACCTCGCTATGGACTGCAACGTGTTCGCCGACCTTCACGCGGCGAACAACCGAAATGGTTCGCAGGAGACCCAGGCTCTTGGAGCGGAGTGGCTGACAGGACTTGTCGAGTTGGTGGTCCTGCCTGAGCTTGTAGCCGAGATCGGCAAGATCCCGGAGCAGACCGACCGACGCAGTCAATTGCGCGTGTCAAGCACCTACAGACGCCCCCGATCCGACAGACAGCTGGCAGACCAGTTCGTACCCCAGTTGATTACCTTTGCTCGGGAGCAGCTGGGCATCACGCTACCCGTCAAGCCGAATGACCTATCGGACCTTAGGTATGTGGCTGAGGCTGGCGCGGCCGGTGTCCCGTACGTTGTCACCCGCGACGACAACTTCCTGCGGCTCTCGGAGGCCGCCCAGCAGGTCTGCAACGTCCGCATCCTGCGGCCCTCAGACGTCGTTTTGCACCTCGACGAGTTGCGGCGTAGGCAGCTGTATCAGCCAGGCCGTCTCCTCGGCACCTCCTACACGACGAGGGCCGTTGCGGCAGGCCGGGAGCAGGAGCAGCTGATTTTTCTCGACAAACCCGGCGGAGAACGTCTGAATGCTTTCAGATCGCGACTACGCGAGCTGGCGGCTCAGCCAGCCAGGTGGGAGCGCCAGCAGATCGTGGACGACCAGGGGCAGCTCTTCGCTACGTACTGCCATGGGGGAGGACAGGAGCAGCTTCAAGTGCCGCTCCTACGCGTCGTCGGCGGGCATGCACTAAGCGAGACCATCGCCCGGCAGATCCTTTTCCTGCTGCGTCAGCACTGCCGGATCGTCGGCGCAGAGGTCCTGCGACTGACCGACCCGCATCTTCCGTCCACGGTACGTGCCGCAGCCCAGGAGGACGGGTTTCAGCCCCTCGGAGACGATCTGATCGCCTTCGTTCTGGACAAGGTTGCGGACACGAAGACCGTTGATGAGCATGCGGCTGCCCTTGCCAGCCAGCTCGGCCTTGAGCTGCCCCAGCTTCAAGCTCCTCTGCCGGCGGCTGCGGCGTCCGCTGTCGAGCGGGCCTGGTGGCCGCTGAAGATTACTGATGCGGAGCTGCCGACCTTCCTCGTGCCGATCAAGCCGAAATACGCGTACGACCTCTTCGGAGTCCCTGAGGGGCTCGTGGCCCGCAGCGACCAGCTAGGACTGAGCCGGGAGCATGTCTACTATCGCGCTGCTCGTTCCGGCGGCGAGAGAGTGCCAGCCCGCATCCTGTGGTACGCCAGCACTGATCCGACGCTCACTCTGTCGTCGGTCATCGCTTGCTCACGGTTCGATGCCACCGTCGTCGACGACATTGTTGAGCTCCACCAGCGCTTTCAACACCTGGGCGTGTGGAACCTCGCGGACGTCCTCAGGCACTGCGAAGGCCACGCCCAGGCCCGGGCCATTCTCTTCTCCGACACGGAGATCTTCCCGAACTTCGTTCCGCTCAAGCGACTTAAACAACTGGCCGACCGCCAGAGTCACACCCTCAACGTACAGTCGGTCTTCAAGATCTCGTCTGCCCTGTTCCAAGCCATCTACGAGGAAGGCCGATCCGCACGGTGACCGACTCAGAACGCGCTCTCCTGCTATCTCTGCACCCGCGCTTTGCGACCTCGATCCTGGATGGGCGTAAGTCGGTGGAGCTCCGTCGTCAGAGAGTGGCAGTCCCTCCCGGCACGCCGGTCGTTCTCTACGCCACTTCGCCGGTAATGGCATTCGTCGGTACTGCGCGCGTTGCTCGCGTTGACACAGCATCTCCCTCCGAGGTGTGGAAGCGGCACCGTTCCGAAACAGGGATCAGCCGCGCCGAGTACGACACCTACATGGATGGGGCAGCCCAAGCATCAGCACTCTTGTTGGAGGCTCCCGAGCGGCTGGAAGAACCGGTGCCGCTGGCCCACCTTCGGGCCGGCGGCGCCTTCCACCCACCGCAGAGCTATCGCTACATCGCTGAAGACACCCTCCACGGCTTGGTCACTGGGCATGCCATGGCTGACGTCCTACTCGATCGGCTCATCAGAGCGACTTCAACCGCCTCGGCTGCTTCCACAGCCCATACGGCGGGCGGTGCCGTGCGTAACTCGCTGCAGTCAAGCCCGGGCAGCCGAGCTGGGCACTCAGCGCTCCGTTCCGCTGTCCTGTTGGTCGGGCCTGCCTCGTAGGGCAGTGTTCACTTCGTCAAATTGCGAGAGCGGCTTGACGAGTCTGCGAACTGGGCTTTTGCGTATGCAACTTCACCCAACAAGCGTCCTGGCGTGACGCAGGCCACATGAAATGCGTCTCGCCATTTGAGACGCTTGAGGGGTTGAGTCTCTCGCGGTAATGCGGGAGCACCCCGGAGTGGTTCCTCCGCCTCCACTTAGGGCACGCGAAGGGCACGCAGTCCTCGAATTGGACTAGACAACAATAAACCCCAGGCCGCTGACCTGGGGTTTCAATATGGAGCGGGTGACGAGAATCGAACTCGCACTCTCAGCTTGGGAAGCTGATGTTCTACCACTAAACTACACCCGCGCGACGCCGGTCGGACCGGTGTCGAAACGCAACGTCACCTTACCTCATCCCCGGCCCCTGGCGCTGAAGCCGTGGGGCCGGTGTGCGTTGCAGGGGTGGGATGGGGGCTGCGGGGGACGGGAGTTGGGGCGTACGGTGGGGTGGGGGAAGAGGGTCCGGGTGGGATCGGAGTGCCGCCTGGAGGGTCGCCCCGACCATCCCGTAATGTGGCTTTTGTCGTCAGGTGAGCAGCAGCCCGACGCGGCTCTTGGGGAAGGGACTCCAGAACTTGATGGAGCGCACCGTGGTCCGTTGTGCCGATGGGCACGTGTTCAGCACCGCTTCGTTCCCGATGCAGCAGGCCGAGCGCCTCGGTCCCGGACGGCTCGTCCGGTGTCCTCGCTGTGCGCGGCTTCGCAGTGTCGTTCAGGTGACCTTGGAAAAGCACTAAGAAGTTCCACTGAGAAGTTCCACTGAGAAGTTCAGTGCCAGGCGCGCGGGTCCGTCCGATTGTGGTCGGTCCGCGCGCCTTGCGTATCCTCGGGGCGTGCTTCTCTCAGACAAGGACATCCGGGCCGAGATCGACGCCGGGCGAGTGCGGATCGATCCCTACGACGAATCCATGGTGCAGCCGTCCAGCGTCGACGTGCGCCTCGATCGCTTCTTCCGGGTGTTCGAGAACCACCGGTACCCCCACATCGACCCCTCCGTCGAGCAGGCCGACCTGACGCGGCTCGTGGAGCCGGAGGGCGACGAGCCGTTCATCCTTCACCCCGGGGAGTTCGTTCTCGCCTCGACGTACGAGGTCATCAGCCTCCCCGACGACCTCGCCTCGCGACTGGAGGGCAAGTCCTCCCTCGGCCGGCTCGGGCTCGTCACCCACTCCACCGCCGGCTTCATCGACCCCGGCTTCAGCGGACACGTGACCCTGGAGCTGTCGAACCTCGCCACGCTCCCCATCAAGCTCTGGCCGGGCATGAAGATCGGCCAGCTGTGCCTGTTCCGGCTCTCCTCGCCGGCCGAGTTCCCCTACGGCAGTGAGCGCTACGGCTCCCGCTACCAGGGCCAGCGCGGCCCGACCGCCTCCCGCTCGTTCCTCAACTTCCACCGGACCCAGGTATGAGCGCCGTACGGGAGAACCTCACCTACGAGGCGTTCGGCACCGCCGTCCGGGAGCTCGCGCAGACCATCGCCGACGACGGGTACGAGCCCGACGTCGTCCTCTCCATCGCGCGCGGCGGTGTCTTCGTCGCCGGTGGTCTCGCGTACGCCCTCGACTGCAAGAACATCCACCTCGTGAACGTGGAGTTCTACACCGGTGTGGGGACCACCCTGGAGATGCCGGTCATGCTGGCCCCCGTCCCCAACGCCATCGACTTCTCCGACAAGAAGGTCCTCATCACCGACGACGTCGCCGACACCGGCAAGACGCTCAAGCTGGTGCGCGACTTCTGCCTCGACGCCGTCGCCGAGGTCCGCTCCGCGGTCATCTACGAGAAGTCCCAGTCCCTGGTGAAGTGCGAGTACGTCTGGAAGCGCACGGACGACTGGATCAACTTCCCGTGGAGCGTCTTGCCTGTAGTACGTAGGGCGGGGGAGCCGGTCACTCCCTCCAAGGAAGCTCTCTGAGCGAGCGAACAGCTGGATGTTGCCGGGGCTTTCGGCATTCACACGGCCACGTGGACAGGCCGCGCGTTCTCGCGCCCGTAGGTCAGAACCTGCGGAAGCACCTCGCGGAAGCGGGCGACATCCTCGGCCGGCGCCTCCAGCACGGCCTCGATCTCAGCGTCGTCCAGGCCCAGCGCGGGCAGTGACTCCGGGGCCAGGGAGACCCTCAGGACGTTCCCGGTCAGCTCGACCGACCGAACGCATCCGTACGCCGTGCCCTGGCCAGCGGTGACCAGGCAGTGCGTGTCGAATCCCAGCGAGACGTCCTGCTCGTCGGGCTCATCGGCCCTGCGCTGGAACAGCAGCACGAAACCGCTGCCGTCCTCCCCCTCCGCGATCCCCGCTTCGATGTAGTCGTCATAGTCGAAGTCGATCTCCGCCCCGGCGGCGCGGGCAACGAACCTGTAGGTCATGACCGTGTTCTATCAGCGTGCCGACCGAGGGGTTCGGGAGGGCCTGTGGTGCGCAAGGCGGGTGACGTTGTCACGCTCGCCTTGCGCGTGGCACCGCTTCAGTTCGCGCGCAGACTCCGCACGCCGTCCCGCTCGAAGTCGTAGATGTGGTTGTTGAGCCGGAGGCCGTCGATCGCGCCGATCCACATGTTGTCGCGGCCCTTGCCCACCGCGACCGAGAAGACCGTCGGTGTCGCGCCGAGGCTGCTGAACGAGGCCCTCAGCGCGGTGAAGGTGCACGGCGTCGCCAACTTGCACGCCGTCTCGGCGCCCGTGAGGTACCAGGTGCCGGTCTTGGTGGCGTCGAGGTACGGGCTCCACTGGTTGACGGCCGGGACCGCCGGTGGCAGCCACACCAGCGTGGAGTAGTTGTCGTTGGGCTGCAGCGGCAGGTTCGGATCGATCTCGATCTTGATGTTCGGCATGTTCGTCGCGCCGCCGTAGTCGACGTTCTCGCCCGTCTGGAAGACCCGGAAGCCGACCTGGCGGAGCGTCAGGATGCGGCTGCCGACGAAGTCCACCTCGTTGCCGAAGTCGACCTTCTCGCTCGGCGGGCTGAGCGATGTGGACCTGTCCGCCACCTCGATGCCGAGGCTTCCCCGCCCGAACGGCGGCTTCGCGAAGGCGGCCGGTACGCCCGAGACGTACGGGCCGTTGCGCAGTTCGGCCACGGGGGAGCCGATCGTGTTGCGGGCGATCACGCCCCAGTGGTCCGGGGTACCGCCGCCACCCCCGTCGGCGACCGCCGATCCCGGGAGGATCGCGGCGATCACGGCGGCCAGCAGAGCGGCCGCGACCACGCTCTTCCGGCTTCTACCAGAACGAGATCCAGCGAACACTGAGCGCTCCTTACAGAGGGTGCGGGAGCGGTCACATTAACTGACTCTGAGTAGTCAATTATGGGCGACATGCGGGGCTTATCGCCCATTTGGGGCCCGCCGCGTCCCTCTGCTCGTGGCGTCCTAGAAGGTGCCCAGCTTCACGATCGACAGCAGTGCGATCAGCTGGATCGCCGACGCGCCCAGGGCCTTCGGCCAGGGGAGGTCGTGGGAGGCCTTGACCATGAGGGTCAGCAGGACGCCGGCGGCCACCCAGGTTGCCCAGCCGAGGAGTTGGACGAACGACGCGTCGCCGCCGGCGAACATCGCGACGACCAGGCGGGGGGCGTCCGTGAGGGACATGATCAGCATGGAGAGGCCGACCGTGGGCTGCCATGCGCCGTCGCCGCCGAGCTGGCGGGCCAGGGCGTGGGTGACGACGCCGAGGACGAAGGCCGACAGGGCCATGGCGACGGCCGTCGTGAGGACGATCGGGATCGCGTTCGAGAGGGTGGCGTTGATCGCGTCCTCGCGGGCGCCCTCGAAGCCGAAGACCGCGAGCAGGCCGTAGAGGAGGGTGACGATGAGGGCCGGGCCCCACATCGAGTAGTCCCGCATCTGGAGGAAGGTCTGGTTGGGGGAGGTGAAGATTCCGCTCAGCAGGGCCTTCCAGTGCAGACGGGGGCCCGCCGGGGCCGGGGCCGAGCCCGCCCGGTAGGTGCCGCCCGGGTTGTAGGGGTCCTCACCGACCGAGAACGCCTGGGTGTGGCCCGGGTTGTCGGCCGCGTACGGGTCCGGGCCCTGCGGGTACGGGGCGCCCGCGCCCGCGCCGAAGTACTCCGGCTCGTCGTAGCCTCCACCACCGCCCTGGGTCCACTGGCCCTGGGCGCCCGCGGTGCCGTAGGGCTGGGGCTGCGGGGGCGCGGGGGGATAGCCGTACGACTGTCCCTGGGGCGCCTGCTGCCCGTACGGAGGGTGTTGCGGTCGCGTGTGAGGAGCGCCGTTGTCCCGGCCGCGTCCGATCCTGAATCCAGCCACGTCTTCGAACGTACCCGGTCCCGGCGGACAACGTGCGGGGCGGGGCGTTTCGGGGACGGCTTTGCGGCTGAGCTGTGACATCCCCTAAGGGGCCCCTGAGGGACCTCTGAGGGACCTCTGAGGGGCCTGAGGGGAACGGCGGTGCCCCCAGGCCCGGGAGGACCTGGGGGCACCGAACTGTGCGGCCGTGACCGTTACTTCACCGGTTCCGGCTCCGGCTCGTTCTCCGACTCCGCGGCGTCCGCGGGGTCGACCGGTGTCCTGACGGAGTCCAGCAGCAGCTGGGCCACGTCGACGACCTGGATCGACTCCTTCGCCTTGCCATCGTTCTTCTTGCCGTTGACCGAGTCGGTCAGCATGACCAGGCAGAACGGGCAGGCCGTGGAGACGATGTCGGGGTTGACGGAGAGGGCTTCGTCGACGCGCTCGTTGTTGATGCGCTTGCCGATCCGCTCCTCCATCCACATCCGCGCGCCACCGGCGCCACAGCAGAAGCCGCGCTCCTTGTGGCGGTGCATCTCCTCGTTGCGGAGACCGGGGACGCTGGCGATGATCTCGCGCGGGGGCGTGTAGATCTTGTTGTGGCGGCCCAGGTAGCAGGGGTCGTGGTAGGTGATGATGCCCTCGACCGGGGTCACCGGGACCAGCTTGCCCTCGTCGACGAGGTGCTGGAGCAGCTGGGTGTGGTGGATGACCTCGTAGTCGCCGCCGATCTGCGGGTACTCGTTGCCGATCGTGTTCAGGCAGTGCGGGCAGGTCGCGACGATCTTCTTCGCGGACCTCGGCTTGGCGGACTCCGGGACCACCTTGCCGTCGTCGTCCAGCTCCTCGCCGAACGCCATGTTCAGCGCCATGACGTTCTCCATGCCGAGCTCCTGGAACAGGGGCTCGTTGCCGAGGCGGCGGGCGGAGTCACCGGTGCACTTCTCGTCGCCGCCCATGATCGCGAACTTGACGCCTGCGATGTGGAGCAGTTCCGCGAAGGCCTTCGTGGTCTTCTTCGCGCGGTCTTCCAGCGCGCCCGCGCAGCCGACCCAGTACAGGTACTCGACCTCGGTGAGGTCCTCGATGTCCTGGCCGACGACCGGGACCTCGAAGTCGACCTCCTTGAGCCACTCCAGGCGCTGCTTCTTCGCCAGGCCCCAGGGGTTGCCCTTCTTCTCCAGGTTCTTGAGCATGGTGCCCGCCTCGGACGGGAACGCGCTCTCGATCATCACCTGGTAGCGGCGCATGTCGACGATGTGGTCGACGTGCTCGATGTCGACCGGGCACTGCTCCACGCAGGCGCCGCAGGTGGTGCAGGACCACAGGACGTCGGGGTCGATGACGCCGTTCTCCTCGAGCGTGCCGATCAGCGGGCGCTCGGCCTCCGCGAGAGCCGCGGCGGGCACCCCGGCCAGCTGCTCCTCGGACGCCTTCTCCTCGCCCTCCATCGACTTGCCGCCGCCTGCGAGCAGGTACGGCGCCTTGGCGTGCGCGTGGTCGCGCAGGGACATGATCAGGAGCTTGGGGGAGAGCGGCTTGCCGGTGTTCCAGGCCGGGCACTGGGACTGGCAGCGGCCGCACTCGGTGCAGGTGGAGAAGTCGAGCAGGCCCTTCCAGGAGAACTGCTCGACCTGGGAGACGCCGAAGACGTCGTCGTCACCGGGGTCGGTGAAGTCGATCGGCTTGCCGCCGCTCGTCATCGGGAGCAGGGCGCCGAGCGAGGTCGCGCCGTCCGCGTTGCGCTTGAACCAGATGTTCGGGAAGGCCAGGAAGCGGTGCCAGGCCACGCCCATGTCGGTCTTCAGGGCGACCGTGATCATCCAGATGAACGAGGTCGCGATCTTCAGGCCGGCGAAGAAGTAGGTGAGGTTCTGGAGCGTGGAGAGGTCCAGGTTCTCCAGTGCCGAGACCAGGGGGTACGAGATGAAGAACGAGGCCTCGTAGCCGTCCACGTGGTGCTGGGCACCCTCGAGCGCGTGCAGGGTGAAGATGCAGACGCCGACGATGAGGATGACGGCCTCGACGAAGTACGCCTGGCCGAAGTTGGAGCCGGCGAAGCGGGACTTGCGGCCCGGCTTGCGCGGGTGGTTCAGCTGGCGGATCGCGATCAGCACCAGGATGCCGAGCACCGTCATCGTGCCGATGAACTCGACGAAGACGTTGTACGGGGCCCAGTCGCCGATGACCGGCAGGATCCAGTCGGCCTGGAACAGCTGGCCGATGGCGTTGACGATCGTCAGCAGCAGGGTGAAGAAGCCCACCGCCACGAACCAGTGCGCGACACCGACGATGCCCCAGCGGTTCATCCGGGTGTGGCCGAGGAACTCCTTGGCCACGGTGACGGTGCGCCGGCCGGGCTCGTCGGTGCGGGTGCCCGCGGGCACGTCCTGGCCGAGCCGCATGAAGGTGTAGATCTGAAGGAGGGCGCGGGCGAACAGGGCCGCGCCGACCACGATCAGAACCAGCGACACGATGATCGCGGCGAGTTGCATTTGGGGGCTCCTCGGGCCTGCGAGGGTACTTAGAGCGACATTACTAAGCGGTAACTTATATCCGTCTGAGAGTACCCCCATCCTCCGCCGCACTGTAACCGGACGCGGAGTGATCTGGATCGCTGAGGGTTACCTTAAAACCCGATCGTGTTATTCATGCTGAATTGGTACATACGGCGTTAATTTGGCCTGGTGCTCTATGGGATTCTCGCCGCCACCTCCGCCCTGTTCCTCGCCGCCGTCCTCGCCGCACTGCTGCGGCTGCCCGCCCTGCGCCTCGGGATCGTCGACCGGCGTCGGCGGCGGCCCGTGCCGCTGTCGGGCGGCGTGGCGGTGGTGACGGCCACCTGTCTCGTGGCGGTCGTGGGGGACTGGAGAGCCGTCGCACCGCTCGAGCCCGAGGTCGGCAGGCTGCTCGTCGCCGGGGGCGCCGCGGCGCTGCTCGGGCTCGTCGCCGACGTGCGGCGGGTCAAGGCGCGGTTCCTCGTCGGCGGTACGGCCGTGGCGGCGGCCTGTGTGGTGCCGTACGAGGAGACGGGCGTGCCCGCCGGACTCCTCGCCGTCGGCTGGATCGTCTTCGTCACCCTCGGGTTCAAGGCGCTGGACCACGCCGACGGGCTCGCCGGGACCGTCGGGGTCGTCACCGCCTTCGGGGTGGGGGCCTGCGCCGCGGCCGAGGTGATGGACGGGCTCGCCGTGCTGCTGAGCGTGCTGGCCGCCGCGCTGACCGGTTTCCTGATGCAGAACTGGCATCCCGCGCGCGGGGGGCTCGGCGCGTGCGGGTCGCTGTTCACCGGGTTCGTGCTCGCGTCGGCGGCCGTGACGACCCGTGCCGGGCAGGAACTCGGTTCCGGCGCCGGGGTGTTGTTCGCGCTCACGGCGGTCGTGGCGGCGGACGTCCTGCTCGTGGTCCTGACCCGGCGGCCCCTGCTGCGCGGCGGCCCCGACCATCTCGCGCACCGGCTGCGCCGTCTCGGGCTCACTGCGCAGGGGGCGACCGTCGTGCTCGGTGCGGCGGCGTTCTCCGGGGTACTCGTCGGGGTCCTCGTGCATCTGGGCCGGCTCGCCGCGAGCGGGGTGTGGTGGGTGGCGGCCGGAGCGCTGGTGTTCGTGCTCGGACTGCTCCGCGTCAAGCCGCACGGCCCTCGGCGTGGACGCCCGCCTGGACCTAGGCGCGCTACGAACACCCAGGTCAGAGCCAGCTTGCGTGTAAGGAACGGATAAGAGTTGAGCCCCCGTGACTCAGGTCTGTTGACCGAGTCGCGGACGTCGTGCACACTTGAGCCTGTTCCACTCAAGTCAGCTGGAGGAAATCACCATGGCACGTGCGGTCGGCATCGACCTGGGCACGACTAACTCCGTCGTCAGCGTTCTGGAGGGCGGCGAGCCCACCGTCATCACCAACGCCGAGGGTGCCAGGACCACGCCGTCCGTCGTCGCCTTCGCCAAGAACGGTGAAGTGCTCGTCGGCGAGGTGGCCAAGCGCCAGGCGGTCACCAACGTGGACCGGACCATCAGGTCCGTGAAGCGCCACATGGGCACGGACTGGAAGACGGAGCTGGACGGGAAGCCCTTCAACCCGCAGCAGATGTCCGCCTTCATCCTGCAGAAGCTGAAGCGGGACGCCGAGTCCTACCTGGGCGAGAAGGTGACCGACGCGGTCATCACCGTCCCGGCGTACTTCAACGACTCCGAGCGCCAGGCGACGAAGGAGGCCGGCGAGATCGCGGGCCTGAACGTCCTGCGCATCGTCAACGAGCCCACCGCGGCCGCGCTCGCGTACGGCCTCGACAAGGACGACCAGACGATCCTCGTCTTCGACCTCGGTGGCGGCACCTTCGACGTGTCCCTCCTGGAGATCGGCGACGGCGTCGTCGAGGTGAAGGCCACCAACGGTGACAACCACCTCGGTGGTGACGACTGGGACCAGCGCGTCGTCGACTACCTGGTGCAGCAGTTCAAGTCCGGTCACGGCGTGGACCTCGCCAAGGACAAGATGGCCCTCCAGCGCCTCCGCGAGGCCGCCGAGAAGGCCAAGATCGAGCTGTCCAGCTCCACCGAGACCTCGATCAACCTGCCCTACATCACG
Source organism: Streptomyces sp. NPDC005374 (assembly GCF_042872225.1). NCBI lineage: Bacteria > Bacillati > Actinomycetota > Actinomycetes > Kitasatosporales > Streptomycetaceae > Streptomyces > Streptomyces sp. NPDC005374. The sequence goes on along the minus strand of NZ_JBIAKA010000009.1, from coordinate 360,095 downwards.
GCCTCCGCCGAGGGCCCGCTGCACCTGGACGAGAAGCTCACCCGGGCTCAGTTCCAGCAGCTGACCGCGGACCTCCTCGAGCGCTGCAAGACCCCGTTCTTCAACGTCATGAAGGACGCCGGCGTCTCCATCAACGAGATCGACCACGTCGTCCTCGTCGGTGGCTCCACCCGTATGCCCGCCGTCGCCGAGCTCGTCAAGGAGCTCACCGGCGGCAAGGACGCCAACAAGGGCGTCAACCCGGACGAGGTCGTCGCCATCGGCGCCGCCCTGCAGGCCGGTGTGCTCAAGGGTGAGGTCAAGGACGTCCTGCTCCTCGACGTGACCCCGCTGTCCCTCGGTATCGAGACCAAGGGAGGGATCATGACCAAGCTCATCGAGCGCAACACCACGATCCCGACCAAGCGGTCCGAGATCTTCACGACGGCCGAGGACAACCAGCCGTCCGTGCAGATCCAGGTCTACCAGGGCGAGCGCGAGATCGCGGCGTACAACAAGAAGCTCGGGATGTTCGAGCTGACCGGTCTGCCGCCCGCCCCGCGCGGTGTCCCGCAGATCGAGGTCGCCTTCGACATCGACGCCAACGGCATCATGCACGTGACCGCGAAGGACCTCGGCACGGGCAAGGAGCAGAAGATGACCGTCACCGGCGGCTCCTCGCTGCCGAAGGACGAGGTCGACCGGATGCGCCAGGAGGCCGAGCAGTACGCGGAGGAGGACCACCGCCGCCGCGAGGCCGCCGAGACCCGCAACCAGGGCGAGCAGCTCGTCTACCAGACGGAGAAGTTCCTCAAGGACAACGAGGACAAGGTCCCCGGCGAGGTCAAGACCGAGGTCGAGGCCGCCGTCGAGGAGCTGAAGGCCGCGCTCAAGGGCGAGGACACCGCCGAGATCCGTACGGCGACGGAGAAGGTCGCCGCGGTCTCCCAGAAGGTCGGCCAGGCCATGTACGCCGACGCCCAGGGCGCTCAGGCCGCGGGCGGCGACGCCGGTGCCGAGGCTCCCAAGGCGGACGACGACGTCGTGGACGCGGAGATCGTGGACGACGAGCGCAAGGACGGTGCCGCGTGACGGAGGAGACCCCGGGCTTCGACGAGAAGCCCGACGTCCCCTCCGGCGCCACCCCCGACGACGCCGAGCCGACGGCCGCCCCCCAGGAAGGGGCGGCCCCGGCCGGGGACGCAAGTGCCCAGATCGCCGGTCTGACGGCCCAGCTGGACCAGGTGCGCAAGGCGCTCGAAGAGCGCACCGCGGACCTCCAGCGGCTCCAGGCCGAGTTCCAGAACTACCGCCGCCGCGTGGAGCGGGACCGGATCACGGTCAAGGAGATCGCCATCGCGAACCTCCTGACCGAACTCCTGCCCGTGCTCGACGACATCGGCCGCGCACGCGAACACGGTGAACTCGTCGGCGGCTTCAAGGGCGTCGGGGAATCGCTGGAGTCCGTCGCGGCGAAGATGGGCCTGCAGCAGTTCGGCAAGGAGGGCGAGCCCTTCGACCCGACGATCCACGAGGCCCTGATGCACAGTTACGCGCCCGACGTCACCGAGACGACGTGCGTGGCGATTCTGCAGCCGGGGTATCGCTTCGGCGAGCGCACCATCCGCCCCGCGCGGGTGGCCGTGGCCGAACCGCAGCCGGGCGCGCAGACGGCCAAGGACGAGTCCGAGGCCGGCGACGACAAGGACAACGGCCCTGAGGAGGGCTGAAGTCGTAGAGATTGATCGGGACACCGGAAAGGGGGAGCGTCGGGGATGAGCACCAAGGACTTCATCGAGAAGGACTACTACAAGGTCCTCGGCGTCCCCAAGGACGCCACCGAGGCCGAGATCAAGAAGGCGTACCGCAAGCTCGCCCGCGAGTTCCACCCGGACGCCAACAAGGGCAACGCCAAGGCCGAGGAGCGCTTCAAGGAGATCTCCGAGGCGAACGACGTCCTCGGTGACTCCAAGAAGCGCAAGGAGTACGACGAGGCCCGCACGCTCTACGGCAACGGCGGCTTCCGTCCGGGGCCGGGCGGCGCGGGCGGCTCCTTCAACTTCGACCTGGGCGACCTCTTCGGAGGCGGCGCCCAGGGTGGGGGCCAGCAGGGCGCGGGCGGCTTCGGCGGCGGCATCGGAGACGTCTTCGGGGGCCTGTTCAACCGCGGCAGCTCCGGCACCACGCGGGTGCAGCCCCGGCGCGGCCAGGACATCGACACCGAGGTCACCCTCAGCTTCACCGAGGCGATCGAGGGTGCGACCGTTCCGCTCCGGATGTCCTCGCAGTCGCCCTGCAAGGCGTGTTCGGGCACCGGCGACGCCAACGGCAACCCGCGCGTGTGTCCGACCTGTGTCGGCACCGGGCAGGTGGCCCGCGGTTCGGGCGGCGGCTTCTCGCTGACCGACCCGTGCCCGGACTGCAAGGGCCGCGGGCTGATGGCGGAGAACCCCTGCGAGATCTGCAAGGGCTCCGGGCGGGCGAAGTCCTCCCGGACCATGCAGGTCCGCATCCCGGCGGGCGTCTCCGACAACCAGCGGATCCGGCTGCGCGGCAAGGGAGCGCCCGGCGAGCGCGGCGGACCCTCGGGCGACCTGTACGTCACGGTGCACGTCGACGCCCACCCCGTCTTCGGCCGCAAGGACGACAACCTCACGGTGACCGTCCCGGTGACCTTCTCGGAGGCGGCGCTGGGCGGCGAGGTCCGGGTCCCGACGCTCGGCGGACCGGCGGTGACACTGAAACTGCCCCCGGGCACCCCCAACGGCCGCACCATGCGGGCGCGGGGCAAGGGCGCGGTCCGCAAGGACGGCACCCGGGGCGATCTGCTGGTCACCGTCGAGGTGAGTGTCCCGACCGAGCTGTCGGGGAAGGCTCGTGACGCGCTGGAGGCGTATCGCGAGGCGACCGCGGGTGAGGATCCGCGGGCGGAGCTGTTCCAGGCCGCGAAGGGAGCTTGATTCGAGTGGACGGCCGTCGACGCAATCCGTACGAACTGACGCAGGAGACCCCGGTCTACGTCATCTCGGTGGCGGCCCAGCTCTCCGGCCTGCACCCGCAGACCCTGCGCCAGTACGACCGTCTCGGCCTGGTCTCTCCCGACCGCACCGCCGGGCGGGGCCGCCGCTACTCGGCCCGTGACATCGAACTGCTGCGCACCGTCCAGCAGTTGTCGCAGGACGAGGGCATCAACCTCGCCGGAATCAAGCGCATCATCGAGCTGGAGAACCAGGTCGCCGCGCTGCAGTCGAGGGTGGCCGAGCTCCAGGCCGCCGTCGAGGGTGCCGCCGCGGCCATCCAGCAGCGCGAGGCGGCGGTGCACGCGTCGTACCGCCGCGACCTGGTGCCGTACCAGGAGGTCCAGCACACCAGTGCGCTGGTGGTGTGGCGGCCGAAGAAGGCCAAGGACTAGGCGTCACCAGGCAGCTGTGCGAAGGGGCCCGGAGATCTCTCCGGGCCCCTTCGCCGTGCTCACCCGGACGCCGTGCCGCCGACCGGTGCGGTGACCGCCCAGCCGCCCGCGGGCAGGGTCTCCGTGCCGTCGGCCAGGACGCCGGTCACCCAGTAGTAGGAAGTGGTGCCGCGCCGCGCTCCGGTGTCGAGGTACTGCGAGGCGGTGCCGTCGAGCTCGGCGATCCGCTCGTACGAGGAGGTGGCGGGGTTCCAGCGGTGGACGCGGTAGCCCTGCGCGGAGCCCCCGGACCACGTGAGCAGGTTGCCCTCGTCGCCCCGGGCCTCCTGTACCAGGAGGTCCAGCGGCGAACCCTCGGGCGTCGCCACGCTCGGCGTCATGTCGAGTTCGGTGACGACCACGGCGCTGGGCCGGTCCTCGCTCCACTGGACGGCGGAGTTGTTCTCGTCGTCCACGGCATCCATGAAGAAGCAGACCTCGTCACCGTCCGGGAGGGTGGGGTACGAGTAGGACGTCCTGTCCGGCGAGACGTCTCTCACCGAGCTGCCGTAGCAGTACCGTTCGTCCTCGTCGACCACGAGCTCGCCCCGGTAGACCTTGTAGTACCGCAGGTCCGTCGCCGGGCTCTTGTCCCAGTTCAGTTCGAAGCCGTACTCGGTCGGGGTCACGTCGAGGCCGGTGACGAGCGGCGGCGGGTCGTTGTCCCAGATCCGGCCCTGGTACGGCGCGGACCGGGCGGACTCGTTGCCCGCCGCGTCCAAGGCGCTGACGCGGTAGTAGTAGGCCGTGCTCTCCGCGGCCGAGGTGTCCAGGTAGGAGAGCTGGTCGGTGCGGCCCACGGCGGTGTACGTGCCGCTCTCGCTTGCCGCCCGGAAGACGCGGTAGGCCGTCGCGTCCGTGACCTGGTCCCACGCGACCTTCATGCCGCCGGTACCGGCACCGCCCGGCCGCACCTCGCCGGACGCGCCCGTGACGGTGGGCACGCCCGGGGCGATCCGGTCGACGGTGGTCACCGGCTGGTCGGCGGTGCCCGACGACTCGTTGCCGGCCTTGTCGTAGGCGCGCAGCTCGTAGTAGTAGGTCTCGCCGGTCACCGGCAGGGTGCTGTCGGTGTACGAGGTGAGGGCGGTCGTCGCGAGCGGGACGGACGGGAAGGACGAGCCCTTGAGCCGCCGGTGGACCCGGTACCCGGCCAGGTCCATCTCCTGGTTCTTCGCCCAGGTCAGCTTCGCCTTGCCGGTGGCCTTGTCGTACGTCACCGAAGGGCCGGTCGGGACAAGGGGTCTGACCTTGTCCACGTCGGCGGAGGTGCGCGGCGTGTACGTCACCTTGACCTTGGCGGTGCCGGTCCAGTTGGCGTAGTCGATGCGGAGGGTGTGTTTGCCGGACGGGATCGTCACGTTCGCGGTCTTCTTCACCGTGGTCGAGACGTTCTTCCACAGGTCGATCTTGCGGACGCCGTCGACGTACACGCGGATGCCGTCCAGGCCGGTGGCGTTGAGTGCGAAGGGGCCGCCGGAGCCGAAGTCGCGGGTCACGGTCCAGCGGACGCCGAAGGTGTCCTTCGGGAGGCCGGAGGCGGGGGCGCCGCTCCAGCTCTCGTCGACCGCGCTGTCGCAGTCCGTCTTCTTCGGGGTGCCGGCGAAGGACGTGTTCGCGAAGAACTGGCGCTTGAACACCGGGGAGGCGCACGATACGGCCGCGGAGGCGGGGGCCGTCGCCACCGCGAGGAGGCCGCCGGCGGTGGCGAGCACGGCGGCGGCGGCTGTCGCCGGGGCCGTGCGTCTGGCTGACTTCATTCGATCCTCTGGTCGTACGGGGAACAGCAGTTGTGGGACTGCTGTGATCACGACTCATGAGGTGTGAAGTTGGTTGTACTAGTGTTCGCGCCAAGTCTTCACACCTTCGGCGGAGAGTGGCGTTGCGCACTCGTTAAGTGATTCCGCTTGACGTCGATGGGCGGCCCCCCGTTGTCTTTTCAGACACATGGGCCGCAATGCCGCGCCCGCGTCCGGAAAGCACCAGAAGTGAGCAGCCCACATGCGTCGTATCGCCATAGCCGTGGCCGCGTCCACGATGACCCTCTCGCTGGCCGCCTGCGGCGCGCTCGGCGCCGCGAGCGGGACCGAGGCGAGCCCGACCAAGGGCAATGACATCACCGTGGGTGTGCTGATGCCGGAGAAGACGAACACCCGTTACGAGGAGTTCGACTACCCGATCATCCAGAAGAAGGTCGCCGCGCTCACGAACAAGCAGGGCAAGACCATCTACGCCAACGGCGAGGCCAGCGCGTCGAAGCAGGCCACCCAGATGCAGCAGATGATCGACGAGAAGGTCGACGTGATCCTGCTGGACGCCGTGGACTCGCACGCCATCGCGAGCATGGTGACCAAGGCCAAGAACGCGGGCATCCCGGTCATCGCCTACGACCGGCTCGCCGAGGGCCCGATCGACGCGTACGTCTCCTTCGACAACGAACTCGTGGGCGAGGTGCAGGGCCGCTCCCTCGTCGAGGCGATCGGCTCGGGCATCGACACCTCCGACAAGATCGTCATGATCAACGGCTCGCCCTCCGACCCGAACGCCGGACAGTTCAAGGCGGGCGCGATGTCCGAGCTCAACGGCAAGGTGACGATCGCCGAGACGTACGACGTCGACGGCTGGAAGCCGGAGATCGCCCAGGCCGACATGACCAAGGCGATCAACGCGATCGGCAAGGACAACATCAAGGCCGTGTACTCCGCCAACGACGCCATGGCCGGCGCGGCCATCCAGGCGATGGAGAGCGCGGGCATGACCAAGCTCCCGCCGATCACCGGCCAGGACGCGGAGCTGCCCGCGGTGCAGCGGATCATCTCTGGCGAGCAGTACATGAGCGTCTACAAGCCGTACCCGGGCGAGGCCGAGGCCGCCGCCGAGATGGCCGTGATGAAGGTCCAGGGCAAGGGCATCCAGTTCGACGCCCTCGCCACGGACAGCGTCGACAGCCCCACCAACAAGGACATCCCGGCGCAGCTCGTCCAGGTCGTCGCCCTGACGAAGGACAACATCAAGAACACGGTCGTCAAGGACGGCATCTACACGATCAAGGACATCTGCACCGCGGAGTACAAGAGCGCCTGTGACGCGGCGGGCCTGAAGTAACCGCGCCACGGCGGAGGGAGCGCCCCTCCGCCGTCCCGGTCACGCCACCCGCGTGAACTCCACCGTGACCTGCGGCGATCCTCCGGCCACGCCCCGGTAGATGCCCTTGTGGGGCGTCACGTCGTCGTAGTCGCGCCCCCGGGCCACCACCACGTGGGACTCGTCGGCGCGGACGCGGTTGGTGGGGTCGTAGCCGCACCAGTCGCCCGCCCAGTACTCGATCCAGGCGTGGCTCTCCCCGGCGACGGGCCGGTGGAGTTCGGCCTCGCGTTCCGGGTGGAGGTAGCCGGAGACATAGCGGGCCGGGAGGCCGGCGCCGCGCAGCAGGGCGACGGTGAGGTGGGTGATGTCCTGGCAGACGCCGGCGCCCTGCTCCCAGGCCTCCGCGGGGGAGGTGTTCACGCTGGTCGCGCCGGGCAGGTACGACACCCGGTCGGCGACCAGCGCCGACACCGCGACCGCCGTCTCGTGCGGGTCGAGGCCGGCCGCCGCCTTCCGGGCCTTCTTGACCAGCTTCGGCGGGACCGTCGTACGGCCCGTCGGGGTCGCGAACTCCAACAGCCGTGATCCGGCGACGCGTTCGGCCACCTCCGCCCATGTGGGCGGGGCCGGCAGGGGCTCCGGCCGGGACGTCTCGACCAGGCTGGAGGCCGTGATGGTGACCTGGCCGTGCGGGTCCATCAGGTCGAAGCCGGTGACCTGGGTGCCCCAGTAGTCCCAGTACGACCAGGTGGGCGTCGTCGGGTTGACGGTGACCCGGGCGTCCAGCGTGGTCTGGGCGGGCAGGGTCAGCGGGGTCATGCGGACCTCGTTGTGGGACGAGGCCGCGGGCTGGGCGTACGAGACCTTCGTGACGTGCTTGATCCGGAGGCGGCGGGTCACGGGGTTGGCGGCCATGCTCACGCTCCTTCCTGGGCCCACTCGACGGGCCCCTGGTACGGGAAGAACCGCTCCGCCACCGCTTCCGCGGAGGCCATGCAGGCGGTCTGCAGGTCCCCCAGCAGAAGGGGGAGTTGTTCCTCCAGGGCGGGCAGGTCGAGGTATTCGAGGCGGGTGCGCATCCGGCCGATCGGGCGGCGCGCGGGGTCCTGGCGGGGGCGGCCGAGCGCGGTCAGGCACTCCTCGGCCGTGGTCAGCGCGTGCAGCGCGGAGCGCGGGAAGTCCCGGTCCAGGAGCAGGAACTCGGCCACGCGCGGGGTGTCGCCGAAACCGCTGTACACGCGCGCGTACGCCTCGTCGGCGCCCGAAGCGCTCAGCAGGGTCGGCCAGTCGGGCGCGTGGGCCGCGTCCAGGACCCGGACCGACAGCAGCCGCACGGTCATGTCCACCCGCTCCAGGCTCCGGCCCAGCACCACGAAACGCCAGCTGTCGTCGCGGCTCATGGTGGAGTCGGCGAGCCCGAAGAAGAGTGCCGAGCGCCGCCGTACGAGTTCCAGATAGGCGTAGGGGCCCGTACGGCGGGCCGCCAGGCGCTGGTCGGCGAGGGCGTGCCAGGTGGAGTTCAGGCACTCCCACATCTCGGAGGAGACGGCCTCACGGGCGCTGCGCGCGTTGAGCCGGGCCGCGCCGAGCGCGCCCTCGATGGCGCAGGTCGAGCGGGCGTCGAAGGCGAGCTGGTCGAGGACCTGCTGCATGTCGACCCGGGTGCCGCCCGCGTCGACGCCGAGGATCGCGTACAGCGACCGGCAGGCCACGTCCTCGTCGCGCCAGGGGTCCTCCAGCATCCGGTGGAGGTAGGCGTCGAGGATCCGGGCCGTGGCGTCCGCCCGCTCGACGTAGCGGCCGGTCCAGATCAGTGCCTCGGCTATCCGGGAGAGGATCACGTCGTTCACTGCTGGGCCCCTTCCTGTACGACGGTGGGGAGGCCATCGGGACCGTGCTGACGTGGGGCGATGTCGAGGAGGGCGGTCCCGTTCGCGGGCGTGGGCGGCTCGGTGGGCCCCTCGGCGAGCACCCAGGTGTCCTTGGAGCCGCCGCCCTGGCTGGAGTTGACGATCAGGTTGCCCTCCTGGAGGGCGACGCGGGTCAGGCCGCCGGGCAGGACCCAGATGTCGTTGCCGTCGTTGACGGCGAAGGGGCGCAGGTCGATGTGGCGGGGGGCCATGCGTTCACCCGCGAGGGTAGGAGAGGTGGACAGGGCGACCGGGCGCTGGGCGATGAAGCCGCGGGGGTCCTTGCGGACGGCCTCGCGGGTCTTCTCCAGGGTCTCGCGGTCGGCCTTGGGCCCGATGACGATGCCCTGGCCGCCGGCCCCGTCGACGGGCTTCACGACGAGCTGGTCGATCTGGTCGAGGACGGCGTCCAACTGCCCCGGCTCGTCGGGCCGGAAGGACTCCACGTTGGGAAGAATCGGTTCCTCGGAGAGGTAGTAGCGGATCAGGTCCGGGACGTAGGTGTAGAGCAGCTTGTCGTCCGCGATGCCGTTGCCGACCGCGTTGGCGAGGGTGACATGGCCCGCCGTGGCCGCGCCCAGGATGCCCGGGCAGCCGATCACGGAGTCGGGGCGGAAGTGCAGCGGATCGAGGAAGTCGTCGTCCAGGCGCCGGTATACGACATGGACGGGCACCTCGCCGCGGGTGGTCCGCATCCACACCCGGTTGTTGCGGCAGACCAGGTCGTGTCCCTCGACCAGCTGCACGCCCATCAGCCGGGCGAGCAGGGCGTGTTCGAAGTAGGCGGCGTTGCTGGGCCCGGGGGTGAGGACGACGACCCGGGGATCCTGCGCGCCGTCGGGGGCGGCGGCGCGCAGGGCCGCGAGCAGCTTCTGCGCGTATCCGTCGACGGGGACCACGTGCTGTTCGGCGAACAGGGACGGGAAGACGCGGGTCATCGCGCGCCGGTTCTCGATGACGTACGACACGCCGCTGGGGACACGGACGTTGTCCTCCAGGACCCGGAAATCGCCCTGTTCGTCCCGTACGAGGTCGATGCCGGCGACATGGATGCGTACGGCGTTCACCGGCTCGATTCCGTGGGCGGCCCGGTGGAAGTGCGGGGAGCTCAGAAGCAGCCGCCAGGGCACTACGCCGTCCTCGAAGGCCCGGGCCTGACCGTAGGCGTCGGCGAGGTAGGCCTCCAGGGCCCTGACCCGCTGACCGACTCCCCGTTGTATGAGATCCCATTCGAGGGCGTCGAGGATCCTCGGCACCAGGTCCAGCGGCCAGGGCCGTTCCTCGCCCGCGAAGGCGTAGGTCACGCCCCTGTCGGTGAACGCCCGGGCCATCTGGTCGGCCCGGAACCGCAGTTCACTCGGTTCGATCGGCTGGAGTGCTGCCAGCACCGGCTCGTAGGCGGTCCTGACTTCACCTGGCCGCTCGAACATCTCGTCCCACGCGTCGGCCAACGCGTATGCGTCAAATATGTCCGCCATGACCTGACGTTAAGTGCGGCACGTAACGGGGTGATCACTGCGTGATTTCCAGGAGTCGACACGCGGAGCGGGTTGTTCCGCGGGGGGCCGGGGGCGTCGGTCGCAGTGCGTCTGCGGGCCGGTGGGGGCTTGTCGCGCAGTTCCCCGCGCCCCCAAACAAGGTGGGCACAGCCGAACGGACCTTCACCGCACCCACCGACCGGCCCGCAGCTTGTTGCAGGCGGGCGTGGGGAGGTCCGGATCTGGTGAACGGGCTTTCACCGCACCCACCCAGGGGCGCGGGGAACTGCGCGACCCGCCCCCACCGGGCCGCAGTCTGGGGCATACCAGGTGTTTTCACGGGCTCTCGCCTGGGGAGCCGTGTTGCGGAGCCGGTCCGGGCCGCGCATAGTTGCGGAGCCGAGGGGGCTTCGACGCCCTGGTGGGAATACCGGACAAGAGGGCGGCGGACGCTGGAACCGGGGGTGGGATGGGCAATGGCCGGGCACACGGCGGACGACCATCCACACGGTGCTGACCGGCTGTGCGAAGCCGGTGATCGCGTGTACTCCCGAGCCGTCCGGCGCGGCCGGGTACCGCGCTCCGACGCCGAACCGGTGCCCTGCCTGCTGGAGCTGGCCCTGCTGCACCCGGACCCCGACGACATGGACTGGCTGGTGCCGACCGCACCGCAGGAGGTCATGACCCGGCTGCTGCGCGGGGTCTACGACGACGTCAGCGCGAGCCAGCGACGGATGGGCGCGGCGGTCGCGGCGGTGGAGCGGTACGCGGGCCTCGCGCCCAGTGTCGTCGCGGGCGCCGGGGAGGGCACCGCGATCCGCGTCCTGGACGGTCTGTCCCGCATCCAGGCCGCGATGGACGAGGCGACGGAGGCGTGCACGACGGAGGTCCTCACGGTCCAGCCGGGCGGTATCCGCCCCGAGCACGAGCTGACCGAGGGCCTGCACCGGGCGCTGGCGCTGCGCGGCCGGGGCGTGCGCATGCGGGACCTGTACACGCACGTGGCGCGGCACGGCCAGGGACTGCTCAACTACCTTGAACTGATGGGTGGTTCGGTCCAGGCGCGGACCCTCGACGAGGTCATTGACCGCCTGATCCTCTTCGACCGCACGGTGGCCTTCGTCCCCGCGAACGCCGACCGCACCCTCGCGCTGGAACTGCGGCACCCGGCACTGGTGGAGTACCTGGTGACGGTCTTCGAGCGGCTGTGGCGCCTCGCGATCCCGCTCACGGCCCCTCTCCCCGACACCGGCATCGAGGGCATCTCCCACCGCGAGCAGTCCATCGCGGCCCTGCTGGCGGAGGGCCATCAGGACGCGGTGATCGCGGAACGCCTGGGGATAAGCGTGCGCACCTGCCGGGCCCACATCGCGCGGCTGTCGGAGACGCTGGGGGCGGCCAGCCGTACGCAGTTGGGCGTCCGGATAGCGCAGGTGGGCCTGGACGGACGGGCCGCCGTCCCCGCCGTGCCCTCCGTCACGCTTCCCGGTCAAGAATCCCGGACCGCCCGATGAGGTAGCCGAGCTGGGCGCGGCTCTCGCTGCCGAGGGTGGCGGCGAGTTTGGCGATGTGCACGCGGGCGGTGCGGATGTTCATGCCGAGGCGGTCGGCGATGACGGCGTCGGTGTGGCCCTCGACGAGGAACGCGGCGATGGCTCGTTGCCGGGAGGTGATGCCGTCGAGGGAGGGCTGCTGAACCGCCCGCGGGTACATCGGGGTGGCCAGCCGCCACAGCCGGTCGAAGGCGGTGGCGAGGAAGTCGACGATGGCCGGCTGACGGATCTCCAGGGCGAGGGTGCGGTCCTTGCTGGCGGGGATGAAGGCGACCTCGCGCTCCACGACGATCAGGCGCTGGGTGACCTCGTCGAGCGTGCGGGCCTCGACGTCGCCGTGCAGGCGCTCGTAGCGGGCCAGGATGCTCGGCGCGTGGCGGAGCGTGTGCTGGTAGATCACGCGGATACGGCCGCCGCGGTCGAGCAGGGCCTGGTCGCGGGCCAGGGCTTCGGCGTGCAGCCCGGCGGGGGAGTGGGTGTGGTTGGTGACGGGCTGGATGGTCAGCACCTCGCCCGAGGTGTCCGTCACGGCCCGGTGCAGGGCCTGGCCGATGCGGTCCAGGCCGCTGAGGACGCCGATCTCCGGAGCCGCCGCGGCGGCGGGATGCGGACCGTCGATCGCGACCAGCGACTCGAACATCGCCGCCAGCCGCTCCTCGCGGCGCCGTTCGTCGGCGATGCGGTCCTCTACGGCCCGCAGCAGCCGGTGGAGGGCGAACGCCGGGGTGACGGGCCGCAGCCGGCGCAGGTCCCCGAGGTCCGGCTGAAGCAGACCGAGGTCGGCGAGACACGGCACCTTGTCCGCGTCGGCGGCACTCACCCACCCTTCGCGCAGCGCGCGCGTGTACAGGTGCAGGCCCGCCTCGCACAGCTCCTCCGCCCCGTGCGGATGGGTCCCGGTCACGGGTGGTCGCCGTCCCCCGATATCGGCTGGTCGGGACGGAGGATCCCCGACTGCGCGATGAGGAAGCCGAGCTGTGCGCGGCTGCCGCTTCCGAGCGCGGTGGCGAGCTTGGCGATGTGGGCCCGGCAGGTGCGTACGTTCATGCCCAGGCGGCGGGCTATCGCCTCGTCGACGTGGCCCTCGACGAGAAGCTTGGCTATGGAGTGCTGGATGTCGGTGATGCCGTCGGGGGCCGTCTCGTAGGGGGCGCCGGCGCTCAGCGGGACCGCCCGGTTCCACATGAACTCGAAGACCTTGATCAGATAGCCGACGATGCCCGGGTGCCGGAGTTCCAGGGCGACCTGGCGGTCGTCACGGACGGGAAGGAAGGCGACGGACTCGTCGCAGATGATGAGCCGTTCCACCAGTTCGTCGATGGTCCGGTACTCCACCTTGCCGTCGGCGAACCGCTCCATGTAGGCGATCCGGGCGGGGCTGTAGCGCGCGGTGTGCTGGTACAGGGTCCGGATCCGGATGCCCCGCTCGGTGAGGGTCCTGTCGCGTTCCAGCCCTTCGATGACCCTGCGCTCGGGGTGGTTGGCGCTGGGCTGGATCGTGAGCATCTCGTTCTGGCACTGCTCCGTGGCCAGGTCGAGAGCCGCGTTTATCCGGTCCAGGCCCTCCAGCACCGTGATCGCGTGGGTGGGCGCCGCTCCCTGGGCACTCAGGGCCATGAACGGCTCGAACACCTCGGCCAGCTCTATCGACGTCCGCCGGCGTTCGGAGATCTCGCGCTCGAGCGGATTGAGACGCTGGGCCAGCGCGACGGAGGGCGGAACCGGACGCAGCCAGTTCGCGTCGTCGGGATCAGGCTGCAGAAGGGCGTATTCCATCAGGCAGGGAGCGGTTTCCACGTCCGCACGGGCGATGCGCCCGGTGCGCAGGGCATGCGTGTAGACGCGCTCCCCCTCTGCACACAGTTCAGTGATCGCATGGGGATGTGTCGCGTTGGTCCGATTTGTTGTCAAATCTCCACCCCCCAGGGTCCTGAACATGCAGGAACATGATGCACTGATTGTGTGGCCATGACGTGCCTGAATGAGCCATCGTCTTATCCGACGGGGGAATGAGGGACCTTCAAGTGAGGACGAAGCCGACTATGAGGAAGAGAATGCTTCGCTCGGTGCTTGTCGCCGCCTTCTCCGCCGTTGTGGCCTTTGGAACGCTGAGTGGCCTCTCTGCAGCGAAGGGTGACGCACACACCGGTGATGCGAGGTCAGTGACGGTCGCGTCGACTGTGCCTGCCGACGAGGGTGCCGAGATCTTCCCGGCCGACAGCATCTGGTCTTGACATGACTACTCCACCCGACGACCGCTCCTTCCGCAGAGAGATGGCCACCGCCTACCGATCGGGCTGGCACTTCATCGATCTGGTCACCGCGATCCCCCACTCCGGTGACTCGTTGATGGTGACGGTCTTCGGTGAACCGGTGGTCGTCACGCGGGACGACGACGAGGACGTGCGGGCGTACCGGTGTCTGCGGCGGCCCCGGGGGGCGCCGCAGCCCGTCCGGTGTGCCATTCGGTACGGAATGATCTTTGTGAACCTGGACCAACGAGACCATCGGCTGGTGGAACCGGAAACCCCCACCCCCCGGACCATCTCAGCCACCCCCCGCAGTGCCTGACGCGATTCCCCCGTTGTAACAAGATCGCTCAGGTGCTTCCCCCCGCAGCGGCGTCACCGTGACCTGAACACGGTGACGCCGCTGCATTTTGCGGGGACATTTCCGGGTATCGGCCGATCGGGCTGTGGCTCGAAAGCGTCCCGTCACTCCCGTCAGAAGCGCCCCATCGCTCCCGTCAGTGAGATCTCGATGACCACCCGCTCGGGGTTCGGTGACGGCGTCCGTTCATAGCGCTCGGCGTACCGCCGCACCGCCTCCGCGACCCGCTCCGGTTCGTCGCGGACATGCGCACGCCCCTCGAGCGTCGCCCACCGCGGCCCCGCCACCTGGCACACCGCCACCGCCGCCCCGCCCTCGCCGGCCGCCAGCACGTGCCGTACCTTCGCGCTCGTCCGGCTCGCGATCACCCGGGCCAGACGGGCCTCGGGGTCGTAGGTCACCCCGACGGGCACCAGGTGCGGGCTGCCGTCCGGGCGGGGTGTGGTCAGTGTGCAGAGATGCCGTTCCCGCCAGAAGCTGAGATACGACGGGTCCGGGGCACCCGGATCCTGGGCGTAGGAGGTCATGCCGGGAAGCTAGTCCCTCCATCCCTCCCGAACACCGCCTTGAGTGGAATAGACTCAACTTTGTATACGCTGACTGAGTCAGACAGGGCGAGCCGATACCGAGGAGGAGTACGCGAACGTGGATGCCGAGCTGACCAACCGGAGCCGGGACGCGATCAACGCGGCCAGCAACCGTGCCGTGACCGGGGGGCACGCCGATCTCACCCCTGCCCACCTGCTCCTCGCTCTGCTCCAGGGGCAGGACAACGCGAACATCACCGATCTGCTCGCCAGTGTCGACGCCGACCAGGCCGCCGTGCGGGCCGGTGCCGAGAAGGCGCTCGGCGGGCTGCCCAGCGTGACCGGATCCACCGTCGCGCCCCCGCAGCCCAACCGTGACCTGCTGTCCGTCATCGCGGACGCGCAGTCACGCGCCGAGGACCTCGGTGACGAATACCTCTCCACCGAGCACCTGCTCATCGGCATCGCCGCCAAGGGCGGACCGGCGGCGGACGTGCTCACACAGCAGGGCGCCACCGCGAAGAAGCTGGTGGACGCCTTCCAGAAGGCCCGAGGAGGGCGCAGGGTGACCACCGCCGACCCCGAGGGGCAGTACAAGGCGCTGGAGAAGTTCGGCACCGACTTCACCGCCGCCGCGCGTGAGGGCAAGCTCGACCCCGTCATCGGCCGGGACCAGGAGATCCGCCGCGTCGTACAGGTGCTCAGCCGCCGTACGAAGAACAACCCCGTCCTCATCGGCGAGCCCGGCGTCGGCAAGACCGCCGTCGTCGAGGGGCTCGCCCAGCGGATCGTCAAAGGGGACGTGCCCGAGTCGCTGAAGAACAAGCGGCTCGTCGCGCTCGACCTCGGGGCGATGGTCGCGGGGGCGAAGTACCGGGGCGAGTTCGAGGAGCGGCTGAAGACCGTCCTCGCGGAGATCAAGAACTCCGACGGCCAGATCATCACCTTCATCGACGAGCTGCACACCGTCGTCGGCGCGGGCGCGGGCGGCGACTCCGCCATGGACGCCGGCAACATGCTCAAGCCCATGCTCGCCCGCGGGGAACTGCGCATGGTCGGCGCCACCACCCTCGACGAGTACCGCGAGCGGATCGAGAAGGACCCCGCCCTGGAGCGCCGCTTCCAGCAGGTGCTGGTCGCCGAGCCGACCGTCGAGGACACCATCGCCATCCTGCGCGGACTCAAGGGCCGCTACGAGGCCCACCACAAGGTCGTGATCGCGGACAGCGCGCTGGTGGCCGCGGCGGCCCTCTCCGACCGCTACATCACCTCCCGCTTCCTGCCCGACAAGGCCATCGACCTCGTCGACGAGGCGGCCTCCCGCCTCCGCATGGAGATCGACTCCTCGCCCGTCGAGATCGACGAACTCCAGCGCGGGGTCGACCGGTTGAAGATGGAGGAGCTCGCGCTGGAGAAGGAGACCGACCCCGCCTCCCGTGAACGCCTGGAGCGACTGCGCCGCGACCTCGCCGACCGGGAGGAGGAGCTGCGCGGCCTCACCGCCCGCTGGGAGAAGGAGAAGGAGTCCCTCAACCGCGTCGGTGAGCTGAAGGAGAAGCTCGACGAACTGCGCGGCACGGCCGAACGCGCCCAGCGCGACGGCGACTTCGACACCGCCAGCAAGCTGCTCTACGGCGAGATCCCCGCCCTGGAACGGGACTTGGAGGCCGCCTCCGAGGCCGAGGAGGAGGCGTCCAAGGACACCATGGTCAAGGAGGAGGTCGGCCCCGACGACATCGCCGACACCGTCGCCGCCTGGACCGGCATCCCGGCGGGCCGCCTCCTGGAGGGCGAGACGCAGAAACTCCTGCGCATGGAGGAGGAGTTGGGCAAGCGGCTCATCGGCCAGAGCGAGGCCGTGCAGGCCGTCTCCGACGCCGTACGGCGCACCCGGGCCGGGATCGCCGACCCGGACCGTCCGACCGGCTCCTTCCTCTTCCTCGGCCCGACCGGCGTCGGCAAGACCGAACTCGCCAAGGCGCTCGCCGACTTCCTCTTCGACGACGAGCGGGCGATGGTCCGCATCGACATGTCGGAGTACGGCGAGAAGCACAGCGTCTCCCGGCTCGTCGGCGCGCCTCCCGGCTATGTCGGCTACGAGGAGGGCGGCCAGCTGACCGAGGCGGTGCGCAGGCGGCCGTACAGCGTGGTGCTCCTCGACGAGGTGGAGAAGGCCCACCCGGAGGTCTTCGACATCCTGCTCCAGGTGCTGGACGACGGGCGGCTGACGGACGGTCAGGGCCGCACCGTCGACTTCCGCAACACGATCCTGGTGCTGACCTCCAACCTGGGCAGCCAGTTCCTCGTCGACCCGATCACCAGCGAGGCGGAGAAGAAGGAGCAGGTCCTGGAGGTCGTGCGGGCCTCCTTCAAGCCGGAGTTCCTCAACCGCCTCGACGACCTGGTCGTCTTCTCGGCCCTGAACAAGGACGAGCTCGGCAGGATCGCCCGCCTCCAGATCGACCGGCTGGCCAAGCGCCTCGCGGAACGCCGGCTCACCCTGGAGATCAGTGACGAGGCCCTGGCCTGGCTCGCCGACGAGGGCAACGACCCGGCCTACGGCGCCCGTCCGCTGCGTCGCCTCGTCCAGACCGCCATCGGCGACCGGCTCGCCAAGGAGATCCTGTCCGGCGAGGTCAAGGACGGCGACACGGTCCGGGTGGACGCCTTCGGGGACGGCCTGATCGTGGGACCGGCCACCGGCAAGACGCTCTGAGCGGCGCGGCGGGGGCTGGTCGGGCGGGGGCTGGTCAGGCCCCCGCCGCTCCTCTCACAGCGTGAACGCCACGAACCGCACCTCGGACCACGTGCGGCTGTCGTGGGTGATGTCGATCTGCACGGAGGCCCGCTCATTGGCGACCGGGCCCGCGGTCAGGCACGCGTCGACCTGGGCGTCGCCGCACTGGGTGGTCCGCAGCTCCGGCCCCTGCGGGAAGCCGGCCGCCACCCAGGCGTCGATCTCGGCGCGCGGCATCCGGAAGCGCGCGGTGTAGCGGGATTCAGGCCCGGCCTCGAGCCCGCACCAGGCGTCGCGCGCCCCCGTCGGCATCTTCGCCCCGCCGAAGGCCAGGGCCTCGGCGCACGAGGTCTTCTTCACGTCCGAGGCGACCGAGTCGTCCGTGAACAACCAGGCGACCAGGAGCGCGATCACAGCCGCCACGACCAGCGTTGGCACGGCCAGGATCGCCAGGAAGACCCCCCATCTTGTTCTGCCCGGAACGTCCTGTTCCGCCACGGTTTCGGTGTCCGTCTGCGTCATGTGTTCCCCCAATGGTCGACGTCAGTTCTACCTGGGCTGTCCGGATCATGTCAGCCCTGGGAGGACAGGGCGGCCGGGGCTTGCCACCCCCCTCCCCGGATGGGGGAGGATGGCGGAATCCGTACGAAGGGAAATTCACGGTGACCATCGACCCGTCCTCGATTCCGAACTTCGGGGGCCAGCCCGAGCCGCAGCAAGGACCGGCGGGCCCCGTCGTCCCGGATCAGGATCTTGTGAAGCAGCTCCTCGACCAGATGGAGCTGAAGTACGTCGTCGACGACGAGGGTGACCTCGCGGCGCCGTGGGAGCAGTTCCGTACGTATTTCATGTTCCGTGGTGAGGGTGACCAGCAGGTCTTCTCGGTGCGGACGTTCTACGACCGGTCCCACAAGATCGACGAGAAGCCGCTGCTGCTGGAGTCCATCGACGACTGGAACCGGCGCACCCTGTGGCCCAAGGTCTACAGCCACACCCACGACGACGGCACCGTCCGTCTGATCGGTGAGGCGCAGATGCTGATCGGCACCGGCGTCAGCCTGGAACACTTCGTCTCCTCGACCGTCAGCTGGGTGCGGGCCGCCATCGAGTTCGACAAGTGGCTCGTCGAGCAGCTCGGCATCGAGGAGGACGTCAACGACGCCGAACAGCCCGAGGGCGACGAGTAGGCGGCAGGACCCACTACAGGGGCGTGTGGGCGATCACGACCAGATACGCCCCGTAGGCGAACGAGAGCCCGGCCAGGGCACCGGCCACCAAGGCCGCGTGCCAGGGCCGGGCTCTCGCCGTCCGCACCAGCGCCCGCGCGAGCGGCAGCAGCAGCGGAAACGCGGGCAGCAGGAAGCGGGGCTTGGAGGCGAAGAACCCCGAGCCGCCGAGCGCGACCAGCAGCAGGACACCGCTGTAGACCAGCAGGGGCAGCGGGGCGCGGTCGGCGATCAGCAGGGCGTACAGGAGTACGGCGGCGGCGACCAGCAGTATCGCCATCGGGAAGACGAGACGGTCGCCCTGCAGCACCAGATGCCGTACGAAACGCAGTGAGCCCCGGCCGAGGTCGAAGCGGGAACCCCACCGGCGCTGCACCTCGAAGTAGCCGCCGAGCAGGTCACCCCTGCGGTGACCGACCCACAGCACGTACCCGGACCAGCCGAGCGGGGCGAGGGCCGCGCCCGTCCACAGCCTGTGGGTAACTTTTCCGCGCCGCCTCACGATCTCGTACGCCGCCGTCACGAGGACCGCCGCCGCGACCGCGAAGCCGTTGGGCCGGGACAGCCCGGCGAGGGCGGCCAGCGTCCCCGCCCACACCCAGCGGCCGGCCAGCACCGCGTACAACGACCAGGCGGCGAAAGCGGTCAGCACCGGTTCCGTGTACGCCAGCGACAGCACCACCGAGTGCGGCAGCAGACCCCACAGGAGGACCACGGCGACGGCCACGGCACGCCCGTGCAGACGCAGGGCCACGGCGTGGATGCCGGCGGCGGCCACCGCGGCAGCCGTCCACGACACCAGCAGACCCGCCGCGCCCCCGCTCAGCGGGGTCAGCGCGGTCACGGCCCGGACGAGGGCCGGGTACAGCGGGAAGAACGCCAGATCGTCGAAGACGAGACCCGGCCGGACATGCACCGTACGGACGTAACCGTGCTCGGCGATCCCCAGGTACCACCGGGAGTCCCAGGACCGCCCGAGCAGCGTGAGCGGCCCGTGCCCGGTGGCCCAGGCGGTCACCGCGAGCACGGCCAGCCCGGTGAGCCGGGCGGCGGCGAAGAGACCGAGCGCCACCACCAGGGGGTACCGGGCGGCGGCGCCGGGCCGCACGAGGGCGGGCGGCGCGAGAGTGCGGGTGCCTGTGTGGGTGCTGACGTGAGTCACATCAGCACATTGCATAAGAAACCAGTCATAAGCGAGCATCGCGCGCCCGGTGTCTGTTCCGTCCTCGACGCCGGTTCTCGTCCGCCTGTGGCCCATCTGGCTTGTCTGGCCCGTCTCAGGCGATGGACACTTCCGCCCACACCGTCTTGCCCAGTGGGCGACGCGGCACCGAACCCCAGCGCACGGCCAGGGTGTCCACCAGGAGCAGCCCCCGGCCCGACTCGCCCTCGGGGATCGACGACGGCGGGGTCGCGGGAGGCCGTTTCGTCGAGGCCGCGTCCGAGACCTCCACGCGGACCAGGCCCGTCGCCGCGTCGAGAGCGACCCGGAGACCGAAGTCGTGCCCCGGGACCCGGCCGTGGGTCAGTACCGGTAGGCCACTGGCGAGGTTTCCGCTGTGCGGTTCCTTTTCCAGTGGCCCCCGGCCCGAACCCGCCGTGCACCGTTTCGGTGCAGCGGGCTCTCCAGTGACTGCTGCGTGATCCTGGTCCGGGTTATGCGTGAATGCCGTCATGGCAGGGAGGGCAGACCACGAGGGTTCTGCGCCGCTTCTTGACCATCAACTGCATCCACGCGTGGTGTTCCTCGGATACCTCCGAGGAAACCCCGGTCTTCGGGCCGGGGAGGAATCGGACTCCTGCGGAGCAGGGCCGGGAGCTGGGGTTCGCCGCCAGGGCGAATCACAGTGCCTTGACCAGTGCATTTATCCCTCACTGGCAAGTGCTCTAGTTTGTGAGCATGACCACGAAGCAGGTGAAGCGGGCGTTCAAGTACCGCTTCTGTCCGACGGATGCGCAGGCGGCTGAGCTGTCGCGCACCTTCGGATGCGTGCGGAAGGTCTACAACTTGGCGCTCGACGCCCGTACCCGGGCGTGGACGCGGCAGGAACGGGTCAACTACAACCAGACGTCCGCGATGCTGACGGCGTGGAAGCAGACCGAGGAACTCGCCTACCTGAACGAGGTGTCGTCGGTTCCGCTCCAGCAGACGCTGCGGCACCTGCAGGTGGCGTTCACCAACTTCTTCGGCAAGCGGGCCAAGTACCCGCGCTTCAAGTCGCGGAAGAAGTCCCGCAGGAGCGCGGAGTACACCACCAGCGGCTTCCGCTTCCGTAATGGCGAGTTGACTCTGGCCAAGATGGCCGAGCCTTTGGACATCGTGTGGTCGAGGCCGCTGCCGGAGGGTGTCACGCCGTCGACGGTGACGGTGTCCCAGGACGCGGCCGGACGCTGGTTCGTGTCGATGCTCTGCGACGACATCATCATCCCGGCCCCGGCCACCACGAATGCGGTGGGCATCGACCTGGGGATCACGTGTCTGGCGACACTGTCCACCGGGGAGAAGATCACCAACCCGAAGCACGAGCGCAAGGACCGGGCCCGCCTCGCCCACGCCCAGCGGGAACTGTCCCGCAAGGCCAAGGGCGACGGCGCCAACCGGGCCAAAGCCCGCCGCAAGGTCGCCCGCGTCCATGCCCGGATCGCCGACCGACGCCGGGACTTCCTCCACAAACTGACCACCCGACTCGTCCGTGAGAACCAAACGGTCGTGATCGAGGACCTGACCGTCCGCAACATGGTCAAAAACCACAGGCTCGCCCGCGCCATCTCCGATGCGGCGTGGAGCGACCTGCGGATGATGCTGGAGTACAAGACTGCCTGGTACGGGCGGGAACTGGTGGTCGTCGACCGCTTCTTCCCCAGCTCGAAACTGTGCGGTGCCTGCGGCACGATCCGGTCGAAGCTGCCGCTCGACGTCCGGGAGTGGACGTGTGAGTGCGGTGCGGTCCATGACCGGGACGTGAACGCGGCGCAGAACCTTTTGGCCGCCGGGCTGGCGGTGTCTGTCTGGGGAGTCGGTGTAAGACCTCAACGGGAGTCCTCCCGGACGGGGCAGTCGGCGGTGAAGCAGAAAACCCCACGGCGCGAGCCGTAGGAATCCCCCTCGTTCACGAAGGGGACGAAGTCAAAGGTGAGTTGAAGGCCGGAGGGCCACCGTCACTGAGTCCGCCGGGCCCTGGCCACCGTCCACGTCCCGGGCCCACCGGACCCCTGTCCGCGAGGTCCCGGCAGGCCGCTGGCCTCCCAAAAGAACCGGGGGAAAGAACTACCCACCCACCCACCCTCCCCGGCCGCACGGCTCGCGTCACTCGTCCGAGTGACCGGCTTGCAGACGCGGGATGGGGGCGGTTACGTTCGCCGCGACAACAGCACACAGACTTCGGCCCCCGGCCGGGATTGCCGTCCCGAACGAGGGCCTGACCGATCGAGAAGGAAACGCTTCCCGATGGCTGACTCGCAGTCTAACGCGCCCTCGCGCGCCCACGCCGGAGCTCCGACGTCCGGGGTGATCCATGTCCGCACCCGTCTCACGGCCGACTTCACGGTGATCTCCAACGCCCTCGCCCAGCGACGCGGCAGCGCGGTCACGGTCGGCGTCGCGGCGTACATCTCCTCCCTGCCCGACAGCACCCGCGTGACCATCCCGGCCCTGTGCGAGCACTTCAGCGAGGGCGAGATCCTGATCTCACGGGCGCTCAGGGAGTTGGAAGCGGCCGGTTACCTGGAGCGCCGCCGCGAGCGGACGTCCACCGGACACGTCCGTACCCGCACGTACTTCTACGACGTCCCCGGCGGCGGTCCGGACACGGACCCGGACACGGACCCGGACGGTCCTCCCGAGCCGCCGAAGCCGCGCAGACCCCGGAAGCAGGGCGCCGCCGCTGCGGTCACACCAGCGTCCGCGCCCGTGGAGGAAACCGTGGCCGCGCCCGCGCCGGCCGAGGCGGAGGCACCCGTCCCGCTCGCCGACGCAGACCCCCGAGCCGTCGCCGTACTCACCGGGCTGCGCCGGGTCGACCCCCGCCTCATCCTGTCCGCGCAGGAAACCGCCCGCCTCGCCCCGGCCGTCACCCGGTGGCTCGCGGCGGGCATTCTGCCCACGCACATCACGGACCACCTCACCGCGAGGTTGCCGGACTGCTTCCTCACCCGCCCGGTCGGCATCCTCGCCTACCGCCTCAAGGAGACTCCCCTGCCGGTACCGGCCAGAGGCGCGGAACTCCCCGCACGTCCGGTGGTCCTGCCCATGCGGAACTGCGAGGGCTGCGACCTGGGATTCCGTTCAGCGAAACCCGGCCGTTGCCGGGGCTGCCTGACCGGGGACCAACTCCGTGCGGCCGGCTGAGCATGTGACGGGAGGGCGTCCGGTGAGTCGTGAGCGTGCGCGCCGAGGGTGACGACGGCCCGGGTCAGCTGACCTTGACCGTCCAGGTCGAGGAGTACGTGTCCGTCAGGTCGGTGGTGGCCGGGCGGTAGACGCGAAGCGTCCACGTTCCCGCGCGCGGGAAGGTGATCTTCGCGGTGGCGCTGCCGCCGGTGGAAAGGGTGGCGCTGGTGAGGGTCACCCACGTGCCGTCCTTCTTGCGGGCCTGGAAGCGCAGGGCGGTCCCCTTGACGTAGGGGGAGCTGTGCGCGGTGAAGGACACCGGCTTGCCGTGGACGGCCTTGGCGGCCGGCCTGCTGACCGTGAGGACGGCCTTGACGTGCGAGGTCAGGGTCTTGCTGGTCGAGGACGCCCACGTCAGGTTCTTCGCGGCGGTGACGGCACGCCAGGCGCCGTTGTGCCTGGCGGTCGTGGTGTACGTCGCCCTGCCGGTGCTGTCCGCGGTGACGGTCGCCTGGGTCTTCCAGACGGTGGTCCCCGCCCGCTTGTACTGGAAACTCACCTTGGCGCCGGACGCGGGCTTCGCGCCGGTCCGGGCCACGGTGGCGGTGAAGGCCGCCTTGTGGCCGTAGGTGCTGGTGGCCGGGCCGGTCAGCGCGGTCGTCGTGGCGGCCAGGACGCGGATCGGCATGGTGCTGACGGTGGTGTCGCCGTACTGGGAGACGATCGTCAGCGTGACGGTGTGCACGCCCGTGGTCGTGGTCTTCCAGGTGCCTGAGGGCCGTGCGGGATAACTGCCGGTGGCGAACGTCGTGCCGTCGACGTCGAGAGTCCAGTGCTCGGCCCGGCTGACACCGTCGGCGGCGGATGTCGTGGCGGCGTACGTACGGCTGCTGCCCGCCACGGGGAAGTCCTGGAAGCCGCCCGTCCAGGTCGGCGTCACGTCGGACACCACGCGGACCGGCAGGTCCACCCGGCCGTGGGCGCCGCGGTTGTCCACCGAGTCAAACGTCAACGTGTGGGTGCCGTAGGGGAGTTGATCGAGGTCGGCGATGAAGCCGTCCGTGTTTCCCTGGTAGGTGTAGGCGCCGACCGGCGTCGTCGTCTGCGCCTTGCCGTCGAGCGACACGGTGGTGCTGACCGGGTAGGCGTAGTTCAGGTTGGACGGGAACGTCTTGTTGAGCGCCGACGGGTAGGCGTAGTTCACGATCACCGGCGTCTCGCCCGGATGGATGACGGTGTCGAGCTTCGGCATGATGGTGAAGCCGTGGTCGACCAGGGCGGCGGCCCGGACCGGGGAACCCGCGCGGCCGTCCTTGTCGTAGGCCACGACGAAGACCTCTCCGGCCCACAGACCGGCCCGAACCGCACTCGTGTCCAGTGTGGTGGTCCATGTCGCGCCGCTTGCCGGGGCGGTCAGGTCGACGGGGGCGGGCCAGGTGCTGTTCGAGCTGAAGTACCGTACGCGCGAGACGCCGTTGGCGCCGGTCGCCGTGGCTCGCAGGGACAACTCGCCGTCCGCGGACAGGCCCACGGGCTCGTGGTTGGTCCAGGCGTCCTCGCCGGGCAGGTCGGGCAGGGTGACGACCGGCCGGTTGTTGTCGACGGTGACGGCGGTGTCGGCTGTGACGGTCCGCGGACGGGGGCTGTCCACCTCGATGTGGACGGAGTTCGCGCCGTCGTTCACCAGCGGCGCGGCCACCCCGTTCGTGGAGCCTCCGAACTGCCGGGTGGCGGCGGTGTCCAGGGTCGCGTGCAGGGTGCAGGAGGGCAGGCACTGTCCCGGGCTCAGAGCGATGGTCTGCTGGACCGTGCCGGTGCCCTGGTACTGGTTGCTGCCGGTGATGCCGACCACGGCGTCGGTCGGCTCGTCGTCCGGGTCCGCGTGCACCGTGAAGGTGACATCCGTCGTGCCGGTGACGGTCTGCCCGGCGCTGACCGTGCCGTCGCCTCCGGCGTCCGAGGACATGCCGTCGAACGTGATCACGGCACCGGTGTCGTCCGCGACAGCGGCCGGCGCGAGTGCGGCGGCGCACAGCACGGCGGTACTCGCGGCAACGGCGAGCGATCTGACAGATCGGGATATACCCACGTCTCTCCTCCTGGGCCTGCCTGCCTCTGGCTCGGCGCCCCCTGTCACCGCGTACGGGTGAGGAGTGGGCGGCGGTGTGGCAGCAGCGTGAAGATCGTGAATGGGCTCCGACCGCGTGTCAAGATCCTCGCCGGTTGTCCCAAGGGGTGGAAGGCCGGTCGGCGGGCTCTGGCCGACGGGCCTGGTGAGGCCGGCGTCGGGGTCGTCGTAGAAGACGGAGTCGGGGACGGCCACGACACCGCGGCGTTCGGGGCGGGCGCGGCAGAAGGCGAAGCCGTCCGTCTCGCCGAGGGGGCGGATGTCGGTGGTGATGACGTACGTGCCCTGGGGCTGGGAGACCTCGACCCGGCTGCGCGCAGGCCGTAAACGAGCAGGTCGCGCTTGCGCTGGTGGGCGGTGCGGAAGTCATCGAGGTACGCATACGCCACGACGAGTCGCACTACCGGTGAAGGCGCGGAGCGCGGACCACTGGCACACGTGGGGGCCGACAGCGGATGCCGTCGTGCCCGGTGCGATTGCACCCCGAGCCTTGTGTGAGATTGCTGAGCTCGGCTGACCTGCGTCTTCACTGTAACGACCCTTTGGGGTCACGTTTCCATCACATTCGACGGAGGGCGGAAAGGGCCCCTTCTTGCGGAGAGCGTCAGGGCGATATTCGCGACTTTTTGGCAGATTCTGGAATGCATGTACCGGTCAAATCGGATGCCATGTCATGTCGCCTTCGTGCAGGCCGAGTTGCCCCGAAGCGGCAAGGTGTCGCATCTGATCTTTCTGTGGTGATTTATCAACCGGTCATGCTGACAGTGGTCTTTGTGAAACTCCCCTACGCCGGACGCCCTTTGCCCGGCATGAACAGGGGAGGGGTCGCTGATGCGACACAAATACAGACCCGGGCGCAAGCACGGGCGCAAGTCGACACACGCAACTGCCGTCACCGCGGCGATGCTGGTTCTGACCCTGGCTGGTGGTGCTCTGTCATCTGTCGGCCAGGCGGCGGCCGACGACACGCCTTCTGACTCCACCGCTTCGGCTGCGACCGAGCAGCGGGACTTCGGTCCGGCGGAGGCCGACGACGAGAGCACGGCCCGTGTGCTGGCCCAGAGCGAGAACCGCCGTATCGAGATCCTTTCGGAGCGTACTGAGACGGGCTCCACCTATGCCAATCCCGACGGCACGCTCACGGCGGAGGCGTTCGCCGCGCAGGTCCGGGTGAAGGAGGACGGCAAGTGGGAGGACATCGACACCACGCTGGCCGACACCGGCGCCGATCTCACGCCCGAGACCGCGGCCGCGGACATCACGGTCTCCGACGGCGGTGACACCGATCTGGCCTCGGTGTCGGACGACGGCAAGAGCTTCGGGCTCGGCTGGGAGGACAAGCTGCCCACCCCCACGGTGGACGGCGACACGGCCTCGTATGCGCTGAGCGCGGGCGAGACGCTCCAGGTGACCGCGCTGCCCCAGGGCTTCTCCCAGAACGTGCTCCTCGACCGGGCCCCGGACAGACCGGTGTCGTACCGAATCCCCCTCGAACTGCACGGGCTTCGCCTCTCCGAGGCTGACTCGGGGCACCTGCTGCTCAAGGACTCCTCCGGTGATCTGGTTGCCGAGGCTCCCGCACCGATGATGTGGGACTCCAGCAAGGACGAGCTGTCCGGCGAGCCGGAGAACCAGGCCCGGGTGGACGCCGACATCGAGACCGCCGCAGATGGGTCGCAGACTCTGATCCTCGCCCCGAACGCGGACTTCCTGGCCGCGGCCACCTACCCGGTGACGGTGGATCCGACCTCCACCCTCGCGGTGACCACGGACACCTGGGTGGCCACCAACTACACCGACTCGCAGATCTCGTCGACCGAGTTGAAGTCGGGGACGTACAACGCGGGTTCCACCAAGGCCCGTTCGTACCTGAAGTTCGACGTCTCGGACTTTGCGGGCAAGCACATCACCGACACCGATCTGGCCCTGTACTCGTACTGGTCCTCCTCGTGCTCGACGTCGGGCGCGGGCACCCAGGTGCGGCGGATCACCTCTTCCTGGTCGTCGTCGAGCGTGACCTGGGCCGACCAGCCTTCGACAACCACCACCGGAGCGGTCACCAACACCGCAGCCAAGGGCTACTCGGACGACTGCCCGGCAGGCACGATGAACTTCGACATCGACGACATCGTCCAGTCCTGGGCCGACGGCAGCGACAACTACGGCATCCAGGTCCGCGGGGCGAGCGAGACCGACTCGCTGACCTGGCGGCGCTTCCGGTCGGCGAACTACGCCTCGGGTGACTCGTCCACCGAGCCGCACCTCACCGTTACCTATAACTCGTACCCGAGCACCGCCCTTCAGTTCTTCCCGCTCAGCGGAATCGTTACTGCCGATGCCACCCCCACCCTTTGGGCCAGGGCGACGGACGCCGACTCCGACCAGCTCCGCTACACCTTCGAGGTCTGGGACAGCGGCCTGACGACCCGTAAGACCACTGGCAACTCCAAGTACGTACTGTCCGGACGGATGGGCACCTGGACCTCGGGCACACTCCCCGCGGGAACGTACAAGTGGCGGGTCAAGGCCTACGACACGACCGACCTCTCGAAGGCGTGGTCGGCCTGGCGCACCCTGACCGTCGATCCGACGGCTCCGGCCGCGCCCGCCGTCACCAGCAGCAGCCACGGCTCGTCGGCCAACTGGTATGCCGCGGACGACTTCACCGGCACGCTCAGCGCCGACGACACCAGCGGCATCAACGGGTACGCGGTCAAGGTCGACAAGAGTCCGGCCACCAGCGCCGGCACCACGGTCACCCAGACCTCCACGGCCGTGTCCGCCACGGACCGGACCGACGGCACCTGGTACGTCCACGCGGCGGCCCGGAACGCGGCCGGACTGTGGTCACCGACCCAGACCTTCCCCTTCAACGTCGATACGACGGCCCCGGGCGCGGCGACCGTCACCTCGTCCACGCACCCGCTGAGCGCATCCACATACGCGAGCCGCACGGCCGCCTTCGCCTGGACCGCACCCAGCGACACCTCGGGTGTGTCCGCGTACGCGGTCACCGTGGACCAGAGCAGCACGACGCTGCCCAGCAGCACCGGCACCACCCAGAGCGCCGCGTCCTACACCACCACGGTGAATGCCGACGGCACCTGGTACCTGCACGTCCGGGCCAGGGACAAGGCGGGCAACTGGTCCGCGTCCGCCGCCCACTACGCCTTCACGGTCGACTCCACCCTGGGCCTGCTGCCGACGGTCACCTCCTCCACCCACCCCGACCAGACGGACGCCTACAAGGCGACCGCCTTCAAGGCGACGTGGACGACCAGCGCCACCGCAAGCGGCTACAGCTACACCGTGGACTCCAGTGCCACCACCGTGCCGGACACCACGGCCGACTCCACGACCGCCGGCTACAGCGGCACCGCCGCACAGGGCACCTGGTACCTGCACGTCCGCGCCGTCAACTCGGCCGGAACCTGGGGACCCGCGGCCCATTACCGCTTCACCGTCGACACCACTGCGCCCGCCGCGCCCACGGTCTCCTCGCCGGACTTCCCCAGCGACGCCTGGGCCGGTGACGGGGGCGATACCGGGACATTCACGCTGACGTCCGCGGACAAGGGGCTGGACACCTTCACCTATGCCCTGGACAGCGGTACGGCCACTACGGTCGCCGCCGCTGCCGCGGCCGCCGCGATCGATCTGACCCCGGCGAGCGAGGGAAGCCACAAGCTGACCGTCACGGCCACCGACAAGGCGGGCAACACCTCCCCCGCGACCGTCTACACCTTCCACGTCGGCGCCGCAGGCCTCACCACACCACTGTCCGGCGAGGAGATCGGCCACTCGGTCACCCTCACCGCGGCCGGACCCGTGGACCTGACCGGGGCCACCTTCCAGTACCGGCGCGGCGACAGCGACAGTTGGTCGGACATTCCGGTGTCCGCCGTCACCCTCGCCTCGGACGGCACCGCCGTCACCTGGCCGGTCGCCATGACCGCTGGTGTCACCCCGGTGCTCACCTGGACCACTGACGCCGTCACCGACGACGGAGGCCTTCAGCTGCGAGTGACCTTCACGGGCGCCAACGCACCGGCGCCCTCCGCGTCCGTCGCCGTTCTGCTGAACCGGGTCGAGGTCACCGACGACGGCACCGACCTCGACAGCCTGGCCTCACCGACTTCCATCGAGTCGTACGCGCTGGAGACGGCCGAGGACCGGGCCGAGGCGTCTCCCGACGCCCTCGCACCGCCCTACCTCGACCAGGACACCGGCAAGATCGTCGCCCCGGTAGCCGACAGCGGCGCGAAGACCGACGCCACCGCGACGATCTCCCTGACCGGTGTGCCGGTCGACGAGGGCGGCGACGACACCACCGTGGACGACGAGGACGAGGCCGCCGACGGCACCACCACGACCGAGGACGACGTGGCCAGTACCGTCACCACCACCGACGCCACCGTGATCCCCACAACAAAGGTCGTCGACCACAGTCAGGCCGAACTCGACTCCATCGCCGACGAGGTCCTGCTGCTCGACGACGACGACCTTCCCGGTGCCTCCGCGCTCGCCAGTGCGGACGTCGACGCCGAAACCAACAAGGTCGTCGTCGAGATCGCCGCGGACAACCCTGAACTCACCGACGGGCTCGGCCGGCGATACGGCACCGACACCGTTACCGTCCGCGTCAATCCCGGAGTCACCCAACTCCAGGAGACCTCGACCCGCTGGACCGACAAGAACCCCTACAAGGGAGGAGCCGGCTACGAGTCCCACTGGGCCGCGGGCGATGCGGCGGGGAAGGTCAACGCATGCACCACCGGCTTCGCCTGGACATACAACGGTAAGCCGTACATCGTCAGCGCCGGGCACTGCACCTACGCCGACGGATACATGGACAGCTGGGACATCACCGGTACCGACGACTCGGTCACCGTCGGCTTCGTCAACGTCGACAACTACGCCAACGGCAGGGGCTCGGTGAAACTCCATGGCCAGAACTACTATTCGGGAGACCTGTCGCTGATCAAGGTCCTCGAGAACAGGTACAACGTGTCCGCACGTATTTACCAGCACGACAGCGTGATGCGGCGGGTGGACAACCGGTTCACCACACGGTCGTCGAAGGGACAGAAGTTCTGCACCGGAGGCGGCCGCTCCAGTGAGGTCTGCGGCTGGAAGGTGACGGAGACCAAGAAGCGGTTCAAGTACGGCAACGGGGACGTGGCGCACAACATGACCGTGGGCCAGAAGAACTCGGGAGCGTGCACGCTCAACGGTGACTCCGGCGGGCCCGTCTACTCCGTGAAGTCCAACGGCCACGTCAACGCGAAGGGCATCATCTCGGGAGGCGGCTGCAAGTCGGTCAGTGATGACGGCGAGTGCAGCGACGCCTGGGACGGCAAATGCACGGTGTTCTTCACGGACATCGCTCTGGCGGAGAAGGCACTCCCGGGAGGGGTAAAGAAGTGGTGAGACGAACGGTGAGGCTGGGAGTCCTCGCGATCGTGTCCGCCGTGGCGTTGACCGCATCGGCGTGCAGCAGCTCCAAGCCGTGCGCCGGCGTCGGCGTCACATCGCAGGTCGGCGTGATGTTCCTCCAGCAGGGCTACACCGACCTCGCGGGCGCCTCCTACGAGCTGTGCGCAGGGGGCAAATGCGTCAAGGACAGGCTCGAACAGGAGGACATCACCCGAGTGAGCCTGCCTCTTCCAGGCGACGTGGATCCTGACCTCGGTACGGTCCGGTTTCGCGTCACCCCGAAGGGAAGCAACAGTCCCGAGATCGACGCTTCCTCCGACGTGAAGCTCACCCGCCAGTCGGACGGCTGTGGGGGTGGCGCCTACAGTCAGGGCCTCGCCTTCACCAAAGAAGCCGGGTTGACCACCAAGATCCCGTCAAGTGTGACGGCTGCCTGGCGCGATCACCTCAAGTCACTGGCCTCACCCTCCGGATCCTCCTGAGACACATGCTCCTCCACAGCCGCGTATGGCTGTGGAGGAGCGTTGATCAGGTTCGGGCGGGAGAAGGGTCGGATGGCGATGACCTCGTCGTCCGGCTCACCCCAGCCGCTTCAATCGGCCTACTGCGTCCGCCAGCACCGATGCCCGCCTGCAGAACGCGAACCGCACGAAGGCTGCGCCTTGCTCGCGGTGGTCGTAGAAGACCGCGTTCGGGATCGCGACCACGCCGGCCTGTTCCGGCAGGGCACGGCAGGGCACGAAGCCGTCCGTCTCGCCGAGGGGGCTGAAGTACGTGCCCGAGGGGGGTGAAGACCTCGAAGCCCGCTTCCTCCAGGCCCGCCGCCAGCAGGTCCCTCTTCGTCCGCATGTCCTCGCGGAACGCCGTGAAGCAGCTGTCGGGCAGGGTGAGCGCCTCCGCCACCGCGTACTGGAACGGCCCCGACGACACGTACGTCAGGAACTGCTTCGCCGACCGCACCACCGAGACGAGGCCGGGCGTCGCCGTGATCCAGGCCACTTCCCGTTCGGGCACTCATCCGCATGAGGGCCCACGGGGCTGCACCTCCGAGTGACAGCGACCTGTTGTGTACACATGGGACACTCGGTACTCTTGGGCGCATGACACAGCCCATGCCCATAGAGTCGATCCGCGATGTCCGGGCACACCTGGCCGAGGTCGTGGAGCGGGCCGACCGGGACGATGTACCTACCGTCATCACCCGGCGCGGCAAGCAGGTCGCCGCCGTGGTGTCCATCGAGGTGCTGCGCAAATACCAGGAGTGGGAAGAGCGCGAGATCAACCGGATCATCGACGAGCGCATGACCAACCCGGCACCTGGCATCCCGATCGAGGACATCATGAGGGAGACGCTGGCGCGCAGTGAGTGAGTACCGCACCGTCTTCCGAGCCGAGGCTCAGGCCGAACTCCGCAAGGTGCCGCGAGACATGGCCCTCCGCATTCTGGCCAAGCTCACCGAGTTGGAGAACGACCCCACTGGGTTCAACACCACGGCCCTCGTCTCCCAGCCCGACCGGCGCCGCCTGCGGGTAGGCGACTACCGCGTGATCTACACGATCGACAACGGCGAGCTGGTGGTGTGGGTCGTACACGTCGGGCATCGCTCCACCGTCTACGACACCTGAGCACTCTGAGACCGAGTCAGAGAATCCAGCACCGATCCAGCACGGGATCACTGAAGGGGCCGGGCCCGTAACGGCCTGTACCGCAGACGAAACGCTCGCCGGCATCCTGGCGGCTGAGGTCCACGGAGGAGCCCGAACCGTGCGGCTGCTACCCGGCCAGCGACTTGAGCCGGGATGCCGCCTCCTCCAGCACGCTTGTCCGCTTGCAGAAGGCAAATCGAACAAAGGGTGCGCCTTGCTCCCGGTGGTCGTAGAAGACCGCGTTCGGGATCGCGACCACGCCGGCCCGTTCCGGCAGGGCGCGGCAGAAGGCGAAGCCGTCCGTCTCGCCGAGGGGGCGGATGTCGGTGGTGATGAAGTACGTGCCCGAGGGCCGGAACACCTCGAAGCCCGCCTCCGTGAGCCCCGCCGACAGCAGGTCCCGCTTGGCCCGCATGTCCTCGCGGAACGCCTCGAAGTACGTGTCCGGGAGGGCCAGCGCCTCGGCGACGGCGTACTGGAACGGCCCCGACGACACGTATGTCAGGAACTGCTTCGCCGACCGCACCGCGGAGACAAGGCCGGGCGCCGCCGTGATCCAGCCGACCTTCCAGCCGGTGAAGGAGAACGTCTTGCCGGCGGAACCGATCGAGACCGTGCGCTCCCGCATCCCCGGGAAGGAGGCGAGCGGGATGTGTTCGGCGTCGTCGAAGACCAGGTGCTCGTACACCTCGTCGGTGATCACCAGCAGGTCCCGCTCGACCGCCAGTTCGGCGATCGCGGTCAGCTCCTCGCGGGTGAGGACCGTGCCGGTGGGGTTGTGCGGGGTGTTGATCAGGAGGAGCCGGGTCCGGTCGGTGACGGCGGCGCGCAGCTCGTCGAGGTCCAGGCGGAAGCGGCCCTCGGCGGGGCGCAGGGTGACGGGGACCCTGGTGCCGCCCGCCATCGCGATGCAGGCCGCGTAGGAGTCGTAGTACGGCTCGAACGCGACGACCTCGTCACCGGGCTCGACCAGGGCGAGCAGCGCGGCGGCGATGGCCTCCGTGGCGCCCGCCGTGACCAGCACCTCGGCGTCGGGGTCGTAGGAGAGGCCGTAACGGCGCTCCTGGTGCGCGGCGACCGCCGAGCGCAGCTCCGGGACGCCCGGGCCCGGCGGGTACTGGTTGCCACGCCCGTCGCGCAGCGCCCGCACGGCCGCCTCCCTGACCTCCTCGGGCCCGTCCGTGTCGGGAAAGCCCTGGCCCAGGTTGATCGAACCCGTCTGCAGAGCCAGGGCGGACATCTCGGCGAAGATCGTCGTCCCGAACTCGGCGAGACGGCGGTTGAGCAGGGGGCGCGCACTGGAGGTCATGCCGGTCATCCTGCGCCCAAGCTCTGGAGTTCCTCAACTCTGCTTTGGCCCGTGAGACGGAAGGGCATCTCCAGCTCACGCAACCGGCGAGGCGCCCACGGGGGGTCGCTTCGGGGGACTCGGAAGGAGGGTGGCGCCATGATCATCGGCATCATCCTGGCTCTGGCAGTGATCGCCGCTCTGGCGTTGGCGGGAATCGCGGCCGCCGGCCGCAACGCCCGCAGGTCGGCGAGGGTGGATACGCGCGGCAGGCGGCGCGGCAGTGGCGGCAGCAGCAGCAGCAGCGGCAGCGGCAGCAGTGGCGACAGCTGGTGGGCCGGCGGGGCGGCCGGAGCCGTTTCCTCGTGCGGGTCCTCCAGCGGGGACTCCGGCGGACATCACGGCGGCCACTCGCACTCCTGCGGTGGCGGGAACTCCTGCGGCAGCAGTTCGTCCTGTGGTGGCGGGTCGTCCTGCGGCGGCGGGGGCGGATGCGGGGGAGGCAGCTGACACGGGGCAGCTGAGCTCCGGCAGGGGGAACCGCATCCGGAGACGGGGGAGCGGGGGAACGCGGGGGCGTGGGTCCGGACCTGGGTCGGGATCCACGCCCCCGCTTGTCGCTTTTTCACTCCGGTACCCCGGCGTACGCTCCGGCCGCCGTGGCGTGCGCCGTGGTTGAACAGTTGAGCTGTGAAGCCCACGGAGGGATGGAAACCCCACGAAGTTGGGTAAAAACGCTGTGACGGCGCCACTGTTCATGATTCCCTCTAAATCACCAACACAGCCCCTCGGACGTCCTACGGACACCTCCTGACCTCCCGACTGGGCTGACCGGGCAGATCCCCCCACAGTCGCCCGGGCGTGCTGGAACCCCACATCACCCTCTCCTTTGCGTGCTAGCGGAGCCGATCCATGCTCACGACCCTGAACACCTCGTACACCGACACGCGCGCGGCCGACCTCGCCTGGGCCCTGGGGCGCGAGCCGCTGCCCGCCCTCGCCACGCTCGACCTCGAACTCGGCGGGACCAAGCTTCAGTTGAGACTTCTCGGCGCGTCCCACCAGGTACTCCTGGAGGAGGAGCGAGGCACGTGTTCGGAGACGGTGGCGTGCATCGCCGGAAGCAGTACGCCGCTGCCGCTGGGCGTGGCCAAACGGGTGGGCGACTGGGAGTACGAGTTCGCCGCGCGCGTCGAGGCGCTGTCACCGGGCCAGTTCGCCGGGCGGGCGCAGGAACTGCTGGCGCTCGTCCGCGACCATCCCAACGGACTGGCCGGCGTCTTCCCCGGCAGTCCGCACGCGTTCACGGCGATGCTGGCCCAGCGCCACGACGGCCAGGTGCACTGGCGGACCTGGCACGCCTACCCGCAGGACGGCCAGTTGGTGGCGACCCGGACGAGGGTCGGGGTCCGGGTTCCGGTGGGCGCGCCGTTCGCTCACTGAGGTAAACCGGCGGGGCACGGTTGACCGGGAGTTCCACACGTGTGGGTGACGAATCGTGACTCGTCAGTGACGTAACGTCGCAACGTGATCGAGTCGCACGCTCCCGCCCCGCCCGGCGCTCCGCCGTCGTGGGCCGGACCCGCGCGGCTGCCCGTCCGCCCCGGCACGGGCCGGTTCCTCGTCCTCGCCTGTGTCTTCGTCTGCGCGGCCTGCGGACTGGTGTACGAGCTCGAACTGGTCGCCCTCGCCTCGTACTTGATCGGCGACTCCGTCACCCAGGCCTCCGTGGTGCTGTCCGTCATGGTCTTCGCGATGGGCATCGGCTCGCTCGCCGCCAAGCGGCTGCGCCGACGGGCGGCGGCCGCGTTCGGCGCACTGGAGGCACTCCTCGCCCTGGTCGGCGGGTGCAGTGCGATGGCGTTGTACGCCGTCTTCGCCTGGACCGGCGACTGGGGCGGCCTGTGGGCGAGCGGCCCGCGCTGGCTCCTGGTCGCCTTCTCCCTCGCCATCGGCCTGCTCATCGGCGCCGAGGTCCCCCTGCTGATGGAGCTGATCCAGCGCATCCGCCGCCAGGACGCCGGCGGCGCGGTCGCCGACCTGTTCGCCGCGGACTACGTCGGCGCCCTCGTCGGCGGCCTGGCCTTTCCCTTCCTCCTGCTGCCCCTGCTGGGTCAGTTGACCGGCGTGATGCTCACCGGCACGGTCAACGTGATCGCCGGCGGCGCCCTGGTCCTCGGCCTGTTCCGCCGTGACCTGACCCGCCGGGCCCGCCATCTGCTGCTGTGCGCCAACCTCGTGGTACTCGGCGTCCTCGCCACCGCCGCCGTCCTCGTCGACGACTTCGAACGGGTCGCGCGGGAGGCGGTCTACGGCGACGACGTGCGCGTCGCCCTCCAGACCGGCGTCCAGGAGGTCGTCCTCACCGGCGGCACCCACGGCCGCCCCCTCGACCTCTTCCTCGACGGCCGCCTGCGCGTCAGCGGCCGCGACGAGCGCCGCTACCACGAGGCCCTGGTCCACCCCGCGATGGACGGCCCCCACGCGCGCGTGCTGGTCCTCGGCGGCGGCGACGGCCTCGCCGCCCGCGAGGTGCTGCGGTACCCCGGTGTACGGCGGGCCGACGTCGTCGAACTCGACCCCGCGGTGGTGGACCTGGCCCGCCGCGACCCGGCGCTCTCCCGGCTCAACGGCCATGTGTTCGGCGACCCGCGTGTCCACGTGACCACGGCCGACGCGTTCCGCCGGCTGCGGACGGCGCCGCCCGTGCCGTCGTACGACGTGGTGATCTCCGATCTCCCCGACCCCGGCATCACCGCGAGCACCAAGCTGTACTCCGAGGAGTTCTACGGCCTCGTCCGCCGCGTCCTGGCCCCCGACGGCCGCCTCGTCGTGCACGCGGGGCCGGTCTCCTCCCGTCCCCGGGCCTTCTGGACGGTGGAGTCGACGATGCGTGCGGCGGGCCTGTTCACCACGCCCTACCGTGTCGGCGGCCGCGACTCCGGCTTCGCCGCGGGCCCCGACCGCACGGCCGGCGCGTCCCGCGCCCCGGACGACTGGGGCTTCGTACTGGCGTCACAGTCGGCGCGCCCCGCACTGGCCCTCGATCCCCGGGGACCGGGGCCGGGACCAGGACCGGCGACCCTGACGGAGCAGTCCCTGCGGGCGGCGCGGAGCGCGGCGGAGGCGACCAGGATCAGGGGTCTTGCGGCCTCGACGTTGGTGCATCCGCGCTACTGAGACGCGAGGGCGCGGTCACTTTCGACCAACGGGGGTGCACGACCGCCGCCCCTGGGTAGGCTCGGCAACCATGGAGCATGAGGTGTTCGTTCCGGTTCCGGCCGAGCGGCTGAGGGAGGCCCTGGGGGACCCCGTCAGGGTCGCCCGGGCGGTTCCCGGACTCCAGCAGGACGCCGGCGCGGAACCCCTCACCGGACGCCTGAAGGTGCGGGTCGGCAGCCACTCCATCACCTACCGGGGCGCGCTCCGCGTCTCCGGCCGGGACGACGGTTCCTACGCCGTCCAGGGGGACGCCACCGAGGCTCGCGGCACCGGCTCCGTCACCCTCGCCCTCACCCTGCGCCTGCACGACACCGAGGGCGGCACGACCCTGGCCTTCGACGCCACGGCGACGGCGGACGGCCGCGTCACGGACCTCCCCCAGGACGCGGTGGGCTCCGCGGTCGTACGCCTGCTGAACCGTTTCGCGGAGGCACTGGCGGAGGAGGAGCCGGAGGCCGAGGAAACTCCCGCGGAGCGCCCGGCTGTGGAGGAACCCGCTGCTGCGGAGGAGCCCGCTGAGGAGCACGTGGCCCCCCTCATCGACGACTTCACGGAACCCGCCGGCCCCCCGGCCGAGGCGGCCCACGCCCGCCGCACGATGATCGGCCGCAGTGCGGAGGAGGTCGACCACGCACCCCCGAGGGGCCGCTACGCCCCCGTCCCGGCCCCCCAGACCGTGGCCGCGAGCGCGACTCTCCGCTGGGCGGCCCCGGCGGCGGCAGTGGTGCTGGCCTCGGCGATCGTGGTGGGCAGGGTCCTGAGAAAACGCCGTTGAGCGGCACCACCTGTTCTCGGAGGCACGGGGTCGTCCGCGCGATGACGGCATAGGGTCGTCCCGTGAGCCATGAACACATCACGCTGACCGCAGGCAACGCGGAAGTCACCGTCCAGCCCGAGAACGGCGGACGCATCGGCGGCCTGAGAATCGACGGCACCGAACTCCTGCGCCAGGGCGACCGTTTCGGCTGCTTCCCGATGGTCCCCTGGTGCGGACGCGTCCGGGACGGCCGCTTCCGGGACGGCGCGACGGTACGGCAGATGCCCCTCAACTCCCCGCCGCACGCCATCCACGGCACGGCACGCGACGGCGCGTGGACCGTCGCCCACAGCGGGAGCGACTCCGCGGTCATCACGTACGACCTCGTCGACCCCTGGCCCTACACAGGCCGTGTCACCCAGGCCGTCGCCCTCACCGGGGACGCTCTGACGCTCACGATGTCCGTGGAGACGTACGACTCCTCGTTCCTGGCCCAGATCGGCTGGCACCCGTGGTTCAACCGCACCCTCGACGGCGGCGAGCCCGTGCGGCTCGGCTTCACCGCCGCCTGGCAGGAGGAGCGCGGTGCCGACCACCTGCCCACCGGCAACCGCGTCGACCCGAAGCCCGGCCCCTGGGACGACTGCTTCGGCATGCCCGGCGGCGTCGACGTCACGCTCACCTGGCCCGGCCGGCTGGAGCTGAAGGTCGCCAGCCGCGAGGAGTGGGTCGTGGTGTACGACGAGCAGGAGGCCGCCGTCTGCGTGGAGCCGCAGACCGGCCCGCCCAACGGCCTGAACACGCTCCCGCGCCTGGTCACGCCGCTGGAGCCGTTGGAGGCCTCGACCACCTGGACATGGCGCCGCCTCTAAGCTGACAGGCATGACTGACGCACGCGCCGCCCTGAAGCAGCAGATTCTCGACAAGGCCGTGGTGCACGGCAAGGTGACCCTGTCGTCGGGTCTGGAGGCCGACTACTACGTCGACCTGCGCCGCGTCACCCTCGACGGTGAGGCGGCCCCGCTGGTCGGGCAGGTCCTCCTGGACCTGACCGCGGACCTGGACTTCGACGCGGTGGGCGGGCTCACCATGGGCGCCGACCCGGTCGCCGGGGCCATGCTGCACGCGGCCGCGGCGCGCGGGCAGCGCCTGGACGCCTTCGTCGTCCGCAAGGCCGCGAAGGCGCACGGCATGCAGCGGCAGGTCGAGGGACCGGAGATCGCCGGCCGCCGGGTCGTGGTGGTCGAGGACACCTCGACCACCGGCGGCTCGCCGCTGACCGCCGTCGAGGCCGTGCGTGCGGCGGGCGCCGAGGTCGTCGCCGTGGCCACGATCGTCGACCGGGCGACGGGTGCCGCCGAGAAGATCGAACAGGGCGCCGGAGTGCCGTACCTCTTCGCGTACTCGAAGGACGAGCTGGGCCTGGACTGATTCAGGGACCGATTCAGGGACTGATCAGGTACTGACCAGGGACCGACCAAGGGATGGACCATCCGGCCAAGTCTGGAAGGATGGGGCCGACGATGATGTCGCACCCCCACACAAGGTCTAGGTCAGGGCCGTAAGCACGCAGTACGCCAACCCGCAGATACAAGGAGCGGACAGATGCCCATCGCAACCCCCGAGGTCTACAACGAGATGCTCGACCGGGCGAAGGCAGGCAAGTTCGCCTACCCGGCCATCAACGTGACCTCGACCCAGACCCTGCACGCTGCGCTGCGCGGCTTCGCGGAGGCCGAGAGCGACGGCATCATCCAGATCTCGACCGGCGGCGCCGAGTTCCTGGGCGGCCAGTACAGCAAGGAGATGGTCACGGGTTCCGTGGCCCTCGCCGAGTTCGCGCACATCGTCGCCGAGAAGTACCCGGTCACCGTCGCCCTGCACACCGACCACTGCCCCAAGGACAAGCTCGACGGGTACGTACGCCCGCTGATCGCCGTGTCCGAGGAGCGCGTGAAGGCCGGCGGCAACCCGCTGTTCCAGTCGCACATGTGGGACGGCTCGGCGGAGACCCTCGCCGACAACCTCTCCATCGCCCAGGAGCTCCTGGAGCGCGCCCGCGCCGCGAAGATCATCCTCGAGGTCGAGATCACCCCGACCGGCGGCGAGGAGGACGGTGTCACGCACGAGATCAACGACTCCCTGTACACGACGGTCGACGACGCCGTCCGTACCGCGGAGGCGCTCGGTCTCGGTGAGAAGGGCCGCTACCTGCTGGCCGCCTCCTTCGGCAACGTCCACGGTGTGTACAAGCCGGGCAACGTCGTCCTGCGCCCCGACCTGCTCAAGCAGCTGAACGACGGCGTGGCCGCCAAGTTCGGCAAGCCGGCCGGCGCCCAGCCGTTCGACTTCGTCTTCCACGGCGGCTCCGGCTCCACGGAGGAGGAGATCCGCACCGCGCTGGAGAACGGCGTCGTCAAGATGAACATCGACACCGACACGCAGTACGCCTTCACGCGTCCGGTCGCCGACCACATGTTCCGCAACTACGACGGCGTCCTGAAGGTCGACGGCGAGGTCGGCTCCAAGAAGGTCTACGACCCGCGCACCTGGGGCAAGCTCGCGGAGGCCTCCATGGCCGCCCGTGTCGTCGAGGCCACGCAGAACCTGCGCTCGGCGGGCACGAAGATCAAGTAGGTCTTTGAAGCTGTTTGCGGTGAGCCCGGTGCTACAGCACCGGGCTCGCTGTATATCTGAGGCATGCCCGATGTCCGGTTGGCCTCACCGCAAGGCAAGTGGATCCTCCTCACCACCGTCCTCGGCTCCAGCATGGCCCTGCTGGACTCGACCGTCGTCAACGTCGCCCTGCCGCGCATCGGCAGTGATCTGGACGCGGACCTCGGCGCGCTGCAGTGGACGGTCAACGCGTACATGCTGACGCTGGCCGGGCTGATCCTGCTCGGCGGTTCCCTCGGGGACCGGTACGGGCGCCGCAAGGTCTTCGTGATCGGGGTCGTGTGGTTCGCGGCGGCCTCCCTGCTGTGCGGTCTCGCCCCGAACGCCGGTGTCCTCGTCGCCGCCCGGGCCCTCCAGGGGGTGGGCGGCGCCCTGCTCACGCCCGGGTCGCTGGCGTTGATCCAGGCCTCCTTCCATCCCGACGACCGGGGCCGTGCCGTCGGTCTGTGGTCCGGGTTCGGCGGCATCGGGGCGGCGGTCGGCCCCTTCGTGGGCGGCTGGCTGGTGGACGGGCCGGGCTGGCGCTGGGTGTTCCTGCTCAACGTCCCGCTGGCGCTCCTGTGCGTGCCGGTCGCCCTGCGGCATGTGCCGGAGTCGGCGGACGGCCGCGCGGACCACGGGCGTTTCGACGTGCTCGGCGCGGTCCTGGGCGCGCTGGCGCTCGCGCTGGTGACGTACGCGCTGATCGAGGCCCGTTCCGGTTCCCTCGTCGTCGCCGTGACGGCACTCGCGGGCGTGGTCGCCGGGGTGGCCTTCGTGGTCGTGGAGAAGCGGCGGCCCGATCCGTTGATGCCGCCCGCGATCTTCGCGTCCCGGCAGTTCACGGCGGTCAACGTCGTCACGCTGTGCGTGTACGCGGCCTTCGGCGGGTTCTTCTTCCTCGCCGCGCTCCAGCTCCAGGTCGTCGTCGGCTACTCGGCGCTCCAGGCCGGTACGGCCCTGCTGCCGACGACCGCGCTGATGCTGCTGTTCTCCGCCCGCTCGGGCGCCCTGGCCGACCGGATCGGCCCCCGGATCCCGCTCACCGTCGGGCCGCTGCTGGCCGCCGCCGGGATGCTGCTGATGCTGAGGGTCGGGCCGGGGGCGTCGTACGTCCTCGACATCGTGCCCGCGCTGCTGGTTCTCGGGGCGGGCATGGTCACGCTGGTCGCGCCGCTGACGGCGACCGTGCTGGGGTCCGTGGACGCCTCGCGGGCGGGGCTGGCGAGCGGGATCAACAACGCGGCGGCGCGGGCGGCGGGCCTGATCGCGGTGGCCGCGTTGCCGCTGGTCACGGGGATGGGCGAGGAGGCGTACCGGTCGGCTTCGGCTTTCGACGACGCCTTCGGGCGGGCGATGACGGTGTGTGCGGGGGTGCTGGTGGTGGGGGCGGCGGTGGCCTTCGCGACGGTGCGGTCGCTGCCGGCGGGGTGCCGACGTCCGGAGTGCCGTACGCACGGGGCGGTGATGGCGCCGCCACTGGAGGGGGCGCCGGTGCGGAAGCGGTTGGCGTAGGGCGGGTGCGGGTGCGGGTGCGGGTACGTCGTGGCTGGTCGCGCAGTTCCCCGCGCCCCTGAAGAGGTGGGTGCAGCTCGACGGGCCTTCACTGCGCCCTGCACCCACTCAGGGGCGCGGGCTCAGGGGAGCTGTCGTAGGTCGGCTGCGGGCCGGTGGGGGCTGGTCG
This sequence comes from Streptomyces sp. NPDC005374, assembly GCF_042872225.1. Lineage (NCBI taxonomy): Bacteria > Bacillati > Actinomycetota > Actinomycetes > Kitasatosporales > Streptomycetaceae > Streptomyces > Streptomyces sp. NPDC005374. The sequence continues at coordinate 318,390 of NZ_JBIAKA010000009.1, read as the reverse complement.
CGCAGTTCCTCGCGCCCCTGAACGGGTGGGTGCAGCTCGACGGGCGTTCGCTGTGCCCACTCAGGGGCGCGGGGAACTGCGCGACCAGCCACAGTGCACCCGCAGGCGAAACCAGGCCTCGGGCGAGGGAAACTGGAGCCATGTCGATTCACGAGAACCTTCTCGGGGGACCGCCCCCGACCCACCTCCCCGACGACCCGGAGCCCCGTGAGCTCCTGGCGAACGGCACCGCGCCCGCGGATGTCGCCGCGAAGTACCCGACCTCCTCGCTGGCCTGGGCCCAGCTGGCCGACGAGGCGTTCGAGCGGGGCAGCGTCGTGGAGTCGTACGCCTATGCCCGTACGGGCTACCACCGCGGCCTGGACTCGCTGCGCCGCAGCGGCTGGAAGGGCCACGGGCCCGTCCCGTGGGAACACGAGCCGAACCGCGGTTTCCTGCGTGCCCTGCACGGCCTCGCCCGTGCCGCCGGTGCCATCGGCGAACAGGCGGAGTACGAGCGCTGCACGCAGTTCCTGAAGGACTCCTCTCCGGTGGCGGCCCAGACGCTGGGCTGATCGCCCCGGTCGTGAGGCCGTGATGTGAGGTCCGTCCGATGTGAGCGGGCGGGCCTTGCGTTTTCGCGGGACCATCCAAGAGGATTCACGCGGGGACCGGGGCGTCCTGTCGACAACGGCAGGTGCGGACCGCTACCCGGAGTAATAACAGGAGACAGCGATGTCGTCCCATGAGGCTCACGAATCGCAGGAGCCCGAGACCCCGCATCTCGACTTCCAAGGCACCACGCCGTACGAGGACTACGTCAAGGCGGACGTGCTCACCCACCTCCAGCACACCCTCTCCGACGATCCCGGAGAGATGGTCTTCCTGGTCACGACCCAGGTGATGGAGCTGTGGTTCACCGTCATCGTCCACGAGTGGGAGACCGCCGCGGGTGCACTGCGCTCCGACGACGTGCCTACGGCCGTTGCCGCACTGAAGCGTTCCGTCCGCGAGCTGGAGGCGCTGACCGCCTCCTGGAAGCCGCTCGGCCAGCTGACCCCGGCGCAGTTCAACTCGTACCGCAGTGCCCTCGGCGAGGGCTCCGGCTTCCAGTCGGCGATGTACCGGCGCATGGAGTTCCTGCTCGGCGACAAGTCCGCGTCCATGCTCGTCCCGCACCGGGGCGCGCCCCGCGTGCACGCCGAACTGGAGAAGGCGCTGCACGAGCCGAGCCTGTACGACGAGGTGCTGCGGCTGCTCGCGCGGCGCGGGCACGCGATCCCTTCCTCGGTCCTGGACCGGGACGTCTCGCGACGGTACGACCCGTCGGAGGAGGTCGAGGCCGCCTGGACGGCCGTCTACTCCGGCCCCTCGGAGGACGAAGTGGCCCGTCTGGGCGAGGCGTTGACCGATGTCGCCGAGCTGGTCTGGCGCTGGCGCAACGACCATCTCGTCGCCACCCGCAGGGCCATGGGCTCCAAGGCCGGCACGGGCGGCTCCGCCGGGGTGGCCTGGCTGGAGAAGCGCGCGCAGAAGAACGTGTTCCCGGAGCTGTGGACGGCGCGGTCCCATGTCTGAACTGACCTTGCGCGCGGAGAAGTTGGACTCGGCGGATGAGCTGGCGGGCGTGCGTTCGCGGTTCGTGCTCGACGACGTGGTGTACCTGGACGGCAACTCGCTGGGCGCGCTTCCGGCCGCCGTCCCGGAGCGCGTCGAGGACGTCGTACGCCGTCAGTGGGGGTCGCTCCGGATCCGGTCCTGGGACGAGAGCGGCTGGTGGACCGCGCCCGAGCGGATCGGCGACCGGATCGCCCCGCTCGTCGGGGCGGCGGCCGGGCAGATCGTGGTCGGCGACTCGACAAGTGTCAATGTTTTCAAGGCAGTTGTGGGGGCCGTGCGGCTCGCGGGCGGTCCCGCCGCCGGTCGTGACGAGGTGGTTGTCGACGCGACCACCTTCCCCACGGACGGGTACATCGCCGAGTCCGCGGCCCGGATGACGGGCTGCACCCTGCGTGCGGTGACCCCGGCGGAGGTGCCGGGCGTGCTGAGCGACCGTACGGCGGCCGTCCTGCTCAACCACGTCGACTACCGCACCGGCCGCCTGCACGACCTGCCCCAACTCACCGCCGCCGTGCACGCGGTGGGCGCGGTCTCGGTCTGGGACCTGTGCCACAGCGCGGGCGCCCTGCCCGTCGGGCTCGACGCGCACGGGGTCGACCTCGCGGTCGGCTGCACCTACAAGTACCTGAACGGCGGCCCGGGTTCACCGGCGTACCTCTACGTCCGCCGCGAGCTCCAGGACCGTTTCGACTCCCCGCTGCCCGGGTGGAACTCCCATGCGGAACCCTTCGGGATGCGGCCGTCGTACGACCCGGCGCCGGGCGCGCTGCGGGGCCGGGTCGGCACGCCGGACATCCTCTCCATGCTCGCCCTGGAGGCCGCCCTCGACGTCTGGGACGGGGTGTCGGTCGAGGCGGTGCGCGCCAAGTCCCTCGCCCTGACGGACTTGTTCCTGGAGTGCGTCTCGTCGTACGTCGGTGAGGGGCGCGTCGAGTGCGTGACCCCCCTGGCGCACGGGGAGCGGGGCAGCCAGGTCGCCCTGCGCTGCGAGGACGCCGGTGACGTCATGAAGCGGCTCATCGAGCGGGGTGTGGTGGGCGACTTCCGGCACCCTGACGTGCTGCGGTTCGGTTTCACGCCGTTGTACGTCGGTTTCGCGGACGTGGAGCGGGCGGCACGGGTGTTGGGGGAGACGCTGATGGGCTGATGGGCTGTTGGGCTGTTGGGCTCGTTGTGGTGTCAGGCCGGGGTGACGGGAGTGACGTACACCCCGGCCTTCGCCGCCGCGAGCGCCGCGTCGGCCGCGCGTTCGGCGGCGGCGGGGTCGGGGGCGGTTCCGGCGGTGAGCAGGCCGTAGTAGAGGGGGGCCGAGACCGCCCGTACGACCGTCGCCGGGTCCGTGCCGGACGGGAGCTCCCCGCGCGCGACGCCCTCCGTCACGCACGGGGCCCACTCGGCGACCCGTACGTCGTAGAAGTGCCGCAGCGCCTCGGCCGTACGCGTGTCGCAGGCCGCCGCGGCGATGACCGCGCGGAACAGCGCGCCCTGCCGGGGGTCGGCGAGCGTCCGCTGGACGAGGGAGGCGTTGGCCCGCAGATCGTCGCGGACCGACCCGGTGCGGGTGCGGGGCAGCGATTGTTCGGCCATGTCGGCGAGCAGGTCGGCCACCAGCGCGGTGACCGTCCCCCACCGCCGGTACACGGTCGTCTTGCCGACCTCCGCGCGGCGGGCGACCTCCGCGAGATCGAGGCGGTCGAAACCCTGCTCGGCGAGCACGTCTCCGGCCGCCCGCAGCACGGCGGTCCGGACACGCGCGGTGCGCCCTCCGGGACGGACGGTGCCGGGTTCGGCGGACATGTCGGACTCCTCGGTACGCTCCGGATCCGCGGGTGCGGACACCTCGCCAGCGTAACGAAACAGCAGAACCGTTTAACCCTCACCGAGCGTGACATCCGCGTGTCCGCGCACGTCATCGGGCTGATACCGTCCCGGCCAACGGCCGAATTCTCTTCCAGGACGGTTGCCGGTCCGTCAAATCCGTTTGATCGCTGAGAGGTTGGAGCATGTCCGACGACGCCGCAGCCCGTGCCGCCGCAGAAGCCCGCGCCGCGGCCGAGGAGGAGTCGGCCTTCTCGCACCCGGCGGTCGACCCCGACGTCACCGTGGCGTACGGCGACGACCCCGATCAGGTGATCGACTTCTACGCCCCGCGCGGGGAGCCCGCGCCGGGTGGCGTCCTCGCGCCCCTCGTCGTCGTCCTGCACGGCGGGGCATGGCGGGCCCCGTACGACCGTCGGCATGTGACGCCGTTCGCGGACTTCCTGGTTCGGCGCGGGTTCGCGGTGGCCAATGTGGAGTACCGGCGGGGTGGGGTGTCGATTCCGGGGCAGGGTACGGCGGTTGACGCCGTTGACGCGGGTGCGGGGGCCGGTGCTGGCGGTGGCGGTGCGGCTGTCGGTGGTGGGGTCGGGCCGGTTGCCGGGCGTTGGCCTGAGACCTTCGACGACGTGGCCGCCGCGATGGACGCGCTTCCCGGGCTCGTACGGCAGTCCCTCCCGCAGGCGGATCCGCGCCGCATGGTGGTCACCGGTCACTCCGCGGGCGGCCACCTGGCCCTGTGGGCCGCGGCACGTCACCTCCTGCCGGCCGACGCCGCCTGGCGTCTCGACCGCCCGGCGCCCCTGCGCGGTGTCGTCGCCCTCGCCCCGATCGCCGACTTCACGGTCGCCGAGAAGCTGGACGTGTGCGGTGGGGCGTGCCGTCAACTCCTGGGCGGGGAGGAGGGGTTCGCGGCACGGTTGCCGTACGCCGACCCCGCGCTCCTGCTCCCCACCGGCATCGCGACCACCCTCGTCCAGGGCCGCGCCGACACGGTCGTCCCGCAGGCGGTCGCCGAAGCGTACGCGGACGCGGCGGCGAAGGCGGGCGAGGTGGTGGGTCTGACGCTGCTGGAGGACGTCGGACACTTCCCGCTGATCGACCCGGCGGCGGACGCGTGCGCGGTGGTGGCGGAGGAGATCGCGCAGCTGGCGTGGTGAGAAGGGGTGAGGCTTTCAGCCCCTCCCGGGGATACCCGTAGTACCTGAGAGCTACGACCCAGAAGAGCTCCCCGGCGTGACGCGGACGACAGACGCTGCTCCGTAACTTCCTTTCCAGACAAGCCCGATGGCCGGGCGGACGGAAAGGGACGACGACGTGGGGAGCATCCGGAGGGGTCGGCGCGAGGGCGAGGGCGAAGGCAGGAGCGAGGGCGAGGCGCGCGGGGACGCGCGGGAACAGGCGGGGGACGAGCGGGGGGAGCGCCCACGCCGCCGGACCCACAGATGGCGCCGAGCCCTGCTCGCGAGCCTCATCGTCACCGCGGTGGTGGTCCCTCTCTCCGCCGCGGCCGGCCCGGGCATCCCCGCCCCACGCCCTGCCGCCCTCCCGGCGCTCACCGCCTCCACCCTCACCGGCATCTACGCCGCCAACAGCGCCAACGCCGCCGCGGCCGCCGACATGGCCGCGGCGCATGGCTACGCCCACCGTGCCGAGGCTGACCGGGAGATGGCCGCCCCCGACCGGCACCTCCTCGCCTTCGACGGCAGGGGCCCCGGCCAGGCGATCGAGGTCTTCGGCGACCTCGCCGACGCCGACCATGTGGCCGTCCTGGTCCCCGGCTCCGACACGTCCCTGGACACCTACCCCCGCTTCCGGGCTGCCGCGGAGGCCCTCCATCGGCGCCTCACGAGAACGGCCCCCAAGGGCACCCGCACCCCGGTGGTCGCCTGGCTCGGCTACCGCACCCCGGACACGATCAGCACCACGGCCCTCACCACGGACCGGGCCGACCAAGCAGCCCCACAGCTACGGGAGTTCATACGCCGACTGCGCGGTGTCGCCCGCCCCGGGGCGACCGTCTCCCTCCTCTGCCATTCCTACGGCACCGTCGTCTGCGCCCGAGCCGCAGCCCACCTGGACATCGACGACCTGGCCCTGGTCGGCAGCCCCGGCACCGGCGCGGACACCGTGACAGGTCTGCGGACCCCGGCCCGGGTCTGGGCGGCCAGAGGCGAGGACGACTGGGTGGCGGAGGTCCCTCACGTCAGGACCGACTTCTTCGGCGTCACCGTCGGCTTCGGCACCGATCCGCTGTCCCCGGCCTTCGGCGCGCATGTCTTCGCCGCCGGCAAGGGCGGTCACAGCGACTACTTCACCCCGGGCTCGGTCTCCCTGACCAACCTCGCCCGGATCGTCCTCGGAGACACCGCGGAGGTGACCCGTGCCTGAGATCCGGACCCACATTCCCCGGGGCGGGGTACGCGACGGCATACGCCGGGCCGCAGCCGAGGTCGACGCGGTGACACCTCCCGGGCGGGACCGTGCCGTGGACGCCCTGCGCGCCTTCGCGATCCTCGGTGTGGTCCTCGGCCACTGGCTGGTGACCGCCCTGGTCGTCGACGGCGGTGCCCTGCACACCGCGAGCCCGTTGCAGCACATGCCCTGGCTGGCCCCGATCTCCTGGGCCTTCCAGACACTGGCCGTGTTCTTCCTGGTGGGCGGCCATGTGGCGACACGCGGCTACACCTCGGCACGTGCGCGCGGGGTGACGTACGGGCAGTGGCTGAAGGGGCGCATGGCGCGACTGTTCAAGCCAGTCGCCGCCGTCCTGGCGCTGTGGACGGTGGCCGCGGTGGCCCTGCTGCTGACCGGCGTCCCGTTCGGCACGGTCCGAACGCTGGTTAAGCTCGCCCTGTCCCCGATGTGGTTCCTTCTGGTCTTCGCCGTGCTGACGGCGGCGACCCCGCTGCTGCGGCGGCTCCACCCGCTGTGGCCGCTGGCCGTCGTGCTGCACGTGGACATCGTGCGCTTCGGGCTCGGCGGCCCGGACTGGCTCGGCTGGGTGAACCTGGCGGCCGGCTGGCTGGTGCCGTACACCCTGGGCGCGGCCTGGACGCGCGGTGAGCTGGAGGGGCGGCGTGTGGGGTGGCTGCTGCTCGGGGGCGGTGCGGTGGTGACCGCGGTGCTCGTCGTGGGGGCGGGGTATCCGGCGTCGATGGTCGGGGTGCCGGGAGCCCAGGTCTCGAACCTGAACCCGCCGACGCTGGCCGCCGTCACCTTCGGCCTGGCCCAGTGCGGTCTCGCCCTGCTGTTGCGCGACCGGCTGCGCCGCGGCATGCGACGCCCCTTTGCCTGGGCGGCGGTGGCGCTGGTCAACCTCTCCGCGATGACGGTCTTCCTGTGGCATCAGACCGCGTTGATGGCCACCACGGCCACGGGTCTCGCAGTGGGCCGACTTCCCGGTCTGCACACCGTGCCCGACGGTCTGGGCTGGGTGGCGGCCCGGCTGGCCTGGCTCCCGGTGTTCGCTCTCGTCCTGACGGTCTGCTGGGCGGCCTTCCGGTCCTTCGAACAGGGGCCGCGCAGGGTCGGGGGCCGGGCGTCACGGGTGATCCGGGTCCACCGTCGTACGGATCCGGCCCCGGTGAAGGAGGCGCGTCGTGCCTAGGGTGGGCGGCGTGACGGAGACGGGGATCCAGCGGGTGGTCGTGAGCCGTGTCCTGCGCCGGCTGCGGGTGCTGCGGGAGGACCTCTGGAGCTTCGAGGCCGACCCGTTGCCCCCTTCGGTGTGGGCGCGCTGGCTGCCGCACGGTGTGCTGTGCATGGTCGCCTTCGGAGTCGTGCTCGGCGCCGTGGCCCAGCTCACGGACAACGGCGGGGTGGGCACCCAACTCGCCTTCCTCATCGGGCTCGCGCAGGGTTTCGCCGTGGTGTTCGCGCTCTGGCGGCCCGTACCGGCGTGGTGGGTGTCGACGGCGGCCATGGTGGTGGGCGCCTTCGAGGTGCGCCGTCAACTGCTGGCCGGTGGTGCCCACGACTTCACCTGGCCCTGGACGACGGCCGGGATCGTCGGACACATGGCGGTGCTGCTGCTCCTCGCCCTGAGGGTCCGCACCCGGGTGTCGATCGAGGCACTGGCCGTGAACGTACTTCTGACCTATGTCATCCAGGGGTTGGTGGGCGCGGCCGACTACGCGCCCACCGGGGTGCTCACGGTCATCCTGTGCACGATCGTCGTGGTCCTCGGCACAGCCCTGCGGGGCCGCCGCGAGGCTCGCGCGGAACTCGTCGAGCAGACCACGCTCACCGCGGAGGAGCGGGGCCGCCGCACCCTCCTGGAGGAACGCAGCCGTATCGCGCGCGAACTGCACGACGTCGTCGCCCACCACATGTCCGTCATCTCGATCCAGGCCCAGGTCGCCCCGCACCTCGTGGAGAACCCGTCCGAGGAGCTCCAGGAGAACCTCGCCGGTATCAGGGAGAACGCGCTGGAGGCACTGACCGAGCTGCGCCGGGTTCTGGGAGTGCTGCGCTCCGAGGACCCCGACGCCCCGGACCCCGTGGGCCGGCCGGGCACCGGTACCGCCCCGCACACCCCGCAGCCCACCCTCGACCGGCTCGACGCGCTGGTGGAGAACACCCGGGCGGCCGGACTGAGCGTCCAGGTCGACGTACTGGGGACACCGCGGCCGTTGCCGTCCGGTGTGGAGCTGTCGGCGTACCGGATCGTGCAGGAGGCGCTGAGCAACGTCCTGCGCCACGCGCCCGGCGCGACCGCCTCCGTCAGGCTCGTCCACTATCTGCACGGGGTGGACGTGCGGATCGCCAACTCCCGTCCCCTGCACAGCGTGGCGGCCTCACCGGGCGCGGGGCACGGACTGCTCGGCATGCGGGAGCGGGCCGCGATGCTCGGCGGAACCCTGCGTGCCGGCCCCCGGCCCGATGGCGGCTACGAGGTGGCCGCGTATCTTCCGACGTCGCCCCCGGGCGGCGGCCCCGACCAGGCCAGTGACTCCAAGGACGGCACCGTATGACGAGCAGCCCCATCCGCATCCTGATCGCCGACGACCAGCAGATGGTCCGGCAGGGCTTCAGCGTGCTGCTGGGCGTCCAGCCCGGCATCGAGGTGGTCGGGCAGGCGGTCGACGGCCTGGACGCCGTCGCCAAGGTCGCCGAGCTCGTCCCGGACGTGGTCCTGATGGACATCCGCATGCCCGGGATGGGCGGCATCGAGGCCACTCGCCGCATCACGGGCGAGCGCCCGGAGATCAGGGTCCTCGTGCTGACCACGTTCGACCTCGACGAGTACGTCTACGAGGCGCTTCGGGCCGGCGCGTCCGGGTTCCTGCTGAAGGACGCCTCCGCGGAGCAGCTCGCCGAGGCGGTGCGGGTGGTGGCGGCCGGGGACGCGCTGCTCGCGCCCGGTATCACCCGCCGCCTGATCGCCGAGTTCTCCCGTCTCGGCGACCGGCCCCGGGCCCCGCTCAAGAGCCGGGTGGGCGAGCTGACCGAGCGGGAGACGGAGGTCCTCGCCCTGATCGCGCAGGGACTGTCGAACGCGGAGATCGCCGGACGTCTCGTGGTGGCCGAGCAGACGGTGAAGACCCACGTGGGCCGCATCCTGGTGAAGCTGGGCCTCAGGGACCGGACGCAGGCGGCGGTGTTCGCGTACGAGTCGGGGCTGGTCCGTCCCTCGGGGTACTGACCCGCTGCACCCGTAGTACTTGAGGGGGAGGTGGAAGGACCCCTCTCACTGGTGACGACGTGGACCCCGGCTCACACCTACCGTTTTGAACGTGACCGAGACGACCGAGACTCATATGACACTCACGCAGGGCGGCAGCGGCGGGTACGACGCGTACAAGCCCCGCAGCCCGGAGTTCAGGGCCGCCATGGACGCCCTGCGCGGCCTGCGGCACGACCTGATCAGCGATGCCTTCGCCTACCGGCTGCTGCCTCCCTTGCGCGCCGACAAGGGGCCCGCCCGCATGCTGTCCGGCCGGCTGCGGGATCACGCGGTCTGGACACCCCACGTGTTGATCACCGCGGCCGGGCTGCTCGCGATGTTCATCGGCGCGGACAACAGCGGCCGCGGTGCGGGCGCCAACGTCTTCGTCGGTGTCTCCGCCCTGGCCCCGATCCTGCTGACCATGGTGCGGCCGGTCATGGCCTTCTGGCTGTCGTTGGCCGCGACCGCGTTCACCTATCCGGTGGCTTTCGTCAACTCCTGGCAGCAGGACTGGCCATGGCTGCCGGGCAGCTTCGCCTGCCACCTCGTCGTGCTCACCGTGGTGGCCGTGCGCACCAGGCCGCGTACGGCGGCCTGGATGTGGCTGCTGACCGGGGCCTACGGTCTGATATGGCAAATCGCCTTCGGCGGCAGTCACTACTACCGCTCCAACACCGTGGAGATGCTGTTCGTCTCCGCCTTGGTCCTGCTTGTCGTGAGCGTCTGGCACATACGCCGGGACGCAGTGCAGACGGTGACCGCCCAGCAGACGGTGACCGCGCACGAGCGTTCCCGCCGCACGCTCCTGGAGGAGCGCACGACCATCGCCCGCGAGCTGCACGACGTGGTCGCCCACCACATGTCGGTCGTCGCCATCCAGGCGGAGGCCGCGCCCTACCGGGTGGAGAACCCGCCCCCGGAGCTGGAGAAGGCGTTCGCCACCATCCGGGAGAACGCGGTGGCGGCCCTGACCGAGCTGCGCCGGGTCCTGGGCGTGGTCCGCGCCGAGGACTACGAGGCGCCGGACGCCCCGCAGCCCACCCTGGCCGACCTGGACGCGCTGCTCGCCAATGTGCGGGAGGCGGGACTGAGCGTGGAGAAGGCGGTCACCGGTGCGGTGCGCGAACTCCCGCAGGGCGTCGAGCTGTCGGCGTACCGGATCGTCCAGGAGGCCCTGAGCAACACCCTGCGCCACGCCCCGGGGGCGAGCGCCCGGGTCGAGATCGGGTACGTCCTCGGCGGCCTGGGCCTGCGCGTGGTCAACGGCCCGCTGCCCTGGCCGTCGCTGGTGAAGCCCTCGCCCGGAGCGGGGCACGGCATCACCGGCATGCGGGAGCGGGTCTCCATGCTGAACGGTGAGATGACGGCGGGCCCCACGGACGAGGGAGGGTACGAGGTGGCGGTGTTCCTGCCGGTGCCGTTCGGCGACGGGGATGCGGCATGACGATCCGGGTCCTGGTCGCGGACGACCAGATGATGGTCCGCGAGGGCTTCTCGGTACTGCTGAACGCGATGCCGGGCATCGAGGTGGTCGGAGAGGCCGTCAACGGCAGGGAGGCGGTGGACCGGGTCCGTGAACTCGCCCCCGACGTGGTCCTGATGGACATCCGCATGCCCGAGCTGAACGGCATCGAGGCGACCAGGGAGATCGTCGCGGCGGACGGCATGGCGAAGGTCCTGGTCCTGACGACCTTCGACCTCGACGAGTACGTGTACCAGGCCCTGCGCGCGGGAGCCTCGGGCTTCCTCCTCAAGGATGCCTCTGCCCGTCAACTCGCCGAGGGAGTAAGGGTGGTGGCCTCCGGCGAGGCACTCCTCGCGCCCTCCGTCACCCGCCGGCTGATCACGGAGTTCGCCAAACTCTCCGAGTCCCCCCGCCTCATCACCTCGGCCCACGGCGCGTACGGCGACCTGACCGACCGCGAGACGGAGGTACTGATCCTCATCGCCCAGGGCCTGTCGAACTCCGAGATGGCCGAGCGCCTGATGGTCGCGGAGTCCACGATCAAGACCCACGTCAGCCGGGTCCTGGTGAAACTGGGTCTCAGGGACCGTACACAGGCGGCGGTGTTCGCGTACGAGGCGCGGTTGGTGACGCCGGGCTGACCGGCGCGGCTGTCACCGCCGAGTCAGAATTCGGTGCCGCCGCCGGCGAAACGTACGGGTGACACGAGCGCGATGCGGATCAGGCCGGGTTCGGGAGGAGGTGCGTCGTAGACGTAGGTGACCGTGAGCGCGGGGCGGATGTCCGTGCTTTCGAGACGCGTCGTATGGATCTTCATGCCGCCGACCGCACTGTGCGCTCGCCGACCGAGTACCGGGTTCTTCTCCAGTTCGGCTCTCAGGGCCTCGACGGCTTCGAGTGTTCCGCGGCCGATGGCGAGGCAGCGGGCGTGGGCCTCGCGGGTGATCTCGGCGACGACCGGCTGCTGATCGTCGCTCACCGATCATCGCCCCGAGCAGTGCGGATTTCGGCGACGGCCGCAGCGACGGCCGAATCGAAGTCGGGATCCTGGCGCGCTGCTACCCGGCCACGGAACTCCTCGACCAAGCGGACGACTCCGGAAAGGTCAGCCGGATCGGCATGGTTGATCTCACGGGCCAGCTCGGCCTCGAAATCGTCGGCGTCACCGGGGAAGCCGTAGCCCATGGTCAGGGCTGCACGAAGCTCCCCGATGGTGCGCATGGGAGGGATGTGGGGCTGGCCGGACTCTGCCGGTCGGGTAGTCATGGCGTCGGCTCCCTTTCGCAGTGTCGCTTTCACCGTACCCGGATGCTTCCGCCACTGGTCGCGGCTTGCGCACCGCGTTCGTCGCGGCCGACTCACACCGCGGCCAGTTCGCACCAGACGTACTTGCCGCGGTTGCCGTTTCTGGAGAGGGGCTGCCAGCCCCACAGGTTGGCGCAGGCGCGGACCAGGGCGAGGCCGCGGCCGTTCTCGGCGTCGGTGAGGTGGGCCAGGGGGCCCGGCGGCTCGGGTGGCTCGGGGTCCGCGTCCCACGCGCCGAGGCGGAGCGTTCCCGGTGGCGACCAGCGCACACGCAGTGCGGCGGGGCCCTTGGTGTGGAGTACGGCGTTGGAGACCAGCTCGGTGGCGAGGAGCTCCGCGGTGTCGACCAGGGTGATCAGGCCGTGCATGGTCAGGATCAGGCGCAGAGTGCGGCGGCTGACGGTGACGGCTCGGGGGTCGTTGGGGATGTGGAGGACGTACTCCCAAGGGGCGTTTTCGGGCATGCGGCAACTCCGTTCGGGTGGTGGGGGGTTACGGTCGGCCGGCGGTGGCTGTGTCGCGCCGTCATGGCAGGGCGGTGCGGTGCGCTTCCGGTAACCCGGGGTTCCGCAGTGTGTGCGTCGCGTCACCGACGGTAGGGCAACAATTGTTCCTGGGGCAAGCGATTGGCTACCCTGACCCTCCAACGAGGTAGGGCGACAGGGCCGTTGAGGAGGGTGCATGGCGCCGAGGAGTCACTCCACGGCACGGCAGGTTCGGTTGGGCACCGAGCTGCGTCGACTGCGGGAGGCGGCGGGGCTGAAGGCTCGCGAGGTGGCCGGACTGCTGAACTCGACCTCGACGCAGATAAGCCAGGTGGAGCTGGGCTTCACCGGTGTGAGCGAGGCTCGTGTGCGGCGTCTCGCTGCTCACTACGCCTGTACGGACGAGGCGTTGATCGAAGCGCTGGTGGCGATGGCGACCGACCGGACGCGGGGCTGGTGGGAGGAGTACCGGGGTGTGCTGCCGCCGGTGTTCATGGACTCGGCCGAAGCCGAGCACCACGCGACGTTCCTTCGCGAGATCGTGATCACCCGCATCCCGGGGCTCCTCCAGACCCCGGACTACGCACGCGCGGTCTATGCCTACATGAACCCCGAGTTGCCCGACGAAGAGGTCGCCCCCAGGGTGGAGCACCGGATGCGGCGCCGTGCTGTCATCGAGGGTGACGATCCAACCCCGTACGAGGCGATCATCCACGAGGTCGCACTGCGGCTCCGTGTCTCCGACCGTGAGTCCTCGCGTGCTCAACTCCGTCAGATCCTGGATCTGGTCGAGGAGGGTCATGCGTCCGTGCGCGTGATCCCTACTGACCAGGACGGCTTTGCCGGTTCCGGGGCCTCAATGATGTTCGTGGGAGGTCCCCTGCCCAGGCTCGACACCGGGCTGCGGGACTCGCCCACCGGGGTCGCGTTCATTGATGCCGAATCTCAGCTGGACCGGCTGCGGATGCTGATCCGTAGGGTGGAAGGCGCGTCGCTGGACCCCGTCGCGTCGCGTGACTTCATCCACCGTCTGGCGAAGGAACTCTGATGAACTGGCGTAAGTCCTCGTACTCCGATGGCGGCGATGGTGACACCTGCGTCGAGGTCGCCGAGCTGCACCCCCGAATAGCCGTCCGCGACTCCAAGGCCCCCTCCCGGGCCACCCTCTCCTTCCCGGAGGCGTCGTTCACCGCCCTGATCGACCACCTGAAGGAACACCCCTGGTCAGACGCCCGCCTCAGCGGCTAGCGTCCCCGTATGGCAGCCTTCGATCCCTGGGACCCGGCCTTCCTCGCCGACCCGTACCCCGCCTACGCCGAACTGCGTGCCAAAGGCCGGGTGCAGTACTTCGAGTCGACGAACCAGTGGCTCGTCCCGCACCACGCGGACGTCTCCGCGCTGCTCAGGGACCGCAGGCTCGGGCGGACGTATCAGCACCGGTTCACGCACGAGGACTTCGGGCGGACCGCGCCACCCGCCGCGCACGAGCCGTTCCACACGCTCAACGACCACGGGATGCTCGACCTGGAGCCGCCGGACCACACCCGGATCCGGCGACTGGTGTCGAAGGCGTTCACGCCGCGCACGGTCGAGCAGCTCAAGCCGTATGTGACCAAGCTGGCCGGTGAGCTGGTGGACCGGCTCGTCGCGGAGGGCGGCGGCGACCTGCTCACCGATGTCGCCGAGCCGCTCCCCGTCGCGGTGATCGCGGAGATGCTGGGGATCCCGGAGTCGGACCGGGCGCCGCTGCGGCCCTGGTCGGCGGACATCTGCGGGATGTACGAGCTGAGCCCGGCGGAGGACGTGGCGGCGAGGGCGGTGCGGGCGTCGGTCGAGTTCTCCGAGTACCTGCGGGAACTGATCGCCGAGCGGCGCAAGGAACCCGGCGACGATCTGATCTCGGGGCTCATCGCCGCGCACGACGAGGGCGACCGGCTCACCGAGCAGGAGATGATCTCCACGGCCGTGCTGCTGCTCAACGCCGGTCACGAAGCCACCGTGAACTCCACGGTCAACGGCTGGTACGCCCTGTTCCGTAACCCGGAGCAGCTGGCCGCCCTGCGCGCGGACCACTCCCTCGTCCCGCGGGCCGTCGAGGAGCTCATGCGCTACGACACCCCGCTCCAGCTCTTCGAACGCTGGGTGCTGGACGACATCGAGGTCGACGGGACGACCATCCCGAGGGGCGCCGAGATCGCCATGCTCTTCGGTTCCGCGAACCACGACCCCGAGGTGTTCCAGAACCCCGAGCATCTCGACCTCACCCGCACCGACAACCCGCACATCTCCTTCAGCGCCGGTATCCACTACTGCATCGGCGCCCCCCTGGCCCGTATCGAACTGGCGGCCTCCATGACGGCCCTGCTGGAGAGGGCCCCGACGCTGACCCTGGCCGCGGAGCCGGAGCGCAAGCCGAACTTCGTGATCCGGGGGCTGGAGGGACTGCGAGTCGAGGTGATGTGATCACTCGTTCGGCTGATCAACGGGTGATCAGGGCACGTGCTTCGTCCGGGGCTCGCCACACTGGCCACAGCCTGAGAGGGGGTGCACCATGACCGTTATGGCAGAGCGCACAGTGCAGACGTCCCAGATGTCGGTGGAGGAGTTCGAGAGGATCGCCGCCTTCGCCGCCAAGGAGACCGACGACACCGTCAGGTTCGAGTTCATCAACGGACGGATCGGGGTCAAGAAGGTGGCCGATGGCGACCACAACACCATTGTCCTGTGGCTGAGTAAGGGCTGTATGCGTGTCAGGCCCGATCTGGACCTGTACCAGGGGCAGGGGCTGATGGTCGAGAAGTACCGAGAGGGCCGGGCCCGTCCCGACGCAGTGCTGGTGCCCGAGGATCACTTCGCCGGGCACGGCGAATGGGCCGGCCCGGGCGGTGTGCTCCTGGTGCTTGAGGTCACGTCGTACGATTCCGACACCGACCGGCGTGACCGTCAGGAGAAGCCGGTTGCCTACGGCGCCGCAGGCATCCCGTTCTACCTTCTGATCGACCGGGACGCCTGCACAACCCAGCTCTACAGCGATCCGGACCCGGATGTCGGGTACGCCAACTGTCGTACAGCGTCGTTCGGTGTCCCGCTCATGTTGCCCGAGCCCCTCGGCATCGAACTCGACACCGAGAAACTCAAGCAGTACGTCGACTGACCCCCCCGGCGTCGCGTCGTCAGGTCCCGTTGTGGAAGCTCCGTCGACGGCCCACCCACCGCACCAGCAGGGTGAAGACGAGGAGCGGCAGAAGCGCTCCCCCCAGCACCACGAACGGCAACTCCGTGAACAGGACCTTCAGGTTCATGCCCTCGTTCTCGAAGCTGCCGCCCAGGTGGCGTTGGGTGCGGGGCATGGACAGCCACAGTGCCGGGGCCGCGATCGCCCCCGCCGCCGACAGCGCGCAGCCCCCGCAGGTCACTCCGTCCACTCTCCGCTTCATGCAGGGAGGGACGCGCGAGCCCGGGCCCACGGTTCACGTCGTCAGGTCTCGTCGCCGTAGCCCCGCCAGGCCGCCCGCCACCAGCACCGCCGCGAGCGCGAGCAGCACCAGCACCGGTTCCCACTCCATCCCGCCGCCCGGCAGCTTCGGCAGGTGGCCGAAGGGGGAGAGGTCCAGGATCGGTTGGGGGGCGTCCAGGGCCGGGCCCACCCAGCCGATCAGCAGAACCGCTCCGGCGACTCCCCAGGACAGGGGGGCCAGCCGTGGGGCCACCCCGTACAGCAGGACCGCGAGTCCGCCGATCACCCACACCGCGGCCACCTGCACCAGGCACGCGCCCAGGATCGGGCCGGCCTCCTTGCCGTAGCCCACGGCGAAGCCGAGGCCCGCGAGCAGCATGATGAGCACCGAGCCGCCGAAGGCGATCACCAGATGGCCGAGAGCCCACCGCAGTCGGCCCACCGCGTTCGCCAGCAGCGGTTCCGCCCGCATCGAGGTCTCCTCGCCGTGCAGTCGCAGTACCGACGCGACGACGTACAGCGCGGCCACCAGTCCCAGCATCCCGGTCATCGAGGCGAGGAAGGCATCCGTGATGCCGGACTGTCCGCCCATCCGCTCGAAGATCTCGCGGGCCTTGTCGTTGTCACCGACCAGGTCGGCCACGCCGTCGGTGAGGCCGCCGTAGACCACCCCGGCGAGGAAGAAGCCGGTCGACCAGCCGAGGACGCTGCCGCGCTGGAGCCGCCAGGCCAGGGCCCCTGCCGTGCCCAGGCGGCCGGAGGGAGGTCCCGGGCGCGTCGGCACGAAGCTCATGCCCACGTCCCGGCGGCCCGCCAGTACGTAGGCCAGCGCGGCCTGCGCCGCGATCGTCGCCGCGAACAGCCCCAGTACCCACCAGCGTTCGTCCGCGAAGGAGCGCAGCTGCGACAACCAGCCCAGCGGGGACAGCCACGTCAGCACCGACGAACCCTCAGTCGACGCCGAGTCGCCCGCTGCCCGCAATATGAAGGCCGTGCCGAGCACCCCCGCCGTCAGCCCCCGCGCCAGCCGCGCGCTCTCCGTCAGCTGCGCCACGATCGCGGCCATCGTGGCGAAGAGCATGCCGACGGCGGCAAGACCCAGGCCGAACGCCACCGCACCCCCAACTCCCTGGCCCGCCAGACCCGCCGTCACCAGCAGCGCCAGCACCCCGCTCGCCACGGCCGCCGCCAGCAGCGCCGCCGTCAGCGAGGCGCGGCGGCCCACCGCGCCGGAGGCGATCAGCTCGTGCCGGCCGCTCTCCTCCTCGTCACGGGTGTGGCGTACGACGACCAGGAGCGCGGTGACGGCGGCGAGCGCGCCCGCGTAGACGCCGACGCGCCAGGCGGTGAGGGCGCCGAGGGAGTCGTCGAAGACCGGGCCGATCAGCGCGCGGAGGGAGGAGTTGGTGGCGACCTGGTGGAGCAGGTCGCTGCGCTCCGCCTCGGTGCCGTACAGGCCCCTGAGGGTGTTCGGCATGGAGAGGACCATGAGGGCGTTCACCGACACCCACACCGGGATCATCACCCGGTCGCGGCGGAGCGAGAAACGCAGCAGGGCGCCCGTGCCCGCGAGGGAGGTCATGACGCGGCCTCGTCCTGGTAGTGCCGCAGGAACAGTTCCTCCAGGGTCGGCGGGGTCGACGTCAGCGTGCGCACGCCCGAGTCGGTCAACGACCGCAGTACGGCGTCGAGTTGCTCGGTGTCGACCTGGAGCCGGACCCGGCGGCCCTGGATGTCGAGGTCGTGGACGCCGGGGAGGCGGGCCAACCCGTTGGGGGCGCCCGCGAGTTCGGCCGTGACGCTGGTCCGGGTGAGGTGGCGCAGCTCGGCCAGTGAACCCGACTCCACCGTGCGGCCGCGCCGGATGATGCTGACCCGGTCGCAGAGTTCCTCGACCTCGCTCAGGATGTGCGACGACAGCAGGACCGTACGGCCGCGGTCGCGCTCCTCCTCGACGCAGCGCCGGAAGACCGCCTCCATCAGCGGGTCCAGGCCCGATGTGGGCTCGTCCAGGATCAGCAGGTCCACGTCCGAGGCGAACGCGGCGACCAGGGCGACCTTCTGGCGGTTGCCCTTCGAGTAGGTGCGGCCCTTCTTGGTGGGGTCCAGCTCGAAGCGTTCGATCAGCTCGGCGCGGCGGGCCGGATCGAGGCCGCCGCGGAGACGGCCGTACAAGTCGATGACCTCGCCGCCCGACAGGTTCCGCCACAGCGTCACGTCCCCCGGGACGTAGGCGATGCGTCGGTGCACCTCGACCGCGTCCGTCCACGGGTCGCGGCCCAGCACCTGCGCGGCGCCGGAGTCGGCGCGCAGCAGGCCGAGCAGGACGCGGAGGGTGGTGGACTTGCCGGCGCCGTTGGGGCCGAGGAAGCCGTGCACCTCACCGGTCTCGACGTCCAGGTCGAGGCCGTCGAGGGCGTGGGTGCCGCCGAACGACTTGTGGAGTCCGGAGACGCTGATTGCCTTCGTCATGCTTCGGAACGTACGCTTCTTTCAGAAATTTGTGAAGTTAAGGAAGCGTATGAAGCCCCGTTAGGGTGGTGACCATGACGGATGCGGCGGGGCGTGATCAGGATGCGGTCTCGAAGTTCGTGGAGAGCTTCGCGGCGCAGCTCGTCGAGGCCGGGATGCAGCGCATGCCGGCCCGCGTCTTCGCCGCGCTCCTGTCCTCCGACGAGGGCACCATGACCTCCGCCGAACTGGGCGAGCAGCTGCGGATCAGCCCTGCAGCCGTCTCCGGGGCGGTGCGCTACCTCGCGCAGACGCACATGGTCTCGCGCGAGCGGGAGCCCGGTTCACGCCGTGAGCGCTACCGGGTGCACGGCGACCAGTGGTACGAGGCCCTGACCAACCGTGAGGCCATCATCAAGCGGTGGGAGAGCGCCCTGCGCGAGGGCGTCAGCAGCCTCGGCGCCGACACCCCGGCCGGACGCCGCATGGCCGAGACGCTCGCCTTCTTCGAGTTCGTCGAGGGCGAGGTCGCGGCCATGATGGAGCGGTGGCGGGTGCACCGCCACCAGCTGTTCGGCGACTAGGAGTCGAGGGGCTACCGCTCCTTGGTCTCCTCCAGCACCGTCCGCCCCAGCAGCAGATACCGCTCCGGTGACCGGCGCTTGAGGTACTGCGCGTACCCGATGCCCAGTGCCGCGACCGCCGCCACCAGCCACGGCGTGGCCTTCAGGACGAGGGAACCCGACTCCGTGCCGGCCGCCGCGCCCATGTTGGAGACCAGGAGCACGACCACGGCGAGCATCGCGACGCCGCCGACCAGCGGGGCCGTGAAGGTCCGGAACCAGTGGCGGCTCTCCGGGTGGTTCTTGCGGAAGTACGCCAGCACCGCGAAGGAGCACACGGCCTGGACGATCAGGATCGCCATGGTGCCGAGGATGGCGAGCAGGACGTAGGTGCCGTTGTACGGGTCCTTGCCCGCCGCCGCGAACGCGAGGAGCAGGAGTCCCGTCACCACCGTCTGCACCAGGCCCGCGATGTGCGGCGAGCCGTGCCGGGCGTGGGTGCGGCCGACGGTGTTCTTCAGGACGGGCAGGACGCCCTCGCGGCCCAGCGCGTACATGTAGCGGGCGGCGCAGTTGTGGAAGGCCATGCCGCAGGCCAGCGAGCCGGTGATCATCAGCCACTGCATGACGTCTACGGCCCAGTGGCCGACGTACTGCTCGGTGGGCCCGAAGAAGAGCTGCAGGGGGTTGTCGGTGGCGACCTTGACGGCGTTGGACTCGCCGGTGCCCGAGATGGCCATCCAGGAGACGAAGACGTAGAAGACGCCGACGCCGAGGACGGAGATCATCGTCGCCTTGGGGATGATCTTCTTCGGGTTGCGGGACTCCTCGCCGTACATCGCCGTCGACTCGAAGCCGACCCACGACCAGAAGGCGAAGAAGAGGCCGAGTCCGGCGGAGGTGCCCTTGAAGGCGTTGACGGGGTTGACCGGGTCGAGGCTGAAGCCGTTCGGGCCGCCGCCGTGGAAGGCGACCGAGATCGCCATCGCGGCGAGGATGGTCACCTCGGTGGCGAGCAGGACGACGAGGAGCTTCTCGGCGACCGAGATGCCGAACCAGGTGCCCATCGCGTTGATCGCGAGCATCAGGACCGCGAACGCCCACCACGGGATGTGCAGCCCCGTCTGGTCCTTCAGCGTTCCCGTCGCGAACGTCGAGAAGATGCCGATGAGCGCCGGTTCGAAGACGACGTACGCGAAGGTGGCGAGCAGGCCCGAGGCCAGGCCGATGGTGCGGCCGAGGCCGTAGGAGATGAAGCCGTAGAAGGCGCCCGTCGAGGTGATGTGCTTCGCCATCGAGGTGAAGCCGACGGAAAAGATTGCCAGGACGACCATTGCGACGAGGTAGCTCGCCGGGGCGCCGATGCCGTTGCCCGCCGACACCATGAAGGGCACGTTGCCGGTCATCGCGGTGATCGGCGCGGCGGTCGCCACGGCCATGAAGACCACCCCGAGCAGGCCCACAGCGTTGGCCTTCAGTCGGTGGACAGAGGCGTCCCCGTCCGTGTCCGCCGCCGGGGCGACTCCTTCGTCCACTGCCATCGGATGGCCCCTCTCCTTGCCCGTCCACTGTGTGTCGAACCGGAACTCTGTAGCCCGAATGAGTCGCGCAAGGGTCTCGGGGCGTTAAAAGTTTGTCAACCAGACCTTTAGAAATCTGGTGGCAACACGGGGCTCGTAGCGTCGTCGCATGAGCTATTCGTCCGTGCTCGGCGGTCGGCGCCACCGCTTCGAGAGCCTCGCCCGCCTGCTCGCCGCCGCGAGCTCCGAACGCTCCGGTGACCGCCTGGCCGGACTGGCCGCCGCGTCCGAACAGGAGCGGGTCGCGGCGCGCTGGGCGCTCGCCGAGGTACCGCTCGCGGACTTCCTCGCCGAGCCGCTGATCCCGTACGAGACCGACGACGTGACCCGGCTGATCCTGGACACGCACGACGCGGCGGCGTTCGCGCCGGTGGCCTCGATGACGGTCGGCGGGTTCCGGGAGTGGCTGCTGTCGGAAGCGGCTTCCCCCCAGACCCTGGCCGCCGTGTCGCCCGGGCTCACACCCGAGATGGTCGCGGCGGTCTCCAAACTGATGGGCAACGCGGACCTGGTCGCCGTGGCCCGCAAGGTCAGCGTGGTCACCGCGTTCCGCTCCACGATCGGGCTGCCGGGACGGCTGGCCACCCGGCTCCAGCCCAACCACCCCACCGACGACCCGGCGGGCGTGGCGGCGGCCCTGCTGGACGGACTGCTGCTGGGCTCAGGCGACGCGGTCATCGGCATCAACCCGGCGACCGACAGCCCCAGGGCCGTACGGGACCTGCTGGAACTCCTCGACGGAGTGATCCGCCGGTACGAGATCCCGACCCAGTCCTGTGTGCTGAGCCATGTCACGACGAGCATGGACCTGATGGAACGCGGCGCCCCGGTCGACCTGGTCTTCCAGTCGATCGCGGGCACCCAGGCGGCCAACGCCTCCTTCGGGGTGACACTGGGTCTGCTCGACGAGGCGTACGAGGCGGCCCTGAAGCTGGAGCGGGGGACCGTCGGCACCAACGTCATGTACTTCGAGACCGGGCAGGGCAGCGCCCTGTCGGCGGGCGCGCACCACGGGGTCGACCAACAGACGGTGGAGGCACGGGCGTACGCGGTGGCCCGCCGCTACGACCCGCTGCTGGTCAACACCGTCGTCGGCTTCATCGGGCCGGAGTACCTCTACGACGGCCGGCAGATCCTGCGCGCCGCCCTGGAGGACCACTTCTGCGGCAAGCTGCTCGGACTGCCGATGGGCCTGGACATCTGCTACACGAACCACGCGGACGCCGATGACGACGACGTGGCGACCATGCTGACCATGCTCGGCGTGGCCGGCGCGTCCTTCGTGATCTGCACGCCGGGCGGCGACGACATCATGCTCAACTACCAGTCGGCCTCCTACCACGACGCCCTGTACCTCCGGGAGGTTCTGGGCCTGCGCCCGGCGCCGGAGTTCGAGACCTGGCTCGCCTCGATCGGGCTGCTGGACGAACGGGGCGGCATCCGCGAGGTCTCCGGAGAGATCCACCCGTTGACGGCGATCGCCGGAAGGGAGTCGGCGGCGTGAGCGAGGTGACCGTACACACGGAGGGAGTCGGTGGCATGTCCGAAGTAGCCGTACAGGCAGGTGAGTTGTGGGCGGAGCTACGGCTGCGCACGCAGGCCAGGATCGGGCTCGGCCGGGCCGGCTCCGCGCTTCCCACCCGGCACCGCCTGGAACTCCAGGCCGCCCACGCGGCCGCGCGGGACGCGGTGCACTCGGCGTTCGAGCCGGACGTGATCGCGGCGGGGCTGGCGGGGACGCCGACGGTACGGGTGCGCAGCGCGGCGGCCGACCGGCTCACCTACCTCCAGCGCCCTGACCTGGGCCGCCGCCTCGACCCGACGGACCGCGCGCACCTGCCGGTGGGGGAGTGGGACGTGGTCTTCGTCGTCGCCGACGGGCTCTCCAGCCGGGCGGTGCACGAGCACGCGGCGGCGGTGGTGCGTGGTACGACGGCCCTCCTCGGGGACTGGCGCGTCGCCCCGGTCGTCCTCGCCGAACAGGCCCGCGTGGCCCTCGGTGACGACGTGGCGGCGGCGATGGGCGCGGCGATGGTGGTGGTGCTGATCGGCGAACGCCCCGGTATGTCGGCGGCGGACTCGCTGGGCGCGTATCTCACGTACCGGCCGGTCCCGGGCACGACGACGGACGCCGACCGCAACTGCCTGTCCAACATCAGGCCGCCGCTGGGGCTGTCGTACGAGGGCGCGGCGGTGAAGCTGGCGGGGCTCATGGGGCGGGCCAGGGAGCTGGAGCTGACGGGCGTGGCCCTGAAGGACGAGACCGATCACGGCGAAACCGCCGAGCGCCTGCCCTGAGCGCCCCGCGCGACCGCCGCGACCTGCTCCGGGACGACTGCCTGGAGCCGCCCCGAGGCCCACCCGTGACTGCCCTGAGCTGTCCCGGACCTCCGCCCTGAGCTGTCCCGAAGGGCTCACCGGGACCGCCCCGAGCTGCCCGCGGCGACTGCCCTGTGCCGATCCGAAGAGCTCACCCGACTGCCCTGCGCTGTCCCGGGCGTCCGCCCCCGAGCTGTCCCGGGCATCCGCCCTGAGCCGCCGCGAAGGGCTCACCGCGACGGCCCCGAGCTTTCCCGGGCGACGGCCCTGACGCCCCGGGCGGCCGCCGGACCTCCGCCCCGAGCCGCCCCGAAGGGCTCACAGCGACCGCCCCGAGCCGCCCCGGGTGACCGCCCCGAGCCGCCCGCCGAGCTCACCGCGCCCCCCGAGCCGCCCGCAGGGCTCACCGCCCCCCCCCGAGCCCCCCGCCGAGCTCACCGTGGCATCGTGAGCCGCAGTGCTCCCTCCCGTACCACCCACGTCCGTCTCCGTACCGGTCCCGCGACCCCCGTGTCCGCCCGGTAGCGGAAGTCCGATCCCGTGACCGTCACCGTCCTGCCCGAGGCCAGCAGCGGGGAGGCCTCCGCGCCCACCGACAGCGGGCGTACCTCGACCGAGGCCAGGCCGCCGCCGGAGCCCGGGGTCACAGACACCGCCTCCAGGGGCTGGTCCAGGTCGACCAGCGTGACGCCGTCCACCTCCACCCGCAGGCGGGCGGGGCCGGGCGCGGGCACGAACGGCTCCCGGGCGGGCCGGGCCGGTACCAGGGTCCGTACGAGCGACTGGTAGGTCCGCAGCCAGGGCCGTCCAGCCGCCGCCTCGGCGGGCTCCGGGACCGACAGGGGCGGGATCCGCAGCGTGCCCAGCACCACCCCGTCGCTGTCGTCGACCAGCAGGTCCAGCCGCCGCTCGGCGCCGTCCAGCACCGCCCGCGCGGCCGCCACCGCCCCCGTCGGCAGCCCCAGCGTGCGGGCGACGCCCAGCACCGGGCCCACCGGGACCACGGACAGCACACATTGCGCCAGTTCCCGCTGCCGGTGCAGCAGCACCACCGCCCGCATCAGCGCGCGGTCGTCACCGACCACCACCGGCCGCCGGGAGCCGCGCCGGGCCAGCGCCCGGGCGAATTCCTCGGGCCCCTCCGGCAGGCACACCTTTGTCGCCGCACCCGCGCTGAGCACGTCTTTCACGATCCGTACGGACTCGCCGTCGGTCTGTCGGGCGACCGGATCGATCACTACGAGCAGCTGATCGGAAGTCGCGGAAGTCGCCACCTCGGCCATGCCTCGCTTCCTCGGGTAGCATCTTTGTGCAAGAGCCCCTTGCGCTATTGCGCCAGGGGCTTCGTCTATTCCGGGGCACCCGGGTCCGACGGGCAGCGGCCGACCACGGCCGTTGGTGCACGCGACGGTGAACCGTACGCGCACATCCCTGACCTTGGACATGCCCCGCCCGGAAGGGGTGTACGCGCGTGCCCGCACTTGTGCTGCTCGGTGCTCAGTGGGGTGACGAAGGCAAGGGAAAGGCGACGGACCTTCTAGGTGGATCCGTCGACTATGTGGTGCGCTACCAGGGCGGCAACAACGCCGGCCACACGGTAGTCGTGGGCGATCAGAAGTACGCCCTCCACCTGCTCCCTTCCGGAATCCTGTCTCCGGGGTGCACCCCGGTCATCGGTAACGGTGTCGTCATCGATCCATCGGTCCTGTTCTCCGAGCTGAACGGACTGAACGACCGCGGAGTCGACACCTCCAAGCTCCTGATCAGCGGTAACGCCCACGTCATCACGCCGTACAACGTCACCGTGGACAAGGTGACGGAACGCTTCCTCGGAAAGCGGAAGATCGGCACGACGGGGCGCGGTATCGGACCGACCTACGCGGACAAGATCAACCGCGTCGGCATCCGCATCCAGGACCTGTACGACGAGTCGATCCTGACCCAGAAGGTCGAGGCGGCCCTCGACGGCAAGAACCAGCTCCTCACCAAGGTCTTCAACCGCCGCGCCATCGAGGTGGAGCAGGTCGTCGAGGAGCTGCTGGGCTACGCGGACCGGCTGAAGCCCTACGTCGCCGACACGGTCCTGCTGCTCAACCAGGCCCTGGAGCAGGACAAGGTCGTCCTGTTCGAGGGCGGCCAGGGCACGCTCCTGGACATCGACCACGGCACGTACCCCTTCGTCACCTCGTCGAACCCGACCGCGGGCGGCGCCTGCACCGGCGCCGGCGTGGGTCCGACGAAGATCAGCCGGGTCATCGGCATCCTCAAGGCCTACACGACCCGTGTGGGCTCCGGCCCCTTCCCCACGGAACTCTTCGACGCGGACGGCGACGCGCTGCGCCGCATCGGCGGCGAGCGGGGTGTCACCACCGGCCGTGACCGTCGCTGCGGCTGGTTCGACGCGGTGATCGCCCGTTACGCGACCCGCGTCAACGGCCTCACCGACTTCTTCCTCACCAAGCTCGACGTCCTCACCGGCTGGGAGCAGATCCCGGTCTGCGTGGCGTACGAGATCGACGGCAAGCGCGTCGAGGAGCTCCCCTACTCGCAGACCGACTTCCACCACGCGAAGCCGATCTACGAGAACCTCCCCGGCTGGAGCGAGGACATCACGAAGGCCAAGACCTTCGCCGACCTCCCGAAGAACGCCCAGGACTACGTCAAGGCGCTGGAGGAGATGTCCGGCGCCCCGATCTCCGCGATCGGCGTGGGCCCGGGCCGGGACGAGACGATCGAGATCAACTCGTTCCTCTAACGCCCGCTTTGGCGACGCCGACGGTTTTTCGGAACTGTCGGCGTCGCCGGTGCGGAGTCAGCGGCGGGTGGCGCGCAGCACCGAGACGCCGGCCGGGGTGAGGGTGTGCAGGACGCTGGTGGCGTGCCGGATGCTGATGATCAGCCCGGCGTCGCGCAGGGCGGTGGTGTGCTTGCTGGCGGAGGAGCTGGACACTCCGGCGGCACGGGCGATCTCGCCGGTGGTGGCACCGGTGGCGGTGACACAGAGGACGGTGGCCCGGGTGCGCCCGAGAAGGGTGCTCAACGGGGCCGGTACCGAGCCGTCGGGTAAGGCCTCGGCCTGCGGGGAGGCCGGCAACGACTCCGGCGCGGCGGCCGGTCTGTGCAGGATCGGGTAGACCAGGACCGGCGACAGCGTGGGGTCGGCGAGACCGATCGGGGTGTGCCAGCAGAAGTACGACGGGACGAGCACCAGCCCGCGGCCGTTCAGGCACAGGTCCCGTTCGGCGGCGGGATAGTCGACGTACAGCACGGGGCTGCGCCATCTCATCGTGGGCGCGAGCCCGGCGAGCATGCCCTCGACGCCGCCGTCGAGCAGACCCCGGCAGCGGGCCGACCGGTCGGCCTCGAACCGGGCCTGCATCTGGTCGGTGTGCGGGGCGATGACGGCTTCGTGGTAGCCGCGGATCGCCTCGACCAGCTCCTTTCGGGTCTCGGTGTCGGCCAGCCGCGGAGCCCAGGACGGCGCACCGACGCGGCGGTCGAGGATCGACATCTCGTGCAGGACCCGGTGCGGCGGTGTGGCCAGGATGGCTTCAAGGCCGGGGCCGAGCCCTTCGGCGGACTCGGCGGGATTCAGGAAGTCCGGGTAGTACGCGGCTCTCGGGAACAGCGGCAGCAGCCCGGTCCGCAGGACCCGGTCCAGCCGTCTCTCGCGCAGCCGGGCTCTGCTGACGCGATGCCAGGCCGCGAAGGCCCAGCGGCCACGGCGGCTCTGGAAGCGGTGCAGGCTGGTGGCGATCTCCCACAGTGGATCCGGATGGGCGGCCACGCGGATCCGGGCGAGATCCCGGTCGGTGAAGTGGATACGGAGCATCGCGTTCTCCCCCAAGGCCTTGGTGTTTGCCACCGGGCGACACAGCATGGCCGAGCCCGACTTGCTCGGCAATAGTTCCGTTGATCTCACGGACCACTTCGAGACAGCGGCCCGGAATTCCGGCGCCGATATCTCGAATGCGGTTCGGGCAACCCGGTTAACGGGTCGAATCAACGGAAGGACGGAAAGGCAAATGCCTGTACGGAATGAGAAGTCACGTATACGCCGGCGGCTCGGACTCCTCGCCGGTCTGACCGCCATGGTGGCCGCCGGCGGTGCGGTCGTCGCGGCTCCGGCCTCGGCGGGACCCAACTGCGCCTCGGGGTACCACTGCGTCTTCTACTCCACGATCGACTCCGCCCGGCACTCGTACTTCAACAGCGACTCCAACTTCAGCGGTGACACCTTCAACCAGTCGAGCGGTCAGGCCGGTTACGGCGCGGCCGTGGACAACAACGTGTGGTCCGCCAGTAACTCCAGCACCGGGGGTTACGAGAGCCACTACTACGACGGTGCGAACTACTCGGGATTCCTGTTCTGTGTGAATCCCGGTGACTACATCGCCTCCACCGCCAGCAACGGTGGAAACACCAGCACCACGAACGGCAGCGGGCTGACCAGCGGCCTGCGCCAGCGGGCGAGCTCCCTCCAGTTGCGCGGGACGACGTCCATCGACTGCTGGTAACAGCGGCGACGGGTCGACGGACTCGGTCCGGCCCGGTGCACCACCGGGCCGGACCTGCTCGAGGAAATGGCGAGAAGCACGAGAAGGAGGGGAGGGACAGTGCCCGCACGCATACGTCGTTTCGTCGCGCCGATGGTGGTCGTCCTCGTCCTGGGCGCAGGGGCCTGGGCGTACGCGGCACGGCCGGGGGAGTCGGCGCCGGTGCCGGACCGGTCGAAGGAGTCGGTGGCCCGCCTGGCCTTGCGACCCCCGATCAACGGAATCTTCTACCGGTGGACCGAACCGCAGCACCGGGTCGCGCTGGCCAAGCAGCGTCTCATCGTCGGGTGCATGACGAAGCTCGGTTTCCGCTACGAACCCGCCCCGGTGGCCGAGGTGACCGACGGGACCGCCGAGCGGCCGTCACCGTTCGGCCTGGAGCCCCTTCCCCCGCGCGGGACCGAGCCGTCCGAGTCGCTGCCCCCGGAACAGCCCAGGAGCAAGGCGTTCACACGGGCGCTCTACGGCGACCCCGACCACAAGATCTCCGCGAAGGGCGCGTCCCTCCAGGTGTCCCGGCCGGCGGACGGCTGCCAGGCCGAGGCGGAGCAGCGGCTGCTCGGGGGCACGGAAGGGCGGCTCAGGTATCTGCGGCTGCGGCTCCAGCTCCACGACGGGCAGAACGAGTCGCTGGAACGGCTGGACCAGGACGCGCAGTTCCGCGCGGTCAACGAACGGTGGCGCACGTGCGTGCTCCGGGCCGGCGTCGAGACCACGGACCCGGTGACCCTGGTGAAGTCCCTGCCCGCCGACACGGACCTGTACAAGCACCCGGCGGCGCAGGCGGATCTGCGCTGCAAGGGCGAAACGGATTATCTGGCCATTTCCTATACCAGGCTGGCCGCGGAGCAGTCGAAGTGGTTGACGGAGAACCCCGAGGTGCTGCCCGGCTGGAGGAGCCTCCAGCTCCGGCAGTCGACGGTCGCGGGCGAAGTCCTCGGCTGAAAGTGAGGGGCCCGGGGACACCGGGCCCTCTCCTTTCCGAAACCCCGCTCATTTCCTTTACTTGACCCAGAGTTGGATAACTCCTGGTTTCGACGGCGAGGGTCGGCAGTCACGATCTACGCGTGTAGTCATTGTCGGCTCACACTCGCTCCCGCCCTCCCCAGGAGTCCGCCCATGCCCGTCAGCCCCCTCAACCGCCGGGATTTCGTGAAGAAGTCGGCCGTCACCGGTGCGGCCGTGGCCGTCGCGGGGGCGGCGGGCGCACCCGCCGCCCAGGCCGCCGAGCACAAGCCCGCGAAGGCCCCGAAGACCTGGTCGTTCTCCATCCTCGGCACCACCGACCTGCACAGCCACGTCTTCGACTGGGACTACTACCTCGACAAGGCCTACTCCGACGCCAAGGGCAACTCCGTCGGCGTCGCCCGCGTCGCCACCCTCATCAAGCAGCAGCGCAGGGCCAAGGGCGAGGAGCACGTGCTGCTCGTCGACGCCGGTGACATCATCCAGGGCACCTCCCTGGCCTACTACTTCGCGCGCGTCAAGCCGATCACCGACAAGGGCGCGTCCAAGCACCCGATGGCCGTCGCCATGAACCACATGCGCTACGACGCCGCCGCCCTCGGCAACCACGAGTTCAACTACGGCATCGAGGTGCTCCGCAAGTTCGAGAGCCAGTGCCACTTCCCGCTGCTCGGCGCGAACGCGCTGGACGCCAAGACGCTGAAGCCCGCCTTCCAGCCGTACACCGTCAAGCGGATCTGCGTTCCCGGCGCCCCCGACATCAAGGTCGGCATCCTCGGCCTCACCAACCCCGGCATCGCGCTGTGGGACAAGGACAACGTCAGCGGAAAGATGGTCTTCCCGGGCCTGGTCGAGCAGGCGAAGAAGTACGTGCCCCGGCTGCGCGCGCTCGGCTGTGACGTCGTCTTCCTCACCGACCACTCGGGGCTCGACGGCTCCTCGTCGTACGGCGACGAGCTCCCGTACGTCGAGAACGCCTCCAACCTCGTGGCCCAGCAGGTCCCCGGCATCGACGCGATCCTGGTCGGCCACACCCACGTCGAGGTGCCGTCGTACACGGTGAAGAACGACGAGACCGGCGAGGACGTCCTCCTGTCCGAGCCGTACTGCTGGGGCTACCGGCTCAGCGTGTTCGACTTCGAGCTGGAGCTCGTGCGCGGTCAGTGGAAGGTCACCAAGAAGACCGCGCAGACCCTCAACCCCAACACGGTCGACGAGGACCCGGAGATCAAGAAGCTCCTGGAGGCCGACCACGAGCTGGTGGTGAAGTACGTCAACACGGCCGTCGGCACCTGTACCGAGGACCTCTCGGCGGCGGAGTCCTGCTGGAAGGACGTCCCGATCATGGACTTCATCCACCAGGTCCAGATGGACACCGTCAAGACCGGCCTGTCGACCGCCGACGCCGCCCTCCCGCTCATCTCGGTCGCCGCGCCCTTCTCGCGCACCGCCGACATCCCCGCGGGCAGCGTCACCATCAAGGACATCGCCGGGCTCTACATCTACGACAACACCCTGTACGGCAAGAAGCTCACCGGCGCCCAGCTCAAGGACTACCTGGAGTACGGGGCGAAGTACTACCACCAGGTGCCGGTCGGCACCGCCGTGGACACCTCGACGCTGACCAACGCCAACAGCTTCTGGGACTACATGTACGACACCGCGGCCGGCGTCTCGTACGACATCGACATCGCGGCGGCCGAGGGCTCCCGCATCAAGAACCTGTCCTACAACGGCACTCCGGTCGCCGACGACCAGGTCTTCGTCGTCGCCGTCAACAACTACCGGGCCAACGGCGGCTCCGGCTACCCGCACATCGCGGCCGCCGACATCGCCTACAGCTCCACCAACGAGATCCGCCAGCTGATGATCGACTACGTGACGTCGAAGGGCGCCCTGGACCCGAAGGACTTCGCGGTCACCAACTGGAAGCTGACGCAGGGCGGGACGCCGGTCTTCTGACCGAGTCCCGCCGCACGGGCCGCCGGCGTCTCAGCAGCCGGTGGCCCAGATGTGGGAGTCACCCCGGTCGTTGGCCACGCCGTTGTAGCCGACCTCCTGGCCGGGGGCCAGACAGATGGTCATGGGGCCGAGCTGCTTGGCGGAGGCGTACACCTTGACGTGGTCCTTGATGCCGGGGCCGGAGATGCCGTGGTTGGCCCACGAGGAGTCCTGGTCGGCCATGTTCCCCTCCCACCAGCCGTCGTCGCCGGTCCACTCGATCTTCTGGCCCTGGAAGTTGGCGTCCGTCCACGCGCAGAAGTTCCCGCTGCCGCAGGCCGCCGCCTGGGCCGAGGCCGAGGTGGCGAGGACGGCTCCGGTGGCGAACAGTCCGGCGGTCAGGACGGCGATGAAGCGCTTCACGAGTTTCCTTTCAGACGGGTAATGCTTGGGTGGGCACTGCCGCCGCCCTTGAGTAGGGCGGTCGCTGTGGTGAGGGCGTGGGCGCGCAGCCGCCGCCACTCCGCGATCTCCGCGCGGTGCGCGGCACGGACCTCGGAGAGCGGGCGGCCGGTCTTCGCGGCCTCGGGCCCCAGGTTGTTGACGACGACGGAGGTACGGAACCAGCGGTCCTGGTCGCCGTAGAGCCGCTGTTCGGCTGCCGCGAGACAGCCGTCGGTGTGGGCGCGGACCGTGTAGCCGGTGGGCAGCCGGAGCGACAGCTCCGCCTTTCCGGCGCCGAACAGGGCGTCGGACACGTGCTGTTGGTCCGACGTCGCGGTGAGGCCCCGGCGGGTCAGGCAGTCGTCGGTGAGCTTGCGGGTGGCCGCCTTGACGACGTCGTCGGCGCTGGGCGCCGGGCGGGCCGTGCAGGCGGTGAGCAGGGTGAGCGGAGCGAGGAGGACGGCCAGGGCCGTCGCCGTACGAGAACGCATGGGCGCGGCGGTGGGCGGGTCAGCCGGCCTCGCAGCCCATCGTGGTGTCGCTGACCCCGTCGAACTTCGTGGCCCAGGCCCAGTTGTCGGAGTAGTCGTCCGGACGGATCGCCCGGTACAGACAGGCGCCGCCGCCCTTGAAGCTGATCGCGTACACGGTCCCGGGCGCGTGCGAGTCGAAGGAGTACGCGTGCCGCTTCACACGCGGCTCGGCCTCCTTGTACCCGGGAGGTGCGTAGTCCCAGGCGCCGCCCGGCCCCATCTGCCCCGGTTCCGCCCAGAAGTAGACATGCCCGGGCGGTACGGCAGCGGCGGCGTGCGCGGGCGGGGCCGCGAGTGGCGTGAGGGCAGCGAGTAGGACGGAGATGATCAAGACGGGGCGCATGCGCGCTGCATGCCCAGCCTTTTGTGAGCGTATGCGGCGATTCACCCGTTCAGCGGATCATCCCGGACCGGTGACGCGCAAAACCCGGCGACCACCGGGCAGTTGGCTGCCAGGTCGTCGCCGGGGGCGCGGGACTTTCAGGCCGTGGGGTGCGGTCGGCGGCCGTTGATGCTCCGGTACGCGGCCCCGAGCACTGCCGCGTTGACCAGGGCCCCGGCGACGACCCCGGCCCACGCCAGGCTGTCGGGGAGCATCACGAACAGCAGGGACGCCGGGCTCGTCGCGGGGGCGTGGGACTTTCAGGCCGTGGGGTGCGGTCGGCGGCCGTTGATGCTCCGGTACGCGGCCCCGAGCACTGCCGCGTTGACCAGGGCCCCGGCGACGACCCCGGCCCACGCCAGGCTGTCGGGGAGCATCACGAACAGCAGGGACGCCGGGGCCGTGACCAGGAACGCCCAGACAGCGGCGAGACTCGCGTCCGCGTGCTCGACGAACAGCGTGTCCACACCGACCCAGCCGACGACCGCGGCCACGACGATCAGGTAGCCGAGGGAGAGCGGGTTGAGGAAGGAACGCGAGCCGGTCATCTGGAGCCCCCAGTAAGTCGTTTCGGAGCTGCGGGCCCCGTCCGTGGTCTCCACGATGCCGGGCGACCGGGACCCGCCGCCTGAGTAGCGGTACTCAACCTCGGGGGCCGGGTACCCAGCGCCTCAGAACTCCTCGGGCCTCAGAACTCCTCCCGGTGCGCCCTCGCCCACTGGGTGAACGTCCGTGCCGGGCGGCCCAGCACCTTCTCCACCGTCGGCAGCACCTCCGAGCCCCGGTCGCCGTCGAGCGTGCGCCGCATGATCGCGTCGACGACCTCGGGAGGGAAGCCGTACCGGGACATGCCCGCGCGGGCCGCGTCGGCGGGGACGGGCCGTGCGCGCAGGTCGCGACCGAGGACCTCGCCGAGGATCGCCAGCTCCGCCACCGGGGTGAGCGACTGGGGGCCGCTCAACTCGTGGACGGCACCGGCGTGTTCGCCGGTAGTCAGGGCCAGTGCCGCGATCTCCGCCAGATCCGCCGGATCGATGCTCGCGGCCGGACGGTCGGCGAAGGGGACCGCCACCTCGTCACCGGCGCGCAACTGCCCCGCCCACTGCAGGGCGTTGGACATGAAACGGCCCGGGCGCAGCAGGGTCCAGGCGAAGCCGCGGGCCGGGTCGGTCACCGCCGCCTCCGCCGCCCTCTGCCAGCGGGCGATCGGGTCGTCGCCCGTCCCGCCGTCCAGGGTGGACAGTTTCACGACCCGTAGTGCTTCCCCGGAGGGGGTGCCCCCGGCCCGGGCCGCCGCCGCGGCGAGTGCGAGGTCGTGGGTGGGTTCGGGGGCGGTGCCGACCGCCTGCGCCGACATCAGGAAGACCCCGTCCACGCCCGCGAAGGCCGCGTCCAGGCTCGCCGGGTCCGCCGCGTCGCCGTACACCGCCTCCGCGTTCGCGGGGAACCGGGCCTGCGCGGGCCGCCGGGTCATCGCGCGCACCGGCACCCCAGCCGCCGCGAGCCGCCGTACCAGTTCGCCGCCGACATGGCCCGTCGCTCCGGTCACCAGGATCATCGCCGTCTCCCTTCGTGGATGTCTCCAGGGTGCGTGCGAGGGCCCGGGGTGGGCGTCGCACAGGGGGAGGCGGTCCGGCTGCTCCCCCCGGAGTAGGGCCGGAGCAGAAAGGCGGCAGAAAGGGAGAAATAGACCATTTGGGAATACGCTGGGAGCGTGCATCGGCGTGTGTCGATCCGGAGAAGGTGAGTGCGATGCGCGTACTGCTCAAAGTGGTCATGGACACGGAGAAGGCGAACGAGGCCATCAGCCACGGCACCCTGCCGAAGCTGATCGAGGCGTCGCTGGAACAGATCAAGCCCGAAGCGGCCTACTTCACCGCCGAGAACGGCCAGCGCACCGCCTACCTGTTCTTCGACATGCAGGACAGCTCGCAGATGCCGGTGATCAGCGAGCCGTTCTTCATGAACCTGGGCGCGAAGATCAGCTACACCCCGGTGATGAACTACGACGACGTCCAGAAGGGGCTCTCCCAGCTGGGGCGTTGACCTCGGCCGACCTCAGCTGAAGATGATCATCGACCCCTGGGCGAGACTCCTGGTGGCCGCCGCGTGCAGGCCCAGCCAGACATGGCGTTCACGGGCGAAGGGGCTGGGGTCGTACGGCGCGGGCACGGCCGGCTCCTCCAGCTCCGTGGGAGCGCGCGGCGGCTCGGGCGGCGCCGGGGGATTGGCGGGGTCGATGCCGATCACCGGGGCGACGATCTCCAGTTCCCGCAGAAGGGCCTGCGAGGAGCCCAACGGGCCGCCGCCCGCGAGGAGTTCGTCGTTGGCCAGCGGGTGCGGGAAGTCGACGGGGACGTACGCGCCCGCGTGGTCGTAGTGCCAGACCAGATGGGACTGCTGGGCCGTCGCCTCGAACATCTCCAGCAACTGCTCGTAGTCACCGCCGAGTTCGTCGACCGGGGTGACCGGGAGCCCGCAGACCTGGAGCAGATAGGCGCGCCGCAGGAAGTGCAGGGCGTCGTAGTCGAAACCGGCCACCGGGGCGACCTCACCGGCCAGGCCGGGCATGTACTGGTACACCGGCACCGGCGGCAACCCGGCCTCGGCGAGCACCTTGTTGTATTGCGCGAGTTCCTCGGCGAACGGGTTGTCCGGGGTGTGGCACAACACGTCGACGAGAGGCACCAGCCACAGGTCACAGGCCAAAAGACAGCTCCTCGGATACTCGCGGTGCGCGGACATCATCACACGGTGGTCAGGAAGGGTAGTCGCTGTGGTGCGGGCGCGGGGGCCCGTCGTGCGGGTAGTGGTGGTCCTTTACCCGTGCCGGGGGCGCTCAGTCGGAGGCGAGGCTCTCAATGAGGGTCAGATAGTGGCCGTTGAAGGCGAGGAGCAGCGCACGGGCCGCCTTGGTGTCGCGGCGATACAGGGCCTCGACCAACTCGGTGTGGCCGGACCACAGGTTGCCGCGCAGATCGGTGAGCCGGCGCAGGTGCTGGACCGTGCACACCCAGGTCTGCACCCGCAGCCGGTGCAGGAAGTCGGCGAGGTAGGGGTTGCCGAACAGGATGCTCAGCTCGCGCCAGAAGCGCAGGTCGTAGCCGATCAGTACGGTCAGGTCGCCCGCGGCGGCGGCCCGCCGGGCCTCCTCGCCACGTCGCCGTACGCCCGCCACGGCCGCGGCGGTACGGGGCTCGTCGAGCTCCTGGAAGATCCGGTGCCCGGCGTCGAGCGCCTGGAACATGCCGTCCGTGACCAGGCTGCGGGCCTCGATCATGCCCAGGAAGTCGGCGAGCGAGTACTCGTGCACATGGAAGCCGCGGTGCTGGTCGGCCTCCAGGAGCCCCTGCGCGGACAGGTCGACGAGCGCCTCGCGCACGGGGGTCGCGGAGACGCCGTACTGCTCGGCGATCTCCTTCACCGTGAACTCCTGGCCCGGCTGGAGCCGGCCGGCCAGCACCTCGTCGCGCAGTGCGTCCGCGATCTGCTGCCGCAGCGTGCTGCGGGTGACGGTACCGCTGCCATTGCTGCCGGGCATCGTCGGGGCGCCTCCCTCACGCGAGTGCAAATGGCGTGCTCGTACATATGTCTACGAGCACGCCACCTTACGCGTTCGAAGGCGAGGGGGGTTTACTCCGTGTGTTCGTCCGCCACGGAGAGCGCCGTGTCCAGCGCCGCCAGCCCCTCCTTGAGCTCGGACTCGCTCACGTTGCACGGGGGCACGACGTGGGTCCGGTTCATGTTGACGAACGGCCAGATGCCCTGCTTCTTCGCGGCGGCGCCGAACGCGGCCATCGGGGCGTTCGCCTCGCCCGCCGCGTTGTAGGGCACGAGCGGCTCGCGGGTCTCCTTGTTCTTCACGAGTTCGAGGGCCCAGAACATGCCCACGCCGCGCACCTCGCCGATGCTGGGGTGCCGCTCGGCGAGTTCCCGCAGCGCCGGTTCCAGGACGGCCGTACCGAGGTGCTTCGCGTTGTCGACCACGCCCTCCTCCGCCATGACGTTGATCGTCGCGACGGCGGCGGCGCAGGCGAGGGGGTGCCCGGAGTAGGTGAGCCCGCCGGGGTAGGGCCGCTTGCCGAAGGTCTCCGCGATCGCACCCGAGATGGCGACACCGCCGAGGGGCACGTATCCGCTGTTGACGCCCTTGGCGAAGGTCATGAGGTCGGGTACGACCCCGAACAGGTCGGCCGCGAACCACTCACCGGTCCGCCCGAACCCGGCCATCACCTCGTCGAGGATGAGGACGATGCCGTACTTGTCGCAGATCTCGCGGACCCCGGCGAGGTAGCCGGGCGGCGGGACCATGATCCCGGCGGTCCCGGGGATGGTCTCCAGGATGATCGCGGCGACGGTGGCGGGCCCCTCGAAGGCGATGGTCGTCTCCAGGTGCTCCAGCGCCCGGGCGGTCTCCTGCTCCTCGGTCTCGGCGTAGAAGCGGGACCGGTACAGGAAGGGCGCCCAGAAGTGCACGACCCCGGCGGAGGCGCTGTCGGAGGCCCAGCGCCGGGGGTCCCCGGTGAGGTTGACCGCCTGCTGGGTACCGCCGTGGTACGAGCGGTAGGCGGACAGCACCTTGGGCCGGCCGGTGTGCAGCCGGGCCATCCTGACGGCGTGCTCGACGGCGTCGGCGCCGGCGTTGGTGAAGAAGATCTTGTCCAGGTCCCCGGGCGTCCGCTCGGCGATCAGCCGGGCGGCCTCCGACCTGGCCTCGACGGCGAAGGCGGGCGCGAACGTCGTCATCGTCGCCGCCTGCTCCTGGATCGAGGCGACGACCTTCGGGTGCTGGTAGCCGATGTTCGTGTAGACGAGCCCGCTGGTGAAGTCGAGATAGCGGTTGCCGTCGTAGTCCCAGAAGTACGACCCCTCCGCACCGGCGACGGCGAGCGGGTCGATGAGCTCCTGCGCGGACCAGGAGTGGAACACATGAGCACGGTCCGCGGCCTTCACGGCGGCGCCGACCTCGGGGTTTGGCTGAGGGGTCATACGCCCGAGAGTAAATGTCCGCGATACGGAACCGGTATGGGCGTCCTGTCTGTGGACGGAGGCATTCCGCGACACGTTGTCCAGCGCCATGTGATTGACAGCACACTGTCTGAATGACAGCATGTTGTCATGAATACCAAACCCGTGCATCTCGCCGTGTACGACACCTACGCCGACTGGGAGACGGGCCACGCCACGGCGTATCTCGCCCGGGCCGGTCACGGGATCCGTACGGTCGGCCCCTCGCGCGAACCGGTGACCTCCATCGGGGGCCTGCGGGTCCAGCCCGCGTGCGCCCTGGACGACGTGGGGCCGTCCGACAGCTCCCTGCTGATCCTCCCGGGCGCCGACCTCTGGGACACCGGCGACGACCTGGCCCCCTTCGCCCGCAAGGCGCGGGAGTTCCTCGACGCCGGGGTGCCCGTCGCCGCGATCTGCGGGGCCACCGCGGGACTCGCGCGCGAGGGCCTGCTCGACGAGAGGGCGCACACCAGTGCCGTGTCCTTCTATCTGGCGGCCACCGGCTACGGCGGCGCCGCGCGGTACGTCGACGCGGACGCCGTGACCGACGGCGGGCTGATCACCGCCGGGCCCACCGAACCCGTCGCGTTCGCCCGGGAGATCTTCCGCCTGCTCGGGGTGTACGAAGGCGAGGTGCTGGACGCCTGGTACCGGCTGTTCCACGACTCCGACCCGGCGGCGTACGCCGTGCTGGAGAAGGCGGCCACACAGTGAGCCGGGAGCGACAGGAACTGCTCAGCCGCGGGGCGCTCGGGGTGTTCCGGCTCAACGGGCAGTTCCTGGGCGTGGCCGAGGAGCTGGCCGGGCCCGCCGGGCTCACCGCCGCCTGGTGGCAGGTGCTCGGCGCGGTGCTCGGCCGGCCGTTGCCGGTCTCCGGGATCGCCCGGGAGATGGGCATCACCCGGCAGAGCGTGCAGCGGATCGCCGATCTGCTGGTGGAGCGGGGGCTGGCCGAGTACCGGCCGAACCCCGCCCACCGCCGCGCCAAGCTCCTCGCGCCGACGGCCCAGGGGCTGGCCGCCGTGCGGCGGATCGACCCGGGACACGCGGCCTTCGCCGACCGGCTCGCGGAGGCCTTCGGGGACGTCGAACTCGCCGAGGCCGTCGGGACGTTGGAGCGGCTGTCCAAGGTGCTCGACCAGCTCTCGACGGGAGAGGAGCGGACGTAGACACTGGACCTGTGTCGTGCAGGTGTGCGGTCTCGGGGGAGGGCCTGCGATGGAGGGTCCGGAGGAACACGCCTCGGCCGAACCCGAGCACGACGACTCCCGGCAACGCCCCTCGCCCGGCACGTACATGACGCCGTACGCGCCGGAACCGAAGGAGGAGCCGGGGCACCGCAGCCGTCCCGTCACGGCCGCCCTCGTCGCCGCCGCGCTGGTGGTCGCCGTGGGCGCGGGCTGGACCGTCTACGCCACCCTGGACGCCGAGGGCCCCGGCGCGGCGCCGACGGCCCCCACGGCACCGGTCTCACCGTGAAATCCCCTCCCGCGTACGCCGGTTGAACGCAGGGCGAACTTCGTCCCGCCGACCCCTCAGGTCCACTCGTACGGCCGTACGGTGGTCGTACGAGCGAACTGCGGGAGTTGCGGGGGCACCCACAGTGCAGTGGTTGAGCGCGGAGAACTTCGTGGCGGTCGGGACCGCCCTCCTCGGCATCGTCGCGTCCGGGGTCATGGTCTGGTTCGAACGCCGGGTACCGCGCCGTAAGCGCATCGGGTACCGCGTGCAGATGGACAACCCGATCGGTGACGACGTACGTCTGGGCCGGGCCAACGTCAGACTCGGGCTCTTCGACGAGGCCCCGGACATGTCGGACGCCACCCTCGTCCTCCTCCGCGTCGAGAACGACGGCTCGCAGGGCATCGACCGCGACGACTACACCGGCCCCGAACCGCACGGCCTGACCGCGGTGTTCAGCGACCGCACGGTCCGCGGGGTCTCGGTCACCCAGCCGGTCGACACCGACCACCTCATGGACCACTTCACCCCCGAGCGCGGCTTCGGCTACGAGGGCAACCGGCTGCGCATCCCGCGCGTCCCGCTCAACCACGGCGACCACTTCAAGCTGCTGGTGCTGCTGTCCGGCGGTGACGTGGGCCGTCCGATACGGATGATCGGCGGCATCCGGGACGGCGAGGTGCACCCCAACCGCAGCGCCACCCCGGACGAGATCCCGCCCGTGTTCAGCCCCGCTGCACGGATCTTCACGGGCCTGCTCACCCTGTCCGTCCTCGTCCTCGCCACGATCGTGGTCGCCCGCGACGACACCCCGCCCCCGCTCGGCTGCGAGACGGGCAGCCTGACCGTGACCGGCTCCACCGCCTTCGCCCCGGTGATCGAGACCCTCGCGAAGGAGTACGAGAAGGACTGCGAGGGCGCCGACATCACCGTCGAGGCACGCGGCAGCGAGGCCGGGGTGGCCGGGCTCGCCGCGACGGGTGCGCGCTCGGTGATCGCCTTCTCGGACGGCCCGATGGGCGACCGGCTGGGCCTGCACGGCGAGGAGATCGCCCTCTCGGTCTTCACCCTGGTCGTCAACGACGGCATCGACCTCGGCGCCCGAGGTCTGACCCGGGCCGAGGTCGAACGCCTCTACCGGGGCGAGGTCAGGCGCTGGAGCGACCTGAACGCCTCCCGCCCCGCGAACCTCCCGCGCCTGCCCGACCTGCCGGTCGTCCTGGTCAGCCGGGACGCGTACTCGGGGACCCGGCAGATCTTCCAGGACCGGGTGCTGGCGGGCGCCTGGGAGATGACCCCCACGACATCCCTGGACTGCGACCCGCTGACGGACAAGGCGGTGGCCGCCGCCGCCCGCGCCCCCGTCACGCGCTGCGAACTCGCCTCCACCGAGGACGTGCTGGACAAGGTCGCCGCCCAGCCCGGCGCCCTCGGCTACAGCGAACTCACCCTGGCCACCGGCCACAAGGGCGTCCGCCGGGCGCCGCTGGACGGCGAGCCGGCCTCGGCCGACCATCTGGGCCAGTACCCCTACCGCGGTGTCGAGTACGCCTACACCTACCGCACTCCCGCCCCCGGCTCCCTCACCGCCGGCTTCCTCGCCTACCTCGACGAGGGCACCAGCCAGGACGTGATCCGGGAGCGGGGACATCTGCCGTGCGGGCGGGCGGCGGGCTTGTGCGAGTAGTTCAGCGCTCCAGTCTGTTTTCAGCCCGTCCGGCGTTTGAGGACGAGGCCCTTCGGGCCGATGGGGGTCTGGGGGCGCAGCCCCCAGGGACGGGACGGGAAGGGGCGGCGGGGGCGGAAAACTCCCGCCTCACCGAGGCTCGGGCGGCCGCTGCCGAGGCATGTTCGGCCGGGCGGGCGGCCCCGGAGGCAGCGGAAACCGCCCCTGCGCGGCCCCCGGGTCCTGCCGCCCCCCGGACGTCACCGCCCCCTGGATACCCATCGGAGCCGAACCATTGCGGAACTCCACGATCCAGTCGGCCGTCTCGACACGGACCAGCTCGGTGACGTCCTCCGAGAACCGGCGCAGAACACCCAGACAGCGCTCGGTGGCCTCGGCGGCCGTACCGTCCGTGGGACCGAGGACCTCGCGCACGCTCTCCGAGGCCCAGTCGAACTGCAGCACCTGGAGCCGGCGCAGCACGGCCTGCGCGGTGGCCACGTCCCTTATCCACCCGGAGGTCACCCCGAAGTACCGGTCGACGGCCACACAGGCCACCGCGAGCAGCAGCGCCAGGTAGCCCCAGGGCGCCACCTCGGCCCCGGCCACCCCCGTCAGGTCCAGCAACGGCAGCACGGCTCCGGTCACCGCGCCCGCCGCGGCCCCGCCCCGCAGCACCCGCGCGCCCCGCCGCTTCCACATCCGGTCCGTGAGATACCAGGCCGCCGTCTCCAGCGCCCCGCGCTCCGCCCACCGGTACAGCTCGTCCAGCCGCACGGCGGGCTCGCCCCAGTCCCCGAGCGGAAACGTCCGCCCGGCCAGATCGGCCTGCCCGTCCTGGGGCGGGCCCTCGGGCTGCATCTCCGGCTGACCCACCCGGCGCTCCCTACTGATCGGTCACCCTGCGTGACGCCTGATGCTGATGTGCCGGACCCTTCCTACCGCCCAATGGGTGGCGAAGGGGGTGCTTTGGTCGCTTTTCCGCTCGGAAGAGGGCCTTGATCAGGTATAGGCCTCTACATCGGCTCACTCGAAAGAGTGCCGGGGCGACGGCTGCGTGGAACACGTAGGCTCGGGACAGACGGAAGACCAAGGCGGAAAGCACAGGAGCTGATCGTGATCCCCGGTGGTGGCCAGCCCAACATGCAGCAGCTGCTCCAGCAGGCACAGAAGATGCAGCAGGACCTGGCGAACGCGCAGGAGGAACTCGCCAGGACCGAGGTCGACGGCCAGGCCGGCGGCGGCCTGGTGAAGGCCACGGTCACCGGCGCCGGCGAGCTGCGCGCGCTGAAGATCGACCCGAAGGCGGTGGACCCGGAGGCTGCATCTGTTGAAGAGACGGTCGAGACCCTCGCGGATCTGATCGTCGCGGCGGTCCAGGCGGCCAACGAGAACGCCCAGACCCTCCAGCAGCAGAAGCTCGGCCCGCTCGCCCAGGGGCTCGGCGGCGGCAGCGGCATCCCCGGACTGCCGTTCTAGGAGCGGGGCCTGCCTATCGGAGACGGGCACCGGCCAACTAGCGTACGTACTGCAAGGAACCCAGGAAGGACGGCAGTCCGTTGTACGAAGGCGTGGTCCAGGACCTCATCGACGAACTGGGGCGGCTGCCCGGCGTCGGTCCCAAGAGCGCCCAGCGGATCGCCTTCCACATCCTGCAGGCCGAGCCGACCGACGTACGGCGTCTCGCGCAGTGCCTGATGGAGGTCAAGGCGAAGGTCCGCTTCTGCGCGACCTGCGGCAACGTCGCCCAGGAAGAGTTGTGCGGCATCTGCCGCGACCCCCGGCGCGACCTCACCGTCATCTGCGTGGTGGAGGAGCCGAAGGACGTGGTCGCGGTCGAACGCACCCGTGAGTTCCGCGGCAAGTACCACGTCCTCGGCGGCGCGATCAGCCCGATCGAGGGTGTCGGTCCGGACGACCTGCGTATACGAGAA
This sequence comes from Streptomyces sp. NPDC005374, assembly GCF_042872225.1. NCBI lineage: Bacteria > Bacillati > Actinomycetota > Actinomycetes > Kitasatosporales > Streptomycetaceae > Streptomyces > Streptomyces sp. NPDC005374. The sequence continues at coordinate 276,784 of NZ_JBIAKA010000009.1, read as the reverse complement.
CTTCTCGCGCGGTTGGCCGACGGGACCGTCACGGAGCTGATCCTGGCCACCGACCCGAACCTGGAGGGCGAGGCCACGGCGACGTACCTCGCCCGCATGATCAAGCCCATGGGCCTCAAGGTCACCCGCCTGGCCAGCGGCCTCCCGGTGGGTGGCGACCTGGAATACGCGGACGAGGTGACCCTCGGCCGCGCCTTCGAGGGGAGACGACTCCTAGATGTCTGACGCCACACTGCACGCGACCGCCCAGGACCCCGACGACTTCGCGGTCCAGATCGCCGACCAGGTCGAGAGCTTCCTGGTGGCCACCAGGGAGGTGGCGAAGGGCGACGAGCCGGACTCGGCCGTTCCCTTCCTCCTCCTGGAGGTCTCCCAGCTCCTGCTGGCCGGCGGACGCCTGGGCGCCCACGAGGACATCGTCCCCGACGAGCGCTACGAGCCCGACCTGGGCCCCGAGGCCGACGTGGACGAGCTCCGCCTGAACCTCGCCCGGCTCCTGGAGCCGATCGACGTCTACTCCGAGGTCTTCGACCCCTACGAGCCCCGCAAGGCACCCGTGCCGGCCCGGATCTCCGACGACCTCGCCGACGTCATCGCCGACCTGCGCCACGGCATGGCCCACTACAAGGCCGGCCGCACCACGGAAGCCCTGTGGTGGTGGCAGTTCTCCTACTTCTCCAACTGGGGCTCCACGGCGTCCGCGACCCTGCGCGCCCTTCAGTCGGTGGTGGCGCACGTCCGCCTCAACCAGCCCCTGGAGGAACTGGACGGCCTCGACACCGACCAGGCCGTGGGCGACGAGACGCTGGAGTTCGAGGCGGGCAAGGTGATGGTGGAGGAGATCGCGGGCCCGCTGGGCCTTCGCCCTTCCCTGTAGCCCCCATGTGACGGGCGTCACGCAAATGGCTTCTGAAATGGCGTAATGGACGGGCCCCCGGGGTGGTCGCACTGCACAACGGCCACCCCCGGCCCGTGCCACCGCCCACTTGGAGCCCGTCATGCACGTCACCCTCCAGCAGCCGACAGGCGCCCGCCTGATCACGGCCAGGGACCAGGAGATCGCGATCCCGGCGACCCTGCGCTACACCTCCGCCGACCCGGCGGCCGTGCACATCGACTTCCCGCCGCATGTCACGCTCGACGGCGAGGGCGCGACCTGGACCTTCGCCCGAACCCTGCTGGGCGAGGGCCTGCGCACTCCGGCGGGCATCGGCAACGTCCGTGTCCGCCCGGCCGGTTCGGCCCACACCCGTGTCGAGTTTCACGCCCCCGAGGGCGTCGCCGTCCTCAGGTTCGCCTCCGCGGACCTGACCCGCTTCCTCGCCCGCACCTACACCGTCGTCGCCCCGGACGAGGAGACCGTGGGCGCGGAACTGGACCACGGGCTGGTGGCGTTGTTCGGCGGGCGGGTGTGATCCGCGTCGGCTCCCGGGGCCCTTTGTCCGCCCCGCAGGCCTACGCCCTCGGCCACCGGTTGCGTGAGGTCCGCGAGGAACAGGGCCTGACGCGCGGACAGGCGGCCGTGACGGCGGACTTCTTCCCGGCGTGGGTCACGCAGATCGAGGGCGGCGAGATCCACGACCTGGAGACCCTGCGCGAGTACGCCCGCGCGCTGGGAACACGGATCAGGGGGACGCGGGCCGCGCGGGTACGGCGCCCGTGACCACGGCGGTCAGGAGCCCGGCGTCGACGTGCGGTGCGCCAACACCGGCTCCGGGGCCTGACCTCGCTCCACCGGTGACGAAGACCCGCACGCCGACCCGGACTTCGCACACCGAGCCCCCGTGACCGCGAGATCGTCGTCTTCAACCAGCCCGAGGACGGTCCGTACCGGCACGGGGAGAAGCTGCCGTTCGGCGCCACCGTCAAGCTTCCTCAGCCGGTCGGCTTCGACCTCGACACCGAGCCCCTCAAGGAGTTCGCGGACTGATCAGAGGCCCCAGAGGCCCTTGCCCACGGCCGTCACCCCGCCCAGCAACGCCAGCGACAGCACCAGCAGGCGGGCCCGGCCCTCCGGGATCCGGGAGGCGAGGCCCCTGCCGATCAGACCGCCTGCTCCCATCGCCGTGATCACCAGGGCCCACCGCGTGCCGGTCAGGTCCGGCACGCCGTTCGACGCCACCGAGAAGGCGTTCACGATGACGCCGTAGAACATCGCGTTCGGCACGAACTCCCGTATCGTCCAGCCCGCGTTGAGGGCGTAGAGGGAGAACGGCGGGCCGCCCACCCCCGCCGCGGAGTTCATGAAGCCGCCCGCCGCGCCCGCGAACACGGCGCCCCGGGTGCCGTGCAGCGCGGCCGCTCTCGCGCCCCGCATGACGAGCAGTACCGCCACCGTCACCAGTCCGCCCATCACCAACAGCAGCCACGGCTGGGGGAGTTGGCGGGTCACCCAGGTGCCTGCCGGGACCGTGCAGGCCGCTGCCAGGCACAGGGGGAGCATCGCGCGTGGGCGTACCAGGCGCCACCCGCCGGCCAGGCCGACCAGGCAGATCACCCCGGCCGCGCAGTTGGCGAGGACCACTCCTTGCGTCGGGCCGAGGAGAAGGACCAGGGCCGGTACGGAGACCAGCGCGAAGCCCATCCCCGTGAGCCACTGCACGGAGGAACCGAGCAGCACGATCGCTGTCAGAAGCGCATCTGCCGTCACGGTCATGGTGTACCCCACTACACCCCCGATCCGGGAGAGCACCCCCTCGTGACCGCCGTCCGGAAACGGGATCGTTGATCTCGAAAGCGAGCCCCTCCAGCCGAAGGAAACGACCATGAAGTCCCTGCTCTCCTCCACCCCCGTCCTCTGGTTCCTCTTCCTGTTCAACCTCGCCGTCGCCGCGGCCGCACCCTTCGTCGTGGACGGAACGCAGGGCGTCATGACCGCCGTGGGCATGGGCGTGGTGTCGCTCGGAGCCGGGGTCGGCCTGCTGCGCGGACAGCGACCGGGCCGTCACACGGCGTGAATTGGGCCTGCGCTGTCTCTGCCCTGTATCCGGGCTGCACGGGCCCTAACCGGCGCGAAGAGAGGCTGGAGTCACTTCACCACAGCACCTCTCACCGCACTGGAGACAGCGATGACCCGTCGTTCCATAACCAAGCGCGCAGCCATCGTCACGGCCACCGCACTCGTCGCTGTCGGCACCGTCGGTACCGTCGCGGCGACCGCCGGTCCCGACCACGCGAAGAAGCCCTCCAAGAAGCAGATCGCGGCACTGTTCACCACGTGGAACGCGACCCTGCAGACCGGCGACGCCGACAAGGTCGCGAACCTGTACGCGAAGGACGCGGTGCTCCTGCCCACCGTCTCCAACAAGGTCCGCACCAACCACGCGCAGATCGTCGACTACTTCGAGCACTTCCTCAAGAACAAGCCGGTCGGCAAGAAGGTCCAGACGATCGTCAACGTCCTCGACACCAACTCCGCGATCGACACCGGCGTCTACGAGTTCACGCTCACCGACCCGAAGACCAGCGCCAAGCGTGTCGTCGAGGCCCGCTACACCTACGAGTACGAGAAGCGGAACGGCCAGTGGAAGATCGTCAACCACCACTCCTCGGCGATGCCCGAAGGCTGATATCCACTTTCAGTCCGCCCCCGGGCGCGTCCGCCAGGGCCACGGTTCCGCCGTCGTCGGTCACCAACTGCTTGACGACGGCGAGGCCGAGACCCGAGCCGGAGCGCCCGGTCAGGCCCTGACCGCGCCAGAAGCGGTCGAAGGCGCGGGACTTCTCGGAGTCGGACATGCCGGGTCCCTCGTCCCGTACCGACAGCACCACCGCATCCGCCCGTGACGCGACCTCGACGGTGATCCGCCCGCCGTCGGGCGAGACCTCCAGGGCGTTCGAGAGCACGTTGTCCAGCACCTGTTCCAGATGGCCGGGGCTGGCCAGCACAGACGGCCGGCCGCCGATACTCCCCCCAATGAGCGCGATGGTGACACCGCGCTCGTCGGCGGCCGGTCTCCACACCGTCAGCCGTTCGTCCACGATGTCCGTCAGGGCGAGCGGCTCCGCGGCCGTCACCTTCGCCTCGGCACGGGCGAGGACGAGAAGGCCGTTGACCAGGCGGCTCATCCGGACCACCTCGGCGGTGGCCTGCTCCACGTCCTCGCGGACGAACTCGTCGTCCACGCCGTCCGCGATGTTGTCCAGGGACAGTCGCAGCGCGGTCAGCGGCGTCCTGAGCTGGTGCGAAGCGTCGGCCACGAAGATGCGCTGAGAGGCGACCAGTGTGTCCAGGCGTTCCGCGCCCTGGTTCAGGGTGCGGGCGAGGGTCTGGGTCTCCGGCGGGCCGGTCACCGGGGAGCGTGCGGTCAGGTCGCCGTCGCTGAACTTGCTGGCCATGGAGTTGAGTTCGCGCAGGGGGGCGGTGATCCGGCGGGCGGCGAACGCGCCGATCGAGGCGGCCGCCGCGAGGACCAGCACGGCGAGGGCGGCCCGGAAGCCCCAGATCTGCCAGAGCCGCCTGGTCATGTCCGAGGTCGAGAAGACGACCCGGACGGCCGCGTCCCCGTCGGCGGGGACCGTGACCGTCAGGTGCTTGCCCCAGACGAAGTCCGAACCCCAGTCGGTCGTCGGTTCGTTGTCCGTCACGGCCCGGGTCAGCGCCGCGTCCGCGGTGGGGGTCTGCAGGTGCGGGTCACAGCTCGCGGTCGGGGTCGCCTGGACGTTGCCGTACGCCTTGGCCACCTTGGTCAGTGCCTCGCACGAGGCTCTGTCGCCGTTGCTCAGCAGCAGTGCCATGGTGGTCGCCTCGCGCTTGACGGACGACTCGGTGTCGTCGCGAAGCTGCGAGGTGAGCGTGAACGCCACCGGCACCGTGAACAGCAGGATCGCCACCGCGACCAGCAGGATGTAACTCCGGATGAGCTGCCGGTTCATGAAGCCCCGTCGCCGTCCGCCTTGACGATCTCCAGCCGGAAACCCACGCCCCGCACGGCCTCGATGCCGACCGCGCCGGCCAGCTTGCGCCGCAGCGCCGCCACATGCACGTCCAGTGTCTTGGTCGGCCCGAACCAGTTCGCGTCCCAGACCGCCTCCATGATCTGCTCGCGCGACATCAGCGCGCCCGGCTCCTCGGTGAGGAAGGCCAGCAGGTCGTACTCCTTGGGCGTGAGGGGCACCTCCTCGCCGTCGAGGCGGACCCGGGCCGCCTTGCGGTCGACGGTGAGGCGGGAGCCGTACCGGTCGGGGCCCGCCGCGGCTTCGGCACGGGGCTGCGCGCGCCGCATCACGGCTCGTATCCGCGCGATGACCTCCCGCACGCCGAACGGCTTGGACACGTAGTCGTCGGCGCCGAGCTCCAGGCCGACCACCCGGTCCGTCTCCTCGCTGCGCGCGCTGATCACGATGATCGGCACGTCACCGCGGGCGCGCAGGGCCCTGCACACGTCGAGACCGTCGGTGTCGGGCAGCCCGAGATCCAGGAGTACGACGTCGTAGGGGCCCTCATGGCTCAGCGCCGCCCCGCCCGTGGAGACCCACTCGACCTCGAACCCGTACCGGACCAGGCCGCGTCTGAGGGACTGGGCGACCGGCTCATCGTCTTCCACCAGGAGTACGCGCACAGCCGCACCCTAATCCTTGAAACTTAATTCACAGTCGCCACACGAGTCCCACATGGGTGTGTACCGGGGTGTGCGGCCCGGCGTGTGACGCGGTGCACTTTTCCCGGAGCTCCCGGATGGGCATGCGCTGACCTGGGTGTCCGAAGCCGCGATGTCTCACCATGCGATACCGCGGAAGTGAAAATCGGACGCTCGTTAAACTGAGCCGACACACAGGACTGAGCGAGGAGCGCACGTGGGCCTTGTCGTGCAGAAGTACGGAGGCTCCTCCGTAGCCGATGCCGAGGGCATCAAGCGCGTCGCCAAGCGAATCGTCGAAGCGAAGAAGAACGGCCACCAGGTCGTTGTCGTCGTTTCCGCGATGGGCGACACGACGGACGAGCTGATCGATCTCGCCGAGCAGGTATCTCCGATGCCCGCCGGGCGTGAGTTCGACATGCTGCTGACCGCCGGGGAGCGGATCTCCATGGCGCTGCTGGCCATGGCGATCAAAAACCTGGGCCACGAGGCCCAGTCCTTCACCGGCAGCCAGGCCGGCGTCATCACCGACTCGGTCCACAACAAAGCCCGGATCATCGACGTCACGCCGGGCCGTATCCGTACGGCGCTCGACGAGGGCAACATCGCCATCGTCGCCGGCTTCCAGGGCGTCAGCCAGGACAAGAAGGACATCACCACGCTGGGGCGCGGCGGCTCCGACACGACGGCTGTGGCGCTCGCCGCAGCCCTCGACGCCGAGGTGTGCGAGATCTACACCGACGTCGACGGTGTGTTCACCGCCGACCCGCGCGTGGTGAAGAAGGCCCGGAAGATCGACTGGATCTCCTCCGAGGACATGCTGGAGCTGGCCGCGTCCGGCTCCAAGGTGCTGCTCCACCGCTGTGTGGAGTACGCCCGTCGCTACGACATCCCGATCCACGTCCGCTCGTCCTTCTCGGGACTGCCGGGCACCTGGGTCAGCAACGAGAAGCCCGAGTCGCAAGGGGACCAGCAGGTGGAGCACGCCATCATCTCCGGAGTCGCCCACGACGTCTCCGAAGCCAAGATCACGGTCGTCGGCGTCCCGGACAAGCCGGGCGAGGCCGCGGTGATCTTCCGCGCGATCGCCGACGCGGAGATCAACATCGACATGATCGTGCAGAACGTGTCGGCGGCGTCGACCGGCCTCACCGACATCTCCTTCACCCTCCCCAAGACCGAGGGCCGCAAGGCCATCGACGCCCTGGAGAAGGCCAAGGGCGGGATCGGCTTCGACTCGCTGCGCTACGACGACCAGATCGGCAAGATCTCCCTGGTCGGCGCGGGCATGAAGACCAACCCGGGCGTCACCGCCTCGTTCTTCCAGGCACTGTCCGACGCGGGCGTGAACATCGAGCTCATCTCGACCTCCGAGATCCGCATCTCGGTCGTCACCCGCCAGGACGACGTCCCCGAGGCCGTCCGGGCCGTGCACTCCGCCTTCGGGCTGGACTCCGACAGCGACGAGGCCGTCGTCTACGGGGGCACCGGGCGCTGATGTCCGCGAAGAGGCGGCCCACGCTGGCCGTCGTGGGAGCGACCGGGGCCGTCGGCACGGTCATGCTCCAGATCCTGTCCCAGCACGCGGACGTGTGGGGCGAGATCCGCCTGATCGCCTCCCCGCGCTCGGCCGGCCGCAAGCTGGCCGTGCGCGGGGAGCAGGTCGAGGTGGTGGCCCTGTCGGAGGAGGCCTTCGACGGGGTCGACGTCGCCATGTTCGACGTACCGGACGAGGTGGCGGCGCACTGGGCGCCCCTCGCCGCCGCGCGCGGTGCCGTCGTGGTGGACAACTCGGGCGCCTTCCGGATGGACCCGGACGTGCCCCTGGTCGTCCCCGAGGTCAATCCGCACGCGGCCCGGAAGCGGCCGCGCGGCATCATCGCCAACCCCAACTGCACGACCCTCACCATGATCGTGGCCCTGGGCGCGCTGCACGCCGAGTTCGGGCTGCGGGAGCTGGTGGTGTCGAGCTACCAGGCCGTGAGCGGGGCCGGGCGCGCCGGCGTCGAGACGCTTCGGCAGCAGATGTCCCTGGTCGCGGGCACCGAGCTCGGCACGCACCCCGGTGACGTGCGGCGGGCCGTCGGCGACAACACCGGGCCGTTCCCGGAGCCCGTCGCGCTGAACGTCGTACCGTGGGCCGGGTCGCTGCGCGAGGACGGCTGGTCCTCGGAGGAGATGAAGGTGCGGGACGAGTCCCGCAAGATCCTCGGACTGCCCAACCTGCCGGTCGCCGTGACCTGTGTGCGGGTCCCCGTCGTCACCGTGCACTCCCTCACCGTCCACGCCCGCTTCGAGGGCGAGGTCACCGTCCGCAAGGCCCGCGAGATCATCGCGACCGCCCCCGGGGTCGTCCTCTTCGACGATCCGGCGGCCGGCGAGTTCCCCACCCCGGCCGACGTCGTCGGCACCGATCCCACCTGGGTCGGGCGGGTCAGGCGGGCCCTCGACGACCCCACGGCACTCGAACTTTTCGTGTGCGGAGACAACTTGCGCAAGGGTGCGGCGCTCAACACCGCGCAGATCGCGGAGCTGCTGGCGGCCGAGTTCGGGTGACCCCGTCCGGCGGCGCATTGCCGGTACGGACAGGCGCCCACCGTAAAAGTCCTGGCCATGGCCGAAACGCTTTGTAGGATCTGTGTACGGCATGTGGTGCGACTAATGGTCCGAACCACTTGATCCCGGCGCTTCGGCGTCCGAAGATTTTCCTCCCCGTTCTCCGCAACCGTGCGAAGGGCGGGGAGCGTCTTTGCGAACGCCCTTTCAGGGGGCGCGGGGATGCGTGCGGGGCGTGGGGACGCCCCGGTCACTCAGGACACAGGGGAAGAGCGGGTAGGGCATGAGCACGTTTGACGCACGGTCAGTTGTGCTGCCTGAGAGAAGATGGGCGGACGCGTACAACCCTCACCGGGGTGAGCGTGTCCAACTGGCGTGGCTCAGGTACTCGAATTCCGCGCCGCGCCGAGCGGCGTGGCGGTCCTCAGGCCCCGGTCGCCCGGGGCGCCCGGCGGCATGCCGGTGATCGCCCCCATGCCCGCAGCGCGGCCCACGCGCATACCCAGTCAGCGTGACGGCATCGAGGAAGCCGCGGCGGGAACCACCGTCGACCACCTCACCGAGACCTACCGGGCGCACTACCGCTCGCTGCTGGGTCTCGCCGCTCTCCTGCTCGACGACACCGCCTCCTGCGAGGACGTCGTCCAGGAGGCCTTCATCCGCGTCCACTCGGCGCGCAAGCGCGTCCGCGACCCCGAGAAGACGCTCGCGTACCTGCGGCAGACCGTCGTCAACCTCTCCCGCTCGGCCCTGCGCCGGCGCATCCTCGGACTCAAGCTGCTGTCCAAGCCGATGCCCGACATGGCGAGCGCCGAGGAGGGGGCCTACGACCTGCTGGAGCGCGACTCCCTCATCAAGGCGATGAAGGGCCTCCAGCGCCGCCAGCGCGAGGTCCTGGTCCTGCGCTACTTCTCCGACATGACCGAGGCCCAGGTCGCCGATACGCTCGGCATCTCGCTGGGCTCCGTGAAGGCGTACGGCTCCCGCGGGATAGCCGCGCTGCGGGTCGCCATGGAGGAGCCGGTATGAGCACGGACGGCGACCCCCAGGAACGGCGCCATGAGCCCTACGCGTGGCGAGAGCCGACATGGGCCGGCAAGCAAGAGCACACGCAATCACACGCTGGGAACGGAACTGTGAACCACGGCCCCGAAGACCAGAGCTCCACGGGGGAGTTCGACTCGGACGAGCTGGCACTGCGACGCCTGCTTCAGCAGGCGGTCCAGGAGATGGAGCCACGCGACGGCACGCTGGACCATCTGCGCAAGGCGGTCCCCGCCCGGCGGGCGCGCAAGCGGCAGGCCGTCGTCGGCATGGCGGCCGCGGCCCTCTTCTTCGGCACCGCGATCCCCGCAGTGGTGCACGTCTCCTCCACCAACACCAGCGCCAACACCTCCAACGCCGGGCACACCTCCCAGATGCAGGGCGGCGCGGGCCAGGGCAAGGAGACGGAGGGCGGCGAGTCCACCTCCGGCGGCTCCTCCGGCAGGACCGAGGACAAGGGCAAGGGCGAGACGAAGGGCGAGGGCAAGGGCAGGACCGCGGGCGCCACCAGCGGCACCGGCGGCAGCGCCGACCCGTCCGCCTCGACCGCCGCGAGCGCCCCCGTCTGCACGGCCGCACAGCTCGGCACGCCCACGACCACCACCGGTGTGCCCGACTCCGCCGGAGCGGTCTACGGCACCTTCCACGTCACCAACGGCTCCACCGCCGTCTGTACGGTCACCGGGCCCGGCACCGTGACGGCGACCGCGCAGGGCGCTGCCGACGCCGGCAAGATCACCGCTGTCCGGCATGTCTCGGGCGATGTGGCGTCCGGACTGCCCGACCCGGCCCAGGAGGTCTCCCAGCTGCTGCTGCAGCCGGGTTCCTCCTACGACGTGAAGTTCGCCTGGGTGCCGTCCGGGACCTGCCCCACGTCCGACCCCTCGACCGACCCCAGCCCCGACCCCACGACCTCCCCGGACACCTCCTCCAGCGAGGGCTCCTCGACCGGCGGCGACACCGGCACCTCCACCCAGCTCGTCACGGAGGACGGCACGACCGACGGGAGCGTCCTGGTGACGAACACGGCGGAGGGCGGCGGGCCGACGGTGTCCACCGTCGTGTCCGACGCGTGCGCGGGGACCGTGTACTCGACGGGTGTGCTGACGTCGTCGTGATTGTCGTCGTCGTGATGTCGGCGTGACGGCGTGAGCGGGCCTCAGGCGGTCGCCTTCTCCTGGGGCCGGTCCCGCTCCTGCTCGTGCTGCTCGTCGTCGGGGAGGATGCCCAGCGCCGCGTCCCGGACGAACTCCACCTCGCGGCGCAGCAGCCGGAACCACATGAAGACCACGAAGCCGGCGAAGACGAACCACTCGCCGGTGTAGCCGAGGTTCTGGAACGCCTTCAGGTCCAGCCCGCTGTCGGCGGGCGCGGTCGCCGGTACGGCCGTCATACCCGAGTCGGCGGTGCCGAGGGTGATCCACGCGTCGTACACGCCGTACGGCACCAGGTTGATCAGTGAGGCCGCGCTGATCGCCGCGGTCTGCCCGGCCGGCAGCCCGCCCTGTGCGCTGACGCCGTTGTCCCCCGGCGTCTCGGACGCCTGGAGCGCGCCGGTGACGGTGACCTCGCCCTTCGGCGCGGCCGGGACCTTCGCCGGGTCGGGGGTGCCCGGCAGCCAGCCCCGGACGACGGGCAGGGCCTTGCCGCCGTCGGTGCGCAGCAGCGTCAGGACGTAGTAGCCGTCGCGGTCGTCGAGTTGCCGGTCGGGGACGAGCAGCTGCTTGTCGTACCGGCCGGTCGCGGTGACCTGCTTGCCGGAGGTCGCCTTGTCGACCGGCAGCAGCTCGGCCAGGGGGCGCGGGGTCTCCCGCCCGTCGGTGACGACCGACTCCTTGGCGTCCCGGCTCTCCGTCATCCGGTCCTCGAACCGGCTCAGCTGCCAGGACCCCATGAAGATGCAGAACGGGATGGCGAGCAGCACGAAGACGTTGATGCCGAACCAGCGGGGCGTCAGCAGAAACCGGTACACACTCCCACGGTACGGGGCCGCCCCGGGCGGCGGGGGCGCGGGGTCAGTACCTCTCGGTCAGGTGATCGCGGCCCGCGGGCGGCTCGTACGGCTCCGGCCAGAAGTCGGTCACGGTGGATATGAGGCCGCTCTCGTCACCGGTGAAGAAGGAGACGGCGTCCATCTCCTCGAGGCCCACCGTGAAGCGGGCCCAGGTGACGACCTGGCCCGGCTCGGCGATGATCCGCTCGATCCGCAGGTGCCAGTCGGCCGGGTACTCCCGGTTGAACTCGACGAACCGCTCCCGGCCGCTGATGCGCTCGCGGGTCTGCGGCAGGGTGTAGACGACGTCCTCGGCCAGGGTTTCGGCGAAGGCACTCCAGTCGCGGGCCTCGGCCAGCGCCCAGAAACTCTCCACGGTCCCGCGTAGATCGGTCATGGGGACGAGTCTGCACCCGGCCACTGACAACGGGCCCTGGCAGGCCCTTGCGCCCTGGTCGGGCGGGGTTCGGGTAAGCAGGCGGTAGAAGTTTTCCACAGGCTGGGGACCTCGCCTACGGATTGTCTGTGAGGGCGGGCAGTATGGGGTCATGACTGAGAGCAACGGGTCCGCCGCGGCCGAGCGGAACGACGATGTGCCGGACTGGGAGAAGCGCTTCAGGGCGCCCCGGGTGTCCCTGCCCGACTGGGCGGAGGACGCCCCGGACCGCTCCCTGTTCGTGTCCAACGCCACGGGGACGTACGAGCTGTACGCCTGGGACCGGGCGACCGGCGGACAGCGCCAGGTGACGGACCGGCCCAACGGCACCACCGACGGAGTGCTCTCCCCGGACGGCGCGTGGATCTGGTGGTTCGACGACAAGGACGGCGACGAGTTCGGCGTCTGGCGCCGCCAGCCCTTCGAGGGCGGCCCCGACGAGCTCGCCGCACCGGGCCTGGAGGCCTCCTACCCGGCGGGCCTGGCCCTGGGCCGGGACGGCCGTACGGCGGTCGTGGGCTGCTCGACCGACGACGAGGGCACGTCCATCCACCTCGTGCGCTCCGGTGAGGACCCGGTGGAGATCTACCGGCACCGCGAGTCGGCGGGCGTCGGCGACCTCTCCCACGACGGCTCGCTGATCGCGGTCGAGCACACCGAGCACGGCGACGCGATGCACTCGGCGCTGCGCGTGCTGCGCTCCGACGGCAGGGCGGTCGCCGAGCTCGACGACACCAAGGGCGGCGTCGAGGAACTGGGCCTGGAGGTCCTGGGCTTCGCTCCGGTCGACGGCGACACCCGGCTGCTCATCGGCCACCAGCGGCGCGGTCGTTGGGAGCCGCTGGTGTGGGACGTGACGACGGGCGAGGAGACCGATCTCGCCCTGGACCTGCCCGGTGACGTGGGCGCCGAGTGGTACCCGGACGGCACGGGGCTGCTCGTCGCGCACAGCTTCGAGGCGCGCAGCGAGCTGTTCCGGTACGACCTTGCGAGCGGCAAGCTGGAGAAGGTCCCGACCCCGCCCGGCACGGTCTCCGGGGCGACGGCCCGCCCCGACGGCAGCGTGGAGTACCTGTGGTCCTCCTCGGCCGAGCCGTCGGCGGTGCGCTCGACGACGGGTGAGGTGGTCCTGGACCCGCCGGGCCTGAAGTCCCCCGGTTCGGTGCCGGTGGAGGACGTGTGGGTCGAGGGGCCGGGCGGGCGGATCCACGCGCTGGTCCAGAAGCCGGCCGGAGCGACGGGGCCGCTGCCGACGGTCTTCGACATCCACGGCGGCCCGACCTGGCACGACAGCGACTCCTTCGCTGCGGGCCCGGCGGCATGGGTGGACCACGGGTACGCGGTCGTCCGGGTCAACTACCGCGGTTCCACGGGGTACGGGCGGGCCTGGACCGACGCGCTCAAGTACCGGGTCGGGCTGATCGAGCTGGAGGACATCGCGGCGGTGCGGGAATGGGCGGTGAGTTCGGGTCTCGCCGATCCCGCGCGCCTCGTCCTCACCGGCGGGTCCTGGGGCGGGTATCTCACGCTCCTCGGCCTGGGCACCCAGCCGGACGCGTGGGCCCTGGGCATCGCGGCGGTTCCGGTCGCCGACTACGTCACGGCGTTCCACGACGAGATGGAAGCGCTGAAGGCGATGGACCGCACGCTGCTGGGCGGCACGCCGGAGGAGGTGCCGGAGCGCTTCGAGGCGTCGTCGCCCCTGACGTACGTCGACCAGGTCAAGGCGCCGGTGTACATCTCGGCCGGTGTCAACGACCCACGGTGCCCGATCCGTCAGGTCGACAACTACGTGAAGCGGTTGGAGTCCAGGGGGGCCGTGCATGAGGTCTACCGGTACGACGCCGGTCACGGTTCGCTGGTGGTGGAGGAGCGGATCAAGCAGGTGAAGCTGGAACTGGACTTCGCGGAGAGGTATTTGGGGTAGCGGGGACGGACTTCCGGCTGCGGGTGCGTGGGGGCTGGTCGCGCAGTTCCCCGCGCCCCCAGGTGGGTGCGCTTGAAGTCGGCGGAGCTGTACCCACCCAGGGGCGCGGGGAACGGCGCGACCGGCCCCCACGGCGCCGCAGCCCGCGACGAACGGCTACGCCCCCGCGCGCCCCTGGGCCGGTGCGCTTGCAGTCGGCCGACCTGTACCCACTCAGGGGCGCGGGGAACTGCGCGACCAGCCACAACGCACCCGCAGCCCGCGACGAACCGCTATGCCCCCACCCGCCCCCGGCGCCCCAGCAGCTCCGCCAACCCCCGCCGGGTCGCCGCCAGCACCACCCTGTCCGACGCGCGCAGCACGTACGTGTCCGGCAGGTCCCACGTCAGGCCGGGGGAGTCCCCCGACTCCTCCCGGGCCAGCACCCGCCAGGACCCGGCCCGGAACGCCTGGCCGACCGTCTTGCCCTCCAGTTGGGGATGGCCGCCCACATCCACCGCCGCGAACAGCAGCACCCGCCGCTCGACGGGGAACGCGCCCAGGATCTGGCGTCCCATCATCGCCCCGGCGAACGCGGGAGCCGCCAGATGGGACACGCTGCGGCTGCGCGTGGACGCACGGGGGTGCGCCGCCCGCAGGGTCCGGTACACCGCCGTCGCGAAGTCGTCGTCGTACAGCCGCAGCACCACCCGCAGATCGGGCCGTACGGCCCGCGCGTACAGGGCGGCCTCCAGGTTCGTCGTGTCGGCGCTGGTCACCGCCATCAGCGCGTGTGCCCGGTGGATCTTCGCGGCCTCCAGGACGCCCTCCTGGGTGACGTCCCCGAGGACCACCGGCACGCGCAGTCGCCGGGCCGTGGCCAGTCCGCGGGCCTCGGGGTCGGACTCGACGCAGACCACGGGGATGTTCAGTTCCCGCAGCCGGGTCAGCACCCGGGTGCCGATCTTGCCCAGCCCGAGCAGCACGACGTGTCCGCCCAGCCCGCGGGGCGGTTTGCGCAGGGACGACACGGTGCGGAAGGTGCCGAGCGCCTCCAGGACCGCCGCGAGGAGCACCGGAAGGAGCAGCAACCCGACGAGCCCGGACAGGAGTTGGAGGATCTGCCGGCCGACGGACTCCCCGATCGCGGGGTCGTCGATCGCGAACAGGTCGAGCAGCGTCAGATAGAAGGCGCTGAGGGGATGGATACCGGTCACCACCCACAGGGCGACGGCGAGCGCGAGCACACACCCCACCATCCCCGCCAGCGACCAGCGCAGCCGCCGCGAGAACAGCGAACCGAACCAGGGCAGCACACCCCGGCCGTCGGGCAAAGAGGGCCCGGCGTACGACACCTGCTCCAGCACGACCGTCGCGCGCCCGTCCCCGGCCCGTACCGCCGCCGCGTCCGGCAGCAGTGCCGGTCCCTGGTCCGCGCCGGGCTCCGCACTGTCGGTCGGCGAGAGCAGGGCCAGCGTGGCCAGTCCGGGAACCGGGCTCACCCCGTCCCGGGCCGGGGGCCGTTCGACCGCCCGCAGCATCAGACCGCCGGTCTGGAGCACCTTGCTGGTGCCGGTGAGGGCGGTGGCGGCCAGCGCCGGCGCGGCCGTGTCGGCGTCGGACAGCACGGTCGTGGAGGCGTCGAAACCGGCGCCGCCTTCCGGACCGCCGTCCGAGTCGCCGTAGGCCAACGCGGCGGCCTGGTCGAGGAGTTCCTCGATGTGCTGGCCGAGCCGCCGGTTGTAGAGCCGCAGGACGAGCCGCAGCCGGGGGTTGAGGCGGCGGGCGGTGAGGGCGGCGCGGATGTTGGTCTCGTCGTCGTCGTACACGAGCGCGAGGGCGTCCGCCCGCTCCACGCCCGCCCCGGCGAGCGCAGCCTCGTTCGGCTCGGCCGCCTCCATCACCCGTACGCCGCCCGGGGGTTCGGAGCCGGGGGAGGTGCCGCTGGTGCCGCCGACGGCAGCCCCGCTCCCACCCCCGTTCCCGTTGCCGGTCAGGCCGACGGCCGCGTTGACCATGCGGTCGAGCAGCGCGGACGCGGCCCGGGCCCGCACGACCACCGGCGGCCGCACGGACCGTTCGGAGGCCGGTACGACGAGGGTGACCTGCTCGCCGTAGACGCCTCTGAGCTCGGCGGCCAACCGGTGCGCGAGCCCGTCGTCCCCGCACACCACCATGTGCGCGGCCGTGTCGCCCGGCAGCCCTGGACTCTGGTTCGGAACGCTTGCCACGAGGGAGAAGACTGCCTCACCGGGACGGATGGTGCCACGTACGGGGCCCCGGGCCGCTGCGAACCGTCAAGAAATCCCCAAACCCCCGCGCACACTGAGCAAACGGACCTTCGCCGCCGTACGCACCAGCAGGGGAACCAGCACCTCACCACCGGAGGGATCCCGGCCGTGGCCGTCACCAAAGCACCCCCGCTCGCGCGGGCCACCGACGAGGACCGGAGCCCGGCACCCGATCCGGCGCCGGACGCGGAGGCGCGGCGCCTCAACTCCCCTCTCGTGCTGACCCTGTTGATGCTCCTGATGGTGCTCTGCCAGGGCCCCATCCGGGAGGCGCTGGGCGCGCCGGTCATGCAGAGCTGGATGACGGTGTTCGTCGCCGTGCTCGTCCAGGCGCTGCCGTTCCTGGTGCTCGGGGTGCTGCTGTCGGCGGCGATCGCGGTGTTCGTGCCGCCGTCGTTCTTCGCCCGCGCGCTGCCGAAGAACCCCGTCCTCGCGGTGCCGGTGGCCGGTGTGGCGGGCGCGGTCCTGCCGGGCTGCGAGTGCGCGTCCGTGCCGGTGGCCGGGGCGCTGGTGCGCAGGGGCGTCACCCCGGCCGCGGCCCTCGCCTTCCTGCTCTCCGCCCCGGCGGTCAACCCGATCGTGCTGACCGCCACCGCCGTGGCCTTCCCCCGCAACCCCGAGATGGTCGTGGGCCGGCTCGTCGGGAGCCTGCTGGTGGCGTGCGCGATGGGCTGGCTGTGGCTGCGCCTGGGCCGTGCCGACCTGCTGAAGCCGCCGGCCCGGGAGTCCTACGAGGGCCAGGGCAAGGGCGCCGCCTTCTGGGGCTCGGTGCGGCACGACGTGATGCACGCGGGCGGCTTCCTGGTCGTCGGCGCGATGGCGGCGGCGACCCTGAAGGCCGTGGTCCCGCAGACGTGGCTGCGCACGGCGGCCGAGAACCCGGTGATCGCCGTGCTGGCCCTCGCCGCCCTCGCGGTGGTGCTGTCGATCTGCTCGGAGGCGGACGCGTTCGTGGCGGCCTCGCTCACCCAGTTCTCGCTGACCGCACGGCTGACCTTCCTGGTCGTCGGCCCGATGATCGACCTGAAGCTGTTCGCGATGCAGACGGGCACCTTCGGCCGCGCCTTCGCCCTGCGCTTCGCCCCCGCGACCCTCGCCATGGCGATCGTGGGCTCGGTCCTGACCGGGGCGGTGCTGCTGTGAACCGGCAGGCGCAGTCGGCGGTCCTGTTCGTCCTCGGCGCGGCCCTGCTGCACGCGGGCCTCACCGACCTCTACCTCCGTTACGTGAAGGCGGGACTGCAGCCGCTGGTCCTGGCGGCCGGGGTCGTCCTCATGGTGACGGCCCTGGCGACGGCCTGGTACGAGTGGCGCCCGAAGCGGCGCCGGCCGGATCACGGCGACGGCCCCCAAGACGACCACAGCGATCACGAGGAGCACGCCCACCGCGAACCCCGCGTCTCCTGGCTCCTGGTCCTCCCCCTCTTCGCCCTGATCCTCGTCGCCCCGCCGGCCCTCGGCTCCTACAGCGCCATGCGCACCGGTACGGCCCTGCAGCAGTCGTTCGGCTATACGAAGCTCCCCGAGAGCGGCCCCCTGCGCCTCAGCCTCGTCGACTACGCGGGCCGCGCGTACTACGGGCACGGCCGGGACCTCGTCGGCCGGCAGGTCGTCGTCACCGGGTTCGTCGCCCTGGACCACTCCGGCGCGCCCTACCTGGTCCGTATGGCCCTCAACTGCTGTGCGGCCGACGCCCAGCCGGTCAAGGTCGGCCTGACCGGCAAGATCCCGCCGGTCCTCCAGCCGGACAGCTGGCTCGAGGTCACCGGCACCTACACGGCCGAGCGGACCAAGGACACGGTGAACGGCGGCCCGATCCCGTATCTGAGGATCACGCAGGCCAAGCCGGTCCCGACACCGCACGACCCGTACGACGAGACCTGGAACAACTGAGGGACCCTCAGCCCCCGCGGGTCGCCGCGAAGGCCTCGTCGAGCAGGGTGACGAGGTCGAGGTGCCCGTCGGACGCGGTCCAGTGGGCCAAGGCGACGTTGAGGCAGTTCAGCGCGGCCCCGGCGAGGACGTTCTGGGCGAGCGTCGGGGGTCCCTCGGTACCGGCGCGGTCGACGAGGGCCTCGACCAGGGCGGGCCGCCAGCTGTGCTGTTTCTCCAGGTGGCGGGCGCAGAGGGACGGGGTGTCGTAGACGAGCCGGGTGGTGGCGAGGGCGCCGGCCGGGTCCTCGTGGTAGCGCCCGACGACCGCGTCCAGGGCGTGCCGCAGTGCCGTCCAGTCGTCCTCGTCGGCAGGGCGGGCCCGCAGCGCGTCGGCGACCCGCCGGTCGTGGCCCTCGAAGGCGCCGAGGACGGCGTCCTCCTTGGTGCCGAAGTAGCGCAGGAAGGTGCTGCGGGAGACCCCGGCGGCCGCCGCCAGGTCGTCGAGCGTGACCTTGTCGAACCCCTCGCGACGGAACAACTCGAAGGCCACCTGGGCGAGTTGGGCCCGTACGGCGGCCCGGGCGATGTCTCTCGTGGTCGTACGCGCGGCTCCGGTCACCCGCCGATCCTACCGCCCGAGTGAACCGACCTTGCAGGAGTGGACCTCAGTCACTAGTGTGACACTGAGTTTCACATCTAGAACTTGAACCCAGGAAGGCTCGGGCATGCCCCAGACCCTCGGCATCATCGGCAGCGGCATGATCGGCGGCGTGGTGGCCCGGCTCGCCGTCGCCGCCGGACTCGATGTGGTGGTGAGCAACTCCCGTGGCCCCGAGACCCTCGCCGGCCTCGTCGCGGAACTCGGCGAGCGAGCCCGCGCGGCCACCCCCGAGGAGGCCGCTCGCGCCGGTGACCTGGTCGTGGTGGCCGTACCGCTGAAGGCCTACGACCGTCTCCCCGTCGCCGACCTGGCCGGGAAGACCGTGATCGACGCGATGAACCACCACCCGGACCGCGACGGCCGCATCGCCGCTCTCGACGCGGGCGAGCTGACCTCCAGCGAGCTCGTGCAGCGGCAGCTGGCCGGGGCGACGGTGGTCAAGGCGTTCGCCACCATCGACTTCCTTCACCTGGGCACCCTCGCCCGCCCGGCCGGAGCCGCCGACCGCAGCGCCCTGCCCGTCGCGGGCGACGACGCCGACGCCAAGGCTCAGGTGACCCGGCTGCTCGACCTGCTCGGATACGACACGGTCGACGCCGGCACCCTCGCCGACAGCGGGCGTCTCGCGCCCGGCAGCCCGGTGTACGTCCAGCCGTACATGGGGGAGCGGCCGGAGGGGCTGAGCCCGGAGGAGGCCCACCGCTGGTTCCTGGCCTCGCCCGGTGTGCCCGTGCCCGCCGCCCGGGTCAAGGAACTGATCGACACCGCCCACTGACGAAAGACCCACGACGACGATGACGATGACGACGACCATGGCGATGATCGAGATCCCGACCCGGGACGGCACCGCCGACGCCTACCTCGCCCACCCGGACGACGGTGCCCCGCATCCCGCCGTCCTCCTCTACATGGACGCCTTCGGGCTGCGCCCGCACCTGAAGTCGATGGCGGACCGGCTGGCCGCCGAGGGCTACACCGTGTTGGTCCCGAACGTCTTCTACCGTTTCGGCCGCGCGCCCGTCGTCGAACTCCCCGAGTTCATCAACCCCGCCGAGCGCCCGGAGATCATCCGGGACATCGGTCCGGCCGCGCGGACCCTCACCCCCGAGGGGGCCATGCAGGACGCCGCCGTCTACCTCGACTGGCTGGCCGCCTCCCCGTTGACGGTCGACGGCCCCGTCGGTGTCACCGGCTACTGCATGGGCGCGGGCCTCGCCCTGCGCACCGCCGGGACCCACCCCGACCGGGTCGCCGCGGCGGCCGGGTTCCACGGGGCGTACCTGGCCACGGACGCCCCTGACAGCCCGCACCTGCTCGCCGGTCACCTCACCGCCGAGCTGTACTTCGGCCACGCGGACCAGGACTCCACCAACCCCGCCGAGCAGATCGCCCGCCTGGAGAAGACGCTCACCGAGGCGGGCGTCGAGCACCGCGGCGAGGTCTACGAGGGCGCCCACCACGGCTTCACCCAGGCCGACACGGCGATGTACGGGGCCGAGGCGACGGACCGTCACTGGGCGGCACTGCTGGACCTGTTCGCCCGGAGGCTGTCCGGCTGACCCTGTCCTGCCGACCCGTTTGGTTCGAGCGCTTGATTCCCGTTCTCGGAGAATGTAATTTTCATAAAACGAGAGCGGGAATCTGCACTCCGTCGCAGGGCGCGGGAACGAAGGGGAACCGTCAATGGAGCGGGACGACCTGATCCTGATCAGCGTGGACGACCACATCATCGAGCCGCCGGACATCTTCGTGAACCACCTGCCGAAGCGGTACCTGGACGACGCGCCCAAGCTCGTCCACCGCGAGGACGGCAGCGATGTGTGGCAGTTCCGGGACAGCACCGTGGGCAACGCCGCGCTCAACGCGGTCGCCGGGCGGCCCAAGGAGGAGTACGGCCTCGATCCGCAGGGCATGGACGAGATCCGGCCCGGCTGCTACGACGTGCACGAACGCGTCAAGGACATGAATGCGGGCGGGGTCCTGGCCCAGATGAACTTCCCGTCCTTCCCCGGCTTCTCGGCGCGCATGTTCGCCACCGAGGACAGCGACTTCTCCCTGGCGCTGGTGCGGGCGTACAACGACTGGCACATCGACGAGTGGTGCGGCGCCTACCCGGGCCGTTTCATCCCCATGGCGCTGCCGGCCATCTGGTCCGCCGAGCTCACCGCCGCCGAGATGCGCCGGGTCGCGGCCAAGGGCTGTCACTCCATGACCTTCCCGGAGAACCCGGCGGCCCTCGGCTACCCGAGCTTCCACGACCCGTACTGGAACCCGGTGTGGCAGGCGGCCTGCGACACCAACACCGTGCTGTCGGTGCACATCGGCTCCTCGGGGCGGCTCGCCATCCCGTCCGTCGACTCGCCGCCGGACGTGATGATCACGCTCCAGCCGATCAACCTCGTCCAGGCCGCCGCCGACCTGCTGTGGTCGCGCACCATCAAGGAGTACCCGGACCTGCGGATCGCCCTGTCCGAGGGCGGCACCGGCTGGATCCCCTACTTCCTCGAGCGCGTCGACCGCACCTTCGAGATGCACGCGACGTGGACCCTCCAGGACTTCGGCGGCAAGCTCCCCTCCGAGGTCTTCCGCGAGCACTTCCTGACCTGCTTCATCACCGACCGCCTCGGCGTGCGGCTGCGTCACGAGATCGGCATCGACAACATCTGCTGGGAGGGCGACTACCCGCACAGCGACTCCATGTGGCCGGACGCGCCCGAGCAGCTCCACGACGTGCTCACCGGCTGCGAGGTCCCGGACGCGGACATCGTCAAGATGACCCACGAGAACGCCATGCGCTGGTACTCCTTCGACCCCTTCGCCCACGTTCCCCGTGACCTGGCCACCGTAGGCGCCCTGCGCCGGGCCGCCGAGGGGCACGACGTCAGCGTCCGTTCCCGCAGCCGCCAGCTCAAGGAGCCGGTGGACAAACTGGAGGCCTTCCGCCAGCGGGCCCGGGCGGCGGTGGCCGCCGCGTCGCGCTGAACCCACGGAAGCTCTTGCCGTCGTAGGACCCTCCCCCTAGCCTGCAATCTGACGACCCATCAGATACCGGCTAGGGGGCAGGCAATGGCCGTCACCACCGAGAGCGGAACCGGATCCGGAACGGGACCCGGCAGCAGGGACATCCCCAAAGTCATCAGCGTGGACGATCACGTGATCGAGCCCGCGCACCTCTTCGAGACCTGGCTCCCGGCCAAGTACCGGGACAGGGGGCCCAAGCCGCTCACCGCCGGCATCGGGGACCTCGCGTACGTCGGCGGGAAGTACCGGTTCACCACCGATCCGGAGGGCCAGCTCACCGACTGGTGGGAGTACGAGGGCGACCTCTTCCCGTACAAGCGGATCATCGCGGCCGTCGGCTTCTCGCGCGACGAGATGACCCTCGACGGGATCACCCGCGAGCAGATGCGGCGGGGGTGCTGGGACCCGAAGGCCCGTATCGAGGACATGGAGATGAACCATGTCGAGGCCTCCCTGTGCTTCCCCACCTTCCCGCGGTTCTGCGGGCAGACCTTCTCCGAGGCCAAGGACAAGGAGGTCGGCCTCGCCTGTGTGCGCGCCTACAACGACTGGATGGTCGAGGAGTGGTGCGGCGACAGCGGGGGCCGGCTGATCCCGCTGTGTCTGATCCCGCTGTGGGACGTCGAACTCGCCGTCGCGGAGATCCGCCGCAACGCCGCGCGGGGCGTACGGGCCGTCACCTTCAGCGAGATCCCCACCTATCTGGGGCTGCCGTCGATCCACTCCGGCTACTGGGACCCGTTCTTCGCGGCCTGCGAGGAGACCGGGACGACCGTCAACATGCACATCGGCAGCAGCTCGCAGATGCCGGCCGCGTCCCCCGACGCCCCGCCCGCCGTCCAGGCCTCCCTCTCCTTCAACAACGCCATGGCCTCGATGATGGACTTCCTGTTCTCCGGCGTCCTGGTGAAGTTCCCGCGGCTCAAACTGGCCTACAGCGAGGGCCAGATGGGCTGGATCCCGTACGCCCTGGAACGCGCCGACGACGTCTGGGAGGAACACCGCGCCTGGGGCGGCGTCAAGGACCTGATCCCGGAGCCGCCGTCGACGTACTACTACCGGCAGATCTACTGCTGCTTCTTCCGCGACAAGCACGGCATCGAGGCCATCGAGACCGTCGGCGTGGACAACGCCACCTTCGAGACCGACTACCCGCACGTCGACTCGACCTGGCCGCACACCAAGAAGGTCGCCGAGGAGCATGTGGCCGGACTGTCCGAGGAAGTGACCTACAAGCTGCTGCGGGGCAACGCGATCCGGATGCTGGAGCTCGACTTCGACAGGTGAGAAGTGAGCAGCGGGTCGTCGATTGTCTGCGGCACCGTCGTAGCTGGTCGCGCAGTTCCCCGCGCCCCTTGAAGGGCGCTGTCGAACCGTGAGTGATCCGCTCAGAAGGTCCACCCGGATGCGGCCAGCGACCGCGCGCGGGCCTCGGCCACCGCCATCCGGGCCGCCCGCTCGGCCGTGTCGACGTGGGCGGCCTGGCCGGTCGCCTGGCCGTCCCACTTGCGGTACAGCAGGCCCGGCTCGGCGGTGAACCAGCCGCGGCTCACGGCGTCCAGGGCCAGCAGCAGGCCGGTGTCCTCGGAGGCGGGCAGGGCCATCCAGCCCCCGAGGGCGAGCAGGAGGTCCCGGCGGACGAACAGGGTCGCCGGGTGCACCTGAGCGCGGAAGCCGTTCGCCGCCCAGTGCGCGAGTACGGCACCCCGCTCGACGTGACCCTCCGCGGGATCCCCCGGGAAACCGACCGTCGAACCGTCCGGCAGCCGGTCCAGCGCCCTGGAGACCGCCCAGCCGAGCGCGGGGTCGGCCTCCAGAGCGGCCAGGTCCCGGGCGAGCGCGCCCGGCGTGAGCTGGTCGTCGGCGTCCAGGACCTTCACGTACGTCCCGTCGGCGTGCGCGAGGGCGATCGTGCGGGCGACACCCGGACCGCCGGGCCGGCCCTGCCGGAAGGTCACCCGGGGATCGTCGGGGACGTGCGGCCGGACCTCGTCCGTGCGGCCGTCCTCCTGGATCACCCACCGCCACTCCCAGCCGGCGGGCAACTCCTGCGCGCACAGCGAGGCGTACGCCTCCGGCAGGAAGCGGGCGGAGGGGGCGTGGACGGCCGTGACGACGGTGATGCGCACCGCCCCAGACTATGACCCGGCCGGGCCCGCCCCCGACGTGACCAGGCACGGAAACGCCCGACCGCTGGCGACGGGGGATGCACCAGCGGTCGGGCTGTGGCCAACACTAACAAGGCTGTCCGGACAGCGGGAGCGGACTGCTCGGCTGTGGGGAGAAGTTGTGAGCGGGATCACGTCATACGGATCAGTCGCACGGAGGATCGTACGAGAGCCGCGGCAGGTACTTCTCCCACTCCTCGCGGGTCAGGACGTTCCCGGTCGTGGCGCAGATGTGGCGGATCGCGTCGGCCACGTCGAGGTCCCACAGGCGGATCGTGTCGGAGCCGCTGGACACCCCGAGCATGCGGCTGTTGGGGCTGAACGCGAGGAAGTTGCCGGTCTTGGCGTTCGGGCTCATCGACTGCCCGATGCGGCGGGCGTCGGCCGGGTCGGCCACGTCCCACAGCCGGACCGTGTTGTCGTTGCCGCCGCTGGCCAGGGTGCGCCCGTCCCTGCGGTAGGTCAGGGACACGACCGCCTCGGTGTGACCGGTGAGCGCCTCCCCGGCCTGGCCGGCCTCGGCCGGGTCGCCGACGTTCCACAGCCGGACCGAGTCGTCGTCGCTGCCGCTGGCGAGGGTGGCGCCGTCCGGGCTGAAGGCGAGCACGTTGACCGGGCCGGTGTGCCCGGTGAGCGGCTCGCCGAGGGGAGTGGGTGGACGGGTGGCCCCGACCTTCCAGAGCCGGATCGTGCCGTCCGCGCTGCCGCTGGCCAGGGTGGAACCGTCCGGGCTGAAGGCGAGGGCGTTGATGTAGCCCTTGTGGCCGGTGAGCGGCGCGCCGAGCGCCCGCGGACGCGCCGGGTCGCTGACGTCCCACAGCCGCAGGGTCCGGTCGGTGAAGGCGGTGGCCAGGGTCTTCCCGTCCGGGCTGTACGCCAGCGCGTCGGGGCCCATGAACCGGGTGCGCAGCACGATGGGGGAGCCGTAGGCGACCGGGTGGGCCGGGTCGGTGACGTTCCACAGCCGTACGGACTGCTCGCCCGTCGTCACCGCGAGCGTGCGGCCGTCGGGCGAGAACACCTGGGCGCGCTGGCCGGTGTCCCCGGGCAGGAACGGCCTGCCCAGCGCCACCGGCCGGGCGGGGTCCCGGACGTCCCACAGCCTGATCCGTCCGTCGCGCGCGGCCGTGGCGAGAACCTTGCCGTCCGGGCGGAACGCCCCGTTGCCGCCGACCATGTCCGACGTGGGGATCGACCACAGGCGCACCTTGCTGTCGCCGCTGCCGGTCGCGAGCGTACGGCCGTCCGGACTGAAGCCCAGCGCGTACATCTCACCGCTGCTTCCGGCGAGGGGCTCACCGACCTGTGACGGGGTCTCGGGATCGCTCACGTTCCACAGACTCGCCGTGCTGTCCGCGCTGGCGGCGGCGAGCATGTGCCCGTCGGGACTGAAGGCCACCGACCAGACGGGACCGGTGTGGCCGGTGAGCGGTGAGCCGACCGGGCTCGGGTCGGCCGGGTCGGCCACGTTCCACAGCCGGACGCTGTCGTCCGCGCTGCCGCTGGCGAGCATGGTGCCGTCCGGGCTGAACGCGACCGAGTGCACCAGGCCCGTGTGCCCGGCCAGCACCCGGTCGTACGCCCTCGGCCGCCGCGGATCCGCGGTGTTCCACAGCCGGATCGTGTCGTCGTCGCCCCCGGCCGCGAGGGTGTGCCCGTCCGGGCTCCACGCCACGGAACGCACGGCGGCACCGGCTCCGGTCAGCGCGCGGGGCGGCTCCTTCGCGTCACGCATGTTCCACAGCCGTACGGTGCGGTCCTCACCGGCGGAGGCCAGCGTGCGCCCGTCCGGACTGAACGCGATCAGGTAGATCGTGCCGCGATGCCCGGTCAGGGGAGCGCCGAGGGGCTTGGGGCGGCGCGGGTCGGTGATGTCCCACCGCCGGATCGTCCCGTCGTCCCCGGCACTGGCCAGGGTCCTGCCGTCCGGGCTGAAGACCGCGCTGCTCACCCAGCTCGCGCCGCCGACGAGGGGCTCGCCCAGCGCCTTGGGGTGACTGCGGTCGCTGACGTCCCACAGGCGCACGGTCCGGTCGTAGCTGGCGGTGGCGAGGAGCTTGCCGTCCGGGCTGAACGAGGTGAGGTAGACGGCGCCGGTGTGGCCGGTGAGCGGGGTGGCCAGGGGCGCGTTGACGATGGAGATCAGCCGGGTGTTGGTGCCCTCGTCGTCGGGCCTGAGTCCGTGCGCGACCAGGTCGATGCGGGCGGACAGCGACGGATCCGTGTACTGGACGCGGTCGGCCTCCGCGACGACCTGCTCGAACACGGCGTCGTTGCGCTGCTGCCAGGCCACCACCGCCGAACCGACGGCCACCATCGCGAGGACGACCAGCGCCGACACCGCGCCCCGGGCGATCAGGACCGTACGGCGGCGCAGCCGGACCGAGGCGGCCAGGAACTCCACCGCGCTGCGGGTCAGGAAGGTGTCCCCGGCGGACTTCGCCCAGGCGCGCGCCTGCTCGAGCCGTGAGCCCCGGTACAGCAGCGAGGAGTCGCGGTTGGAGCCCTCCCAGGACCGGCCGTCCTCCTCGATCCGCTGGCGCAGCAGATGGTCGCTGCGGTCCTCGTCGATCCACTCGCGCAGCCGCGGCCACGCCGTCAGCAGGGCCTCGTGGGTGATCTCCACGGTCTCCGCGTCCAGCGTCACCAGCCGGGCGCGCACCAGTGCCTCGAGGGACTCCTCCGTCTTGCCGGGGTCCGTCGACTCCGCGGCCAGCTGACGCCGGGTGCCGCGCCTGCGGGTGGCGTGGGTGTCCTCGCCGAGGCGTACCAGACGCAGCAGCAGCAGCCGGGCCGCCGTACGCGCCGCCGGATCCAGACCCGTCCAGGCCCGTTCGGCCGTCGCCGCGACCGCGCCCTGGATACCGCCGGCCGCGCGGTAGCCGGCCAGGGTCAGCCGGCCCGCCTTGCGGCGCTGCCAGGTCGCGAGCAGGGCGTGCGAGAGCAGTGGCAGCACGCCCGCGTCGTGGGCCCCGCGCGGGCCGTCGGCGCTCACCTCCCGGACGATCAGCTCGGCGAGCCCCGGCTCCAGCTCCAGGCCCACGGCCCGGGCTGGAGCGGTCACGGCCTCGCGCAGTTCGCCGACGGTCAGCGGCCCGAGCACCATGTGCCGGTGCTGGAGCGCGTCGGCCAGCTCGGGATGGCTCAGGCAGCGCTCGTAGAAGTCGGCGCGGACACCGAGGAGCACGAGGGCGGGCGCGGGCGTGTCCGGTCCCTCGGGCGTGCACGCGGCGTGCAGCAGCCGGACGAACGTACGCCGGGCGCTGTCGTCCGAGCAGAGCGTGAACGCCTCCTCGAACTGGTCCACGATCACCACCGGCCGGGCGGCGGCGGCCTCGCGCTGAGCCCACGAGGCGACCGCTTCCCGCACGGCGGAGGCGAATTCGGGAGGATGGTCGGTTTCGCCACCGTCTGTTCCGGCGACGACCGGTTCCAACTCGGGTATACGGCGGGTCAGTTCCGTGACCGGATCGGCGCCCGGCACGAGCTGGAGGACCGGGTGGCCGCCGTCCTCGGCGTCACCGCCGAGCGTGCCCTCCTCCAGGGCGGTCACCAGACCGGCGTTGAGAAGGGAGGACTTGCCCGCGCCCGAGGCGCCCACGAGCATCACCAGACCGCCCGTGTCGGACTCGGCCGCCGACCGGAGCAGCTTGACCAGCGCCTCGGCGCTCCGCTCCCGGCCGAAGAACCAGCGGGCGTCCTCGCGCCGGTAGGAGGCCAGACCGCGGTACGGGCAGACGCCGGCGGGCACGGGGGCCGTGGCGTCGGCCGGCGACCCCTCGTCCTCCTCCGGCGCCACCGCGCGCTCCCACAGCCGCTGCCACTGGCCCAGGTCGTACAGTCCGGCCGAGACAGGGGTGGGACTGATCCGCCGCGCCTCGGGAATGAGGATGTGCAGCACGGCGGAGAGCGCGGCGAACTGAGCGGGGACGTTCCGGGCCCGCCGCCAGTCGCTGATCCGCTGGGCGGACACCCGCACGGGCCGCCCGCGCTCGTCGACACGCTGAAGCCGGCCGACTCCCTCGGACACCCGCTTGAGAGGCGGATTTCCCGCCTCCCGGTACAACAGCGCGAGACGTTCCGCGAAGGCCGTGCGTGTCCCTGAGTCGGAACTCAAGGTTCCACCCCTTACTTCCCTCGCGGTTGAATCCGGACCGGAAAACCCACTTTATACGGCTGACCTGCGGCAACGCACTGCCCCCGGCACCGGATCCTCCTCTGTCGGCCGCTGCGCTGGCAGGATCATGAGTCCACGGCGCAGCCACCGGGCGACGCCATGACAGGCCACCAGTACGGCGCCCGGTATTCCACCCAGCGCGCCGCACGTTCTCGGTCATATTCCGCCGACGATCCACCGCTTCCTCCGGTACCGGTCCCCACGAGGGGAGGGACCGGTACCGGACGAAGCGGGACGATCACCTTGCCGCCCTACACTTGGCCGCAACACCTGGCCGGACATACGCGGCGGAGGACGGAACGGAGAGGTCTGTGGCGAAGGTCGTCGGCGCTTTCCAGGACCCGTCGTCGGAGGTGCTCACCGAGGCCGCCGCCGCGTTCGGACTCCTCGCCTCCGCCGCCCGGCTGCACATCATGTGGGCCCTGGCCCAGGGCGAGAGCGATGTCACCCACCTCGCCGACCGCGTCGGCGGCGCGCTGCCCGCGGTCAGCCAGCACCTGGCGAAACTGAAACTCGCCGGCCTCGTCCGCGCCCGCCGCGAGGGCCGACGCCAGGTCTACTACGTCGACGACCCCGACATCGTGACCGTGGTCCGCGTCATGCTCGGCCAACTGACGGCCCGCGAGACCTCCTCCACCCCGACGGACCGGCTGCGCGAGGCCGGTGTCTGAGGAGCCGGAGGCCCCGGAGCAACCCGGTGGTGCCGGTGGTGCCGGGGGGTCGGCGTCCGAGCCCGCTGCCCCGGCCGAGTCGCCGCCCGTGCTCGTGGCTCCGGCGGGGCCTCCGACCGGACCCCCTCCTCCGTTCCTGCGCGTCCTCCCTGCCGCGGCCGACCTCGTTCCCGGCTCCGACCAGGCCGTGTCCCGAACCTCCGCCCTCGACCCGACGGCCGCCCTCCTCGCAGTGTTCCGCGAGCTCGACAGCGGCCCACGAGGACTGACCGAGGCACAGGCCGAGGAGCGGTTGACACGGTGCGGGGAGAACGTGATCCCGGACCGCCGGGACCCCTCCTGGCCCCGGCTGTTCGCCCGGAGTCTGCGCGACCCGTTCACCGCGGTGCTGCTCTTTCTGGGGCTGCTGTCGGCCGCCGTCGTCGCCTGGGGCACCGCGTCGGTGATCCTCCTGCTGGTCGTCGTGAGCTGCGTGCTGCGCGCCTCCGGCGAACACCGTGCCGACCGCTCCACGGCGGGACTGCGCCGCCTCGTGGCCACCACGGTCACGGTCCAGCGCCGGGCCCACGACGACACGCCACCGGCCACCCGGGAGATCCCGGTCGAGGAAGTCGTCCCCGGCGATGTCGTACGGCTCGTCCCCGGCGACCTGATCCCCGCGGACGTACGGCTGCTGCGGTCGACCGGACTGACGGTCCACCAGGCCGCGCTCACCGGAGAATCGGCACCGGTGGAGAAGTCCGCGGCCGACGCCAGGGACGCCAGGGGTGCCCTCCAGGACCCCCGGCTCTGCTTCCAGGGCAGCAGCGTCGCCGCCGGCAACGCCACCGCCGTCGTCACGGCGACCGGCGGCGACACCCTGCTGGCCGCGTCTCACCGCCGTACCGGGAAGCCCCCCGCCACCGCCTTCGAACGCTCCGTCCAGGGCGTCTCCTGGATCCTGATCCGCTTCGCCCTGCTGACCCCGCCCCTGGTGCTCATGGCCAACGCCGCCTTCCGCGGCCGTGGCCTGGAGACCCTCCCCTTCGCCGTCGCGGTGGCGGTCGGGCTGACCCCCGAGATGCTGCCGGTCCTCGTCACCACCTGCCTGGCCCGCGGTGCCGCCCTCCTCGCCCGCACCCACGGCGTCATCGTCCGACGGCTCCCCGCCCTGCACGACATCGGCGCCATGGACGTCCTGTGCGTCGACAAGACCGGCACCCTCACCCAGGACCGCCCGGTCCTCGACCGCGCACTGGACGCCGACGGCCACGACGACCCCGGCGTACTGCGCTGGGCGGCGGCGGCCGCCTGGTGGTCCCTCCAGCTCACCGACCTGCCGGCCCCCGACGCCCTGGACGAGGCCCTGCTCGCCGCCGCCGACGAGGACGCCCTCATGGCGTACGACGGCGTCACGGCCCTCCCCTTCGACCCGGCCCGCCGCCTGGCCGGCGTCGTCGTCCGCACCCCCGGCCGGCTCGGCACGCACACCCTGATCACCAAGGGCGCCGTGGACGCCGTACTGCGACGCTGCGCCCTGTCCGACGACGAGCGCGCCCGCCTGCACGACCTGGCCGACGCGCAGGCCGCCGACGGTGTGCGGGTACTGGCGGTAGCCACCAAGGAGCACCCCGCCGAAACCTGGACCCGCTCCTCCTCCCGCTCCTCCTCCGGAACCGGCCTCACCTTCCGCGGCCTGGTCACCTTCCGCGACGACCTCGCCCCCACCGCCGCCGAGGCCCTCGCCGGGCTCGCCGACCGCGGTGTCACCGTCAAGGTGCTCACCGGCGACCACCCGGGCACCGCGGTGCGTAGCTGCCGTGATCTGGGGGTCCCGGTGGCCGGTGTCCTCACCGCCGACCGCCTCGACACCCTCACCGACCCCGAACTCACCGAACTGGCCCGCAGTACGACCGTCTTCGCCCGCTGTACCCCCGACCACAAGACCCGCGTCGTCCGAGCCCTCCAGGCCGGCGGGCACACGGTCGGCTTCCTCGGCGACGGCGTCAACGACCTGCCCGCCCTGCGGACCGCCGACGTGGGCATCGCCCCGCGCGACGCGGCCGGCGTGACCCGCGAGAACGCCGACCTCGTCCTCGCCGGGAAGGACCTCACCGCGATCGGGCACGCGGTCGCCGCCGGCCGTCACGCGGGCGGCAACATCGCCACGTATCTGCGCATCACGCTCTCCTCCAACCTCGGCAACGTGATCGCGATGCTCTCCGCGGGCCTCCTCCTGCCCTTCCTGCCGATGCTCCCGGCCCAGGTCCTTGTGCAGAACCTGTCCTTCGACGCGGCCCAACTCGCCTTCGCCCACGACCGCCCCGCCCCGGCCGCGTCGCGCCGCCCGAGTGTGCTGCGACCCCGGGAACTGCTCCGGTTCATCGTCGGATTCGGCACGCTGAATGCCGTGGCCGACCTGGCCACGTTCGGCGTCCTCGCGCTGGCCCTGCGGGGGCCGGGGGACGACGAGGCGCTGTTCCACTCGGGCTGGTTCACGGAGAACCTGCTGACGCAGGCGCTGGTGATGGTCCTGCTGTCACCGGGCCGAGGCGCCCGCCACGGTCGGCGGCCGGGCCCGGTGACCTGGTCCGCCGCCGGACTAACCGCGGTCGGCCTGCTGCTCCCCGCGTCCCCGCTGGGCACGCCCCTGGGCCTGAGCCCCCTGCCCGCCGTGTACTACGCCCTCCTGGCGGCCGTCCTCGCGCTGTACGCCGTGGCCCTCCCGATGGCGAGGACCCGCTACGAACGCCGCGCCGAGGACTGACCCCGTCAGGGACAGGCGATGTCGAATCCGTACCGCAGCGGTTCGCCCGCCACCCCGTGATCGAGCCGGTAGACGTAGACCCCCTCGACCCGGACCCCGGGCGGAGCCCCGTCCGCCTGGCATGGATACGTCACCTGCAACACCCTGGGCCGATCGGCGACCTTGACCCGCATCCCGTCGGCCGGCCCGCCATCAAGAACGGCGACATCCCACCCGGTCACATCCGCTGCATCCACTGTCTCCGCTGCTTCCACCCCAACAGTTTAAAGCTCACGCAACCATCCAATCAGCGGAACAGACCCCCCTCTCCACCACATCGACGCTCCCATGGCCGCGAACAACGAAACCCTCAGCAGCACACGGTCCGGGTCACACCTTCTCGACGACGATCGTGCCCGGGACCAGCTTCTCCAGGTCGTCGACGTCCGAGCTGAAGACGGTGACCTGCCCCTTCTGCTGTCGCGCGATGACGGCGAGCACGGCCCGAGCGGCATGGCTCACATGCAGCTTGGAGAATGACCTGGTGGGCTGCCAAGCTCGCCGGCGATCGTCGAGGCATGCTCGAGCCGTGGCGCGCTCACCTCGCTGGGGACCCCAAGAGCGGTGTCGTGCTGACGGTCAGCCAGCAGCGCCGCTACGCCCTCGGATTCGGGATGGCAGCAATCCGTTACCGCTTGCGCGACACGGCGCGACCGGTATGGCGTCCGGTCGACTGGCTGCTGTCGATGGACTCGCGCGTCAATGGCCTCATCGCCACCGTGGTCGGCGCGCAGGCGATCTACATCGTGGACGACGGTGGAATCCCGGCGCTGGTGACGGAGATCTGGGAGCCGTGCGGGATTCTCGGCACCGGGCTCTACGTCTTGACCCGCTGGCTTCGCCGACTGCGCGGCATTGAGCTCGCAACCACGCAGCCGCCTGCGTCAGAGGAGGAGTAACACAGAGCGCTGCCGCGCGAGCGGCCCAAGTCCAGGGCGCGCTACGCCCACGTCACCCCCGGCATGCGCCGGCGCCCCCCTGTTTCAGACACTCTTGGATACGGTGGGATCCGGTTCGGGGACGCGCCAGACGATTCGGACCTGCTCGTCAAGGGGGAGCGAGGGGCCGCCGACGTAGATGCGGTGGACAAGGTAGAGGACGGCCAGCCGGAATGCCTCTGGTTCGATGTCGTCCACACCCGTCACCTTCGCCCGGCTCAGCTTGTTCACCTGGCGGACGATGTGTGGCTCAGTTTCGAGAGGGCCCAGCTCGGCGACAATCCCCGGTTCGAGTTCGTCGTCCTCTCGCATGGCCAGGATCGAGCGCGCTATCAGGTCGGGCTCGGCTTCAATCCGGTCGAGAATGCGGGCGAGGACGTAATCGTGGATCACGTCCGCCTCGATCCTGCCATGCTCCTCGGACTCCTCGCCTGTGCAGTTCGCACACCCCTTGCACTCCACAGGTTCGACGAGGTCGCCCTCAGGCCCTTCGTCGGCTTGCCGAGTGGAGATGAAGCATGAGGCCGCCCACATGATCTCGGATTGGCTCAGCTCCAGATCTTCGGCGGACCACAGGTCAGGGTCGGCGGGTCCGCTGCCTCGTCTGTCCTCCGGGACCGGAATCTCGGAGCGCATCAGGGACTCCAGGCTTACCCAAATGGGCTCCCAGCCCTGTGTGCTGAGCAGCAGAGTCGCCACAACGTCTCCTGGGCGTTTCCAGAAGATGAGGTCCTCGTCGTCGCCATTGACGAAGTGCAGAACGTGGTCCGCCGGGTCGAATTCGACTCCGGACATCTCGCCCAGATGGGTGAGGACAGCTTGTCGGCCTCGATAACGTCCGACGTAGCGGCGGGCATGAGCGACGAAGGACTCCATGGTGGTGCCGTCCAGCACCGCGTTGGGGCTGACGCCGATGAAGCGTGGCGGATTGAGGGGACCGAACCGGCGGAGCTGGTGGGTGGCATTCGCCCAGTGCAGTCGCGTGGTGTCCGGGTCGTACACCACGCAGTAGACGGGGATGTTCCCGTTCGCCCAGGTGCCGCCGTGCTGGTCGATAGGCACCGCGTAGCCGTTGCCTCGGCGCCAGCTGTCCCCACCCTTGACCTGAACCTTGATCGTGTCGCTCGTGACCTCCCCGTTGTCGGTGAAGGTGACGTAGAAGTCCTCGCCGAAATCGTTCTGCCCGGATATCTCTTGAACGATGTGATCGTGCTCTTCGAGCAGGGCGCGCAGCGCGTTCACAGCAGCCTGTCCTACGCGCCTTCCTTTTGAGATTTTCGGCATCCACGTTCTCCGAAGCTTCCTTGCTTGCCCAGACGGGCCCAGGATGGTGTCTTCCTGGGTCACCATGCCTCACGCCTCTGACATCGTGCCTGGAAGGGCCGGGGACTCTGAGCTCATGGCGACGGGGGCCTGGCACAGCCCGACACAACGAAAGTTCAGGTCGTTGACCGTGGGGCCACTCATCCATGAGTGCCGGCGGTCTCCAACTGGAACCCGAAGAAGGCTCCGCAGGAGGCGCGGCCCATCCCGGTCCTGGGCGAGCCGTGGCTCGGCGTCCCGGCTCAAAGACGCAGGGCCGGCGAACGGGCTGACGCCGACCCGCCTCCGATCGCCAAGGGCGTCATGCCTCACGGTCTGCGCCGCACCCACCAGACGATGGTGGAGGACCATGGCATTGAGAAGGCGTTCATGGACGAAAGCATGGACCATATCGGCTGCTTGGTCTCGGCGCGCTCTGCCCACATCACGTCCGGCTCGCGCAAGCCGGACACTCGACTTCACCTAGCGGTGGGAGGAAGTCGTTCCCAGGCTGAGCAGCGCGAGCACTCCGGCTGCCCGGGGGGCTCGGTGTCGGGAATCGGGTGAACGGTCGAGGGCGCTGAGTCATGGCCTTGGAAGGGTCGACGACACGCAGGCGTGGAGGTCGGACCGGGCAGCGGCTGGTGGGCCCCTACGAGTTGTCATGGGCAGCCAGGACTCTGCGGACCGAGTCCAGCAGGCGTTCAGGGTGCGGAGCGTCTTCCACGAGCCCCAGGGACGGCGGGTTGAAAGAGCTGATGGTGCCATCGTCGTTGCGCCTGCCGCCGCCCATGTTCAGGAGCGACCATCCCCAGTCCGTGCGGTCGAGGACCCATTCCTCGTCACTGTGTCAAAAGGTGAGCACACAGGAACAGGGATCCGGATACGTGAGGGCGGCACCGCTGCCCTCACGTGAATGAGATCCATGGAAGGAGAGCGATCCATTGAGGAGCTCACCAACCTCGGCGAGGACTGCGTGGGTGTCGGTCGGCAAGGTACGTGAGATCGGGGCGTGTTCGAAGGTGGCGACGACGAAGGACGCGTGGGAGTCGACCGCCGAGAGGGCGGTCTCGGCCGCGGTGTGCAGGCGGACGACGGCGTCCGAGAGGCCCTCGGGTTGCCCGGGGCTGGGGGGCGTCGCGAGGTGGATATCCCGGCGGCCTGCCATGTGGTCCAGCGCGCCGCCGAGTTGACGTAGCGCCTCGCAGGTGGCTGTCAGCTGGGCAAATGCTGCTGAAGCGACACCAGCCGCCTGCTGGGGTGTGTACAGCGCCCATTCGTGCGTCAGGGTGTGAGCGAGGAGCTTCGCGGTTTCGGCGCCCACGCATGCCAGAGCGATGGTGTGTCTGGGCTCCACATCGCCCTGCGAGATCAAGTTGGTGACCTCTTTGATCACTTCGCCCGCAAGCTCGTCCTTCTGCGCGACCGTCTGCCCCGGGAGCCGCCAGTCCTCCATGTCCGTGTAAGGCACGGTCGATGTCTCGCGTGACGTACTCCGCCCGCTATCGCGCAGCAGCCCCCTCAATTCCACACACCGCTGCTGTGCCGCGTCCCGTTCCCCACGAACCTGACGCAGCTCTTCTGTCAGGAGCTCGACGCCTTCCTCGACCTGCTCATACCGTTGCCGGCAGTTCTCCAGGTCCCGACGTGCTCCCTCGAGCAGGTCCGAAAGGGCATCCACGCACTCGATTGCCGCGTCCCGTTCCCGGCGCAGCACTTCGATCTCGTACCGGTGCGGATGTTCGACTTCCACGAAGCGCAGAAATGCTCGGTCGGCGCGCTCTCTCGTCTCCGTCGGCACGGGACGGCCGGAGACGCCCTCGACATGCCCGCAGAACTCGGTGAGGAAGCCGACCGGGGGCAGGCGCCGCAGGTTGAGGTAGCGGGAGAAGTCGTGCGGCGGGTAGCCGATGTGCTTCGCCAGTTGCTTCTGGCTGAGACCGGTGGTGTCCAGGAGCCGACGTAATAGCAGGGCCCACTCTTGCCTGAGCTCTGTCACGGCGGTCTCCTCAGCCGGCACTTGCGTCGTCTCCACCGCTTCTCATCTCCTACGAACCGGGTTGCCACCAATGGCAATTGTTGCGGATTCCCGCATCGAGCGACGGCAGGAGACGATCGCTGAGTTCCCGCACCACTTCTCCGAGTATGGGTTCCGCCCACGTGTAGGCATCGGAAGGAATCGTTCCATGACCGGCATTGCCCCTCGCTCTCATGGCTCCCCTCCGCGGAACGAGCCTGGTGCCCTTCGCGATCCCCTCGTGATTGCACTGCTAGTGACGATGAACTTGCTGCTTGTAGGGGCCACGGTCTACCTCTGTGCGGTCCACCCGAGCCTGGTTGGCCCACTGAGCACCGGGATTGCCCTGGGCGCGGTCCTGCTGGCTACCGTTGCCCTCGTGTCCCGCCACCGCTGACTTCCCTGGCAGAGCCCGAGCAGTGGGAGGCGGAGCTCGACGCCCGCCTCGCGATGTGCCCCACGTCATGGTGCGCGTGCTGAACGGTCTTCTGCGCGTGTGGGCCACCGCCCGCCGGTAGTGGCCCTCCGCTCCCAAAGCGGGATCGGGAACAAGTCAGGGGCCCGACCCGCAATGCGGATCAGGCCCCTGACCTGGTGCTACAACTGTCGGGGTGGCGGGATTTGAACCCACGACCTCTTCGTCCCGAATTAGGCTCTAGAAGATCACCGGCCAGCCAACCATGTCAAAGATGCAGGTCAGAACGTTGGGGTGCGTTGGTCTCCGTTGGCGCCTGGAGGCCTCAGCTTTAAGATCATCTCCAGGATTTCTCCAGGGCCCTCTACTCCTCGATCCAGTCTTCCGCCACGGCGCGAATGAAAGTCGCAAGGTCGGCTTCCTGGGGAGGGATGCGTGTGGGGTGCCGAGCCGCGAAGACAAAGTAGTAGTGCTCGACTCGTGCACGCAGCTCGTTCGCCTGCGGTTCTGCGGCAGCCAGAGCCAGAGCGACGTGCCCTGGCTCTCCGTACGCATGGACGGGGCGGCCGAGACCGTCGTAGCCCTCGAAGAACTCATCCACGGACTCGATCAGGTCATCAGCCAGGGCAGGCTCATGCAGGATGAACATGCGACCGTCCTCGTCGAAGAGCAACACGGGGTCTGCTGGATCCGTCACCGCTGGCCCTCCTGCATGTCGGAACTTGCCGCACCCTCGTCGCGCTGCTTCCCGACGGTGGTACCACGAAGCCGTGATTGGCCGCGGTGCGCGATAGCACTCCCTATCTCGGCGGGAGTGGGCCAGGGTGCGCGGCGATGGATCATGCGATGGCAGTTCGCGCAGATGAGTGCTAGATCGCTGAGCTTGGTTGTCCCTTCGCCGGCCTCGTGCAGAGGCACGACGTGATGACACTCGACATAGCCGGCTCCGCGCTCGCCGTAGACCTCCTCGAAGTCGAATCCGCATGCTTCACATGCGAGGCTTCCGCCCTTCCGGAGGACGGAAGCGATCTTCTTCTTGCGCAGCCCCTGGTTTCGTTCCCGCGCCCGATGGCGGCGCCACAGCAGCTGTCCTTCGGGCGCACTGAAGTCGTCGTCAAGCTCCTCTTCGTCAGTCTGAGCGAGGCCCCGCAGCCCGCCAGTGCTGATGCCTTGTCGGAGCAGGCGGGCCACCTTGGTCATCTCATCTGGCCGGGCAAGGAACTCGTGGAGGACTTCCACATCCAAGGCGCCACCATTTGTGGGTTTGCCGGGGTAGTTAGGGTGCCGGGTAGCGATGTCAAACGTTTTGCGGGCCACCCCATTGGGGTTACGAAACTTTTCATTGCGGTCAGCGTGAGTGTGAAGAGGTAGCAGCTGAAGCAAAGCAGACAGTTCGATGACCTTCCGGTCCTGTACGCTCAGCCCCTTCCAGTCGTTTCCCATGACGAGATCGCAGGCAAGGATGACTTCGTCGCGTGCCCAGTCGGGATTCTTTACAGATCTGACTTGGAATCCCAGACGTGTCAACCAAGCGGCTGCGTGGTCCTTGCCCCCGCTGAATTCGTCAGCAGTAAGCACCCGCCCTTGGTCCCACTTGTGCGCCACTCCGACTATGGCCTTTGAGTCGTACTCCCGTCCCTCGTGGACCAGGACATATGAGCGGGCCTCACCGAATCCATACTTCGACAGGAAAGCTTCGCGTCCTGCCTCATCGTGCTCAGCAACGGCCTTGAGCACGGACCCCGGGGTGATTGCTCCTCTACGCATGTTAGAAGAATAGGCCGGAGACTGGCAGCACGGGATCGATTTCGTTCGGATCAGCCAGCCCACAGTCTGATTCCTCAGAAGAGACCGGAAGAAGTCGGTGTCGTGTCCGAAACCGACTGTGCCGGGAGAAGTTGGCTTAGAGCAACTTTCACTCTTCGGTTTGCTTGAAAGAAAGCTTTAGTAACTCGGGAATCCGATTAACGAACAAGTCGCCGAGTTCGTAAAGTTCGTACACTTCAGCCAGGGTCTTATCTAGGACGAAGCTTGCATAGTTGTTGTGAACCATGTTGTTGCGAAGCGAGCCGAGTTCCATGAAAGCGCTGATGTGACGAGTCAAGTCCGGGTCGTCGCGGCAGTATTGCTTCATGCCTGTTTTGAAGTCCGGACCGAAAATGGACCAGAACTTTCCCGCGTTTGTTGTGTCCCAGTCGAAGAGTGTGTGATATTTTCTGCGAATTGCACTCTGGTCTACTAGCTCGACAATCTTCGAGTCTAGAGTGTTCTCGGAAATGTGATCCTTGAGTGCCTGGCTCACCCTGTCTTCGAATTCGCTGGCAGCGGCCAGGAGAAGCACCTTAGGCAGGGTGATCTGCAGAGTCGCGTGGTGAGATGCCTGTTGTTGGTCGCTGAGGTAGTCGAGTACGCCTCGATGATCGGCGTACATCCTTGCGACCCTACTCATGAGGCATTGCCAATAAACTCGCTAAGGAGCTGTTGAGTTTCGGCTAGCCTTCCCTTGACATTAGCCGTTTTAGTGGACCCCTCTTGCGCGAACTTAGTGAAGCGAGTGCTCTTTCCGATGCGCTCAATCCACTCAGGCCGGAGTCGTGTAATTTCCACCCCCTCTTTTTTAAGGTTAAGTGCGGCTACATAGATAGCTTCGAAGAGCAGAGGGCTGAACCGGGCGGACCCTGCCTGATACGTGCTTCGAGTGCAGTTTTGGTTCAGTCCCATGAACCAGGACCATTCATCTGCGGTCTGTTTAATTTTCTCAGACCCGAACTTCTTTGACTTCTTGCAGAATCGGTTGACAAAACCCGTCATGGACCCGGCGTAACCGTCGGTCCCTTCACGCAAGGAAAGGCTACGGAGGATGATCTCCATATCCTTCATGCGGGAATCTGGCTCCGAAGATCCGAGAAGTTCACGCCATTTGGTGTTTTCGTTAAGGCTGAAGATTCCCTGGAAGAATTTTGAATGGTACAAGCTCGCACGGATTTCCTGCGGGTTAAGGTTGACGCCTCCGGTGTTCAATCGGTTGAACATTTCGAACATGGCTGAGTCGTCATCTGCAGGACTCACCTGCTTTACGATCACATTCCGGATTGTCCGCAAGTCGAACTGGCGCTTGAACTCGGCAAGTGTCGAGTAGGTGCGCCCAGCGAACTTGTTCTTCTTCTCTCCTGGGAGGCTCGGCAGGCTGAGCTTGAAGCTCTCGAAGTATTCATCATCTTGGAGAATTTCCTCGGAAATCCCGCCCTCTGCATTGAAGAGTTTGCGGAGTGTGCTTCGCTTTTCCTTGCGCGGAAACCTCTCCTTTGCGAAGAAGAAAACGGTCATCAACCTCTGCTGGCCATCAATTACGAGGAAGTCATTATTCCCTTCCTCGTAGAGGAATACTTGTGGTACCGGTAGTCCGAGGATGAGTGATTCGATCAGTTTTGATGCCCTCTTTCGATCCCAGACGTAATTCCTTTGGAAAGGGGGGACCTTGATCGCGCCTTCTTCGAGGAAGCTATTGATCGTTTTGGTGTTGAAATCGTTAGGTGAGGCGACGATCTGGTACTCGTCGATCTGGCTAATGACCCCGTCTTCGGAAAGCTCCGTGAAGTTGAGGTCCTTGAGGTCGGACTCCTGATCGAATCCGGGCTCGTCGAGCTCTTGCTCTGTCACTGGCCTGCTCCCTGCCGCGTCGATGCCTAGATCGACACTTTAACGATGTGTCAGGCGTCAGGGGAGTGGATGGCGGACGATGATGGCCCTGCTGGTGTCGTCGCTTTTGCTAGCTGAGCTGAGGCAGGGGGCGTCCCGCTGAGGGTCGCTCCTTCATGCGGCGATGCCAACGATGCGTGGAGCGCATCAGCTGAGTAGCTGGGCAGCAGCCGTGCCCCCCTACCGACGTCGAGGGGCACGACTGCGTTGATCGAGAGTCAAAAGCGAGGAGCGTCCAAAGCCGCGACTACGGCCGCGGGATCACCGTCGTACAGCAGGTGCGGTTCGTCTGCCTGAGGGGGGAAAAACCGAGTGCGGTATCGCTGAAGGTCGCTCTCGGAGAAGTAGATCGAGTTGGGATCGTTCGCGTGGAACTCGTTGCGCTCGCTGATCCTCGCCCATAGCTCCTCGTGACTGGCTGCGAGGTAGACGAGTACAGGGGTGGCGCCGACGTCGGTGACGATGGTTCGCCAGTTGGCCCGGTCCTCCGGAGTCCAAAAGCCGTGGTCAACGACGACGTCGCGGCCGGCCTTGAGGTGGTCCCTGAGTTCGACCGCTACGTCCTCTAGTACCGGTCGTTCCAGGGTGGGGAAGATGCCTCGGGGGAAGTCCACCCCATACACACCATGTCGGCGGTACATCTCTTCGTCCGGGCACAGCCGTACGAACCCGCGAGCAGTGAGAACACGGGAAAGGGTCGTCTTACCGGAGCCGGGGAGCCCGGCCATCAGGACGCAGAACGGTGGACGTGGTGGCATCGGTCTCGTCATGGTCTGGGAGATGGCAGCCATCTCCGCTTCGGCTTCGAGCGTGATTGTGCCAGCCGCGTGGGCTGCAAGGAGTGACCCTAGGCGCCCTTCGAGCCCGTTCGCGAGCGTGTCATCCATCACCGTCATGGAGCGACTTCCGATTCCGTACGCCATGTGCGGCCAGGGCCCCCGAGGTCCACGCCGTACTCCACGGTGTTCCCCTCGCTGTCCACGAACCGTGCCGTCATCACGACCACAGGATCGGTCGGGGGATGCTCAGGGCCTAGCTCCAGGAGCTGTGCGTACTCCGGCGTCAGTAGGCGCGCTGATGCCGTGTCGATGCGGTGGCTGATCGGGTGACCAGTCACCTGGGCGATGAGCTGGAGCGAGGTTCCCCCGGTCAGCCGCTCGCTCTCCGCAAGTTGCGGGATCAGTTGCCCGTAGCGAGCGGGAATCCATGACGTGCTGTGGGCCACGATGCCATGCCGGTCTCGGTAGACCCGGCTTCGACGGATCACGTCGGAACCGGGCTGAATATCCAGTGCTTGGGCTACGTCAGCGGGTGCGGACACTACGGCTGCCTGATGTGAGTCGGACCTTTCGCCTGCCCCCCAGCTGGATCCGGTGCGGCGCCCCCGGTCCTGGCGCTGGGATCCCGAAGACATCGGAGCCGGCTGGTCCAGCACCTCGGTACCGATCCCGTGGATGCCGCGCACAAGCCCCTCGTTGCGGAGCTTACGCAGAGCCTTTTCGGCTGTCGCGGTGCTCACTTTCCACTCTTCCGAGAGGTTCTTGATGCTCGGCAAGAGCGTTCCTGGCTCTAGCTGACCAGACGTAATCAGCTCTGTGTAGTGGGCGGCAATCTTCGCGTACGGCGCCCGATTGTCGGCCTGGCCTGCCATGTTGCCTGCTCCCTGTCGTTACTTCCCTGAGGTTCCCTAGCTTACCGCTTGACACCGCAGGGAACCCTAGGGAACCTTAGGGATGTGCCCGCCGGTCGCTTCGGGGAACGGCGGTCGCTGAACCTCGGCACACCTGTGTTCAAAACGGGCGTGAACCAGAGGTTGCGTCAACGCCCGGAGGGCTCCGTGAAACGGGCTCGAAGGAAGCGACTGTCGGTTGAAAACTCAACAGCGTGCTGAGGGACACCGCCCCACCTCTGCAAGCAAGGGGGCGGCATATGTGGGTTCTGTCCCCACGTGTGAGTAGAGCGCATTTCGACCTTTTCGCAGCTCATCTGCTGCGGCCGGTTGCCTCCGCTGCTCGTCTCGTACGAGCAGCGCTGAGGGGAGCCGGATCTACCGACTTCCACGGCGCGCGGCCCCGGTGCTCGAACACCGGGGCCGCTTTTCGGGCCGTCCACCTGTGAGAGGAACCACGACCCAATGGACCACATCGTCACTGCTCAGGAAGCTGTTACCGCGTTCGGCGCCTTCATGGAGCCGACGGATGCGGAGCTGGACGCGATCGAGCGGGAGATGCCGCTGATCCTGGCGCGCGTCGACCTGCTCGACGCGCAGATCATCACCCTTGACCGCACCCCGACCGAGCTGGACACCCGCCGTATCCGCCGCGCCCGGCGCCGGGTGCTGGACGAGGGCCTGGCCCTGGTCAACCGCACCGCCGACGTCACGCTGTCAGGGGGTGCCGCGTGAGCACCCCGACGCAGAACTTGACGGCCGCGCACGCCGAGGTAAAGGCGGAGATCGCGCGGACCGACAACAAGGTCGCGCTGTTGCTGGCGTTCATCGGAGCCGTCCTCGCCGGAGCGTGGACGATCGCCGTCGGCCTGCCCCTGAACTGGCCCGCCGCCACCGTGGGTGGCCTCGGTATGGCGCTCCTGATCGCGGCGGCCGGTCTGCTGCTGCGCTCCGTCCGCCCGAACCTGTCCGGCCGGCACGGCTTCCCGCTGTGGGCCACCCTCACCCCCGAGCAGATCGCCGACGCTGTCGCCG
Organism: Streptomyces sp. NPDC005374; assembly: GCF_042872225.1. Classification (NCBI taxonomy): domain Bacteria; kingdom Bacillati; phylum Actinomycetota; class Actinomycetes; order Kitasatosporales; family Streptomycetaceae; genus Streptomyces; species Streptomyces sp. NPDC005374. The sequence continues at coordinate 234,547 of NZ_JBIAKA010000009.1, read as the reverse complement.
GCGATCTGGCTGCCGACATCGCGGGTCTGTCCCGGCTCGCGGTGGTCAAGTTCACCGGCCTGCGCCGCGCGGTCGACCTGACCCTGACCGGCGGCGCCCTGCTCGTTCTGGCCCTCCTGCTCACCGCCGGAGGTGCCCTGTGAACCGCACCGAGCTGACGAAGGTGCAGATCGGTGTGCTGACCGCCGCGTTCGTGCCGATGCTCGCCACCGGCGTGATCGGCGGTATCGGCACCTACAGCAACATCGGCCACGCCTACGGCCGCGGCACTGCCCTCGGAGCGCTCGGAGCCGGTGAGGGCGCCACCGCCGTGCTCGCCCTGGTCCTGCTCGGCTTGACCATGCTGGGCCAGTCCTCGCCGCGCGTTGTACGGGCCGGGCTGTGGGCGCTGCCCGCTGCCGCGTCCGTGATGGGCGCCATGGCTGCACCCGACCCCGCCCGCACCGTCATCTACGCCCTGACCCCGATGGGCATGTCCGTCTCCGCTGAGGGCATGGCGTTTCTGGCCCGTCGGATCGTGGTGCACACCGACGGCCGCGACGCCGAACACGAGCGGCACACCGCCGATCTCGTGCAGGCTCTGGCCTACCACCGCGCCCGCGCCGCCCAGCATCCGAGTAGTCGGGTGCAGTGGTGGTCGGAGCGCAAGTCGTGGCGCCTGGCCCGCAAGATCGGGGTCGGTGACACGGCGCTGGGATCGAGGCTGCTCGATGTCCAGCGTGATCGGGTCACCGAGGGCGCCGATGCCGCCCTCGCGTCGATGTTCGGCACCCCGGCCCCGGCCCTCACCGCATCCGTGAATGCGGAGGAATCTACCGAGATCGTCAGGAAACGGTCTATGGCTGAGCTGGGGGAATCGACCCCGGCACCGGCCGTGACACTGACCCGCCTGTCGATGCCGGAGCCGGTCGCGGTCGATGCGGGTAAGTCGATTCTTCCGCTCAAGTCGATGCCCGCCATCCCCGCCCCGACTCCGGCGCCGATCGCCGCACCGGTACGGGGGAGCATGGCAGCGGGATCGACTCCGGCGCGTGGGGTGACCGGTCGGGTTCCCGACGCGGCCCGATCGCCCCGGCTCAAGCGCACCCCGGAGCAGTTGCTCGCTGAGGCACGGTCGGCGACCGCCGGTCTCGCGGACGCGAAGGTGACCGCCGAGGGCATCCGTCGTGCGATCCACACCTCGCCGGCCAACGCCCGCAAGCTGCGCGATGCCCTGCTCGCCGAACGCGCCGCCACGGCCGGAACGCCGTGATGTCCGGCGTCTACGGCAAGTGCTTCGACCCCACCGGGGCCCGCCACGGCATACCCACCTACCCGTGGCGCCTGGCCCCGGACGGGTTGGCCACCCGCCGGCAGTTACGGGCTCTGGGTCTGCGTCCGGGCGGTCAGCCGATCGCCGCGCAGGCTATGCGCATCAACCGCTGTGCCGGCACACCGCGCGTCGCCTACTTCTACCGCCTCGACTGCGCGCTTCCGGTACGGCCGATGACCTCGCGCAAGTGGGGCGCCCTCGCGCTGGCGATGCTCGCCCGCCAGACCTGCCCGGCCTGCGGAGTCGTCTACAGCTACTGCATTTCCCGCCGCCACGGCATGTGCGGACTCTGCATCGAATCCACCTACGCCTCCCAGAAGGGGAGTTGACATGAGTAGGCCCAACACCCGTCACCTGGACCGTGAAATTGCCCTGACGGAGCGCAAGCTGGAGGCGGTCCGCAACGAGGAGCTGTGGCCGCTGACCGGCTCCGAGCGCCGCCAGGTCCTGGGGGCGCTGGCTTCCGGCTCCTACCGCACGCTGCGCAGCAAGAGCACCGGACGAGCGGAGCGGACGCTGGACAGGGTGCGGGAGTCGGTGCTGAACCGGCTGAACGCCGAACTCACCGCGTTCCAGAAGGAGCGGGCCCGGCTCGTTGCCGAGGCCGCCACCGCCAAGGCCGTCAAGAAGTCGTCGAGCTGGTGGTGAGCATGGCCGCCGACCAGACCCCGCCGGGTGAGTGCCCGCAGTGCTGGGAGCACGCCCACAACAAGCGCATCCACCGCAAGCTCAAGCCGCGCCAGGACTGCCCGCAGTGCGTGGACCACATGGTCAACGGCTGCCCCTACCTGGTGCCCAAGAAGGAATCCCGCTGGTGGTGACCACGCCCACCACGCCCCCTCACCCCCTGTCTTGCTCAACTCCCGCCCTGCTCAGGGCAGTTCGGAGTCATCCCGTCATGCCTGAACCCGCCGTGGAGCCCACCCCTATGGGCACTGTCCACCGCCTCGACGACCACCGCACCGACCACACGACCCCGGTCGTCGACCTGGTCAAGGTACCTGCCGCTCCTGCCCCCATGCCGGAGATCGAGGACGCTCCGATCGGGGAGGCGGTCGACCGGCCCGACAACCCGCTGGCCGACTGGCTTGCTCTGCCCGACGCCGACGTCCTGCCCGCCTGGGCACGCTCGCGTGCTTCGGTGGTCGCCAACGTGCAGGCGTTCGGCCGGCTCACCTGGTGGCACACCCGCTATCACGGCCTGCGCACCCCCAAGTACCTGGTCAAAACCGTCCTGTTGGCCGCGCGCGGCTTCTTCCGTGCCGCGGCCGGTCTGTGGCCCACACTGTCCGCACAGGACCACACCGCGGCGGTCAAGGCGTTGCGGGCGCAGGTTAAGGCCCGGCCCGAAGACGTCGACCTGGCCGTGCGGTTGCAGATGGCGCACTACACCCGCACTCAGTCCCGGCGTTGGCGCTTCGGGGCCGCCGCCGCTGCGGTCACCGCCGCCGCCATCGGCATCCTCCTGGCCCCGCCGCTCCTGCAAGTCGGCATAGCTGCTGCTGTCACCACCCCGCTCGCCTACCTCGGGCGGGGCAAGGAGACCCGGCTGCTGGACCAGGCGGCGCCGCCGCTGCGGGTGGACATGTCCGCCCAGCAGCTCAACGAGGCCCTGCGCGCCGCTGGCCTGCTCAAAACCGTCAGCGGCAAGGACGACAGCGACCTTCCGAAGGTGTCGTGCACGATGGGCCCGGTCCGTGACGGCCGCGGCTGGGCCGTGATCTTCGACATGCCGCGGGGTGGCGGCAAGACCGCCTCCGACGTGCTGGCCAAGCGGGAGGTGATCGCGCAGGAACTCGGAGTCGACGAGATCCAGGTCATCATGTCCCGGGTCCGGGCGGCCAAGGGCGGCAACGCCGGCCGCGTCTCGATGTGGGTCGCAGACGACGACCCCTACCTGGGCCCGCTGAACCCCTCCCCGCTGGAGAAGGCGGAGAAGTTCTCCATCTGGGACGCGATCCCGTTCGGGCAGGACGCCCGCGGCAACCGGGTCGCGGTGCCGGTCATGTGGCAGTCGATGTTCTTCGGCGGCCTGCCCCGCCGCGGCAAGACCTTCTCCCAGCGCCTCCTAACCGCTGCCGGTCTGCTCGACGCCTACGTGCGCCACTACGTCGCCGACGGCAAGGGCGGCGCCGACTGGAAGGCCATGAAAGCCGTCGCCCACCGCCTCATCATGGGCGCCGAGGACGACGCAATCGAAGCACTCAAGGCCATGCTGCAGGAGCTCCTTGCCGAGATGGAGCGCCGGTTCGCGCTGCTGCGGGACCTGCCCACCTCGGTGTGCCCGGAAGGCAAGCTCACCCCCGAGATCATGGTCAAGTACAACCTGCCGGTCATCTTCGTCACCATCGACGAACTGCAGGAGTACTTCACCGCAATGGAGCGCGAGGACCGCGAGCAGGTCATCAACGACCTGTGCCGCGTCGCCCGCCGCGGCCCCGCCGCCGGCTTCGTCTCCAACTTCGCCTCCCAGCGCCCCGACGCCGAATCGGTGCCCCCGAAGCTGCGGGAGATCATCACCATCCGCTACTCCACCCAGGTCGTCGACCGCACCAGCTCCGACATGGTCCTGGGCAAGGGCAAAGCCGCCCAGGGCGCCGACGCCTCGGTCCTCTCCGAGGACCACCGGGGCGTGGGTGTACTGGTCACGGGTCCGGCGTCGTTCGTGACCGTGCGGGCCGACTACCTCGACGGCACCGGCTTCGCCGCCCTGTGCGCCAAGGGCCGCGCCCTGCGCGAGGCCGCCGGACAGCTCACCGGGGACGCGGCCGGCGACGTCACCGCCGCCGCCGATGCGGCCGGCCTGACCGTGCCCGCGATCGTCTCCGACGCCCTGGAAGTCATGCGGCACGCCCCGCGCATGTTCACCACCGACCTGCTCACCGGCCTCGCCAACCTCGACGAGGACGAGTACGGCGACCTCAACGCCGAACGCCTCGCCTCCGACCTCGAAGCAGCCGGCGTCAAGCGCACCAGCAAACAGGTCAAGATCTCGGGCGCCAACGGGGCCGGATACCAGCGCCGCGACATCGAAGCGGCGGTGCCTGCCGAGATCCTGCTCAGCACCGGCAGGTAAAGCCCCCCGCCCCTACCCCGCCCCTACCGGGGCCCCCTCTGCCCGGCCGTTCGCGCTCTTGCCTAAGCGGCCCGGAGTAGAGGGGGCTCTTTACCCCGGTAGAGGGGCCGGTATAGGCCCCTGACCTGCAAGGTAAGGCCGGTAAAGGGGGTCGTAGGGCCCCCGCCCCGACCCCTCTCAGCGCCCTTTCGAGGGCGTTCGCTGCCCGCTCCGCCGAGTCCCGGAAGGGAACCCGCATGCACCCCGACACCACCCCGTCCGCCGCCGCGATGACCGACGACCAGGCATCCGCCGAGGCCGCTCGGATCATCGCTGACGCCTACCGGCCTGCCCCCGCCGTGCCGACCTCCTACCGCGACACCAGCCCCCTGCCCGCCCACGGCGACACGCCCCCCGTCACTCAGCCCGGGGTGCCGCCGATGTCGCAGCGGGCCGTGGACGCCTCCCGCCTCATGCTCACCGCCGGCCTGGCCACCGTCCCCCCGGGTCTGATCGCCATCGGCGTACTGATCGCCTCCCGGCAGGCGGACCCGACCGTCATCGGCATGATCTGCGCCGCCCCGGCCGCTGTCGCCGTGCCCGTCCTCGCCCTGGCCCGGCTGTTCCACCGCGTCGCCGAAGCAGCCCCGGACGAGCACCACCACCACTACACCGGGCCGGTCCGGCAGGAACACACCACCACCCACACCCGCGCCGTGTTTGCCCGCACCCACAACGACCACCGCTGAAACGGGCTCAGCCGCCCTTCTGACCGACGGGAGCCCCATGGACAAGCAGCGGGACAACGACCCCATCTCCGCGAACCCCCTCGACAGCGCCCCGTTCGGCTACGCCCCGCAGGCCGCGCAGCGTGCGGCCCTGCTCGCCGAACTCGACAGCGCGGGCGTCGAACTGGGCACGTACGACCGCCTGATCGTCGACTGGATCGCGGGTTGGGACTACCCCACCGTGGCCACCATCGCGAGCCTCATCCGCCGCGCCGCCGACGACCAGTAGCTACGCCAAGGGCGGCCCCCGTCTCGCCAAAGTCCGGGGCCGCCCTTGCCAACCAGAACCCAACCCAGGAACTGGAGAGATCCAGGATGACCCAACCCACTGACATCCGGCGAGTGCGCGGCCACCGGCCGCGGCTGCTGGACCTGTTCTGCTGCCAGGGCGGCGCAGCCAAGGGCTACGCCGACGCCGGGTTCGATGTGACCGGCGTCGACATCGCCCCGCAGCCCCGCTACCCGTACCAGTTTGTGCAGGCCGACGCGATCGCGTTCGTCCTCGAACACGGCGCCGCGTTCGACTTCATCCACGCCTCCCCGCCGTGCCAGCACGACAGCGAGTGCCAGCGCATCCAGGGCAACCAGCATCCCGACCTGATCGCCCCCACCCGCACCGCCCTGGAAGCGTCCGGGCGGCCGTGGGTGATGGAGAACGTGCGGGGCGCGGTGCCCAAGCTGCACCGTCCGGTGATGCTGTGCGGGCCGATGTTCGGCGTGGACACCTACCGGCACCGGTTCTTCGAGACCGGCGGCGGCTTCACCCTCGACCAGCCCGGCCACCCCGTGCACCTGGTGGCGCAGGCCAAGATGGGACGGCCCGTCCCGCCCGGCCACTATGGCCAGTTCGTCGGCAACTTCTCCGGCGTCGACCTGGCCCGCCGTGTGCTGGGGGTGCCGTGGATGAACCGCGACGGCATCCGCGAGTGCATCCCGCCCGCCTACACCCAGTGGATCGGGGCCGTGTTCCTCGCCTCTCTCGCTCCCGTTCTGGGGGCGGTCGCGTGAGCTCCGTCGACAGCCTTCTGCGGGCCGCGTTGGAGCTTGCCGCCGCCGATGTGCCCGTACTGCCGCTGCGGGCCGGGAAGGTGCCGTTCGGCAACTGCCGAACCTGCGCCCGCAACATGTGCGGCGGCCGGCCGAACATGAAAGTCCCGGGCCCCTGCGCCTGCCCGCGCCCGTGCCACGCGTGGGCCGCCGCCACCACCGACCCCACCGTCCTGAACTCCCAGGAGTGGGCGCGAGCGTGGCGGGAGGCGGCGGCGGTGGCCTACCACCCCGGCGGCGCCGGGCTCACGGTCGTCGACCTCGACAATGCGGGAGCCATCACGTGGGCACGCGCGACGCTGCCCGTCACCCGCACCGTGCGCACCACCAGGGGTGAGCACTGGATCTACCAGGGCGCCATGCAGTCCGCCAACGCGGTTCGGCCCGGCGTGGATATCAAGTCCCTTATGGGATACGCCCGTTGGCTCGGACCCGGCACCGGCACCATGGCCGCTCTCCCGGACGCTGTGCGCGCGCTGGCGATAAAGACGTCCCCTGCCCGCAGGGCGTCACAGGCGCTCACAGTGCCCCTCAGCGGCGGACCGGGGGAGTGCCGCCACCGCACGCCCGCTTATCTGGACCGTGGGATCGCCATGGCCGAGCAGCAGATCACCGGGGCCCGTAACGCGGTGCACGCCACCGTCTACCGCACGTTCCTCGCCGTACTGTCCGCTCACGGTCGGTGCGGCTGCCTCACCGACGCCCATGTCGCGCGGCTGTTCACCGCCGCGCAGGCCAAGGGCGAATCGGTCCGGCACTGCACCGACGCGTGGACCAACGCCCGCACCACGTTGGGACTGTGACCATGTCTGAGGACGAGAAGAACCCGGCCCGCCAGGTCATCACCGACTACGCGCAGGCACATTTCCGGTACTTCCGCACCGCCGACGGGACCGTGTACGCGCAGAAGAACGGCCATCCCGTGGCCCGCCCGATCCGCTCCCAGGGCACCACCGGCAGCCACCGCCAGGAACTCATGGTCGGCCTGTTCAAGGACGGGGTCGGGGTGTTCAACGGGACCGCGCTCAAGGAGGCGTTGGACTTGATCGAAGCTCTCGCGCTGATCGAGGACGTACAGCCCGTGCACATCCGCGTTGCCCCCGGATTCGACGGGGCCACGTGGCTGGACCTCGGGCGCAACGACGGACAGTCCGTCCGTATCCACCCCACCGGCTGGGACATCCTCACCCCGGACCCGCGGGAAGTGTGCTGGCGGCGCACTCAGCTCACCGGCGAACTGCCCCTGCCGGCCAAGGACACCGACGGCAAGGGCATCGACCTGTTGATGCGGCTGTGCAACTTCGCCAACGCGGAAACCGAGTGCCTGGCCATCGCCTGGCTGATCGGCTGTCTCGGGCCGTCCGTACCCGTGCCCGCTCCGTTCCTCACCGGGCCGCAGGGTGCGGGGAAGTCCACTGGTGGGCGGATGCTGGTGCGGATCATTGAGGGCATGAGCGGTGACCTGCGCCGCGCCCCGAAGGATGAGGAGAATCTGATCGCGGCGGTGGCGGCGGGATGGGTCACCGCCCTGGACAACCTCTCCCACATGACCCCGGACCTCTCGGACGCGATGTGCTGCATTGTCACCGGTGCCGAGAGCGTCAAGCGGGCCCTGTTCACCGACGGGGACGTGTTCCGCGTCGGCTACCGCCGCCCCCTGCTCCTGACCGGTATCGACGTGGGCGTGATCCGGCCCGACCTGGCCGAACGCCTCCTGCCGCTGCGTCTGGAACGGCCCCGGGTGCGGCGCACGGAGGCGGAGTTGTGGGCGGACTACGCGGAAGTCCTGCCCGTGGTGCTGGGCTCGCTCCTGGACCTCACGGTCAAGGTCCGCGCCGTTGCGGCAGAGACCCCCACCGACCTGCGGATGGCGGACTTCGCGCACCTGTGCGCGCAGTTCGACGCGGCCACCGGTCTCGGGGCGCTCACCGCCTACCGGGCCAGTCTCGACGACCTGAATGACGACGTCATTGAGGGCGATCTCCTCGCCCAGACTGTCCTCAGGCACGCCGACAGCCTCGAACCGGGTGCGGAGCAGCGGATGACGTCCACCGAGTGGCTGCATCTCCTCAGCGGCCTCTACAGCGGTGACGACTGCCGTCCGCTGCCCAAGGGGTGGCCGACCACCGGCAAAGTCCTCTCCGACCGACTCAAGCGTCTTCAGCCCACCCTCGCCGCACGCGGGGTCCTCATCGACTCCGGCCGCACCAGCGAGGGCCGCTACCTCGAAATGACCCGCCAACCCGCCACGGCACCCACCGAGCAGAAGCAGATGTTCTGACCCGCGAACCGCCCGCTCGCCCCCGGACAAGCAAGAAGAGCACCACCGGCCAGGCGTGCTCCTCTTGCTGTTCGGCGCACCGCGCCGCCCGAAGGACGTGCCGCGCAGCGGCTCCTTCTTTCACGCTCGAAGCAGCACCGCACCACAACAGACAACCCCTCTTTTGTCCTAAGAGGGAAGACGCTGCGTCATCTGCGTCATCCGGACAGAAAAACGGGCCCTGACCTGCGGCTACAGCCATGACGCAGACAGCCACGCCTGCGTCATCCTGCGTCATCTGCGTCATGGACCACGTCACGCATGACGCAGCCCATGACGCACCGATGACGCACGCCTCGGCTACTGCGTCACGCAAAGCTGCAGGTCAGAAGCCTGTATGACGCTGATGACGCAATGACGCAGAAATCCGAACCTCGGACAGGCGCGGGCCCCAGAACCCCCGAAGCGAACCCTAGAGGAGACATGAAAGCGCGTCAGAAGATCACTGGCTTGCCTCAGCTCTACTCTGCTGCGGATGTTGCCCAAGCTCTCGGTTGCTCCGAGTGGTGGGTGAAGGAACAGGCCCGCAGGGGACGCATTCCCTTCACCAAGCCCGGAGGCAGCTACCGGTTCACGGCCGAGCACTTCACCGAAATCATGCACATTTTCGAGAGCCGCCCCACTGAAAGCCATGACGCTCTTGCGCCGACAAAACAAGCACCACGTCGCAGGGCGACCACAACGGCAGCGTCCGTCACCTCCCTGAAGGCAAGGACGCCACGCAGGGCGCAAGGCCGCCAACCGCAGTCCAGCGCAGCCTGATTCCGTGTGCCGCTCGGCTCTCCAGTCGGGCGGCACACCTGTTCATAGGAGAACCACGTGGGTTATGCCGAGAGTCTCGGCAGCTACTGGCGCGGCCGGTACAAGCTCGCGCCGGGCAAGTACGCCACTGTCCGCGATGCCGATGGCGATGCCATCCGCTTCCGTACCAAGGCCGCGGCAAAGAAGGCAGCTGACGCCGAAGAAGCGAAGCTGTTGGCCGGAACGAAGAAGGCGCCTGGTGAGCGGATCACCTTCGGTGCCTACGTCAACCGCTGGTATGCCGCGCAGGACTTGGCGGCATCCACCATGCAGAACTACCGGCGGCACATCGAAGAGCATTTGCTTCCCGCGTTCGAGGATTCCGCCGTTGCTGACATCCTGAGCACCGACATTGCCGCTTGGGAGAAGCGCGAACGCGCCGTGCCGTATGCGGCATCCAGCGTCAAGACATGGCGGGCGACACTGCATCTGATCCTTGCCGATGCTGTTGACGAGGGGCTGCGCGACTCCAACCCGGCAACCAAGCGCCGCGGCCGAGGAAAGCGTGCCGGCCGTTCACGTAACCGTGGCCCGGAGAAGGCTGTCACGACCGCACTCGGCATCCTGCTGCTCGCCGAGAGAATGGCCCTGCTGTCCGGCCGCGACGACGAGTTCGTTGCCGCCATCGTGAAGGGCTACACCGGGATGCGCTGGGGCGAGATCGTTGGCCTTGAGCCGGAGTTCGTCCGACCGAGGGGCATCCGTGTGGAGTGGCAGCTCTACGAACTGGACACCGGCGAACTGCACCGCTGCCCGCCCAAGGACGACTCCTACCGCGACATCGACACCCCGGATTTCCTCGCCTCGCTGCTTGCCAGCCACATCGCCCGGACGAGATCGAAGCCTTGCGAGTGCCACGGACTGGCCTACGTCTTCCGTGGCCATGGAACCGCCAACGGCTCCGCAAGCCGACCCGGGGCAAAGCTAGTCGACGTGGCGCGCCGCGCCGGCGTATCGACCGGCACCGTTTCCAACGTCCTCAACCGCCCGGATGCCGTGGCGGAGCCAACGCGACTGAAGGTGCTGGAAGCCGTCAGCGATCTCGGGTACATCCGCAACGCCGCATCGGGGGAGTTGGCTGCTCACTGGCGCCGCTCCGGTTTCGCCACGTGGCTCTTTCGACCGGCCGCAACAGGGCGGTATCCGGGGCGAGGCAGTCAGGAAGAGCGGCCGGTGCCTGTCATTGCTGAGCCTTGGCCCGGCATTCCGGCACGCGGGCGAGGAGCCTCGAAGCGGGCTGAAGCGTGTTGGATGCCGATCGCTCCGGGGCTGACTCCGCACGGCTTGCGCCACACGCACAAGACCCTGATGAGGGAAGTGGGGACCCCGCCCAAGCTCATGGACGAACGCATGGGCCACGAGGACGGCTCCGTCCAGTCGCGCTACGACCACATCACGCCAGGGATGCGGCAGACGCTGATGACTGCGCTCACCGGGATGTGGGAGGAAGCGCTGGACGCGCGCCGGACCATGAGTCCCGGCTCGCCTGTGGCTGCTCTGGATGCGTTGCTGAAAGCTCGCTAACGGGCGCCGATCTGGAGACAGATTCCAAGATCTTCTCCAGGATTTCTCCAGAGAGCCCCTAGAGAACGAGGCAGGCCCAGTGCTGATTACTCAACACCGGGCCTGACCTGCGATTTAGCTGTCGGGGTGGCGGGATTTGAACCCACGACCTCTTCGTCCCGAACGAAGCGCGCTGCCAAGCTGCGCTACACCCCGATTGTCGCTGCTGCTGCTAGCCGCGGCGACGTCGTTTACTTTAGCCCACCGGTGGCTGGAGGCGAAATCCGGTTTTGGGGCGGTGGCGGATGGGGTTCGGGCGGGCGTGGTCCAGGGCGACCAGGAGGATCGCGAGGGCGTAGAAGGAGAGGCCGAGGAGGAGGGCGTTGCCGAGGACGCTCTTGTAGCCGTGGAGGTCGACGTCCAGGAAGGGGTAGAGGTAGCGGCCGCCGGTGCCCGGAGGGATCAGTTCGCCCCGGGTGAAGGAGAACGCCAGGTAGGCCACGGGGTAGACCAGCCAGGTCGCCGCCTGGCGCAGATGCAGGCGGTCGGGAGGTGTGAACAGCAGCCAGTCCGCGATCGCCGCCGCGGGGATCGCCGTGTGCAGGAGATGGGCGGTCACCGCGTGCCAGCCTGTCGGGGTCGCCGCGGTTCCCGTCAGGGAGAACGGGCTCGACGCGTTCGCCAGGAGCAGGTGGTACACCAGGGCCGTGATCGTGGCGTAGAGGAGTGCCGCGCCCGTGAGGGCCGACGGCAGGGGGCGGCGGGCGGTCCAGGCTCTGCGGGCCGAGAGCAGGAGCACCGCCGCCAGGAGGATCGCGCTCTGGACGGAGAAGTAGCTCAGCGCGCGGACCGGGCTGGTCTGCAGTATTTCGACGGTCACGGCCGCGGCGGCCGCCAGGGCCACCAGTACGCGGTAGGCGGCGGCCACGGGATGCCGTACGGGAGTCACCACCGCCGTGGCGGGGACGGGACAGGGCAGGAAGGCGGGCATGCCCGGGACTGCGGGGAGGTCCGGGATGTCCCTGGGTATCGGCGCGGTCATGGCCTCACGCTAGGCAGACCCGCCAAAAGGGGCGATACGGGCGGGCCGTGCGGGTTAATCCCCGCACGGTCACCGGAGCGGAGGCGCCGCACCAGCCGCACAGCCAGGCGCTATGCCGCGCGCTCCACCAGCGTCAGCAACGTCACCTCGGGCGGGCACGCGAACCTCACCGGCGTGTAGCGGCTCGCCCCGCAGCCTGCCGACACGTGCAGATACGACGTCCTGCCCTCCGCCGAGTGCCTGGACAGGCCCTTCACCCGGTCGGTGTCCAGATCGCAGTTCGTCACGAACGCGCCGTAGAAGGGGAGGCAGATCTGGCCGCCGTGGGTGTGGCCGGCCAGGATCAGCGGGTAGTCGTCCGCGGCGAAGGCGTCCAGGGCGCGGAGATACGGGGCGTGCACCACGCCCATCGAGAAGTCCGCGGCGCCGGATGGGCCGCCGGCCACCTCGGCGTACCGGTCACGCTTGATGTGCGGGTCGTCCAGGCCGGTCAGCTCCACCGACGCGCCCTCGATCTTCAGCATGCCCCGCGTGTTCGTGAGGTTCTGCCAGCCCGCCGCGTCGAAGCCGTCCCGCAGGTCCTCCCACGGGTTGCGGACGACGTCCACGGCGGGCGCGTTGCCGTTCAGGCCGTGGCGGCCCTGGGCCTTCTCGAGCAGGTAGCGGGCGGGGTTGCGGAATTTGGGGCCGTAGTAGTCGTTGGAGCCGAAGACGTACGCGCCCGGGAACTCCATCAGCGGGCCGAGCGCGTCCAGCACCTCCGGCACGCCCTCGGGGTCCGACAGGTTGTCGCCCGTGTTGATCACGAAGTCCGGGCGCAGACCCGCCAGCGAGCGCAGCCAGCGCTGCTTCTTGCGCTGGCCGCCGACCATGTGGATGTCGGAGACCTGGAGCACCCGCAGCGGGCGCATACCGGCCGGCAGCACGGGGACCGTCACCCGTCGCAGGCGGAAGGAGCGGGGTTCGATACCCGCCGAGTAGAGCAGACCGGCGGTGCCAACCGCCGCGATTCCCAAGGGGACTCCGTATCGCGCGCGCATACGTCCATCGTGTCAGATTGCGGAGACATCCTTGACCGCCCGTCGGCCTCAGGGTAAAAGCGCGGGCGTCCAGAACCTTGTACCTGCGACAATCGGACCCATGACCACGCTCAAGTCGAAGCTGCAGGAAGACCTCAACGCCGCGATCAAGGGGCGCGACGAGCTGCGCTCCTCGACGCTCCGGATGACGCTCGCCGCGATCACCACCGAGGAGGTCGCGGGCAAGCAGAAGCGCGTCCTCTCCGACCAGGAGGTCCTGAAGGTGATCACCAAGGAGGCGAAGAAGCGCCGCGAGGCCGCGGACGCCTTCGCGCAGGGTGGTCGCGCCGAGTCCGCCGAGCGGGAGAAGGCCGAGGGCGAGGTGCTCGCCGAGTACCTCCCCAAGCAGCTGGGCGACGACGAGCTGAACGACATCGTCGCCCAGGCCGTCGAGGAGGCCAGGGCGGCCGGCGCCGAGGGGCCGCGGGCCATGGGCGCCGTCATGAAGATCGTGAACCCGAAGGTGGCGGGCCTCGCGGAGGGCGGCCGGGTCGCCGCGGTGGTGAAGAAGCTCCTGGCGGGCTGAGCGGGCTCACCCGAGGGTGAGCCGGGGTAAGCGTCGGTAAGGCAGCGGGTGGGTGGCGTGATCACGCCACCCACCCGCTATGCGTTGGACTGCCGGCTGACGAATTCGGCTCGGCTCGGCTCAGTACCAGGCGGTGCAGTACTCCGTGCCTGAGGGGTTCTCGGCGCAGGCGCGCATTTTGTGCGTCGATGGGTTGTAGTACATCGGCGTGCGCGTGTAGTAGTAATTCGTCCCGTCCGGCACCTTCGCGGTCCAGCCCGACGCCCCGCCTGCTTTCACACCCAGGCGCCAGTAACACTCGGACTGGTCCTTGGTGCAGCGCTGGACATAGATGTTCCAGTCCTGCTCGTTGGAGCCGCTGATGTACCACAGGCGGGCCCAGCTGTACTGGTCCCCGTCCGTCTTCCCCCACCGCAACTCGTAGAGGAACGACCCGCCTGCCTGGTTGGGGCCGTACGTGGTCACCGGGCCCGATTCCCAGCTCTGGATGTTCGGGTCGTGGCCGTCGCAGCCGAAATTGTCGCAGGCCAGGGCGGCCGCGGAAGCCGAATTGGGGGCGACGATGGTGAATGCCAGAGAACTCAGCAATGTGCCGAGCGCGAATCCGAGGCGGGTTCGTATCTTCAATTCCCCTCCATGGCAAGTGGCAGTGCGAATGGGCGCCTTCTGGGCAGGACCGTGGATGAATATGGCACGGCACCTGCCGTGAGGTTGCCCGGAAGGAGGAGATGGCGTAATTACGTCGGGCGTACCTCAGGACATGTCGCGGCATAAGGGATTTCAGCTGAGCGAGGGCGAGGGCGGGGGCGGGGGCGGCAACGGCGGCCGACGATGCCGTGACGGGCAGGCGAGATCAACTCGCCTGCCCGTCACGTACCACCTGACGCCGCGCACCCGCCGGGTACGACGCGGCAGGCCGGCTTCCCTACGTCCGTTGCCGCACTCGGATCGGCGTGTCAGCCACGGCCACCGTTGCCGTTCCCGTTGTTGCCGCCGTCCTGACCCTGGATGAAGTTCTCCGGGATCGAGAAGGTCGGCGTCGGGAAGGTGGTGTTGCCGCCGTCGTCGCCCCCGGTGTCGTTGCCGCCGTTGTTGTTCCCGCCGTCGTCGCCGTTGTCCCCGTCGTTGTTGCCGTTCCCGTCGCCCTTCTCCTTCTTCGGCGGGTCCGGGATGTTGACGAGGTTGAAGTTCGGGGCGTCCTTGCCCTCCAGGGCGCCGCTCATCATGTCGCGCCAGATCGGTCCGGGGACCTCACCGCCGAACACCTTGGAGTGCCAGACGCCGCCGATGGTGATGTTCTGCATCTTGCGCTTGTGCGCGGGGTCGCCGACCCAGACCGCGCCGGCCATGTTCGGCGTGTAGCCCACGAACCAGGCCGCGTAGCGCTCGTCCGTCGTACCGGTCTTACCGGCGTTGGCGCGGCCGGTGAGGCCCGCCTGGGTGCCCGTACCGTCCTCGACCACGCCCTTCAGGAGCGTGTTGACGGTGTCCGCGGTGGTCTCCGACATCGCCCGCGAGCAGGTCGACTTCGGGACCTGCAGGGACTTCGACTTGTCGCCGACCCGCTGGGTGATCGACTCGATGGCGACCGGGGTGCAGTACATACCGCGCGAGGCGAAGGTCGCGTACGCGTTCGCCATCGTCAGCGGGGACACCTCCTGGGTGCCCAGGGCGATCGAGGGCCGCTGCTGCAGCTTGCCGCCGTCCGCGCGTTCGACCCCCATCTTCGCGGCCATCTCCGTCACCGGGCAGACGCCGATGTCGCTGATCAGCTGCACGTAGTAGGTGTTGACGGACTTGGCCGTCGCCTCCTTCATGGAGTACGGGCCGGCCTCGGAATCGTTCTCGTTGGTGAGGGAGACGCCCTTCTCGTTCCAGACCTTGCCGTCACAGAGCTGGACCGGGCTCGGGTAGTCCATCTTGTACGGCGAGGAGAACATCTGCGTCGCCGGCGTACCCCCCTCGATGGCGGCCGCGGCCACGATCGGCTTGAACGTCGAACCGGGCTGGTAGCCCGCGCCGCCGCCCATGTCGAGGTCGACCGAGAGGTCCAGCGTCGTCTCGTTCTTCTTGGTGTTGATGCCGTACGGCCGCGACTGGCCCATCGCCAGGATCTTGCCGGTGCCGGGCTGGACGATGGTGGCGGCGGTGGCCACGTCGTCCTTCTGGTAGACGTGCTCCTTGATGGACTTCTGCGTCGACTCCTGGGCCTGCGGGTCCATGGTGGTCCGGATCGTCAGGCCGCCCTGGTTCCAGACCTTGGCCCGGGCCTCCTTGGTCTTGCCGAAGACCGGGTCGGTCAGGAAGACCTCACGGACGTAGTCGCAGAAGAAGCCCGCGCCCTTGACCGCCGTGATGCAGCCGTTCTTGGGCTTGCTGACCTTGAGGCCCAGGGGGGCCTCCTTGGCCTTGTCGGCCTCGGCCTGGGAGACGTCGCCGACCTCGGCCATGCGCTGGAGCACGGTGTTGCGACGCTTGGTGGCCTCGGCCTCGTCGTTGACCGGGTCGTAGCGGCTCGGGGACTGGACGATGCCCGCGAGCAGCGCCGCCTGCTGGAGGCTGAGGTCCTTGGCGTGCTTGGAGAAGTAGCGCTGCGAGGCGGCCTCGACGCCGTAGGCCTGCTGGCCGAAGAAGGTGATGTTGAGGTAGTTCTCGAGGATCTTCTTCTTGCCGAGTTCCTCTTCGAGCTGGATCGCGTACTTCAGCTCGCGGATCTTGCGGCCGATGGTCTGCTGGGTGGCCTCGGCGACCTTCGTCGGGTCGTCACCGGCCTCCTCCACCGCGACGTTCTTCACCAACTGCTGTGTCAGCGTGGAGGCGCCCTGCGAGACGCCGCCGCTCTGCGCGTTCTTGTTCAGCGCGCGCAGGACGCCCTTCAGGTCGACCGCGCCGTGCTGGTAGAAGCGTGAGTCCTCGATCGCGACGATCGCCTTCTGCATGTACGGCGAGATGTCCTTGAGCTCGACCACCGTGCGGTCGCGCGAGTACACCGTGGCGATGGTGCCGCCCTCGCTGTCGAGGATCGTGGTGCGCTGGCTCAGCGGCGGGGTCTTCAGGTTGGTCGGGAGCTCGTCGAAGCTCTCCACCGATCCCTTGGCCGCGAGTCCGAGCGCGCCCGCCGCGGGCAACGCGATGCCGGCCATCACCGCCCCGGCGAGAACACTGACACCGAGGAACTTGGCGGCCTGCTGCGTGGTCGACAGACCGCCGCCCGAGCGCTTCTTCGACATGGAGGCAGCCTAATCCGTACTCATGAGGGTTCCGAGTGGGCCCATGTCACGGCACGGCGACGGAAGCGGGCACGACGGCGTCGGAGCGGGCATGACGACAGGAGCGCCTACCTTCTCATTCACCGGACACGCGCACAGGCCTTGGCCTAAGCTGCTCTCAACTGTCACAGCAGTAGGGCCACGTATCAATACGTCCGGCGACCCCGAATCGTTCCGGTCGTTCCCCAACTTTTTTGGTGGGGGCGTGTCCGAATCCGCCTCGTGTGTCATCAGGTGCCCGTTGTGACGCAAGACAAGTGTCCTGGTTTGCCGGGATAGTCATGTATGTCGCGGGCTCACTCCCCCGGGTGATCTGCCGCTTACGCATAGTCCGTTCGGGCCATTCAAGATTGGGCCCGAAGGGGGTGTTGCGCTGTGCCTGCCTTCCGTAACGTCCTCAACTGGCAGCGGTGAATATGCCGCTGCCGCCGTGGGGGAGCCTCGATTCGGGAGAGGACGGCGCCGGTATGGGCTGGGTAGTCGACTGGAGTGCGCAGGCGGCCTGCCGCACTACCGATCCGGATGAACTGTTCGTACAAGGAGCAGCGCAGAACCGGGCGAAGGCAGTGTGCACCGGATGTCCGGTGCGCACGGAGTGCCTCGCCGACGCGCTGGACAACCACGTCGAGTTCGGCGTGTGGGGAGGCATGACGGAGCGCGAGCGCCGCGCACTGCTGCGCAGGCGTCCGACGGTCACCTCGTGGCGCCGGCTCCTGGAGACCGCGCGCGTCGAGTACGAGCGAGGGGTCGGCATCCTGCCCCTCGACGACGACGAGGTGTACGAGAACTACTTGGCGGTGAGCTGAGGGGGCCCCCCGGTTCAGTCCCCGGCAGACTCGGGCAGCTCCGGCTGCGCGGCCGCGAGCCGGTTTCCGATGTTCCGCAGCCCTGCGAGGTCGTGCACGTCGCCGGGCAGCGCGGCCACTTCGGCCACCGCCACCTCGGGGTGCAGCGCGGTGAAGCGGTCACGCGTGCGCTGCTCGCGGGAGAGCAGCTGCATACGATCGGCATGCAGTCTCAACAGGCCTGCGGTGAGTCGGTCGACGGACCGGTCAGCGGGATCGGCGGACAGGTCCGCGGAGTTCGAGGGCTGTTCCTTCTCCGTGCGCTCCGCGACGGTGTTCTCCGAGTGGGCGGGGGAGCCTGCGTCAGGAACCGGTGCTTCGGAAGCGGGAGATTCTGAACTGCCGTACGTGTCGGGAGAGTTACGAAGTCCAGCTTTCCCGCCCTCCTGATCGACAATGCGGGGCTCTTCAAGATTTTCTGCGGCCTCGGGATTTTCCACCGTCTCGAGATTCTCCGCGGCGGCGAGCGCCCGCTCGGCCGAGAGCCGGTCGGCGCCGCTGCCGTGGACCCGGTTGAGCACCAGACCGGCGAACGGCATGTCCTCCGCGGCCAGCCGCTCCACGAAGTACGCGGCCTCGCGCAGCGCGTCCCGCTCCGGGGCGGCCACCACGAGGAACGCCGTCCCGGGCGCCTGGAGCAGCTTGTACGTCGCGTCCGCGCGCGTGCGGAAGCCGCCGAAGGTCGTGTCCATCGCGGCCACGAACGTCTGGACGTCCTTGAGGAGTTGGCCGCCCAGCAGCTTGCCGATGGTGCCGGTCATCATCGACATACCGACGTTCAGGAACTTCATGCCCGCGCGGCCGCCGAGCTTGGCCGGGGCGGTGAGCAGCCGGATGAGCCGTCCGTCGAGGAAGGACCCGAGCCGCTTCGGGGCGTCCAGGAAGTCCAGCGCCGAGCGGGACGGCGGTGTGTCCACGATGATCAGGTCCCACTCGTCCCGGGCCCGCAGCTGCCCGAGCTTCTCCATCGCCATGTACTCCTGCGTGCCCGCGAAACCCGCCGAGAGCGACTGGTAGAACGGGTTTCCCAGAATCGCGGCCGCCCGCTCGGCGTCCGCGTGCGCCTCGACGATCTCGTCGAAGGTGCGCTTCATGTCGAGCATCATCGCGTGCAGTTCGCCGCTCGCGGAGTCGTCGAGGCCCTTGACCCGGCGCGGGACGTTGTCCAGGGAGTCGATGCCCATCGACTGGGCGAGCCGGCGGGCCGGGTCGATGGTGAGCACGACGACCTTGCGGCCGCGCTCGGCCGCCCGCAGACCGAGAGCCGCCGCGGTCGTGGTCTTTCCGACGCCGCCCGAGCCGCAGCAGACCACGATGCGGGTGTTCGGATCGTCGATCAACGGATCGAGGTCGAGCACGGGGGCGGGGGAGAGGCGGTGGTGCCGGTCGTGCGCGTTGCCGTCCGGGCTCATGACATCCCCTGCTTCCGCAGCTCGGTGGCCAGTTCGTACAGACCCGCCAGGTCCATGCCCTCGGACAGCAGGGGCAGTTCGTGCGACGGCAGCCCCAGCGCGCCGAGGGCCGAGCGCTGCTCGTGCTCCAGCGCGTACCGCTCGGCGTACTCCTCGGCCTGCCGGACCAGCGGGTCGACCAGCTTCTCGGCGTTGCCCCCGCGGCGTGCGCCGCCGAGTCCGGCCGAGGACAGTGACTTCGCCACGGCCGAACGCGGGGTGGTCCGTACGAGTTCCAGATCGGTGCCGTCCAACACCTCCGGACGCACCATGTTCACGACGATCCGTCCCACGGGAAGGCGGGCGGCCCGGAGTTCGGCGATACCGTCTGCGGTCTCCTGGACGGGCATCTCCTCCAGGAGGGTCACCAGGTGGACGGCGGTCTCTGGGGACTTCAGCACGCGCATCACGGCTTGTGCCTGGTTGTGTATCGGGCCGATCTTGGCCAGCCCGGCGACCTCGTCGTTGACGTTCAGGAAGCGGGTGATACGGCCGGTGGGGGGTGCGTCCATCACGACGCAGTCGTAGGTGAAGCGGCCGGACTTGTCCTTGCGGCGGACCGCCTCGCAGGCCTTGCCGGTCAGAAGGACGTCTCTGAGACCGGGCGCGATGGTGGTGGCGAAGTCGATCGCGCCGAGCTTCTTCAGGGCGCGTCCCGCTCCGCCCAGTTTGTAGAACATCTGGAGGTAGTCCAGAAGGGCCAGTTCGGGGTCGATGGCGAGGGCGTACACCTCCCCGCCCCCCGGAGCGACGGCGATCTTCCGCTCCTCGTAGGGCAGCGTCTCCGTTTCGAAGAGCTGCGCGATTCCCTGGCGGCCCTCTACCTCGACGAGAAGCGTCCGCTTCCCCTCGGTGGCGAGGGCCAGCGCTAGAGCTGCGGCGACCGTGGTCTTACCGGTCCCGCCCTTGCCGCTGACGACCTGGAGCCTGCTCACGTATTCGAGCGTAACCAGTCGGCGGCGAACCTAAGCAGGAGGCTGTGGATAACGCGGGCACGGGCTGTGGGGGAACGGCGGATCCCGGCCACGGATCCCGGCCAGGTGGCGGCTCATGGCCGGGCGGCGGTCGGTGGCCGGGCAGCGGCTAAAGTCGGCCGCATGACCAAGAAGTGGGAATACGCGACCGTGCCGCTGCTCGTCCATGCCACGAAGCAGATCCTGGACACCTGGGGTGAGGACGGCTGGGAGCTCGTGCAGGTCGTGCCCGGGCCGAACAACCCCGAGCAGCTGGTGGCCTACCTGAAGCGGGAGCGGGCGGCGTGAGCGCGGTCGAGGCGCGGCTCGCGGAGCTGGGGCTGACGCTGCCGGAGGTCGTGCCGCCGTTGGCCGCGTATCAGCCGGCCGTGCGGTCGGGGGCGTACGTCTACACCTCGGGTCAGCTGCCCATGGTCGACGGCAAGCTTCCGGTCACCGGGAAGGTGGGCGCGGAGGTCACGGCCGAGGAGGCGAAGGCGCTGGCCCGCACGTGCGCGCTGAACGCGCTGGCGGCGGTGAAGTCGGTGGTGGGCGACCTGGACCGCATCGCGCGCGTGGTGAAGGTCGTGGGGTTCGTGGCGTCGGCCTCCGACTTCACGGGGCAGCCGGGTGTGATCAACGGCGCGAGTGAGCTGCTGGGCGAGGTGCTCGGCGAGGCGGGTGTGCATGCGCGGAGTGCGGTGGGTGTGGCGGTGCTGCCGCTGGACGCGCCGGTCGAGGTCGAGGTGCAGGTGGAGTTGGCGGGGGTGTAGTGAGTGCGTCTGCGGGGTGGGTGGGGGCGGGCGTTTTTGCGCAGTTCCCCGCGCCCCTGAGGTGAGTGGGTGGGTCGGGGCCGGGGGGGGGGGGGGGTGTCCGTCCTCGGTCCGGCGGTTGCTGTCGATCCGACAGTGCTCTGTGACGGACGCCGGCCGCTGCGGGCGGACACCCCCCACCCCGTCCCCTGCGCGCCGTCGGCGACTGCAGGTGCGTCCACCGTCCCTACCGGGGGGGCGTTCGCGTCCAAAGGTGCGTCCATCGTCCCCGCCCAGGGGCGCGGGGGCCGTGCGCGTCCGAAGATGCGTCCACCGTCCCCACCCAGGGGCGCGGGGAACTGCGCGACCAGCCCCCACCGGCCCGCACTCGCCCCACGACGCCGCGAGGCACCCCCACCACGCCCGGTCTCGAACATCCGCGCCCCAGGAGTTAGCCTCCGCCCATGGCAAACGGGCAGTGGTACCCAGCGGAGTGGCCGGACCGTATCCGTGCGCTCGCGGACGGCACGCTCCAGCCGGCCGTGCCGAGGCGCGCGGCCACCGTGATGCTGCTGAAGGACACGGCGACCGGGACCGTCGTGCACATGTTGCGCAGACGGGCCTCCATGGCCTTCGCGGGTGGCGCGTACGCCTACCCCGGCGGTGGCGTCGACCCCCGTGACGACGAGCACCAGATCCACTGGGCGGGCCCCACGCGCGCGTGGTGGGCGGATCGGCTCGGGGTGGACGAGACCATGGCCCAGGCGATCGTCTGCGCGGCCGTGCGGGAGACCTACGAGGAGGCGGGCGTCCTGCTCGCCGGGCCGACGGCCGATTCGGTGGTCGGCGACACCACGGGCCCCGAGTGGGAGGCGGACCGTGCCGCCCTCGTCGCCCGGGAGCTGTCCTTCGCGGAGTTCCTGGAGCGCAGGGGGCTCGTCCTGCGGTCGGACCTGCTCGGGGCCTGGACGCGCTGGATCACGCCGGAGTTCGAACCTCGCCGTTATGACACGTGGTTCTTCGTCGCCGCCCTCCCGGAGGGACAGCGCACCCGCAACGCCTCCACGGAGGCCGACCGCACGGTGTGGATCCGGCCCCAGGACGCTGCGGAGGGCTACGACAAGGGCGAGCTGCTGATGATGCCGCCCACCATCGCCACCCTGCGGCAGCTCACCGCCTACGGCGCCGCCGACGCGCTCGCCGCCGCCGCCGACCGCGACCTGACCCCCGTCCTCGCGCGGGCCCGGCTGGTGGACGGGGAGATCGTGCTCTCCTGGCCGGGGCACGACGAGTTCACCAAACACATCCCGACCGGTGGAGCCCCCGCATGACCGACGCCGCAGCCCTCCCCGGCCAGCCACGGGGCGGGGTCCTCACCGGCCCCGCCACAGAGCGAGCCGTCAACGTCCTCGCGCCCAACGCCTCCGCGATGACTCTGGACGGCACCAACACCTGGATCCTGTCCGAGCCCGACTCCGACCTCGCCGTGGTCGTGGACCCCGGTCCGCTCGACGAGGGACACCTGCGTGCCGTCGTCGACACCGCCGGGGCCGCCGGCAAGCGCGTCGCCCTCACGCTCCTCACCCACGGCCACCCCGACCACGCCGAGGGCGCCGCCCGCTTCGCCGCACTGACCGGCACAAAGGTGCGTGCCCTGGACCCGGCGCTGCGGCTGGGGGAGGAGGGCCTGGGTGCCGGGGAGGTGGTGAACGTCGGCGGGCTGGAGCTGAGGGTCGTGCCGACGCCCGGGCACACCGCCGACTCGCTGTGCTTCCATCTCCCGGCCGATCAGGCCGTTCTGACCGGTGACACCATCCTGGGCCGCGGTACGACCGTCGTGGCCCACCCCGACGGCCGGCTGGGCGACTACCTGGACTCGCTGCGGCGGCTGAGGTCGCTGACGGTCGACGACGGCGTCCACACGGTCCTGCCCGGCCACGGGCCCGTCCTGGAGGACGCCCAGGGTGCCGTCGAGTTCTATCTCGCGCACCGGGCCCACCGGCTCGCCCAGGTCGAGACGGCCGCGGAGAACGGCCACCGGACGCCCGGTGCCGTCGTGGAGCTCGTGTACGCGGACGTGGACCGGTCGCTCTGGCCGGCCGCCGAGCTGTCGGTGCGGGCGCAGCTGGAGTACCTGGAGGAGCACGGGCTCATCTAGGCGCTTTCGTGCCGTGCACACGCGTGTACTCGTCCGCCAGCCAGGGGCCCAGGTCGTCGACGTATCTGCGAAGTACGGCCGCGTCGGCGGTCGGGGCGTGGCCCAGAACGGCCGCCGCCCGCAGCTCGTCGGCGCGCTGCGGGTAGTACCCGGCGAAAATCTCCGCCATCTCGCCCAGGTCGCTCGTCCAGCCGTTCCAGCGGGGCATGACCAGCGTGAACGCGGTGCGGACCAGGTGGCGGGACATGAAGCGGACCAGGGGGCGCCGCGCCTCGTCGGAGTCCGCCGCGTCGATCCGCTCGCGCCAGCGGGGGAGCAGGAGGGCCAGGTCGCCGTTCGTCTCCCGGGCCAGCAGGGAGTCGGGGCGGTAGCGGGGAAGGTACTCGGCCAGGTCGTCGCCGAGCAGCGGGGTGCACAGGCAGGCCACGAACCAGCCCAGGTCGTGGCGTTCCGACTCGCTCAGCAGCAGCTTCCGGCCGTACAGCAGCGTTCCGACGCCGTCGATCTCGGGGAACTCCTTGTCGAGCGACTCCCCGAGCGCCCGTACGCCCTCCCGGTCCGCGTCGGCCGGTTCGTCCCGCAGGGCGAGCAGGAGGTCGAGGTCGCTGCGGCCCACGCGCGCGGTGCCGCGCGGAATCGATCCGTAGAGGTAGGCGCTGTGCAGCCTCGGCCCGATAAGGTCGAGCACCCGGTCCCGGGCTGCTGCGACGACCGGACGGAAGGGGCGCTGGATCCGCCCGAGGGACCCCTCGCGCTCGATGAATCCCTGGGCGTCGAGTCCCTTGGGGGCGTGAGGGCGAACGGTTTCGGCGGCCATGGGATCACTGTGCCCGGGGGCGGGCCCGCGGTCAGGTCATTTACGGCCCTGGGCGGGCCGTGTGGGGCCGAACGTGGTCGCGCCGGGAAGTTGCGCCGGGCCGCCGCGTGTCCCGCTGAAGGAGGAGTTCACAGCCGTGTGCCCAAGGAGGCGGGCCCCGCCCGCCCGGGCCTGCGCGAAGGGCCCCGCTGTGTAGCGGGGCCCCTCTACGTCGTTCGTACGTTCATTCGCTCACCGGGAGCGCTTGGCGAGCCTCTCCACGTCCAGCAGGATCACCGCGCGGGCCTCCAGGCGGAGCCAGCCGCGCTGGGCGAAGTCCGCGAGGGCCTTGTTGACCGTCTCGCGGGAGGCGCCGACCAGCTGGGCCAGCTCCTCCTGCGTGAGGTCGTGGACGACGTGGATGCCCTCCTCGGACTGCACACCGAAGCGGCGTGAGAGGTCGAGCAGCGCGCGGGCCACCCGGCCGGGGACGTCCGAGAAGACCAGGTCGGACATCGCGTCGTTGGTGCGGCGCAGCCGGCGGGCGACGGCACGCAGCAGTGCGGTGGCCACCTCGGGGCGGGCGTTCAGCCAGGGCTGGAGGTCGCCGTGGCCGAGGCCCAGCAGCTTGACCTCGGTCAGCGCGGTGGCGGTCGCGGTGCGCGGGCCCGGGTCGAACAGCGACAGTTCGCCGATGAGTTCGCCGGGGCCGACCACGGCGAGCATGTTCTCGCGGCCGTCGGGGGAGGTGCGGTGGAGCTTGACCTTGCCCTCGGTGACGACGTAGAGCCGGTCGCCGGGGTCGCCCTCGTGGAACAGGGAGTCGCCTCGCGCGAGGGTCACCTCACTCATGGAGGCGCGCAGTTCGGCGGACTGCTCGTCGTCGAGTGCCGCGAAGAGCGGGTTGCGCCGCAGAACGTCGTCCACGAGTTCTCTCCTTGTCGACCTGCTCAGGGGATCTTGTTCCCCCTTGGTACCAAGGGACCGTGGTGCCCATTTTTCCGGACGGTCCAAACAGTGTGATCTGTCACAAGGATGCCGTACACCTGTCCACGGGTAAGCGGCAGGGGTCCAATCGGGGGCCGATCCCCCGGGGTCCGGGGCGATTGTCAGTGCCGGGCTTTAGGCTGGCCGGGTGTCCAAAACGCCGGTGAGAGCGCAGGCCGAGGGGGCTGGGCGGGTGGTTGCACGTCGGGATTCCGCTGTGGGCGAACAAGGCTCCAGTGGCGGAAAGAAAGCGGCAAAAGAGACGAAGAAGGCTGTGGTGAAGAAGGTTCCGGAGGCTGTGCAGACGGCCACCACGAAGAAGGCCGCAGTCAAAACGGCCGCAGCCAAGAAGGCCGCAGCGAAAACCGCCGCCGTCAAGAAGGCGCCGCTCAAGAAGGTCGCCGTCAAGCCGCCCGGGGCCGAGTCGCCCACTGCCCTGGTCCGACGTGCCCGCCGGATCAACCGCGAGCTCGCGGAGGTGTTCCCGTACGCCCACCCGGAGTTGGACTTCGAGAACCCCTTCCAGCTCGTCGTCGCCACGGTCCTGTCCGCGCAGACCACCGACCTGAGGGTCAATCAGACGACCCCCGCCCTGTTCGCCAAGTACCCGACCCCCGAGGACCTGGCCGCGGCCAACCCCGAGGAGGTCGAGGAGATCCTCCGGCCGACCGGCTTCTTCCGGGCCAAGACCAAGTCGGTGATAGGGCTGTCCAAAGCGCTCGCGGAGGATTTCGGAGGCGAGGTCCCGGGGCGGCTCGAGGACCTCGTCAAGCTGCCCGGCGTCGGCCGCAAAACCGCCTTCGTCGTGCTCGGCAACGCCTTCGGCCGGCCCGGCATCACCGTGGACACGCACTTCCAGCGGCTGGTCAGGCGCTGGCAGTGGACCGAGCAGAGCGAGCCCGAGAAGATCGAGGCCGCCGTCGCCGCGCTCTTCCCGAAGAGCGACTGGACCGACCTCTCGCACCACGTCATCTGGCACGGCCGCCGTATCTGCCACGCCCGCAAGCCGGCCTGCGGCGCCTGCCCCATCGCCCCGCTCTGCCCGGCCTACGGCGAGGGCGAGACGGACCCGGAGAAGGCCCGGAAGCTCCTCAAGTACGAGAAGGGCGGCTTCCCCGGGCAGCGGCTGAATCCGCCGCAGGCCTATCTGGACGCGGGCGGGAAGGCCGCACCGCCGCTGGGGGCCGTATGACACGCCGGAACACCTGCCGGGCGACACGCCGTTGGGTACGTTCCCAGGAACGATCACAGGGGCGTCGGGCGTTGGATCCGGCAGAACGGGGGTGGCGATGACACGCGCGAGCCATACCGAGGGCGTGATGATCGGCAAGGACGGTCTGCCGGGCTGGCTGGATCCGGTGGTGCGGGCCGTGGAGACGGTCGAGCCACGGCAGCTGAGCCGTTTCCTGCCGCCGGAGAACGGCGCGGGGCGGCAGTCGGCCGTGCTGGTCCTGTTCGGCGCGGGAGAGCGCGGTCCTGAGCTGCTGCTCATGGAGCGGGCGAGTTCGCTGCGGTCGCACCCCGGGCAGCCGTCGTTCCCCGGCGGCGCACTCGACCCCGAGGACGGCGATCCGAAGGGCGACGGGCCGCTGAGGGCCGCCCTGCGCGAGGCCGAGGAGGAGACCGGCCTCGACCCGTCCGGCGTCCAGCTCTTCGGCGTGCTGCCCAAGCTGTACATCCCGGTCAGCGGCTTCGTGGTGACCCCGGTGCTGGGCTGGTGGCGCGAGCCGAGCCCGGTCGGTGTCGTCGACCCGAACGAGACGGCGCGCGTCTTCACCGTTCCCGTGGCGGATCTCACCAACCCCGACAACCGTGTGACGACCGCCCACCCCAGCGGCCACCGAGGTCCGGCATTTCTGGTCGAATCAGCCCTGGTGTGGGGCTTCACCGCCGGAATCATCGACCGGCTCCTGCACTACGCGGGCTGGGAGCGCCCCTGGGACCGCGAGAAGCAGGTCCCGCTCGACTGGCGCGCATGACAGGGTGAACTCCGTGTCGTGTCGTCCCGGGGGACGCTGTGTCCGATCAGCCGCTTCGCGGTGGACCGGGCCCCGGCCGACCCGTGGTGAACGTGAAGTGATGAGGCGAGGCTCGAACCGGTGAACGTGCTGGACATCCTGTTGCTGGTCGCCGCCGTGTGGTTCGCGATCGTCGGTTACCGCCAGGGCTTCGTCGTCGGCATCCTGTCGGTGATCGGGTTCCTGGGCGGCGGTCTCGTCGCCGTCTACACCCTGCCCGTCCTCTGGGACGCGCTGACCGACCAGGCGGAGGTCGGCACGGTCGCCGCTGTGGTCGGGGTCGTCATCGTCATCGTCTGCGCCTCCGTGGGCCAGGCCCTGACCACCCACCTCGGCAACAAGCTGCGCCGGTACATCACCTGGTCCCCGGCCCGCGCCCTGGACGCCACCGGCGGCGCCCTGGTCAACGTCCTGGCGATGCTCCTGGTCGCCTGGCTGATCGGCGCCACCCTCGCGCAGACCACGATGCCGACGGTCGGCAAGGAGGTCCGCGCCTCCAAGGTGCTCCTGGGCGTGCAGGAGGCACTGCCCTCCGACGCCGACACCTGGTTCAAGGACTTCACCTCGGCCCTCGAGCAGAACGGCTTCCCGCAGGTCTTCAGTCCGTTCTCCGACGAGCCCATCAAGGAAGTCCAGCCGCCCGACCCCAAGCTCGCGAACAGCGCGGTCGCCGCCCGCGCCCAGCGCTCCATCGTGAAGGTGATGGGCACGGCCCAGAGCTGCGGCAAGGTCCTGGAGGGCTCCGGCTTCGTCTTCGGCGACCGCCGTGTCATGACCAACGCCCATGTCGTCGGCGGCGTCGACGAGCCCACCGTCCAGATAGGCGGCGAGGGCCGTAAGTACGACGCCACGGTCGTCCTCTACGACTGGCAGCGCGACATCGCCGTACTGGACGTGCCCGATCTGCGGGCGCCCGCCCTCCAGTTCGCGTCCAAGGACGCCACCAGCGGGGACAGCGCGATCGTCGCGGGGTTCCCGGAGAACGGCTCGTACGACGTCCGCTCCGCGCGTGTGCGCGGGCGCATCGACGCCCACGGAGCGGACATCTACCACCGCGGCACCGTCAGCCGCGATGTCTACTCCCTCTACGCGACCGTCCGCCAGGGCAACTCCGGCGGCCCCCTGCTCACCCCGGAGGGCAAGGTGTACGGCGTCGTCTTCGCGAAGTCGCTCGACAACGCCGAGACCGGGTACGCGCTCACCGCGGACGAGATCCAGGAGGACATCACCAAGGGGCGCACCGCGAACCAGCAGGTGGACAGCGACAGCTGCGCGCTGTGAGAGGTGTCGGACCGGTGCGTCAGCCTCGGGGGTGACGCAGGCGCACCGAGACCCAGCGGGCCCGGCGGCGCAGAATGCGCGGGATGCCCACCCTCAGGTCCGTGCCGCCCGCGAGTTGCGGGGCACCGCCCTGATGACGGGAGCTCAGGCCACCGCCCGAGCGTCGGTTGCGTGCTACGTCACTGTAGTCGTGCGTCCAGCCCATACCCCGACGTGTGCCCCTGCCCCAAGGTCGATAACCTCCCCCACGCCCCCCAATTGGCCTATGCGCCGGGCAAGTGGCCGTTCGTAGGACAGGCGTTCGTTGTTCGGATACCGGGCGCGGTGGGACGGTCACCGATCGGGCTCGGGGTCCTTCAGCCAGTTGATCAACTCGGTCGAGAAGGCGACCGGATCCTCCTCGTGCGGAAAGTGCCCCAGCCCGTCGAACAGCCGCCAGCGGTACGGCGCTTCGACGTACTCCCCGGACCCGGCGGCACTCCGCGTCCGCAGCACCGGGTCGAGCGAGCCGTGCAGATGCAGCGTCGGCACCCGCACGGGCCGCTTCATGCGCCGGTTGAACTGGATCCCGTCCGGGCGGGCCAGGGACCGGACCATCCAGCGGTACGGCTCGACCGAGCAGTGTGCCGTCGAGGGGATGCACATCGCCCTGCGGTACGTCTCCACCGCGTCGTCGTCCGGCAGGCGCGGGCCGGACCAGTCCCGGATCAGCTCGGCCACCAGCGCGCCGTCGTCCGCGGTCAGCCGGCGCTCCGGGATCCAGGGCCGCTGGAACCCCCAGATGTAGGAACCGGCACGCGTCTGCTTGACGTCCGAGAGCATCGCCGAGCGCCAGCGCCGCGGATGCGGCATCGAGGCGACCGCGAGCCGCCGTACGAGCTTGGGACGCATCGCGGCCGCCGTCCACGCCAGATAGCCGCCCAGGTCGTGGCCGACCAGTGCCGCGTCGGGCTCGCCGAGGGAGCGGATCACGCCGGTGACGTCCAGGGCGAGGTTGGCGGGGTCGTAGCCGCGCGGGGTGCGGTCGCTGCCGCCGACCCCGCGCAGGTCCATGGCCACGGCCCGGAAACCGGCCTCGGCGAGCGCCTCCAGCTGGTGCCGCCAGGTCCACCAGAACTGGGGGAAGCCGTGCAGGAACATCACCAGCGGCCCGTCGCCCAGTTCGGCGATGTGGAAGCGCGCGCCGTTGGCGGCCACGTCCCGGTGCGTCCAGGGACCGTCGGGCCGTATGAGAGACGCGGGCTGCTGCGCCGAAGAAGGGGCGGGATCCGTCATGACGACGAGCGTGCCACAGCCTCGATGGCCTTCGTGTTTCGGACCCGCTCCTCCAGGACCTTGGTGTCGTCGCCGGGCCGCGGGTGGGGCTTGGCGTTCTGGAGCACGCCCGCCGTCTCCTTCATCGACGCGGCGACCTTCTGCGGGCCCTTGCCCTTCTGCGCCTTCTTCGCGAAGACCACGCCGACCAGCGCGAGGACCAGCGCGACCAGGACGTTGGCCGCGAAGGACAGCAGGAAGCAGACCGCGAGGTTCCAGTCGCTCCAGGTCCGGATGCCGTACGCCAGCGCGAAGTTCAGCATCGGCAGCGAGAACACCAGGACCGCGCCGGCCCCGCTGAACGCGCCGCCGCTCATCGCGCCGCGTTTGACGTCCTGCTTGAGCTGGGCCTTCGCCAGCGCGATCTCGTCGTGCACCAGCGCAGACATCTCGGTCGTCGCCGAGGCGAAGAGCTGGCCGATGCTGCGTTCGGCGCCGACCGGGCTGCCGTCGGGTGCGCTCATGTCGCGGTCTCCCTGCTTCCGACCAAGTGCGTATGGTCTCGTCTTTTTGTACCGTCCCGTCAGATCATGCCGGACGGTCGTCGTCCTCGCCTGCCCCGCCCGCCACTTCGGCAAGCCGCGTGCGCTCAGCGGCCTTCAGTTCGGCGATCCGGCGGTGCTCGGCGGCCTTGCTCTCGTAGATGACCGCCATGCGCAGGTGGTACGCCGGATCGTCCTCCTCGTAGATGTCCGGGACGCCGTCGAGGTCGTCGTCGCGCTCCTCGGCGTCGTAGAGCCTGCGGTACTTGGCGTTGCGCAGCTTCAGCAGCACGGTCGCCAGGGTCGCCGCGATGAGCGAGCCGAGGAGCACGGCGGCCTTGACCTCGTCCGTCATCGTGGCGTCGCCGTCGAAGGCCAGCTCCCCGATGAGCAGCGAGACGGTGAACCCGATACCGGCCAGGGTCGCCACCGCGAACACGTCGGCCCACTCGAGGTCGTCACTGAGCGAGGCCCGGGTGAAACGTGCCGTCAGCCAGGTCCCGCCGAAGATGCCGACCGCCTTGCCCACGACAAGGCCGAGGACCACGCCCAGCGTCTCGGGCTGGGTGAACACGTCGCCGAGCGCGCCGCCGGAGAGCGAGACACCCGCACTGAACAGGGCGAACAGGGGCACGGCAAGGCCCGCCGAGAGCGGTCGTACGAGATGCTCGACGCGCTCGCCGGGGGAGTGCTTCTCATCGTCCCGAGTCGTGCAGCGCAGCATCAGGCCCATCGCGACGCCCGCGATGGTGGCGTGGACCCCGCTGTTGTACATCAGCGCCCAGATCACCAGCGCGAGCGGAACGTACACGTACCACCCGCGTACGCCCTTCCTCAGCAGCACCCAGAAGACCGCGAGGCCGACCGCCGCGCCGCCGAGCGCGGCGAGGTCGATGTCCGCGGTGAAGAAGACCGCGATGATCAGGATCGCGAAGAGGTCGTCGACGACGGCGAGGGTCAGCAGGAAGGCGCGCAGCGCGCTCGGCAGCCAGGTGCCGATGACGGCGAGCACGGCGAGCGCGAAGGCGATGTCGGTGGCGGTGGGTACGGCCCAGCCGCTCAGGGAGCCACCGCCGGTGAGGTTGGTGAGCGTGTAGACGAGCGCGGGTACGGCCATGCCGCACAGGGCCGCGACCACGGGCAGCGCGGCCGCCCTGGGGTCCTTCAGGTCACCGGCGACGAGCTCGCGTTTGAGCTCGATGCCGGCCACGAAGAAGAAGACCGCGAGGAGTCCGTCGGCGGCCCAGTGGGCGACGGAGAGGTCGAGTCCGAGGGTCGCGGGGCCCAGGTGGTAGTCGCTGACGCTCTCGTAACTGTCGTGCAGTGCGGGGACGTTCGCCCAGATCAGCGCGGTGAGCGCGGCGACGAGCAGCAGTACTCCGCCGACCGTCTCGGTGCGCAGCGCGTCCGCGACGTAGGTCCGCTCGGGGAGGGACAGGCGTCCGAGGACCTTGCGGGTGGGCGGCGGCATGAGGGTGACCTCCGGTCGGGGGCAGGGCGGAGCTGTTCGCCGACCAGACTTCCCGGCACACCTTGAGGATCACATTACTTTGTTTAGTTTACCTAAGAGGGGTGCCCGGCGCTCCGTCGCGCCTGGCACCCCCTTTTCAAGGAGACGGTCAGTCCTCGCTGGGCGCGGCCGGCAGCTTGGTCTGGATGAGGTCCATGACCGTGGAGTCGGTCAGGGTCGTCACGTCACCGAGCTGGCGGTTCTCGGCGACATCCCGCAGCAGGCGGCGCATGATCTTGCCGGAGCGGGTCTTCGGCAGTTCCTGCACCGGAAGGACCCGCTTGGGCTTGGCGATCGGGCCGAGGGTGGCGCCGACGTGGTTGCGCAGGTCGGCGACGAGGTTCTCGTCGTCGGCGTTCGCGGTGCCGCGCAGGATCACGAAGGCCACGATCGCCTGCCCGGTCGTCTCGTCGGCGGCACCGACGACGGCGGCCTCGGCGACCGACGGGTGGGACACCAGCGCCGACTCGACCTCCGTCGTCGAGATGTTGTGGCCGGAGACGAGCATGACGTCGTCGACCCGGCCCAGCAGCCAGATGTCGCCGTCGTCGTCCTTCTTCGCGCCGTCACCGGCGAAGTACTTGCCCTCGAAGCGCGACCAGTAGGTGTCGAGGAAGCGCTGGTCGTCACCCCAGATGGTGCGCAGCATCGACGGCCACGGCTCGGTGAGCACCAGGTAGCCGCCACCGCCGTCGGGGACCTCCCTGGCCTCGTCGTCCACGACGGTGGCCGAGATGCCGGGCAGCGGGGTCTGCGCGGAACCGGGCTTGGTCGCGGTCACGCCCGGCAGCGGGGAGATCATCATCGCGCCGGTCTCGGTCTGCCACCAGGTGTCCACGATCGGCGTGCGGTCGGCGCCGATGTGCTTGCGGTACCAGATCCAGGCCTCGGGGTTGATCGGCTCACCGACCGACCCCAGCACCCGCAGGCTGCTGAGGTCGAACTTCGCGGGGATGTCGTCGCCCCACTTCATGAACGTACGGATGGCGGTCGGCGCCGTGTACAGGATGGTGACGCCGTACTTCTGGACGATCTCCCAGAAACGGCCCTGGTGCGGGGTGTCCGGCGTGCCCTCGTACATGACCTGGGTGGCGCCGTTGGCGAGCGGGCCGTAGACGATGTAGGAGTGCCCGGTGACCCAGCCGACGTCGGCCGTGCACCAGTAGACGTCGGTCTCCGGCTTGAGGTCGAAGACGGCGTGGTGGGTGTACGCGGTCTGGGTGAGGTAGCCGCCGGAGGTGTGCAGGATGCCCTTCGGCTTCCCCGTCGTCCCGGACGTGTACAGGATGAACAGCGGCTGCTCGGCGCCGAACGCCTCGGGCGTGTGCTCGACGGACTGCCGGTCGACGATCTCGTGCCACCACACGTCCCGGCTGTCGTTCCAGGCGACCTCCTGGCCGGTACGCCGTACGACGAGCACGTGTTCGACGTTGCCGGCCTTGTCGGCGGCCTCGTCGACGGCGGGCTTGAGCGCGGACGGCTTGCCGCGCCGGTAGCCGCCGTCCGTGGTGATGACCACCTTCGCGTCGGCGTCCTGGATCCGGGTGGCGAGCGCGTCCGCGGAGAAGCCGCCGAAGACAACGGAGTGCGCGGCGCCGATCCGGGCGCAGGCGAGCATCGCGATCGCGGTCTCGGGGATCATCGGCATGTATACGGCGACCCGGTCGCCCTTCGCGACTCCCAGCTCCAGCAGGGCGTTCGCGGCCTTGGAGACCTCGTCCTTGAGTTCGGCGTAGGTGATCGCGCGGCTGTCGCCGGGCTCGCCCTCGAAGTGGATGGCGACCCGGTCGCCGTTGCCCGCCTCGACATGCCGGTCGACGCAGTTGTACGCCACATTGAGCTCGCCGTCCTTGAACCACTTGGCGAACGGCGGGTTCGACCAGTCCAGCGTCTCGGTCGGCTCCTTGGCCCAGCTCAGTCGGCGGGCCTGCGCGGCCCAGAAACCGAGGCGGTCAGCCTTGGCCTGCTCATACGCCTCCGCGGTGACGTTGGCGTTCGCCGCCAGGTCCGCGGGTGGCGCGAACCTGCGCTCTTCCTTGAGCAGGTTGGCCAGGCTCTCGTTGCTCACGGCATCTGCCTTTCCCAGGGTGTCCGTTGTGTCCCGGGCCACAGCTCATCAGACCGGGGGTGCGATGACAAGGGTCGACCTTTAATTGGTTTAGACCTGTCGGGCGCCGAATCGGGCGGCCGAGGTCATTCGTACCCACGTGCGCCGACCAGGCAGAGTTCAGCACTTGTAACGCCTTTCACACTCCCGCCCAAGTACGGGTGAAGGGCCATCGACGAAGGGAGCTTGCGTGGAAGGCATACGGGGCGGGCCGCGGGCGGCGGTTCGCGACCCTCAGCTCTTCGAGGAGTTCTACCGGCGCCACGTGGACGCGATGACGTCCTTCGTGGCCCGGCGTGTCGCGGATCCGCACACCGTGGCCGACCTGACCGCCGAGATCTTCCTGGCGGTCCTGGACTCGGCCCACACCTACCGCCCGTCTCGGGGCAGCGAACGCGCATGGCTGTACGGCATCGCACGGAACGTGGTCTCTTCCGAGCGCCGTCGGGCCGCCCGCGAGTCCGAGCGTGACCGGCGCATCTCCGGGCGGCGGCTGCTGGAGCCCGACGACATCGCCCGGCTGGTGGACAAGCTGGACGCCGAGAGCCCGGGCCGCCGTGCCCTGGCCGCGCTGGAACGGCTCCCCGCGGGGGAGCGAGCCGTCCTGGAACTCATCGCGGTCGACCAGCTGACGGTTTCCGAGGCCGCCGGCGCACTGGGCATCACCCAGGTCACGGCCCGCGTACGGCTGCACCGGGCACGCAAGTCGCTGCGCGGGGCGGCGGCGGGTGAGCCCACCGACGGACCGCGCGGCACATCCCTGTCATACGTCACCGGAGGAACCGGGGGAGAGGCATGACCACCAGGACGACATTCGAGGACCGGCTGCTGGCAGAACTGCGCCGCGAGATCGACCTGCGCGCGGCCGACCGTACGGCGGAGGCGGCGCCGACCTTCGTGTGGCGCCGCCGCTTCACGGCTCTCACCGCGGTCCTCACCGAGGTCCTCACCGCGCCGAGGCTCGGCCTCGTCGCCCTGACCTGCGCTGCTGTCGCGGGCGCCTGGGTGCTGATGCCGGGCTCCCCCGCCGAAAGCCCGGCCTACGCGGTGGTGTCGCACTCGGACGGGAGCGTGACGGTCACCATGAACGACTTCGGCCTCGGGGGCAGACTGCCGGACGGACTCGTCGAACGGCTCAAGGAGAACGGCATCCGCGTGGTCGTGGACGACGTGCCGAAGGGCTATGAGTGCACCCAGTCCCGGGGGAAGGGGGCTCCGAGCCGGTCCGATCCGGGCGAGGGTCCCAGCTGGGTGTTCGACCTGCGGCACGGGGACTCCCTGGTCATCGAAAGGATGGAGCAGCGCCAGCCCGACGGGAGTTTCCAACGGGTCACCGGCTACGCCTTCTTCCGCGGTGAGGTCGCCCCGTGCAATCCGATCCCCGCCACGGAGCCCCGCCCGGCGGAGACGTCCGGTCTCCGCTGAGCGGGGGGCGTGGGCGCGCCGGTGCGTCAGCGCGCCCAGGGCTTCGGCTACGCAGGGCTGGGCAGGCCCTCCGCGTCGCTCACATGGTCGAACACCTCCGTGCCGGACGCCTCGGTGAGCAGATACGACTGCGCCTCGCCCACATGGAAGTACATCCCGTGCAGCTCCAGCCCCCCTTCGCGCAGGGCCCGGGCGACCGACTCGTGCGCCCGCAGATGCTCCAACTGCTGGACCACGTTGGTCAGGCAGAGCTGCTCGACGGCGTCGGCGGGCGCCCGTCCGGCGAGCCTCGCCCAGGGGCGGCCGTCGTCGGCCATCCGCTCCAGACTCGGCAGCCCGTGCCGCAGCCATCGCTTCAGCGGGGTCGGGGCGCCGCCCGGCTCGGAGTTGAGCAGTGCCTGCATCGCCCCGCAGCCGGAGTGTCCGCACACCGTGATGGACCGCACCTTCAACACGTCCACCGCGTACTCGATCGCGGCCGCCACCGAGTCGTCCCCGCTCTCCTCGCCGGGCCGGGGGCTGGCCGGGGGAGGAACGAGGTTGCCCACGTTGCGCACTACGAAGAGGTCGCCCGGACCACTGGAGGTGATCATCGAGGTGACCAGCCGTGAGTCGGCGCAGGTGAGGAAGAGCTGCGAGGGCTGCTGGCCCTCGCGTGCCAGCCGGGCCAGCTCGCCCCGCACGATCGGTGCGGTGTTGCGCTGGAACGCGCTGATGCCGCGGGCCAGTTCATGCCCGCTCGACTCACGGGGCACGCTCGGACCGGGTGCCGTACCGGGCTCACCGGGTGCGCCCATGTGTCCGGCGCCCGGCGCGGTGCTCGGGCGCTCGCACTGGTGGTTGCGCCAGGGCGTCCAGGGTCGGCAGCGGCAGTCGGCGGAGTCGGACGGTTCGGCGATCCGTGTGCCGGGTCTGCGCCCGGTCAGCTCGACCGAGCCGCCCTGTGCGGTGTGCGTTTTCTGCCAGTCGTGGAGCGACTCGTAGGCCGCGTGGTCCATGAACGACCCGTCCAGCTCCACGACGACGTCGGCCCCCCGGGGGACGAGATGCAGGACCCTGCTGAGCCGGGGCACCGCGAGGAACGTCAACTGGCCTCGTACGTGTACGTGATGGACTCCCTCGCTCTCGTCGTGGGTGATGCGGGTGCGGGTGAGGCGGTGCAGGGCGACCCCGACGGCGACGGCGATCCCCAGCGAGACGCCCTCCAGAACGCCGAGGAGGACCACGCCCAGGGTGGTGACGGCGTAGACCAGCACTTCTCGGTGGCGGGTCACCGTGCGGATGTGGTGCAGGGACACCATCTGGATGCCGACGGCCATCACCAGGGCGGCGAGCGAGGCGAGCGGGATGAACTCCAGGGCCGGGACCATCAGCAGCGCGGCGATCACTACGAGAACGCCGTGCAGCATCGTGGAGTTCCGGCTGACGGCACCCGCCTGGACATTCGCCGAACTCCGCACCGCCACACCGGCGACGGGCAGTCCGCCGAGCGTGCCGGAGACGATGTTGGCGGCGCCCTGGCCCAGCAACTCGCGGTCGAGGTCAGAGCGGCCGACACGCGCACTGCGGCCGGTGCCGGGGCCGGCGGCGAGCAGATCGGGGCGGCCCGCCGCCAGCTTGTCGACGGCGACGGCGCCGAGCAGCGACTGCACGCTGCACACCAGCGTGGTGGTGAGCACGGCGGCGGCGAGGCCCAGCACCGGCCCCTCGGGCAGGCCGGCCAGGGCGTGGCTGCTCCAGGACGGCAGGTCGACCTTGGGCAGGGTCAGCCCGGCGAGCGAGACGGCGACGGTGGCTCCGCCGACGGCGACGAGGGCGGCCGGGATCCTGCGCAACAGACGGCCGGTCCGGCCGGGGATGCGCGGCCACAGGAAGAGCAGCACCAGGGTCAGTGCGCTGGCCCACACCGCTGACGGCTGGACGCGCGCCAACTGGGCGGGCAGGCCCCGGAGGTTGTCGAGGACGGAGCTCTGCGGGGTGCCGCCGAGGACGATGTGCAACTGGGCGACGGCGATGGTGACGCCGATACCGGCGAGCATGCCGTGCACGATCGCGGGGCTGACGGCGAGCGCGGTACGGGCCACGCGCAGGCAGCCGAGGCCGAGTTGGACCACTCCGGCCAGGACGGTGATGGCGCAGGTCGTCCGCCAGCCGTAGCGATGGATCAGGTCGGCGGTGACCACGGTGAGTCCGGCGGCGGGGCCGCTGACCTGGAGTGGGGAGCCGCCGAGCCGGCCGGCGACGATTCCTCCGACGGCGGCGGCCACGAGGCCGGCCTGGAGGGGCGCGCCGGTGGCGAGGGCGATGCCCAGGGACAGGGGCAGGGCGATCAGGAAGACCGCGATGGAGGCCGACACGTCGGCACCCGCGATGCGGAAGCGGCGGGGCGGTGTCGGCGGCGGACTGTGGGGTCGGTGGATGCGCCTCGTGCGGTCCGAGTCGCTCGGGTCGGTGGCGCGGGTGGGGACGCAGGCTGACATGTTTTCCCGTCTCCTCCGGGGCAGCGCGGTCGCGGAACAGGTGGTCCCCCGTCGATGGCGGGGGGTCGGGTCGCGGCCGTGGGTCACGGCGTGCAGCGGCGGGATGAATCAACACTCGGTAAACGGATCGTAATGCAGAGTAAAGGCCAGGCATAGACTTTCCGGGCAAATGGTCTAACAAGTCACCTGCATGGGTGAAGTGGGAATTTCATCGGCTTGTCGTACTAATTCATTTTGGGTCCCATGCGAACTTGGCGGCGCTGTCGTTGGCCCCGAGAGAAGGAAGAAGGTGGGCGGAACATGGCCGCCACCCAGAGGATTGCCGCGGGAGCCGTGGTCGCCGCGGTATGCGCCGCCTCACTCGCCGGTTGCGCGATCGGCACCGACGCCTCCAAGGGAGGAGCCGCCGGTCCGCAGAAGGCGAAGCCGGCCCAGGCACCCCCCAAGCACGCGGTCCGCCTGATCGGCGACGGCTCCACCTCCTACACCGGAGCCCAGCCGCACCTGCCCAGAGCCGAGCGCCTGAAGCCTGGCCAGAAGCCCCCGCAGTTCGTGGTGTTCTCCTGGGACGGCGCCGGCGAGGACAGCCAGAAGCTGTTCTCCCACTTCCGTAAGGTCGCCAAGGCGAACCGCACGACGATGACGTACTTCCTGAGCGGCGTGTACATGCTGCCGGAGGACAAGCGCGACGAGTACAAGCCGCCGCAGCACTCCCCGGGCCGCTCCGACATCGGCTTCAACGACAAGCAGGGCATCGCCGACACCGTCAAGCAGCTGCGCCTCGCGTGGCTGGAGGGCAACGAGATCGGCACCCACTTCAACGGCCACTTCTGCGGCAGCGGCGGTGGGGTGGGTCAGTGGTCGGTCGAGGACTGGAAGGACGAGATCGCCCAGGCGAAGAAGTTCGTGAAGTCCTGGAAGACCAACACCGGGATGACGAAGGCCTCCCCGCTGCCCTTCGACTACGACAAGGAGCTCATCGGCGCCCGCACTCCCTGCCTGGAGGGCCAGAAGAACTTCATGAAGGCCGCCCGCGAGCTGGGCTTCCGCTACGACACCAGCGGCGTCAACGAGCAGCTCTGGCCGAAGAAGAAGCAGGGCCTGTGGGACCTGTCGATGCAGCTCGTGCCCTTCCCCGGGCACTCCTACGAGCAGCTCACCATGGACTACAACTTCATGGTCAACCAGTCCGGCACCGCGACCCAGGGCGACCCGGACAAGTTCGAGTTCTGGGGCCACCAGATGCGCGACGGCCTGCTCAAGGGCTTCCACCGGGCCTACGACGGCAACCGCGCGCCCCTGATCATCGGCAACCACTTCGAGTCCTGGAACGGCGGCACCTACATGCGGGCCGTCGAGGAGACCATCGAGCGGGTGTGCAACAAGCCCGACGTGCGCTGCGTTTCCTTCCGGCAGCTCTCCGACTGGCTGGACGCCCAGGACCCGAAGATGCTCCAGAAGCTGAGTGCCCTGCAGGTCGGCGAGGCGCCGAAGCAGGGCTGGCCGGCCTTCCTGTCCGGCAGCCCCGCCCCGGCACCGAAGGGCGTACCGGGGGCGCCGGCGGCCAAGAAGCAGTAGCCGTCAGACGGTCGCGGCCGTCACCGCGCTCTCGCCGAGCACGAACGAGGGGTCGATCTGCGCCGCCAGGTCGACCCCTGTGCGCTCGTTGCCCCAGGCCTGCGCGTTCTTCAGATGGAAGTGCACCATCTGCCGGGTGTAGCGCTCCCGGTCCCGCAGGTCGTACGTCGCGTCGACAGCCCTCCGCAACCGGTGCAGGGCGCGGCGGTTGACGTCCTCCAGAAGCGCGAACCGGGGCGGCCGGCCCTTCTCCAGGGCGCGTACCCAGTCGGAGTGGCCGACCGTCACCAGCAGGTCGTCCCCGACTTCGGCGCGGAGGAAGTCGAGGTCGTCCTGACCTTGAACCTTGTTGCCGACGACTTTCAGGGCGACGCCGAAGTCGCGGGCGTACTCCTGGTACTGGCGATAGACGGAGACCCCCTTCCGGGTCGGCTCGACGACGAGGAACGTGATGTCGAAGCGGGTGAACATGCCCGAGGCGAAGGAGTCCGAGCCCGCCGTCATGTCCACCACGACGTACTCGCCCCGCCCGTCCACGAGGTGGTTCAGGCACAGCTCCACCGCTCCGGTCTTGGAGTGGTAGCAGGCGACCCCCAGGTCGGCGTCCGTGAAGGGGCCGGTGACCATCAAACGGACGACGTCGCCGTCGAGTTCCACCGGGCGGGCACAGGCGTCGTACACCGGGTTGTCCTCGCGCACCCGCAGCAGCCTCGAGCCCTCGCCGGGCGGAGTGGTCTTGATCATCTCCGTGGCGGAGGCGATGCGAGGGTTGGTGCCGCG
The DNA here is from genome assembly GCF_042872225.1 of Streptomyces sp. NPDC005374. Taxonomy (NCBI): domain Bacteria; kingdom Bacillati; phylum Actinomycetota; class Actinomycetes; order Kitasatosporales; family Streptomycetaceae; genus Streptomyces; species Streptomyces sp. NPDC005374. The sequence goes on along the minus strand of NZ_JBIAKA010000009.1, from coordinate 194,888 downwards.
CAGGTACTCCTTGATCAACGGCAGCCGATCGCCCAGTGCGGGCAGTGCGGCCGCCTCCGCCTCGTCCAGGCCGAGCGCCGGTCCCAGGTGCTGGTTGATGTCGGCATCGACGGCGATCACCGGTGCTCCGGTGGTCGCGAGGTGGCGGATGAAGAGGGAGGACAGCGTGGTCTTGCCGCTGCCGCCCTTCCCGACGAAAGCAATTTTCATGTTCACGAAGGGTAGTCGGGAAATAGCTGTACGTGTCAGGTGTGCGTGAAGAAGACCACTCCATCGAGGGGTGTGGGGCTGGAATGCGTAGGGTCGTACTCATGAGTACGACAGGCGCGACCGCCGATCCGCTCGCGGCCCTGGGCTCGCTGCCCGGTGTCGCCGAGTCCGTGGAGTCCGTGCGCAAGTCCGTGGACCGGGTCTACGGACACCGTGTCATGCGGCGCCGCAGCAACGAGATCACCTCAGAGGCGGCCCTGCGCGGCGCCCGCGGCTCGGCCGCGCTGTCCGGCGCCGACTGGGCCCTCGAAGAGGTGCGCCGGCGTTCGGACTTCGGTGTCGACGACGAGGCACGGGTCATGGGCGCGGCCCTGAGGCTGACCGCCGAGGCCGGCCAACTGCTGTCCATCTGGCGGCAGTCGCCGCTGCGTGTACTGGCCCGGCTGCACCTGGTGGCCGCGGCCACCGACGGGGCGGAGGTCGGACGTCCGCGCCAGGCGGGCGAGGCCGTCCAGGAACCGCTCATCGAACTGCCGTTGCCGGGCGCGGCAGAGGTCTCGGGCCGGCTGGAGGGGCTGTCCGAGCTGATCATCGCGGGCGGCTCCGCCCCCGCCCTGGTCACCGCCGCCGTCGTACAGGGAGAACTGCTCGCCCTCAGGCCCTTCGTCTCGTACAACGGCCTGGTCGCGCGCGCGGCGGCGCGGATCGTCCTGGTCGGCAGCGGCCTCGACCCGAAGTCGGTCTGCCCGGCGGAGGTCGGTCACGCCGAACTGGGCCGCGCGGCCTATCTGGCGGCGCTCGACGGATACGTCTCCGGCACTCCCGAGGGTATGGCCGCCTGGATCGCCCACTGCGGCAGGGCCATCGAACTGGGCGCCCGCGAGTCGACGGCGGTGTGCGAGGCCCTCCAGCGCGGGGCGGCGTAAAAAGTCCCGGAAAAGGGTTGCGGCGGTACGAGGATTCGTACCGCCGCTGGCATGTTCACCTGGTTACCAAGCGTCCTCGAAATATTGCCCATCAGGTCGGGAACTCTGCCCGTCACCTGGTGCGGCTGGCCCGTAATCGACGGGTCGACGTCGCGTGGGTGCCTGGTGTTCATGCTCGGTCCGTGGGGCCAAATGCGTTATTAAGGTGATCCTTTCGGATGTCCTTGGTCTCGCGGGCCGTTAACCCCTTTGTACTCCTGGACCGGGGCAAGCGGAACCCCCGGCAGCGGTTCTTTACTTTTATCCGCAAATAGGTGCCAAGTGGGCCGAACCGCCTCAGGCCACCGTCGACCGGCGTCGATTCGCGTACCAGACGAGACCCGCGGTGGCCGCTGCGGCTCCTATCGCCGCGACCGCGACGAGTGCCGGACGGGGCGGGACGGCGAATCCGGGCAGGCGCTGCTTGAGCCGGACGGGCCGGTGGAAATCGAGAATCGGCCACCCGCGCGCGAGGGCCTCGCGGCGCAGCGTCCGGTCGGGGTTGACCGCGTGGGGATGGCCCACGGCCTCGAGCATCGGCAGGTCGGTCGCAGAGTCGCTGTAGGCGTAGCAGCGCTCCAGGTCGTATCCCTCGGACTCCGCCAGCTCCTTGATCGCCGCGGCCTTCGTCGGGCCGTACGCGTAGTACTCCACCTCGCCCGTGAAGCAGCCGTCCTCTCCCACGACCATGCGAGTGGCCACCACCCGGTCCGCGCCGAGGAGTTCGCCGATCGGCTCGACCACCTCGGCGCCGGACGTGGAGACGATGACCACGTCGCGTCCGGCGGTGTGGTGTTCCTCGATGAGGGACGCGGCCTCGTCATAGATGATCGGGTCGATCAGGTCATGGAGCGTTTCGGCCACGATCTCCTTCACCTGCTGGACGTTCCAGCCGCGCACGAGCGCGGAGAGGTACTCGCGGGTGCGCTCCATCTGGTCGTGGTCCATACCGCCGACGAGGAAGACGAACTGGGCATAGGCGGTCCGCAGGGCGGCCCTGCGGTTGATCAGCCCGCCTTGGTAGAACGACTTGCTGAACGTGAGCGTGCTCGACTTCGCAATGACCGTCTTGTCCAGGTCAAAGAAGGCGGCTGTGCGGGGCAAGGAGTGGTTATCCACGACCCCGAGCATAGGCGCAGCCCATTCGGCGTAAGGTGAGGCGTGTGGGTTTGCCTGAGAGGGCTCTCGGGTACACCATGGAAGTCACGGATCGTTCGCGACCGTGCTAACACGGTCCGGCTCCTCCCCCCCCGAGTCGGCCGTGAAGGCGACCCCCACTCTCCCCCCCGGTGGGGGTCGTCGCATGTCCGGGTGGGTTTTTCACTTCCGCACGTGGTCGTACGACCGTTTCGAGGCGGCTTCGGCCGCCTCTTTGTCGTGCCCGCGATCCGTCACTGTGCGTAGCTGCGGGACTGCTCTGTGGAAGCCGCGGCGCAGGCCGCGTGGGCTCACCGGTATGGGTGACCGCGATATTCACAACCGCCGAGTTGTCCACAGTTATCGACCAAGATCCACATCATTTCCGGGATCGCTGCACCGTGATTCCCACGCATCCGGCTCGGACCGACTTCATGGCCGGTTCCGGTTAGTCGGGCGTGTTTGGCCGGTTCGTATCGGCCGCTCATATGGAGACCGCTTGCCGGTTCTTCACATGTTTGGGAATCGCGGGGCCGGAGGGGCCGCGTGACAGAAGCGTCGCGCGGGTCCTCGCGCGTCGCAGTGAAGGGGGATGAGGACCGTGGCCGCAGCTGTCACACACGATCCGCCGCCCGCCGCCGGAGGGCGGCAGGGGCAGCCGTTGATCGTCACGGAGGACGAGGATCTGCTGGACGACCTGCTGCGCCTGTGCGCGGCGGCCGGCGCGAAACCCGAGGTGCATCACGGGGTGCCGGAGCGCAGAGGCAGCTGGGAGGCCGCCCCGCTCGTCCTGGTCGGCGACGATGCCGCACGACGGGTGCGCGGAACCGCACGCCGGCGCGGAGTGGTGCTCGTGGGCAGGGACCAGGACGACTCCGGGGTGTGGAAACGGGCCGTCGAGATCGGCGCCGACCATGTCCTCGTACTGCCCGACGGCGAGCAATGGCTGGTCGACCGCATCGCCGACGTCGCCGAGGGCGTCGGCCGACCCGCCCTCACCGTCGGCGTCATCGGCGGCCGGGGCGGGGCCGGAGCCTCCACGCTCGCGTGCGCCCTCGCCGTCACCTCCGCGCGTGAAGGCCTGCGCACACTCCTCGTGGACGCGGATCCGCTGGGCGGCGGACTCGACGTACTCCTCGGCGGCGAGAGCACCGAGGGGCTGCGCTGGCCCGCGTTCGCCGCCTCGCGCGGGCGGGTCGGGGGTGGCGCCCTGGAGGAGTCGCTGCCGCGGCTGCACTCGCTGCGGGTGCTGAGCTGGGACCGCGGCGACCGGATCGCCGTCCCGCCCCCGGCCGTACGGGCGGTGCTCGCCGCCGCCCGGCGCCGGGGCGGCACCGTCGTCGTCGACCTGCCCCGCCGTCTGGACGACGGCGTCGCCGAGGCTCTCGCCCAGCTCGACCTCGGGATCCTCGTGGTCCCCGCAGAGCTGCGAGCCATCGCCGCGGCCGGCCGGGTGGCCTCCGCCGTCGGCATGGTTCTGCGGGACCTGCGGGTGGCGGTGCGCGGCCCGTACGCGCCAGGCCTCGACGACCGAGAGGTTGCCCGGCTGCTGGGACTGCCTCTGGTGGGCGAGGTGCCGGTCGAGTCGGCGCTTCAGCGGCCGCAGGGAAGCGAGGCGCCGCCGGGAGCGGCTGTCCGGGGGCCGCTGGCCCGCTTCTGCAAGGAGTTCTGGGAGCGGGCGTTGACGGAGGCGGGGGCGGCATGAGCGGCGCATACGGAAACGGGCGGACGGCCGGCGGGCCGGGAGGCTCGGTGACCGGACGGCGGAGGCCGGACACGCCTTCGGCGAGCGGGACCGTCGAACGGTGGCGTACCGGTGAGTCGGCCGACCGGGCTGTCGAACGGCGGCGCGCGGGTGCGGTTGGTGCCGACGGGCGGTGGCGGGCTGGTGGGTCTGCCGACGGGGGTGTCGGGCGGTGGCGGGCCGGTCAGGGTGAGGGCGCTGTTGTCGGAGGGTGGCAGGCCGATGAGCCGGTGGCCGAGGCAGCCGCATGGCAGGCGGACGGCGTGGATGCCAGGGCCGGCGAGGCGGGTCGGCCGGACACCTCCGCGGCGGGCTCGGTGGCAGGCCTGGACGTGGCTCCCGGCCTACTGGACGGCGTACGGCAATGGCTGGCCGAGAGCGGTGCCGAACCGACGCCCGCACGGGTGGCGCAGGCACTGCGGGAGCAGGGGCGGGTGCTCGGGGACACCGAAGTGCTCGGCGCGGCGGACCGGTTGCGGTCCGAACTGGTCGGCAGCGGGCCTCTGGAACCGTTGCTCGCCGACCCGTCGGTGACGGACGTCCTGGTGTCGGCCCCGGACCGGGTGTGGGTGGACCGGGGCGGCGGACTCGAACTGACAGCCGTATCCTTCCCGGACGCGGCCGCCGTACGACGACTCGCGCAGCGGCTGGCCGCGGTGGCGGGCCGGCGCCTCGACGATGCCCGGCCCTGGGTGGACGCCAGGCTGCCGGACGGGACGCGGTTGCACGCGGTGCTTCCCCCGGTCGCCGTCGGCTGCGCCTGTCTGTCGCTGCGAGTCGTACGGCCCCGCGCGTTCACGCTGGACGAACTGGTCGCGGCCGGCACGGTGCCGCCGGGCGGCGACCGGGTACTGCGGGCGCTGCTCGACGCGCGGCTGTCCTTCCTCATCAGCGGCGGGACGGGCACCGGCAAGACCACGTTGCTGAGCGCCTTGCTGGGGCTCGTGGGGCCGGGAGAGCGGATCGTGCTCGCGGAGGACTCGGCGGAGCTCAAGCCGGACCATCCGCACGTCGTACGGCTGGAGACCAGACCCGCCAACCAGGAGGGCGCCGGGCTCGTCACGCTCGAGGACCTGGTGCGGCAGGCACTGCGGATGCGACCGGATCGGCTGGTCGTGGGTGAGGTTCGAGGGTCTGAGGTGGCGCATTTGCTGGCCGCTTTGAACACGGGCCACGAGGGCGGCTGCGGGACCGTGCACGCCAACGCGGCCGCCGATGTCCCGGCCCGTCTCGAGGCGCTGGGAACGGCCGCCGGGCTCGACCGGGCCGCCCTGCACAGCCAGTTGGCGGCCGCGCTGTCGGTCGTACTGCATCTCGTGCGCGACCGGACCGGGCGGCGGCGGATCGCCGAGGTGCGTGTGCTGGAGCGGGACTCCTCGGGCCTGGTGCGGACGGTGCCGGCGCTGCGGTGGGGAGCGGAGGCGTTCGCGTACGAGCGCGGGTGGGAGCGGCTGCGGGGGCTGCTCGGGGGCGCGATGCCAGGGCTGGAGGGGGAGGGCGGGTGACTGCGGAACGACGGGACGGCGGCGTGGACCGGGCTGTTGGGGAGTTGCTGGGGGCCGACGACGGCTCGGACGGTGAGAGGACGTGGTGATCGGGATGGGTGAGATGTCGGTCGGGTCGATGGGGGCGGTCGCGGGATGCCTCGGAGTGGCCGTGTGGCTGTCGGGCGGGCGCCGTTCCGGGGCGCGGCGGGCACAGGCGCTGTTCGAGGGCGGCGGGGTGGCGGGGGTCGGACCTCCGCCGTGGCAGCGCCTGCTGGGGGAGCTGGGGCGGGTTCGTGGGCGGCTGGGGTTCGAGTGGTGGGCGGCGGTCGCCGGGCTGGTGCTCGCGGTGCTGGGGGCGTCGGTGGTGCCGCTCGTCGCGGGGGCGGCCGGGGTGCCGTTGCTGCGGCGGGTGCGGGTGGCCCGGGAGGAGCGTCGGGTTCGGGAGCGGCGGACGGACGCGGTGATCGCGCTGTGCGCGACGGTCGCCGGGGAGGTGAGGGCGGGGCGGCAGCCGGGGGAGGCGCTGGTGTGGGCTGTGCGGGACTTCGAGGTGGCGGCGGCTCGCGGACCGGACTCGGGCGGGTCCGGGCCTGGCCGGCCGGGTCCTGAAAACACCGGGGGCGGCGGGCGCCGCTTGGGGAGGCTGCGGTCGGGTGGACTGCGGTCTCACGGGGCGCGGTCGGGCCAACTGCGCGTCGGTCTCGGTGCGCCGGAGTCGGGTGGGCCCGGAGAGTCGGGTGGGCTCGGGGACGCGCAGGCGGTCGTGCTGGCGGCGGCCCGGTTCGGTGGGGATGTCCCGAGGGCTCTCGCGGCCGGGGCTCGGCAGCCGGGGGCGGAAGGGCTGTTGGGGCTTGCCGCGTGCTGGCGGGTTGCCGTGGACCAGGGCGCGGGCCTCGCGGCCGGGCTGGACCGGCTCGAAGGGGCGTTGCGGGCTGAGCGGGACCAACGGGACGACCTGCGCGCGCAGTTGGCCGGAGCGCGGTCCACGGCGTGGATGCTCGCCGCCTTGCCGGCCCTGGGGCTGGGCCTGGGCGCCGCCCTCGGCGCCGATCCCCTGCATGTCCTGCTGCACACCGGGAGCGGGCTGGGCTGTCTCCTGGTCGGCGGTCTGCTGGAAGGCCTCGGGATGTGGTGGGCGATGCGGATCGTGCGGGGAGCTGAGGCGGCGTGAGCGCGGAAGTTGTCCACAGGCTGGGGGTGGTCGTGGGGATGGCCATGGGCGCCGCCTGGCTCGCCCGATGGGTTGTCGCGGCACGGCGTGAACGGAGGTTGAAGCGGCGGCTCGGTGAGCTGTTGGCCGTCGCGGAGGCCACGGCAGAGGGCCCGCGGTTCGAGGGGCGGGAGCTCCTGCGGCGGTGGCTGCCCGTGGTCGGTGCCGGGTGCGCCGGGTGGGTTCTGGTCGGCGGAGTCCCCGGCGCGGTGGTCGGCCTGGTCGTCGCGGTGGGCCTGTGGCGGTGGCGGTGGCGGTGGCGGCTCCGGCAGGAGGCCGGCATGGCTGCCCCGGAGGCCGACCTGCGAGAGGCGGCCCGCCAACTCCCGCTCGCCGCCGATCTCCTGGCCGCGTGTATCGCGGCGGGCGCCGGTCCGGTGATCGCCGCGCAGGCCGTCGGAGAGGCACTGCGCGGGCCGGTGGGGGAGGGACTCGCGCGCGGGGCGGCGGAGGTGCGGCTCGGCGGTGAACCGGGTGAGGCCTGGCGAGGGCTCGCCACGACACAGGGCGCCGAACCGCTGGCGCGGCTGCTGACACGCGCTGACGTGACAGGGGTGCCCGCCGCCGGGCCGGTCGCCGGACTTGCGGCGGACGCGCGCGCCGACTGGGGGCGTGCCGCGACGGCACGGGCACGGCGAGCGGCAGTGCTGGTCACCGCGCCGGTGGGGCTGTGTTTCCTGCCCGCGTTCATCGCCGTCAGCGTACTGCCGATCGTCATCGGACTCGCGGGCGGAGTCCTGGGAGGAGGTGGGAGATGACGGACGACAGCCGCTGAGCTGGCGGACGAACAGGCAGACAGGCAGTCAACGAAGCTGATCCTCACGGGGGTTGAGATGTACAAGACGGTATGGGCGCGGATGCGTGCCCTGGTGTGCAGGACGATGTGCGGGGCGCGGTCGATGCGCGAGGACAAGGGGATGGTCACCTCCGAGTACGCGATGGGGATCGTCGCGGCGGTGGCGTTCGCGGTCGTGCTCTACAAGGTGGTGACGAGCGGGGCCGTGAGTGCAGAGCTTCAGGCCATCGTGAAACGGGCGCTCGATGCGAAGGCGTGAACGGGCGGCGGACCAGGGGTTCGTGACGGCGGAGTCGGCCATGGTGCTGCCCGTTCTGGTGATGTTCGCGATGGCGCTGGTGTGGGGGCTGCTCGTGGTGGCCGCACAGATCCAGTGCGTGGACGCGGCCCGGGCGGGTGCCCGGGCCGCGGCCCGCCAGGACTCCGCCGACGCGGTCGTCCAGGTGGCCCGGGAGACGGCCCCGCGCGATGCGGAGGTCACGGTCGCCCGCGAGGGCGACCGGGTCCGCGTGGTGGTCGTGGCGAAACCGCCCGCACTGCACGGCCTGCCCTTCGAGGTGCGGGAGGAGGCCGTGGCGTTGGCGGAGGAGACGGTGGACACGGTGGGGGGAGGGGGATGAGCGTCGATGCGGCGAGGGGTGACGTCTCGGAGCGTTCGGAGCACGGGGCTGCCTCTGCCGGGTCCCCAGATGCTGGGCCTGCTACCGCCCGGTCCGCCGCTGACGTGCGCCGCGCCAACTCCCGCCGTGCCTCCGCCAGGTTCGCCGTCGCCTGCCTCGTCAAGGCTCGCGGCGCTGCCACCCGGTTCGTCGGCGCCCACGCCCCCGGTGCCCGGGCGGACCGGGGATCCGCCACCGTCTGGAGTGTCGGTGCCATCGCGATGCTGTGCGTGGTGTTCGGGGGAGTGCTGGCCCTGGGGCAGGCAGTCGTCGTACGGCATCGTGCGGCCGGCGGTGCGGATCTCGCGGCGCTCGCGGCGGCGGACCACTGGTCCGACGGCCCGGGAGCGGCCTGTGTCCGGGCGGAGGGGGTGGCGAGGGCCCAGGGCGTGCGGCTCGTCCGGTGCGCGGTGGTCGGCGAGATCTCGGACGTGACGGCGGCCTCGGGAAGGGGGCCGTTCACGGCGGAGATGAGGGCACGGGCGGGGCCTGCGGGCCCGGTCCCGTCGGGGGTGCCGCTTCCACCGGGACCGGATGGGGCGACGTATCCGGATGATCCGGCGGTTCCGGGGGCTCCGGCGCCGACGGAGGGGTGAGACCCGGTGCTCTTGCCTCCGAGGGCGACTGGGAGGGGGTGGGCTGAGAGCCCGCTTCTGGGCGGCTGGGTGAGACGGGGCTGAGAGTCCACGTTCGGGCGGCCGGGTGAGACGGGGCCGTGCCCCGTTCTTCCGAGGCCTGGGTGAGGCCAGGCTTTGAGCCTCGTTCCGACACCGGGGTGAGGTTGTGGAGTCAGCACCCACTCGGTACCAGGGTGAGGGCCGCGATCTCTGTTCCGGCACCCGGGGGCGCGGCTACCACCTCGCCCCCCATGGGACGCGACTACGACCTCGCCCCCGGCACCCCGGGCAGCTCCGCCCCCGTGCTCGCCCCCTCCTCCGGCGCTCCCCGCAACAGCACCGTGAGCAGCCGCACCGCCCCCCTCTTGTGCAGCGGGTCGTTGCCGTTGCCGCACTTGGGGGACTGGATGCAGGACGGGCAGCCGGCTTCGCACTCGCAGGAGTCGATGGCCTGGCGGGTGGCGGTGAGCCAGGCGCGGGCGGTGTGGAAGGCGCGCTCCGCGAAGCCCGCGCCGCCCGGGTGGCCGTCGTAGACGAAGACCGTGGGGAGCAGTGTGTCGGGGTGGAGAGGGATCGACACGCCGCCGATGTCCCAGCGGTCGCAGGTCGCGAAGAGGGGCAGCAGGCCGATCGAGGCGTGTTCGGCGGCGTGCAGGGCGCCGCCGAGGATCTCCGGGTTGATCCGGGCCTCGTCGAGCTGGTCCTCGGTGACCGTCCACCACACCGCGCGGGTGCGCAGCGTGCGAGGAGGGAGGTCGAGTTTCGTCTCACCGAGCACTTCACCGGTGATCAGACGTCTGCGGAGGAAGGAGACCACCTGGTTGGTGACCTCGACGGAGCCGTAGCACAGGCGGCCGTCGCCCCAGGGGATCTCGGTGTCCGTCTCGAGGACGGTGATGGAGGTCGTGTCGCGGGCGACCGTCGAGTAGGACGGGTTCGCCTCCTCGACCAGGGCGACCGAGTCCTCCAGGTCCAACGACCGCACCAGATAGGTGCGGCCCTGGTGGAGGTGGACCGCGCCCTCGTGGACGGTGGTGTGGGCGGCGCTCGCGTCGACCGTGCCGAGGAGACGGCCTGTGCCGGACTCGACGATCTGGACCGGCGGGCCGCCCTCCCCGCGGATGTCGGTGAGGTCGGCGGCGCGTTCCCGCCGGGTCCAGTGCCAGGCCTTGGTGCGGCGGCGCAGGAGCTTCGCGGCCTCCAGCTGGGGCAGCAGGTCCTCGCATGCCGGGCCGAACAGTTCCATGTCCTCGTCCGTCAACGGCAGTTCGGCCGCGGCGGCGCACAGGTGCGGGGCGAGGACGTACGGGTTGTCGGGGTCCAGGACCGTGGACTCCACGGGCTGGTCGAAGAGGGCCTCGGGGTGGTGGACGAGGAAGGTGTCCAGGGGGTCGTCGCGGGCGACCAGGACGGCCAGGGCGCCCTGGCCCGCGCGGCCGGCCCGGCCCGCCTGCTGCCACAGGGAGGCGCGCGTGCCGGGGTAGCCGGAGATCAGTACGGCGTCCAGCCCGGAGACGTCGATGCCGAGTTCCAGGGCGGTCGTGGCGGCAAGACCCAGCAACTCTCCCGAATGGAGGGCCTGTTCCAGGGCGCGGCGCTCCTCGGGGAGGTAGCCGCCGCGGTACGCCGCCACGCGCCGGGCGAGGGAGCGGTCGACCGCGGCCAGCCGCTCCTGGGCGATCACGGAGATGAGCTCCGCGCCGCGCCGGGAGCGGACGAAGGCGACGGAGCGCACGCCCTGCACGGCGAGGTCGGTCAGCAGGTCTGCCGTCTCCGCCGTGGCCGTGCGGCGGACCGGGGCGCCCTTCTCGCCCTGCATGTCGGTGAGCGGGGGTTCCCAGAGGGCGAACACCAGTTCACCGCGAGGTGAGGCGTCGTCGGCGACCTCGACCACCGGGAGGCCGGTCAGGCGGCGGGCGGCCACCGACGGCTCGGCGGCGGTCGCGGAGGCGAGCAGGAAGACGGGAGAGGCGCCGTAGCGGGCGCACAGGCGGCGCAGGCGGCGCAGCACCTGGGCGACGTGGGAGCCGAAGACGCCCCGGTAGGTGTGGCACTCGTCGATGACGACGTACTTGAGAGCCTTCAGGAAGGACGACCAGCGCGCGTGGGACGGGAGTATCCCGCGGTGCAGCATGTCCGGGTTGGTGAGGACGTAGTTGGCGTACTGGCGGACCCACTCGCGTTCCTCGAACGGCGTGTCGCCGTCATAGACCGCTGGTCGTACCGAATTGGCCAGCGGTTGTGAAAGTTCCTTCACCGAGCGGCACTGGTCCGCCGCCAGGGCTTTTGTGGGGGCCAGGTAGAGCGTGGTGGCGCCGCGGCCGTTCGGGGCCTCCGAGCCGTCAAGGAGGGTGGAGAGGACGGGCACGAGGTACGCCAGTGACTTGCCGGAGGCGGTGCCGGTGGCGACGACGACCGACTCGCCGTCCAGGGCGTGTTCCGCCGCGAGGGCCTGGTGGGCCCAGGGGTGTTCGATGCCGCACGCCTGGACGGCCGCGACGACCTCCGAGCGGATCCGGTCGGGCCAGACGGCATGGCGGCCCTCACGTGGGGGCAAGTGCTCCGTATGAGTGATGCGCGCAGCCCGGCTCGGCCCGGCGGCGAGCCGGTCGAGGACCGTGCTCGGTGTGGGGCGGGAGCCGGGGTCCGTCGAGGGTCGATCGGATCGGAGATTCTTGGCCATCGGCACCGAGTGTGTCACTGGCGTGACGGACAATGGGACCAAGGCGTCGTGCACGCCTGCCGGTAAGTGATTGAATGCCATCGCGGCTGGCGAACCGTCCCGGGGGCTCTGCCGAGGTGTCCCGAGGGGCGACCGCTCGATAGCAAGGTGCTGGAGGATCCGTGGACCTGTCCCTGTCGACCGAGACCATCGGCGATCGCACGATCGTCAGGGTCGGTGGCGAAATCGACGTATATACCGCGCCCAAGCTGCGCGAGCAGCTGGTCGAGCTGGTGAACGACGGCAGTTTCCACCTTGTCGTCGACATGGAGGGCGTGGATTTCCTCGACTCCACCGGACTCGGCGTACTGGTCGGCGGCCTGAAGCGGGTGCGTGCCCATGAGGGCTCGCTGCGCCTGGTCTGCAACCAGGAGCGCATTCTCAAGATCTTCCGTATCACCGGCCTCACCAAGGTGTTCCCGATCCACACCTCGGTCGAGGAAGCGGTGGCGGCGACCGACTGACCGGTTCCCGGGTCCGTGCCCGGGGCGGCAGGAGGACGTCGACAGAAGTACAAGGAGGGGGTCCGGGCTTTCGGCGGCCCGGTCCCCCGACAGCACGCCCGTAGTTCCGAGGGGGACGTATGGCCACCGTTGAACTCCGTTTCAGCGCGCTGCCCGAGCACGTCAGGACCGCCCGACTGGTGGCGGCAGCGGTGGCGCGCAGGGCCGGGGTGGACGAGGCCGTTCTCGACGAGGTCAGACTCGCTGTCGGCGAGGCCTGCACCCGTGCCGTCGGACTGCACCAGAGCGGCGGCATCACCGCGCCGGTCCAGGTGCTGCTGATCGAGGAGGAGAAGCAGTTCTCCATCGAGGTCGGCGACGAGGCGCCGCGTTCCGCCCCGGGTGACCGGGCGCCGGGCGCCGCGGGCGAGGAGTTCGATGCCGAGGCAGAGGAGGACGAGATGGGCCTCGCGGTCATCAGCGGCCTCGTCGACGATGTCGAGGTCACCGCAGGGGAGCACGGCGGCCAGATCCGTATGACCTGGCCGACCACACCGCCGGTCGCGATGCTTCCCTGAAGGTCCCTCGATTTTCTCGATTCTCTCGGTATTCGAATCAAATATCTGTTCGACATGCGGAAGGGTCCTACCGATCGGTAGGACCCTTCCGCATGTCGGCGTGGGCTTTCTGTGCCTACAGTGGTCTGGTGCGATGCATTTCGTGAATTGGTTCACGATCTAGATATCGGGTCATGAATGCCTTCGGGGCATTACTGCGTTCAGGTTCCGTAAAGGTGAATTCCGTTTACCGCGCCCTGTTTTGATCAGGACGGGGTACCTACAATCCGTCCACATCTTGAGCTCAGCCCAAGCGTCAAGGAGGACGAATGGCGGGGCTTTCTACCCCTGATCAGTTTGACCACCCCACAACCCTCGCGGCTGCGGTGCTCACCGACGACAACCGGGTGCTGATCGCGGTCATCGCGGTCGTTGCCCTCGCGGCGCTCGTGGTGGCGGGTGTCCTGGTACGCCAGGTGCTCGCGGCCGACGAGGGCACCGACAGCATGAAGAAGATCGCCGCAGCGGTCCAGGAAGGCGCGAACGCCTATCTGGCACGCCAGTTGCGCACGCTCGGCGTATTCGCCGTCATCGTGTTCTTCCTGCTCATGCTGCTCCCCGCGGACGACTGGAATCAGCGCGCGGGCCGATCCGTGTTCTTCTTGATCGGCGCGGCGTTCTCGGCGGCCACCGGCTATATCGGCATGTGGCTCGCCGTGCGCAGCAATGTGCGTGTGGCCGCGGCGGCGCGAGAAGCCACTCCGGCGGAAGGTGAGCCGGAAAAGGATCTCACCGCCGTCTCGCACAAAGCCATGAAGATCGCTTTCCGTACCGGCGGCGTGGTCGGCATGTTCACGGTGGGGCTCGGTCTGCTGGGCGCCTCCTGTGTGGTGCTGGTGTACGCGGCCGACGCGCCGAAGGTCCTGGAGGGCTTCGGTCTGGGCGCGGCCCTCATCGCGATGTTCATGAGGGTCGGCGGCGGCATCTTCACCAAGGCCGCCGACGTCGGCGCCGACCTGGTCGGCAAGGTCGAACAGGGCATCCCGGAGGACGATCCGCGCAACGCCGCGACCATCGCCGACAACGTGGGCGACAACGTCGGCGACTGCGCGGGCATGGCGGCCGACCTCTTCGAGTCGTACGCCGTGACCCTGGTCGCCGCGCTGATCCTCGGCAAGGCGGCCTTCGGCGACGCCGGACTGGCCTTCCCACTGCTCGTCCCGGCGATCGGCGTGCTCACCGCGATGATCGGCATCTTCGCGGTCGCCCCGCGCCGCTCCGACCGCAGCGGTATGTCCGCGATCAACCGCGGGTTCTTCATCTCCGCGGTGATCTCGCTCGTCCTGGTGGCGATCGCCGTCTTCGTCTACCTCCCGGGGAAGTACGCCGACCTCGACGGCGTCACCGACACCGCGATCAGCGGCAGGGACGGCGACCCGCGGATCCTCGCGCTCGTCGCGGTGGCGATCGGCATCCTGCTCGCCGCCGTCATCCAGCAGCTGACCGGCTACTTCACCGAGACGACCCGCCGCCCGGTCCAGGACATCGGCAAGACCTCGCTCACGGGGCCCGCCACCGTCGTCCTCGCCGGTATCTCCATCGGTCTCGAGTCGGCCGTCTACACCGCCCTGCTGATCGGCCTCGGCGTCTACGGCGCGTTCCTGCTCGGCGGCACCTCGATCATGCTGGCGCTGTTCGCGGTGGCGCTGGCCGGCACCGGCCTGCTCACCACGGTCGGTGTGATCGTCGCCATGGACACCTTCGGTCCGGTCTCCGACAACGCGCAGGGCATCGCCGAGATGTCCGGCGACGTCGAGGGCGCGGGCGCGCAGGTGCTCACCAACCTGGACGCCGTCGGCAACACCACCAAGGCCATCACCAAGGGCATCGCCATCGCCACTGCGGTCCTCGCGGCATCGGCGCTCTTCGGGTCGTACCGTGACGCGATCACGACCGGCGCGCAGGACGTCGGCGAGAAGCTCAGCGGCTCGGGCGCGCCGATGAGTCTGATGATGGACATCTCGCAGCCCAACAACCTCGTCGGCCTCATCGCGGGCGCGGCGGTCGTCTTCCTCTTCTCGGGGCTGGCGATCAACGCGGTGTCACGGTCGGCGGGCGCCGTGGTGTACGAGGTGCGGCGGCAGTTCCGCGAGCATCCCGGGATCATGGACTACAGCGAGGAGCCGGAGTACGGCAAGGTCGTCGACATCTGCACCCGGGACGCCCTGCGCGAGCTCACCACGCCCGGGCTGCTCGCCGTGATGGCGCCGATCTTCATCGGGTTCACGCTCGGTGTCGGCGCGCTCGGCTCGTTCCTGGCGGGCGCGATCGGGTCGGGCACGCTGATGGCGGTGTTCCTGGCGAACTCGGGCGGTGCCTGGGACAACGCCAAGAAACTCGTCGAGGACGGTCACTACGGCGGCAAGGGCAGCGAGGCCCACGCCGCGACCGTGATCGGCGACACCGTCGGCGACCCCTTCAAGGACACCGCCGGTCCCGCGATCAACCCGCTGCTGAAGGTGATGAACCTGGTGGCTCTGTTGATCGCGCCCGCGGTGATCAAGTTCAGCTACGGCGAGGACAAGAGCATCGGCGTACGGATCTTCATCGCCGTCCTCGCGTTCCTCGTGATCGCCGGCGCGGTCTACGTCTCCAAACGGCGCGGCATCGCCGTGGGTGACGAAGACAACGAGAAGAAGACGGCCAAGTCGGCGGATCCCGCGGTGGTTTCGTAGACCCTCCGACGAGTCCCAGCTCAAGAGGCGGGCGGGCGGCGCGCGTTCATGCGCCGCCCGCCCGCTCTGTGTGGGCCCGCCGATCGGCCGTGAGGCTTGTCTCGCCTGGTATAAACAGCCATAAAAGGGCCTGTACGTGATATTCGGTGCGTGGGTCTCGTGCGTGTGCTGTGTAAGGTCCGGGGGCTGAGAGGCCATGGAAGGGACCGATCCGGTGAACAAGAAGCTTGCGGCCGCACTGTCCAGCGGTGCGGTACTGGTACTGACGCTGACAGGCTGCGGTGGCAGCAAGGACAACAAGGAACTCGACGCCTGGGCCAAGAAGGTCTGCGACCTGGTGCCGGCCCAGAACAAGAAGATCACGGCGGCCTACGACGCGATCACCAAGGCGGCCGAGGACACCGAGAGCACCCCGGCGGAGCTCCAGAAGGCCGACTCGCAGGCATTCCAGGACCTGTCCGACGGCTACAAGGCGCGTGCCACGGTCATCCGCGACGCCGGTGCTCCTCCCGGTGCCGAGGACGGCGCGAAGAAGCTCCAGGACGCCGTCACGCAGCTCACCGCCCTCTCGGTGTCCTACTCCGGCATGAAGACTCAGGTGGACGGGCTCGACACCAAGGACCAGGCGAAGTTCGCGAGCGGCCTCAAGGACGTCTCGGCCGAGATGAAGAAGGTGGAGGCGCAGCGCCAGACCGCCCTCGCCGCGCTCAAGGAGCTGGAGTCCGGCGACACCAAGCAGGCGCTGGCCGAGCAGTCGGGCTGCAAGCCGGTCACCGCGTCCGCCGGGGCATCGGCCTCGGCCACCGACAGCTGACCGTTCGCGTGGACACCTCGGGCCTCGTGGGCCCCTCGGGTCCCGTAGGCCGAGCGGGCCCGCGAGTCGCCCCGTGGGGCGTTCCGACGGGGCGGGCGCGGGCCACAATGGTGGCGTGAGTACCTCCAGTCTGCCCACGCTGCCCGCCGCCCCCGCTCCCGGCCGCCCCGACGTCACCGCCCGGCTGAGGGACGCCCTTCTCGCCGCCTCCTTCACCGCCGACGGGTTGCTCGAACTGCTGGGCGCGCCCGCGTACGCCGCCCTCGCGCGCAGCGAGACCGTGCCCGCCCTCCGGGCCACCCGCGGGGACACCCCGCTGGAAGTCCTCGTACGCCTGTTCCTCCTCCAGCAGCCGGTGCCGCACGCGCGCGTGGACGGCGTTCTGCCCGTCGACGCGTGTCTGGAGAGCGGGTGGCTGGTGCGTACCGGCGCCGCCGGGGACGAGGTGGCCGCGACCGTCGATGTACGGCCGTACGGCGGGCCCGACGGCGAGGACTGGTTCATCGTGTCGGACCTGGGCTGTGCCGTCGGCGGCGCGGGTGGCATCGGCAACAGTGACGAAGGTGTCGTCCTCGGGGTCGGCGGTGCCTCCACGACGCTCGCCGGCATCACCGTCCGCACGCCCGTCGGCGCCGCCCTCGACCTCGGCACCGGCTCCGGGATCCAGGCCCTGCACGCGGTACAGCACGCCACGCGCGTGACGGCCACCGACCTCAACCCGCGCGCGCTGCACATCACCGCGCTCACGCTGGCGCTCTCCGGCGCCCCGGCCGCCGATCTGCGGGAGGGCTCACTGTTCGAGCCGCTCAAACAGGGGGAGACGTACGACCTGATCGTGTCGAACCCGCCCTTCGTGATCTCGCCCGGCGCGCGGCTGACGTACCGCGACGGCGGCATGGGCGGGGACGATCTGTGCCGCTCGGTCGTTCAGGGGGCGGGAGAGCTGCTGAACGAGGGCGGGTTCGCGCAGTTCCTCGCCAACTGGCAGCACGTCGCGGGGGAGGACTGGCAGGACAGGCTCAGGTCGTGGGTTCCGCGCGGGTGCGACGCGTGGATCGTGCAGCGCGAGGTGCAGGACGTCACGCAGTACGCCGAGCTGTGGCTCAGGGACGCCGGTGACCACCGGGGAGACCCGGCCGAGTACCAGGCGCTCTACGACGCCTGGCTGGACGAGTTCGAGGCGCGCAAGGTGAAGGCCGTCGGTTTCGGCTGGATCACCCTGCGCAGGACGGGTTCCGCCGTGCCCTCCGTCACCGTGGAGGAGTGGCCGCACCCGGTCGAACAGCCGCTCGGAGACACCGTCCGGGCGCACTTCGAGCGCCTGGACTACTTGCGCGCCAACGACGACGCCGCCCTGCTGGAGGGCCACTTCACACTCGTGCCCGAGATCGTCCAGGAGCAGGTCGGGCTGCCCGGCGCCGAGGACCCGGAGCACGTCGTGCTGCGCCAGAACCGCGGGATGCGCCGGGCCACCAAGGTGGACACGGTCGGCGCGGGCTTCGCCGGCGTGTGCGACGGCTCGCTGAGCGCCGGTCGCATCCTCGACGCCATCGCCCAACTCATGGGCGAGGACCCGGTCCTGCTGCGCGACCGTACGCCCGCGCAGATCCGGCTGCTGGTGGAGCAGGGGTTCCTGGAGCCGGCGTGACCCGCCGCAGCTGAGCGCGACGGGGCGCGGCGCTGCCGAGGTGTCCTGGCCAGCAGGCACTGCCGAGAGGGCTCGGCACAGTCGCTGCTGAGGCGTGCTCGCACTCCTGTGGCCGGTGTGCCCGCTCTGGCGGGATTGCTCCGGAAAAGGGCTGCTGTCAGTGGCGGGTGCGAAGCTACCTTCAAGAGACAGAGCCGTGCGTTCTCGGGGGAGGCGCGCTGTCTCGGCTCAGGTCTCGGGGGGAGGCGTGATGGCGGGGGAGACGCCGGATCACGGCGAGGACAGGATCATCAACGGCCGGTACCGGCTGCTGCGGACGCTCGGCGCGGGCGGCATGGGCCGCGTCTGGCTCGCACACGACGAAGAGCTGGCCTGCGAGGTCGCGATGAAGGAGATCGCGCTTCCGGACGTGCCCGAGGACACGGCCGAGACGGCCCAGCGCATCGCCCGCGCCCGCAGCGAAGCCCGGCACGCGGCCCGGCTGCGCGGCCATCCGCACGTGGCGACGGTGCACGACGTGGTGATGTACGAGGAACTGCCGTGGATCGTCATGGAGTACGTGCCGGACGCCGTGGACCTCCAGGCGGTCGTACGGCGTTCGGGGCCGCTGTCGCCCGGGCAGGCGGCCCGGATCGGTCTCGCCGTCCTCGACGCGCTCACCGCCGGACACCGCATCGGCATCCTCCACAGGGATGTGAAACCGGCCAACATCCTTCTGGCGCCGGACGCTTCGGGCGACCCCTACGCGCGTGTGCTGCTCACCGACTACGGCATCGCCCTCCAGCCGGAGTCCCGCGAGCCCCGGCTCACCGCGACCGCGGGCATCCTCGGCACGCCCGGCTATCTCGCTCCGGAGCGCGCGCGGGGTGAACCGCCCACCCCGGCCGCCGACCTGTTCTCCCTGGGCGCCACGCTGTACGCCACCGTCGAGGGCCGCGGCCCCTTCGACCGCCACGGCGAGTACGCCACGCTGACGGCCCTGCTGGGCGAGGACCCCACCCCGCCCGCCCGGGCCGGTGAACTGGCGCCGGTGCTGATGGGACTGCTGGTCAAGGATCCGGTGCGCAGGTTCTCGCCGGAGGCGGTGCAGCGAGGGCTGGAGCGGGTCGTACAGGGCACGGCGGGGGCGTGGGGCGCCAGGGGCGCGGGCGTGGGCGCGCCGGGCCCGGGGTACGGCTCCCCGGCCGGAGCGTTCGGGCCGCCTGCCGGTGAGTGGGGCCGGACGCCGGGTACACCGTCGACGCCGAACACTCCGGCAGACGCGGGCGGCGGTGCAGGTGGTCCGGCCATGCCGGGAGGCGGCGGTGCCGGCGACCGTGCTTCGGGTGACGGCGGCTTCGGCTCCGGAGGGTCGGCGACGCCCGGTACGCCGCCGTACGGCGCGTGGCCGCCGCCCGCAGGACAGACGCCGGAACCTGGCAACCCCTATGCGCGGGGCGGCAGTTCACCGTCTCCGGCCGGTCCGTATGCGGGTGGTCCGGCGACCCCGTACTCGGGCGGTGGCACCCCGCAGACGTATGGGAGCGGGTCGCTCGGCGGATACGGCGACCCCGGCGGATACGGCGGATACGGAGGCTCGGGCGGGTTCACCGTCGCGGGTGCGCCCACTGTCCTCGGTGGACCGGGCGGTCCCGGCGGCCGTGGTGGTCAGGGATCCCCGCCACCGCGCCCCGCCGGAGGGAAACGCCCCGCCGGAGGGAAACGCCTCGCGCTCATCGCTCTCGTCGTCGGAGTGCTTCTCGTCGCCGCGGGCGGCGCGTGGGGGATCGTGTCGCTGACCGGGGACGACGGCAGGAAGGACACCGCGACCAAGTCGTCGGCGTCGTCCTCGTCCGGCCCGGGCGGATCGCGGGGGACATCGGCGCCGACCGGGCCGGTGCTGCCGTACGGCGAGTCGGTCGGGCTCGACGAGCCCCTGGAGACCGGCGACTGCGTGCAGGCGGTGTGGTCGGGAACGCCGTTCAGGTCGGCGCCGAACCTCGGGGTCGTGGACTGCGCGGACGACTGGCCCGACGGACAGGTCGTGGCGGTCGACACGGCCGCCGACTTCGCCGACGCCGAGGCGCAGGGCGCCAAACGCTGCGCGAACCTGAGCCGGACCGTCGTGGACGCGCTGCCGGACGCGGACGGATACGCCGTCGTGCCGACCGAGGAGGGCTTCCGCGCGGCGGGCGGCGGTACGGCATGCCTCGTACTGGGCCGTCACGCCGCGATAGGCGGCGAGGTGGGCCGCTTCCGGGACCTGGGGACAGACCTGTGGGTCGGTCAGATGAGCGTCGGGGACTGCTGGGTGTACCAGCAGCTCGACGACGGCTACAAGGCGCCGCTCACCGACTGCTCGAAACCGCACACCGACCAGGTGATCGGCACCGTTCAGGCCCCGGCCGAAATGACCTACAAGAAGGGCACCGACAACGCGACCAAGTTGTGCGGCAACAAATTCGAGTCGACCTGGGCGTCCGGTCAGGAGCGCCTCGTGTACGGCTGGGTGGCCGACGAGGACGACTGGAAGAAGGGATTCAACAAGATCGTGTGCACGGTGAGCCTGACCGACAACAAGAAGTCGAGCGGGAAGATACCGCCGCCGGGAGCGGCCTGAAACCGTTCGCGAACCGTCCGCGCGGTCCGAAACCGCTCGGCTTCCGGTCCGGATCCGGCGCGCTCCCGGTCGGTGTCGTGAGGGATCAGGGTGAGAACCGGGCATGAATCGGACGGGATCGGTGACCGGCCGGGCGCGGGCCGGGGCGGGGGCCGGGCGGTCGATCGGGGGCGGCCCGGGGGAGTGCACAGCCGAGTCGGCCCGGCGTTCACCCGGGGTTCGCCCGCCCGCCGCCCGTGCGTGCCAGTCTCCATGGAAGGCGCACGCGCGGCCGGGAGAAAAGGGGCACGGGGACCATGGAGAGCGGACCGGCGGTCTTCGCGGGAGTGGTCTTCGCCCTGTTCGGAGGAGGGCTGCTGGTGTGGACCGCGGCCTGTGTACGCCACCGCGAACCCGTCGCCCACGGTGTGAGTCCCGTCGCATCCGCGACCCTCGCGACCCTTGCCGCGCTCGTCACGCTGGCCCTCGCCGCGTGGTGCTTCACGCGCCTCTAGGACGCCTTCCGGGACGCCTGCGCGAGCAGCTCGAACAGTAATTGGGAGATCGCGCTCCGGATCAGCCCGAAAAGGCCGGTGAGGACTCCGGGCGGCAGGAATGGCGGTAGTCGGGTTACCGTTCGAGTGGCCGTTGCGGGCTTTTCCCGTTTGACACGGGGGCGGGATGTACCGTCACACTCCGCAGCGTCAGCATGACCCGACCCCGGGAACCAAGGCCTGGGGAGATCCCCAACGCCGACCGGAGAGAAGAGCGAAGTTGTCCCCGACCAGCGAGACCGCACACGGCGGCCGCCGACTCGTCATCGTCGAGTCGCCTGCCAAGGCGAAGACGATCAAGGGCTATCTCGGCCCCGGATACGTCGTCGAAGCGAGCGTCGGGCACATCCGCGACCTCCCCAACGGTGCCGCCGAGGTGCCGGAGAAGTACACCGGCGAGGTGCGCCGGCTCGGCGTGGACGTCGAGCACGACTTCGCCCCGATCTATGTGGTCAACGCCGACAAGCGGGCGCAGGTCAAGAAGCTCAAGGACCTGCTGAAGGACTCCGACGAGCTCTTCCTCGCCACCGATGAGGACCGCGAGGGCGAGGCCATCGCGTGGCACCTCCAGGAGGTCCTGAAGCCCAAGGTCCCGGTCAAGCGGATGGTCTTCCACGAGATCACCAAGGCCGCGATCCAGGCCGCCGTCGCCAACCCGCGCGAGCTGAACCAGAAGCTCGTCGACGCCCAGGAGACCCGCCGCATCCTCGACCGCCTCTACGGCTACGAGGTCTCGCCGGTCCTGTGGAAGAAGGTCATGCCGCGCCTGTCGGCCGGCCGTGTCCAGTCGGTCGCCACCCGGCTCGTCGTGGAGCGGGAACGCGAGCGCATCGCGTTTCGTTCCGCTGAGTACTGGGACCTGACGGGCACCTTCGCGACCGGCCGCGCGGGGGACTCCTCGGACCCGTCGTCGCTGGTCGCCCGTCTCCAGACCGTCGACGGCAGGCGGGTCGCGCAGGGCCGCGACTTCGACTCCCTGGGACAGATCAAGAGCGCGAACACCCTCCACCTCGACGAGGCGAACGCGCGCGCCCTGGCCGCCGCCCTGGACCAGACGCGGTTCGCGGTCCGCTCGGTCGAGTCGAAGCCGTACCGCCGCTCGCCGTACGCCCCGTTCCGTACGACGACCCTCCAGCAGGAGGCCTCGCGCAAGCTCGGCTTCGGCGCGAAGGCGACCATGCAGGTGGCCCAGAAGCTGTACGAGAACGGCTT
This sequence comes from Streptomyces sp. NPDC005374, assembly GCF_042872225.1. Taxonomy (NCBI): domain Bacteria; kingdom Bacillati; phylum Actinomycetota; class Actinomycetes; order Kitasatosporales; family Streptomycetaceae; genus Streptomyces; species Streptomyces sp. NPDC005374. The sequence goes on along the minus strand of NZ_JBIAKA010000009.1, from coordinate 172,800 downwards.
CATCACCTATATGCGTACGGACTCCACGACCCTGAGCGAGACCGCGGTCAAGGCCGCCCGCGCCCAGGTCACCCAGCTCTACGGCGCCGAGTACCTGCCGTCCGCCCCGCGCACGTACGCCGGGAAGGTCAAGAACGCGCAGGAGGCGCACGAGGCGATCCGCCCCTCGGGTGATCGTTTCCGCACGCCCGCCGAGACCGGCCTGACCGGCGACCAGTTCCGGCTCTACGAGCTGATCTGGAAGCGCACGGTCGCCTCGCAGATGAAGGACGCCACCGGCAACAGCGTCACCGTCAAGATCGGTGGCACCGCCGCCGACGGCCGGGACGTCGAGTTCAGTGCCTCCGGCAAGACGATCACCTTCCACGGCTTCCTGAAGGCGTACGTCGAAGGCGCCGACGACCCGAACGCCGAACTCGACGACCGCGAGCGCAGGCTGCCCCAGGTCAACGAGGGCGACCCGCTGTCCGCCGAGGAGATCACGGTCGACGGGCACGCCACCAAGCCCCCGGCCCGCTACACCGAGGCCAGCCTGGTCAAGGAGCTCGAAGAGCGCGAGATCGGCCGCCCGTCGACGTACGCCTCGATCATCGGCACGATCCTCGACCGCGGCTATGTCTTCAAGAAGGGCACGGCACTCGTCCCGTCCTTCCTGTCCTTCGCCGTGGTCAACCTCCTCGAGAAGCACTTCGGCCGGCTTGTCGACTACGACTTCACCGCCCGGATGGAGGACGACCTCGACCGCATCGCCGCCGGTCAGGCGCAGTCCGTGCCGTGGCTGCGGCGCTTCTACTTCGGCGAGACGTTGCCGGACAGCGGCTCCGCCGCGGGCGGCGCGGCCGACGCGGGCAACGGCGACGGGGACCACCTTGGCGGCCTCAAGGAGCTCGTGACCGACCTCGGCGCGATCGACGCCCGAGAGGTGTCCTCGTTCCCGGTGGGCAACGACATCGTGCTCAGGGTCGGCCGCTACGGCCCCTACATCGAGCGCGGTGAGAAGGACTCCGAGAACCACCAGCGGGCCGACGTGCCCGAGGACCTGGCGCCGGACGAGCTGACCGTCGAGCTCGCGGAGGAGCTGCTCGCCAAGCCGAGCGGCGACTTCGAGCTGGGCGCCGACCCGGTGTCCGGCCACCAGATCATCGCCCGCGACGGCCGCTACGGCCCGTACGTCACCGAGGTGCTCCCCGAGGGCACCCCGAAGACCGGCAAGAACGCCGTGAAGCCGCGTACGGCCTCGCTGTTCAAGTCGATGGCCCTGGACACGGTGACCCTCGCGGACGCCCTCAAGCTGATGTCGCTGCCGCGTGTCGTCGGCGCCGACGCCGAGGGCCAGGAGATCACCGCGCAGAACGGCCGCTACGGCCCGTACCTGAAGAAGGGCACGGACTCGCGGTCCCTGCAGACCGAGGACCAGCTCTTCACGATCACCCTCGAAGAGGCGCTGGAGATCTACTCCCAGCCCAAGCAGCGCGGGCGGGCAGCCGCCAAGCCGCCGCTGAAGGAGCTGGGCGTGGACCCGGTCAGCGAGAAGCCGGTCGTGGTCAAGGACGGCCGCTTCGGGCCGTACGTCACCGACGGGGAGACCAACGCGACCCTGCGCTCCGGCGACAGCGTCGAGGAGATCACCCCGGAGCGCGGCTTCGAACTGCTCGCCGAGAAGCGGGCGAAGGCCCCCGCCAAGAAGACGGCGAAGAAGGCGCCCGCGAAGAAGGCCCCGGCCAAGAAGGCTCCCGCCAAGAAGGTGACCGCGGCCAAGAAGACCGTCGCGAAGAAGACGACGACGGCTGTGAAGAAGACGACCGCCACCGCGAAGAAGGCGGCGGCTTCGAAGGCGGCGGCCGAGGACTGAGTTCGGCGCTGTTCCTCCACTGAGGCTTCGCAATGCGAACGTCCCGGCATCACTTTGGTGTCGGGACGTGCGCACGTCAGGCTGGGCGCCCCGGGCTGTCGGTGGCTCCCGATAGGCTGAAAGCATGACTCGTGCGGAGCAGCCAACGGCCCCTGACCCGGCCCCCGACGACGCCTTGGTCGCGGACTCCCGCGAGCGCGCCGTCCGCGCCCTGCTGCGCAGGCCCCAGCTCAAACGCCTGTGGAGCGCCCACCTCGTCGGCGGAGTCGGCGACACCCTCGCACTTCTGGTGCTGGTGCTGCTGGCCTTTCAGGCGGAGGTCGTCGAGGACTCGTTCGGCGGCGGCTACCGCGGCCTGGCGTTCGCAGTGGCGACCGTCTTCGGTACGCGCATCCTGGCGACGCTGCTCTTCGGCGCCGTCCTGCTCGGCCCGCTGACGTCGCTCACGTCGCAGGAGGGTCCGCTCGACCGCCGCTGGACCATGGTCGGCGCGGACGGACTGAGGGCCGCGCTGCTCATCGTCGCCCCGCTGTGGATCGACTGGATGCCGGGCAACGCGCTGACGATGCTCCTGGTGACCGCCTTCGTGACCGGTGTCGCCGAGCGCCTGTGGACCGTGTGCCGCGAGAGCGCCGCGCCCGCCCTGCTGCCGGCTCCGCCGCCGGAAGGGGCGACGGTACGACCGCTGCCGGACCACCTGGACGCCCTGCGCCGCCTGTCGCTGCGTACGACCTTCGTGGTGATCCCGCTGGCCGGCGTCGCCCTCGTCGCCGCGAGTCTGCTCAACAACCTGCTGGGTTCCGGCATCGACTGGTTCGGCCAGCACCAGGCGGCCCTCGCCTCGTATGTCGCGGCCGGTCTGTTCGCCGCGTCCCTGTCGGTGCTGACCTTCCTGGAACTGCCCGACACCCGTACCCCGCGCGCGCGTTCACCGCTGGAGGGGCTGCGCCGGCCCAAGACGGGGACCGGCGTGGACAAGGGCCGTACCGGTGCGATCCCCCTGCTGGTGCCGGCCTGCGCGGCCGTCGCCGGGGCGATCGCGGCCGCCGTCGCCGTCGCCGTGCTGCACGCCGGCGACCTGGGTGGCGGCCCGGTGACGTACGGACTGATGGTGTCCGCGCTGACCGGCGGTGTCGTGGTCGGCGTCCGTACGGCGCCCCGGGTACTGGTCTCGCTGTCGCGGCGCCGGCTGCTCGCGCTGGCGATCGCCTTCACCGGCATCGCCCTGCTGGCCGCCGGGCTCGTCCCGGACCTCACCACCGTGCTGCTGATCGAGGTGCTGGCGGGTGTGGGTGCGGGCGTGGCCGCCAACACCGGTCACACCCTGCTCGACCAGGAGACCGAGGAGTACCGGCGGGCCCGGACCACCGAGCACCTGCACGCGGTCGTGCGGGTCAGCGTGGCGCTCGGGGCACTGGTCGCGCCCGTGGTCGCCGCGGCGATCGGGCCGCACCGGCTGGAGAACGGCAAGTTCGTGTTCGCGCACGGCGGTGCGGCGTTCGTCCTGATGCTGATCGGCGCGCTGCTGCTGCCGGTGGCCGCGGTGGTGCTGGCCAAGGTCGACGACCGGTCCGGAGTACCGCTCAGGCAGGACCTGCGGGACGCGCTGCTCGGCGGCGACGACCCGGTGACGGTGCCCGCCTCCTCAGGTTTCTTCATCGCGTTGGAAGGCGGCGACGGGGCCGGGAAGTCCACCCAGGCCGAGGCGCTCGCCGAGTGGATCCGGGCCAAGGGACATGAGGTCGTGGTGACGCGCGAGCCGGGGGCGACCCCGGTGGGCAAGCGGCTGCGGTCGATCCTGCTGGACGTGTCGAGCGCCGGACTGTCGCACCGCGCGGAGGCGCTGCTGTACGCGGCGGACCGCGCGGAGCACGTGGACACCGTGGTCAGGCCCGCGCTGGAGCGCGGTGCGGTCGTGATCTCCGACCGGTACATCGACTCATCGGTGGCGTACCAGGGCGCCGGGCGGGACCTGTCCCCGACGGAGATCGCCCGCATCAACCGCTGGGCGACGGACGGCCTGGTGCCCCATCTGACCGTGCTGCTGGACGTGTCCCCGGAGATCGCCCGTGAGCGGTTCACCGAGGCGCCGGACCGGCTGGAGTCGGAGCCCGCGGAGTTCCACGCGCGCGTGCGGTCCGGGTTCCTCACCCTGGCGGCCTCCGACCCCGGGCGGTACCTGGTCGTGGACGCGGGACAGGAGCCCGAGGCCGTCACCACCGTCGTACGGCATCGGCTCGACCAGACGCTGCCGCTGTCCGAGCAGGAGATACGGGAGCAGGAGGAGGCCCGGCGCAAGGCCGAGGAGGAAGCGCGCCGCAAGGCCGAGGAAGAGGCCGCGCGCAAGGCCGAGGAGGAGCGCCTGGAGCGCGAGCGCCAGGAGCAGCTCGCCCGGCTGAAGGCCGAGGAGGAGGAGCGTAAGCGGCGCGAGCTGGAGGAGGCCCAGCGCCGCGAGGCCGAGCGGCAGGCGGAGGAGGCCCGGCAGCGGGCCGAGGAAGCACGCAGGCGGGCCGAGGAGGAGCGGGCACGTCTCCTCGCCGAGGAGAAGGCGCGCGCCGAGCAGGAGGCACGGCGCAAGGCCCAGGAAGAGGCCGCCCGCAAGCGGGCCGAGGAGGAGGCGCGACTGCGTGCCGAGGCCGAGGAGCGGCGGCTGGAGAAGCAGCGCAAGGCCGAGGAGGCGTTGTTGCGGGCCGAGGAGGCGCGACGGCTCGCCGAGTCGGCCGCCGCGGTGGCGGAGGCGGGGCCGAAGCAGGCCGCCACTCCTGCGGCCGGGATGGATGCGGCGACCGTCCCCACGCCGGTGGTGACGCCGACCAACGCGTCGGGCGGGCCGGTGGACGAGACGGCTGTGCTGCCTCGGGTGTCCATGGCGAAGGACGACGAGGGTCCCTCCGGGGGCGGTCCGTCCAGGGGGCCCGACTCCGAGGTGACGGCGGAGTTGCCGCAGCCGCCGGTTCCTCCGGGTGCGGCGGACGAGACGGCCGTGTTGCCGCCTGTGCCTTCGGGTTCCGCCGATGAGACCGCGGTGCTTCCGCCCGTTCCTTCGGGTGCGGCGGACGAGACGGCCGTGCTGCCTCCGGTGACGCAGGACGGGCCTGACGGGCCTGCGGACCGGGTGCCGCCGGGGTACTTCCGGGACGCCGAGCGGACGCGGGAGCTGCCGCAGGTCGACGAGAAGGGGACGCCTCGGCGGAGGGCCCGGTCGGACTGGGCCGAGGAGACGCCGTTGGACGATCTGCCGTCGCTGGCCGACGAGTTGCTCGGGCCGCATGACGAGGAGTACGGGGACGGGCGGCGTCGGGGGCGGTAGCGGTTGGTTTGCGGGTGCAGGAGCGTGGGGGCTGGTCGCGCAGTTCCCCACGCCCCTGGGTGGGTGCGGGGAAGGCACGTCAAGCTGTACCCACCTGTTTGGGGGCGCGGGGAACTGCGCGACCAGCCCCCACCGGGCCGCGGTCGAAAAAACCTCTCGCAGCCCCGTTGTCAGTGGTCGCCCGCACAATGGGCCTCGTACCGCGAAGCATGACGAAAGGGCGGCGTGACCCATGACCGTATGGGACGACCTGGTCGGCCAGGAGAGGGTGAGCGAGCAGCTCGGGGCCGCCGCTCGGGATGCCGACGCCCTGGTCACCGCCATCGCCACCAGCGCCCCGCCTCCCGAAGCGTCGAAGATGACCCACGCCTGGTTGTTCACGGGACCGCCCGGGGCGGGGCGGAACCAGACGGCGAGGGCGTTCGCCGCCGCACTGCAGTGCGTCAGCCCGGACCGGGCTCTCGGCGGAGCTCCCGGCTGCGGGTTCTGCGACGGCTGTCATACGGCCCTGATCGGCACCCACGCCGACGTCACGTCCGTCGCCGCCGTCGGCAGCCAGATCCTCGCCGACGACATGCGGGACACCGTGAGGAAGTCCTTCACCTCGCCGGCGAACGGCCGGTGGCAGATCATCCTCGTCGAGGACGCCGAGCGGCTGAACGAGAAGTCGGCCAACGCGGTGCTCAAGGCCGTGGAGGAGCCCGCCCCGCGGACGGTGTGGTTGCTGTGCGCCCCTTCCATCGAGGATGTCCTGCCGACGATCCGCTCCCGTTGCCGGCACCTGAATCTGTCCACCCCCTCCGTGGACGCCGTCGCCGACATGCTCGTGCGCCGGGAGGGAATCGAGCCCGCCGCCGCGATGGCCGCCGCCCGTGCCACGCAGGGCCACGTCGACCGGGCCCGCCGCCTGGCCACCGACCCGGCCGCGCGTGAGCGCCGCGCCGCCGTGCTGAAGCTGCCCCTGCGTGTCGATGATGTCGGCGGCTGCCTCAGGGCGGCGCAGGAACTCGTCGACGCGGCGGCGGACGACGCCAAACAGCTCGCCGAGGAGATGGACGGCAAGGAGACCGAGGAGCTGAAAGTGGCGATGGGCGGCGGCCAGGGCGGCCGGATGCCGCGCGGCACAGCCGGCGTGATGAAGGACCTGGAGGACAGGCAGAAGCGCCGCAGGACGCGTACTCAGCGCGACAGCCTCGACCTCGCGCTGACCGACCTCACCGGCTTCTACCGCGACGTCCTCGCCCTCCAGCTCGGCTCCCGGGTGGCGATCGCCAACGCGGACGCCGAGGACGCCCTGGAGCGGCTCGCCCGTGGCAGTTCCCCGGAGACCACGCTCCGCCGTATCGAGGCGATCGGCGCCTGCCGCGTGGCCCTCGACCGCAATGTGGCCCCGCTGCTCGCCGTGGAAGCGATGACGATGGCACTGAGAGCAGGCTGAGAAGCGCGCCGGTGATCACTGGTTGACGGTGTCACTCGTACGGGCCGGATAGCGAACGGAAGGCATGCGATCCAACGCGGAGAGTTACTCTCGCCCGATGCACATCAGGCGCAACCCCCGCCGCACCGGCCGCAAGCTCCCTGTCCGGCAGGCCCGCACGGCCCGTACCAGTCAGGCATCTGAGGCCGGTACACGTCAGGCCCACCCGCGTCAGGCACGCACGGCCCTCGTCGGCGGTGCGCTCCTCGCGGTCGCCGCGCTGCTCGTCTCCGCCTGCTCCGTCGGCGCCTCGACGAGTTCCGCCACCTCGGCCGCCGACGTGGCGCCGGCCGCGCTGCCGCGAGCGACACCGGCTGCCCTCGCGTCGTACTACGGACAGAAGGCACGCTGGCACAGCTGCGGGGTCTCAGGCTTCGAGTGCGCCACGTTGAAGGCACCGCTCGACTACGACAAGCCGGCCGGCGGAGACGTCCGGCTCGCCGTCGCCCGCAAGAAGGCCACCGGGCCGGGCAAGCGCCTCGGGTCGCTGTTCGTGAACCCGGGCGGACCGGGTGGCTCGGCGATCGGCTACCTCCAGGCGTACGCCGGGATCGGCTACCCCGCCGCGGTCCGGGCCCGGTACGACATGGTCGCGGTCGACCCACGCGGAGTGGCCCGCAGTGAGCCCGTCGAGTGTCTCGACGGGCGGGACATGGACACGTACACCCAGACGGACAGCACCCCCGACGACTCGCGCGAGAACGGCGAACTCGTCGACGCCTACAAGAAGTTCGCGGAGAGCTGCGGGGCGCGTTCGCCCAAGCTGCTGCGGCATGTGTCGACGGTCGAGACGGCCCAGGACATGGACATCGTGCGGGCGGCACTGGGCGACGCGAAGCTGAACTACGTGGGGGCGTCGTACGGCACGTTCCTCGGGGCGACGTACGCCGGGCTGTTCCCCGGTCGCTCGGGGCGGTTGGTGCTGGACGGCGCGATGGATCCCTCGCTGTCCGCGCGCCGGACGAACCTCGACCAGACGGCGGGGTTCGAGACGGCGTTCCAGTCGTTCGCGAAGGACTGCGTCCAGCAGCCGGACTGCCCGCTCGGCACGAAGGGCACGACGGCCGCGGAGGTCGGCCGACACCTCAAGGCCTTCTTCGGGAGGCTGGACGCGCACCCGATCCCCACCGGCGACGCGGACGGCCGCAGCCTCGGCGAGGCCCTCGCCACCACCGGCGTGATCGCGGCGATGTACGACGAGAGTTCCTGGGCGCAGTTGCGTGAGGCACTGGCGTCGGCGATGAAGGAGAAGGACGGCGCCGGGCTGCTGGTCCTCGCCGACAGCTACTACGAGCGTGACGCCGACGGCCGCTACAGCAACCTGATGTCCGCCAACGCCGCCGTGAACTGCCTCGACCTCCCGCCTGCCTACGACAGCCCCGAGGAGGTCGAGAAGGCCCTGCCGTCCTTCGAGAAGGCGTCCCCCGTCTTCGGCGAAGGCCTCGCCTGGGCCTCCCTCAGCTGCGCGTACTGGCCGGTCAGGGCGACGGGTGAGCCGCACCGCATCGAGGCGAGGGGCGCGGCCCCGATCGTCGTCGTCGGCACCACCCGCGACCCTGCCACCCCCTACCGCTGGGCCCGAGCCCTGGCTGCCCAGCTCTCCTCGGCCCACCTCCTCACCTACGAGGGCGACGGCCACACCGCCTACGGCCGAGGGAGTACCTGCATCGACTCCGCGATCGACACGTACCTGCTCCGCGGGACCCCTCCCACGGACGGGAAACGCTGCTCCTAGCCCTGATCGCCGGACCGTCCCGGGGTGCCCCGAGGGCACGTGCGGAGCACCCCCGGAAACCCTGTAGACTTTCCGACGTTGCTGATCGCACCATGGTGCGGACGGCGCGCCGCCTTAGCTCAGATGGCCAGAGCAACGCACTCGTAATGCGTAGGTCTCGGGTTCGAATCCCGAAGGCGGCTCTGTGGTGAACCCCAGGTCGGGCCTCTGACCTGGGGTTTCTTGTTTTGGTTGACCTTGGAATTCGGGTCAATCGGGCACATGCGGTCTGTGCATCGCAATGCGTAGGTCTGAGGTTTGCAGTCGGTGGCGGTTCCGCTCTGCAGAGTTGTGGGCTGGTCTTTTGTCTCTCGCGGTCGATCTTCTTCGGGCTGTTCGGATTGGCGTGGTGGCCGAGCGTGCAGACCGGCTCCCGGCCAACCGCGAATTTGGTGGTTCAGACGGTCACCACGCCAGACACGGTGCTCTCACCGACTCCAGCGGCGGCCCGTTCTCCACCGGTTGCGTGGAGGCCGGGATGGCTGATCCGAAGTGGACGAGCATCAAGACCAAGGACTCTGTCGCTGCTCGGCTGCGGGTGCTCGCAGCCGAGCACGGCACCACGATGGAGGTCTCCTGGAGCAGTTGGCGTTTCAGGAGCTGACAGAGGAGGACAGATCCTTGGGCGAGGTGCCGTGCTCACCACGTGAGCCGGGGTGGCAATGTCGCCGTGCTGTGAACCGGAACACGGGTGCGGGGACTATTCGACGCCGCCGTCGGGGAGCAGGCGGTGGAAGCCGGTGTAGGCGGCTAGTGCTTCCGGCAGCACCACCGAGCCGTCCTGTTGCTGCCCCTGCTCCAGCAGCGCGGCGACGGTCCGTCCGATCGGCAGGCCGGATCCGTTGAGCGTGGCTGCGGTCCTCCGGGAGCCCCCCGCCGTGCGGTAGCGGATGCCGGCCCGGCGGCCCTGGAACGTCCCGCAGTCCGACACCGAGGAGATCTCCCGGTATGCGTCGCTGCCGGGCAGCCACACCTCGACGTCGTACGTCTTGCGCGCGGAGAAGGCGATGTCACCGGCCGGCAGCAGCACCACCCGGTACGACAGCTCCAGCCGCTTGAGGCACGCCTCGACGTGTCCGAGCATCAATTCCAGCTGCTCCCCGGAGTCCTCCGCCCGGCAGACCCGCACCAACTCCACCTTCTCGAACTGGTGCAGTCGCAGGATGCCGCGGGTGTCGCGGCCGTAGGAGCCCGCCTCGCCCCGGTAGCAGGGGGAGCGGGCGGTCAGTGCCAGCGGCAGCTCGCGCCCGTCGAGCACCTCCCGCGCCACCAGGTTGGTCAGCGGCACCTCGGCGGTCGGGATCAGGAACATCTCCCGTCCACCCACCGCCGTGGCGAACAGGTCCTTCTCGAACTTCGGCAACTGCCCGGTGCCGGTCATGGTCTGTCGGCTGACCAGATGCGGCACCGAGTACTCGGTGTACCCGTGCTCCTGGGTGTGCAGATCAAGGAGCAGAGAGGAAAGGGCCCGCTCCAGCAGGGCCCCGGAACCGCGGCTGACGCTGAAGCGCGCCCCGGACAGCTTCGCCGCCGCCGCAGAGTCCAGCGCGCCTAGCTTCTCGCCGAGGTCGGCGTGGTGCCGGCCGAGACCGGGGCCCGATCCGCGCTGCGGGCCGACCCGTCGCACCTCCACCGCGTCCTTCTCGCTGAACCCGTCGGGCAGGTCGTCCGACGGCAGGTTCGGCACCGTCAACAGCAGCCGCTCCAACTCCTGACTGGCCTCCCGGGCTTCGGCCTCCGCCGCCTGAACCTGCTCGCGCAGGCGCCGGTTGCGCTCCCGCAGGTCCGGGACCGTCAGGCCCGCGGCGCCCACAGCCTGCGTCCTCTCGGAGCCGCGGGCCGTTTTCTTCAGCTCGGCCCGCAGCCCGCTCACCGCACCAAGTGCGGCCAGTCGGCGCTGCTGCGAGGCCCGCAGGGCGTCGAGGTCGAGCGGGTGGCCGCGCCGGGCCAGCCGACGCTCCGCCTCCGGTCCGCTCTCGATCAGCTCGCGTACGTCGTGCACGTCGTTCCCTCCGGATCGTACGAACAGGGGCCGTCGTCAGGCTGTTTCGGAGACGGTGGCAGGGGTCGGGGCCGGTGCGTCGGCGTCCGCATCGCCCGTGCTGGGGGCGACGTGCGCGGTGGCCAGCGCCCGGTAGCGCTCGGCGTCGACGGACCGGAGCCGCAGCGTCCACAGCACGCCCAGCACGGCCATCAGTGGGATCAGCCACGGCAGTTGGGCGACGACCCCGCCGGTCGCGCCGGTCAGCACGTCGAAGTTGCCGACCACCAGGTAGACCGTGGCGGCAAGGCCGGCGAAGGCCAGCAGCGGCATCACCGTGCCCTGCCACCAGCCCAGCCGGACGCCCTTGCGTCGCAGGGCCACCGTGGACAGCGCGGCCAGGGCCTGGAGGAAGACGATCCCAAGGGTGCCCAGGCCGAGCATGCTGGTCGTCATGTTCGCGTACGGGTCCAGGCCGCCGATCGCGAAGGCGACGACGGCGGCGGCGCACACCACCACCTGCACGACGCTTGCGAGGTGCGGCGAGCTGTGCTTCGGGTGCAGCCGGCCCAGGAACCGGGGCAGCAGGCCGTCGTCCGCGAGTACCTGCGCATACCGGTTGGCGGCGCTGTGCAGCGCCAGGGTCGCGGCGAACAGGCTGGAGCAGAGCATGATCTGAAGGACGGTGCTTCCGGTGGGTCCGAGGTACTCGTCGCCCAGATTGAAGAAGAGGTCGCCGAGCTGCTTTCCGGCGGTTTCCCGCACCCGGCCCGAGCCGATCGCGCCGACCGCCTCCCAACTGGTCAGCGCGTAGAAGGAGGCGATCAGTACCGCCGCGATATAGGTCGCCCGCGGCACGCTGCGGCCGGGTGTCTTCGCCTCCTTGCCGTACAGAGCGGCCGACTCGAAGCCGATGAACGACACGAAGGCGAACATCAGCGAGATGCCGACACCGGGGCCTGTGGCCGTGTGCCAGGAGAACGAGGTCCCCGGCAACGCGTGCACGCCGTGCCGCACCAGCACGGCCACGTCCAGGGCGGCCAGGATGCCGATCTCGGCGAGCATCAGCACCGCCAGCACGCGGGCGCTGATGGCGATGTCCCGGTATCCCAGGACGGCGACGAGCACCAGGCCGACGGCACAGGACCACTCCCACGACAGGTGCACCCCGTGGTCGGACAGCACCAGGCTCGTGAAGTATCCCAGTGCGCCGACCAGACCTATCGTCGCGCAGTTGTAGGAGACGATCGCCGTCCAGCCGCCGCCCACCGCGGTGGGCCGACCCAGGCCGTCGGCGATGGATGCGTAGAAGCCCCCGGAGCCCCCGGTGCGGCGGGCACTGATCGCGTACCCGACGGAGAAGCACACCAGGATCACCCCGGCGAACGCGAACGCCGCCGGCACACCCTCGGCCGTGCCGATCGCGAACGCCAGCGGGACCGTGCCGACCATCGCGGACAGCGGTGCCGCCGCGGCGACGATCATGAAGACGATGTAGCTGGTGGTCAGGGATCTGGTGGGACTGGGGGAGGGAGGGGTTCCGGCCGTCATGACGTGCTCCTGAGGTGTGGGACGTGGGGTGGGTCGGTCGAGTCGGGCCGGCTCAGGCGGCCGCGATGGCCAGCACGGCGTTCTGGCCGCCGAAGCCCATGGAACTGCTCAGGGCGAGGTCGAAGCGGGTTCCGGTGGCCGTGGCGGCCACCTTGACCTCGCAGGCAGGATCGGGGACGACGAGGTTGGCGCTGGGCGGCACCACCTGCTCCTGAAGAGCGAGCACGGTGAACACGGCCTCGACCGCGCCGGCCGCGCCCAGCAGATGGCCGGTGACCCCCTTGGTGGAGGTCACCAGCGGGTCGCAGAGGACGCGGTGCACCACACGGGCCTCGGCGAGGTCGTTGAGCCGGGTGGCGGTGCCGTGCGCGTTGACGTGTCCGACGTCCGACGGCAGCGCGCCGGCGTCGGCGAGCGCCGTGCGCATCGCCGCCTCCAGCCCGACCCCGTCGGGGTGCGGGGAGGTGACGTGGTGGGCGTCGGCGGAAGCTCCGTAACCGGCCACCCGGGCGCGGACCCGGGCACCGCGGGCGCGGGCGTCGGCGGGCCGCTCCAGGACCAGCACTCCGGCGCCCTCGCCGGCCACGAAGCCGTCGCGGTCGGTGTCGAACGGGCGGGAGGCGGCAGCCGGGTCGTCGGTGCGCCGCGACAGCGTGCCCATGCGGGCGAAGCCTGCCATCACCAGGGGTGTGATCATGGCCTCGCTGCCGCCGGCCAGCACCACGTCGCATCGGTCGAGCAGCAGCAGGTCGCGGGCGGTGCCGATGGCCGTGGTCCCGGACGCGCAGGCGGTGGCGACCACCAGGTTCGGGCCGGTGACGCCGAACTCGATGGCGGTCTGGCCGGCCAGCATGTTGGGCAACTGCATCGGCAGCAGCAGCGGGGAGACCCGGTCCGGCGAGCGCTCCACCAGCACCCGGTGCTGTTCCTCCACGGTGCCCGGCCCGCCGTCGGCGCAGCCGAGCACCACGCCGACCCGGGCGCCGTCCCAGGTGGCGGGATCCAGGCCGGCGTCGGCAATCGCCTCGCGCGCCGCGACCAGCGCGAACTGGCTGAAGCGGTCGAGCCGGTGGGCCCGGCGGGCACCCAGCAGGGCGTCGGGGTCCCAGTCCGGCACCCGGCACGAGATGGCCACCGGGTTGCCCTCAAGGGCGGGGTCGTACGCCGCGGTGGCGCGTCCGGCGCGGACGCCGGACCAGCTCGCGGTGGTGCCGATCCCGGCTGGGGTGACCAGGCCGAGACCGGTGACGGCGATGTCGGTGCCGGCCATCACACTCGCGCGCTCCGCTGCTCGATGAGCGCCACCATGTCACCGACGGTCTCCGCCTCCAGCAGTTCGTCGTCGGAGACGGACACGGCCAACTCGGTCTCCAGCACCAGCGACAGCTCGACGACAGCCAGCGAGTCCAGCTCGATGTCCTCCAGTGTGGCCTCGGGGGTGATCTGCTCAGGGGTGACCTTGAGCTTGTTGACCAGAATTTCCTTCAGTTTTTCGAACATGGTGTGCTCGCCTCCGGTTCACAGTCCGTGTGGTGTGCGGGATGTATGCAGGGATGCAGGTGGGTGCCGGGGGGCGATCCTCGGCGGGCATCACCTAGAACTCGGGCCAGGTGAGGGTTGCCGCGCCCCACGCCAGGCCGCCGCCGAAGGCGGTCAGCAGCAGCCGATGGCCGGCCGCCAGGCTTCCGTCGGCCACGCTCTGGGCCAGGAGCAACGGGATCGAGGCGCCGCCGGTGTTGCCGACGTGCTCGATGTTGGTCAGCTGCCGCTCCGGCCCGATGCCGAGCCGTTCGGCGACCGCGCCGAGGATGCGCGCGTTGGCCTGGTGCGCGGCGAACCGGTCGACATCCTCCAGCCGCCAGCCGGCGGTGGCGAGGGACCGCAGCGAGGCAGCGGTCATCCGCTCCACCGCGTGCCGGTAGGTGGCACGGCCGTTCATGTGGAAGAACTCGTCGCCCGGCTGCGGAGGGGTGCCGGCGGAACGCTGGCGCGAGCCGCCGGCCGGGACGGTGATGAGGTCGCTCAGCTCGCCGTCGCTGCCGAGCACCACCGAGCCGAGAGCGCCCGGCTCGTCCGCCGAACCGGCCCGCAGTACCACGGCGCCGGCGCCGTCGGCGAAGATGACGGCGGTGCTGCGGTCGGCCGGGTCGATGATCGTGGTGAACGCATCCGAGGCGATGACCAGCACCCGATCGGCCAGGCCGCAGGCGAGGAACCCGGCGCCGACCGCCAGGGCGTACAGGAAACCGGTACACACCGCCGCCACGTCGAAGGCTGGTACCCCGCTCAGCCCCAGCCGGGTGGCCACCGCCGGGGCGGTCGCCGGGCAGGGGCGGTCGGGCGTGGTGGTGGCCAGCACCACCGCGTCGACCTGCGAGTCCTCCGCCGACTTCAGGGCCCGTCGACCGGCCTCGACGGCGAGGTCGGAGGTGGCGGTGCCGGGCGTGACGACGTGCCGGGACACGATGCCTGTCCGGGTGCGAATCCACTCGTCGGAGGTATCCAGGCGGGCCACCAGGTCGTTGTTGGTGACCACCGTCGGCGGCACGTAGCCGCCGACTCCGGCGATCACGGCCGCCCGCCCGGCCGGGAACGGCGGCCGTGTCACGGGCGTTCACTCCGTCCCGTGACGTCCGTCGGCAGGCCCATGTAGGCCATCCGGCTCGCGGCCATCTCGTCGGTCCACCTCTCGGCCATGTCGTAGCGCTGCTCCGGGGTGGTGTCCAGCAGCCGCACGTCCGGCCACACCTCGTAGTCGCCGATCAGTTCGGCCTGCTCCGCCATGCCCCGCTGGAACAGCTCCTCGCGGTGGATGACGTAAGGCCGGTCCGGCACCCGGTCCCACAGCTCCGTGCCGGCCGCGAGGATCTCCAGCAGTCGCGGCCGGTACTCGGGGTGGTCGCGGACGTGGTCGCGCAGAATGGTGCTGGCCACGGTCAGATGCCGGATCTCGTCTATCGCAGTGCCGCGGGAGATCTCCTGGGTAGCTTCCGACAGCGGTGTCCACTTGCGCTCGCTCAGCTCGGCGGCCGGTGCGAGCACCCCCTCGATGACGATGGCGAACACGGCCACCCCGCCGGGGAAGTCGCCCTGGTCGCGGATGATCTCCAGCGTGAAGTCCTCCACCGGCTGGAGGACCTCGCGCCGGTAGTCGGCGGCCATCTCCTCGATGTCGGTCAGGAGCGACTTCTCCGGCATGCCCAGCTCCACCAGATGGTTGCGGAACACCCGGCAGTGGCGGGCCTCGTCCATCAGCTGGGTGGCGTAGAACTCCATCTCCGGGATGCCGGGGGCGCGGGAGACGTAGTGGCCCAGCAGCCGGGTGGCGATCTCCTCCGCCAGGCTGCGGAAGCCGAACTCCAGGACCAGCGCCTCGCGCAGTGGCCCGGGCCGGCGTAAGAACTCCGGCACGTCGGCCTTGTCATGGTGCCCGGTCGCGCCGCGGTCCCGCAGGGTGCCCTGCGCGACCTCGGTGAACCAGTAGGCCAGGTTGCACCGGTCCGGGCCGAGGGTCAGTTCCGTGGCTCCGTCGAGCAGGCCGGGTGCGGTGTCCCAGCCGGCTTCTTCGGCAGTGGTCGTCATGACGGCACGTTCTCCTTGGCGGGCGGCGGGAGGGGCAGGGAAGCGTCGACGAGCGCCGGGTCCGCGTCGAGCGCGGCGCCGTCGTCGCTCTCGGCGACCGGCATCAGGGTCCCGGCGAACATCTCGCCGGAGTAGCTGATCAGCGGATCCCCCTCGGTGGTATCGGCGTGCACGACCGCGCCGAGCAGCACTGTGTGGTCGCCGACCTGGAAGCGGCCCACCACCCGGCAGTCGTAGTGCGCCAGGGCGTGGTGGAACAGAGGTGCGCCGGAGTAGGCGGCCGGGTGCCAGTCGATGCCGTCGAACTGAGCGGCGCTGCGGGGCCGCGAGTGCTCGGCGAAGTAGCGGGCCAGTCGGCCCTGCTCGCCGCTGAGCACGTTGACTGCGAACCGGCCCTCGGTGCCGGCCAGCCCGGCCAGCACCGAGCCGGGCTTCAGACATACGCCCAGCACCTGCGGGCGGCGGGAGATCCGGGTGACCGTGCTGACGGTCGTGCCGTGGCGGCGGCCGTTGTGTACGGCGGTGAGCACCGACACCGGTCCGGCCAGCCGACGCAGGGCGCGGTCCTGTGTGGTCCAGCGGTTGCGCAGCGTCACGGAACTCATCGGGTCACCCCCCGCCCGGCCGGAAGGGTCTCGCCCAGCTTCCGGGTCACGGGAGTGTGGCCCACGGGGGCCGGGTCGCTCTCATGGCCGACCGGCTTTGGGTGCTTCAGTCCCAGGTCGTCCAGCAGCCGCAGGTACCCGGGCTGACGGACCGGCTCGAAGGGCAGCGCGAAGGACTTCATGAAGTTGCCGAACAGGCCGCGGTCGCCGAACAGGTGGAACGGCAGCAGCAACAGCGCCCACTCCGGCTTGACCAGCCAGCACCACAGGGCGGCGACGGCGCCCTGGGTGATCAGGCTGTGCATGATGTTGTAGGTGACGTAGTAGCCCTTGTGGATGGGGGCCCCGCCGGAGCGACGGAAGGCGATCGCGCCGGGTATGTAGCCGATCAGGTCGATGTAAAGGAAGAGCCCGATGGCCGGCAGCCAGCGGATGTCGGTGGCGTGCGCGATGATCAGACCCGTGGTCACCGCCAAGCCGACCAGGTACTCGGCGCGGTGCAGGGAGTAGGTCTTCGGCGTCTCGAAGGGATTGGCCTGGTCCACGGTTGAACTCCTGTTCCACTCCTGTGAGGGTGCGGTGCCGACGACGGCCCGACCGCCGCCGTCCTGCGGTCAGCCCGCGCTCGGGGCGGCTGCCGCGTCGAGGTCGATGTCCGAGTCGAGGATCTTGGTGTCGGTGAAGAAGCCGGTGACGGCCCAGGCCACGGTCTCCCGGATGACGCGCTCGGCGATCGGGTCGAGGATGCTGGCCAGGCTCGGGATGCCGAAGTCGAAGTCGGCGCTGAAGACGACCGAGACGTCGGGGCCGTCCTGACGGAGCGTCCACATGCCCTCGAAGCTGTCGAAGTCGCCGTCGGTCTGCTCGAAGCGGATCTCCAGCCGGTCGGGGAAGAAGGTGTCCTCCTCCGTCCAGCGCAGCAGCCCGCTGCGGAAATGCAGCTCCCAGCTGGAGCTGCCGACCGGCTCGGGCAGCGTCGCGTGCACCTTCGTGGACCGCACGTGCGGGGCGAGTTCCGGATAGCGCTCCCAGCGCGGGACGGTCGCGAAGACCTCCTCGGCGGAGGCAAGACGCACCAGGGCGCGGAGTTCGACGTGTCGCATGGTCAGTTGCCGCCTTCAGGCATCATGGCCGAGCGCCGCACAAGGTCGACGGTGGCCTTGTCGAAGGAGTCGAGCAGGAACTCGACGTCCCGGTCGGTGAGGATGGCGGGCGGGGTGAACCGCACCACGGAGGAGCCGTTCATCGAGTGGTTGACGACGACGCCGTGGTTGAACAGCTCGATCAGCAGCTCGCCGGCCAGCCCCGGCTCGACCATCTCGACACCGATCAGCAGGCCTTGGCCGCGCACCTCAACGATCAGGTCGGGGATGTTGCGCCGGGCGATCTCGGTGATCCGCGGCAGCAGCCGGGCGCCGAGCTCGCGGGCCCGGGGCACCAGCTCCTCCTCGCGGATCGCGCGGACGGTGCCCTGTACCGCAGCCATCAGCAGCGGCTGTCCGGAGAAGGTCGAGGTGTGGACGTAGGGGTCCTTGTCGAAGGGCCGGAAGGCCTCGCGGGTGGCGATGGCCGCCGAGACCGGCACCACGCCTCCGCCGAGCGCCTTACCGGCCAGCAGTACGTCGGGCCGGACGTCCTCCGTGTCCAGGCCCCACCACTCGCCGAGCCGACCGAAGCCGGTCTGCACCTCGTCCAGCACCAGAAAGCCGTCGAACTCACGGACCGCCTGCTCGACCTGCTTGAGATAGCCCCGGGGAGGGATGATCACGCCGCCCTCGCCCTGCACCGGCTCCAGGACCACGCAGACCTCGCCCGGGTGCTGGGACAGCTCCGCACGCAGCGCGTCGATGTCACCGAACGGCAGGTGCAGCACGTCGGGGATCAGCGGGCGGAAGGGCGCCTGGTAGACCTCCTTTGCGGTGGCCGACAGGGCTCCGAGCGTCTTGCCGTGGTAGCCGCCGTGCATCGAGACCGTCCGCTTGCGGCCGTTCGCCCGGGCCAGCTTCAGACCGGTCTCCACCGCCTCCGCCCCGGACAGAGCGAAGTGCACACGGTCCAGCCCCTCCGGAGCGACCGAGACCAGTGCCTCGGCGGCCCGGGCGACGGTCGGCTCCAGCAGGATGCGGGTGGCCACGGGGTGGGTCTCCAGCTGGCGGCGCACCTCCTCCATGACGACAGGGTGGCGGGAGCCCGTGATGAAGACGCCGTAGCCGCCCGCGTTGAGGAAGCGTTCGCCGTCGGAGGTGGTGAGCCAGGCGCCCTTGGACTCGACCTCCATATGGGTGCCGAAGAGCTCGGCCAGGGTTGCCCGGCCCTTGCTCAGATGGGCCCGGTAGAGCCGGAGGATCTCCTCCTCCTGGCCGACCGCGGCGTCGAGGGTCGTGGTCATCGGTGACTCGCTTTCGGTGCGTGGGCGGGCCGGGCTCGGCGGCCCGTTGAAGGGGGCGGCGAACGGGGCCCGGCCGTCGGGCCCCGTTCCCGGTCGTCACGACAGATCGAGCACGGCGCCGTCGGCGTACGCCAGCAGCGACTCGACGGTGGAGCCCTGGGACGGCGGATGGAAGGCGAGCGGGCGGACCGAGGCGGCCATACGGAGGTGCGCGGAGGACCGGATGAAGTCGATGCCGCCCAGCAGCTCAAGCGCCTGCTGGGTGGCGAGCGACAGCGCCTCCTGGGCGGAGAACCGGGCGATCAGCACCTGGGAGACGGCCTCCTCGCCGCCGACCCCGTCGCGCACCGCGCGGGCGGCTCCCAGCAGCAGCTGGAAGGCGGACTCGGTGCGGATCAGCAGGGTGCCGCGCTCGCTCGCGCTGCCGCGCCCGCGGCTCAGCACCTCCTCGGTCAGCCCGGCGGCGGCGCCGGCGTACCCGGCCGACACCAGCATCTCGAACCAGACGAAGCCGGCGTTCTGGAGGTCCTCGATCCGGTCCGGGTCGTCTGCGGTGGTGCGGACCACCATGTCCTCGGCCACGAAGACATCCGCCAGGCGCACCTCGTCGCTCTGGGCGGCGGCCAGAACCTCGCTGCTCCAGAAGGGTTGCACGGTCAGGCCCGGCGACGAGGAGTTCACCAACGCCAGGGCCAGCTCGGGCACGCTGTCCGCGCCGGGTACGGCGATGCTCGCGGTCAACAGGCTCATCGAACGCGACAGGCTGCACGGCTTCTTGGCGCCGTTCAGCAGGTAGCCGCCCTCGACCGGCGTGGCGGTGACCGCCGGCGTGAGGATGTTCTGCTGGGTGCGTCCCTCGGCCCAGCCGGAGGCCATCAGCCGCTGCTCGGGCACCACCGTGTGCAGCACCTCGGTCTGAGCGGGCGTCAGTCGGCCCGTGTCGTGGGCGAGCGCGTAGAGCATCGCGGCGGTGAAGTGGTGCATGGTGGAGGCTGCGGCCAGCGACGGCGAAAGCGAGCCGACGGCCCGCTGCACGAGCACGGCGTCCACCGGGTCCGCACCCAGGCCCCCGTACTCGGTGGGGATCAGCAGCCCCACACCGGCGGCCGACCGGAACAGGTCGACCACCGGACTGCCGGGGGCCTCGCGCTCCTCGAAGGGCAGGGCCGACAGGGCCTTGACCAGCCCGGGGTGGAAACGCTCGCAGGTGTCGCGGGCGACGTCGAGAGATCTCACGGGTGTCACCTCATTCGGGGGGTTCGCGGGTGGTGATCCGCCGGCCGGAGCGCGTCGGAGGGGCGGATCAGCTGCCGAAGACGGTCTGGTGGGGGCTGACGTCCCGCGCGAGGCTGACGCCCTGGACGTGGGAGGTCTTGAGCATCGGGTAGTTGGCCTCGCCGAAGACCCCGCCGGTCAGACCGGTCCCGCCGTGGCTGGGCAGATAGGGCAGGAAGCCGATGTGCGAGTCGTTGACCTTCAGCAGGCCGCCGTTGACGACCCGCTGCACGAAGATGTCGACGACCTTCTCGTCCTTGGCCCACAGCGAGTTGCGCAGCCCGTACTCGTTGCTGTTGACGAAGTCCAGGAAACGGTCGAGCAGGACCTCGTCGGTGCCCGGCTCGGCCACCACGATCGGCAGCAGGGGGAAGAACGTCTCGTGCCGCACCACGTCGTGCTCGCGGGCCGCGCTCAGTCCGTCCACCCGCAGCACGGTCGGCTGGAGGAAGACACCCGTCTCGGACGGAGTGCCGTCCAGTTCGGTGCGCCTGCCACCGGTCACCAGCTGCGCACCCTGCTCCAGGGCCCGGTCCAGCAGGCCGAAGAAGCGCTCGGAGCGGCGCACCGGTGAGAGCAGGACGTCCTCCTCGTCCGGGTAGCCCGGTCGCACTCCGGCGACCTGCCGCTCGACCTCGGCGATGAGGTCGTCGGCGACCTCGGGGTGCACCAGGACGTAGTTGGGCACCATGCAGATCTGTCCTGAGCCGTAGAACGCCTCACTGATCGCCTCAGCGGCGTAGCGCAGGTCGGCGTCCTTCCAGACGATGATCCCGTCGTTGCCGGCCAGCTCCAGGATCGGCTTCTTGCCGTTGGCCACGCACTGCTCCTGGAAGCGCAGACCCTCCTGACTGCCGCCGATGTAGAAGATGTCGTCGATGAGGGGGCTGGCGATCCAACGAGCCAGGGTCTGCTTCGGGTTGGCGCAGACCACGTTGAGCGTGCCGGGAGGCGCCCCTACCTCGTCCAGCAGCGGCGCCGCCACGTCACGCAGCACCCACAGGGTGCTCAGCGCGATGCTGCGCGGGGCACGGACCACGACCGCGTTGCCGGCCATCACGGCCAGTACGGCGAGGGCCGCGCTGGGTGCCGGGGCGTTCTGGGGCGGGTTGAAGGCGACCACGCCGTCCGGCTGGCGACGGACGATCAGCCGGCGCCCGACGTCCTCGAACTCGGTGTGCATCTGTTGCGCGTACCAGCGGATGCTCGCCTCGCTGTAGACCTGGAGCAGGCAGCTCAGTTCCCACCGGGCCAACTTCACCGGGTGGGACTCGGCGACCAGCATCTCCACGAATTCGTTCTTGCGACGCAGTAGTTCCTCGCGGAAGAGGGAGCCGAGCTGGATGCGCCGCTCCAGCGGGACCGCCGCCCAGCCGGGGGCGGCCGCGGCTGCCGCCTCGGTCGCCAGGTCGATGGCGGCGTCGTCGGCGATCGCGCACCGGCCGATGACGTAGGGGTGCTGCGCAGCGGATGAGTCCGCGTCCTTCTCGAGAGTGCGTTTCAGGCTGACGCTGGTGAAGACATCTTCGAGGAGCGATTTGGCGCTCACGGTGTAGACCCAGCCGTCGCCCTCTACGTCCTTCCCCGCGATAAACAGTCCGTAGCTGCGGAACTTTTTCTCCGGATTCATCCTGCGGACCCTTCAGAAATGCAATCTCAATCGGATTACAGGCGAAATCAAATTGATGATTGCAGTCCTCTCTGACCGCGCACTGACGCGTTGCTGATCCGGCGATGACAAAACCTGGCGGGATGCTGTGCGGGGCGTTTATCCGGCCGACGGAATCGGCGCGGGACGCGGAGCGGCACCTGTGCGTCCGAACGGTCGCCTCCGCCGGCTTGGGGTGAACCTGGACCGTTGCGACTCGTGAGCCGACATGCCTCATGGCCCCACCCTCGACCTAGTCGAGGGTGGGGCCGGTCAACGGCGTCGGTGGCAGCCTGCCTCGGCATCGGCCAAGGCACGGATCGGCTGATGGAGGCGGTCCGCGTCGGCGCCTCTCCGACCTGACGCCGATGACCACCCGGCCTGGGCGGTGGACGCGTGATCCACTGGGCGGAGAGGGCAGGATTTGAACCTGCGTGGGTCCGAAGACCCGACCGTCACCGGTCCCCGATAAGCCACTCCGGGCACCTCTCCCCGAGTTCGGTCCGGTCTCCCTTCCCGCTCTCGAGGAATACTCTGCCAGCCCCTGCTGATGTTCTGCTGATATCTGCCTGACGGAATTACCTGCATTCTCTTCGGCTCTACCGCCGCACTATTTGACGGTGCTCTACTTTGCGGTGACGAACCGATGCGACGAGGAAGGACCGCCATGTCGACCACAAGCACGACAACCCTGGACAGTCCCGTACTGCGAGCGATCACGACGCACACCCGGTCCGAGAACCCCAGCTCGTTCCTGGCCCTCAACACCGGGAACGGTGTCTTCGCCCTCCCCGGCGTCGACGGCGTCGCCGTCTACCGTCGGACCGGCCGCTACCTCGTGCAGTTCGGCGGCCCCTTCTCCGCCCCCGACGCCTACGGAAGGCTGCTCTCGGGCCTGCGTGAGTACGCTCGCCGCGAGCAGTTGCAGCTCGTGTCCGTCCAACTCCAGCGTCCGGACGCCGAGCAGTACCGGGAGGCCGGCTTCACGGTCAATCAGATCGGCGCCTCGTGGGCAGTGCACCTGCCCGAGTTCACCCTGCGCGGCACCCGCTTCATGCAGCTGCGCAACAAGATCTCCCGCGCCCTGCGCAACGGCCTGACGGTCGAGGAGGTGCCGACGAACGACTGGGCGGAGGCGCTGCACACGATCGACAACGCCTGGCTGACCTCCAAGGGCGAGCACGCCCGACCGCTGGAGTTCCTCGTCGGTGAGGTCGGCGGCCCCGCTCAGGAACACCGCCGGCTCTTCCTCGGCAGCATCGACGGCTCCCCGGTGAGTTACATCTCCTACTCGCCGGTGTACGGCAGCAGGAGCGGATGGATGCACGACCTGAGCCGGCGCATCCCAGGCGGCTCCCCGGGCCTGATGGAGGCCACCAACGCCGCCGCTATCGAGAAGTTCATCGGCGAGGGGGCGGAGTGGCTGCACTTCGGCTTCACCCCGTTCACCGGCCTGTCCGAGGACAACGAACTGCCCGGCAGCAGCCCCTCCTTCCAGTGGCTGATGCACTTCCTGTGGGCCGAGGGCGCCGCGCTGTACCCGGCGCAGTCGCAGCTGGACTACAAGGAGAAGTGGGCCCCGCATGCGGTGCTGCCCGAGTACGTGGCCTTCGACGGACCAGCGTCCATCGCCGCCTTCGCCCACATATTCCGCGCCTGCAACGCCTTCTGAGACACCTCAGCCACGTCCCGCACCGCTCGGCCACCCCGGCCGATCCCGGAATTGCCGTTTCACCCCGCAGGAGGAGCACATGACGACCACCCCCGCCCAGGGCGCCCGCTCCACGGACGAGCTCAAGCAGGCGCTCGTGGAATCGCTGATGGCCGTGATCGGCGCCCCGGACGACGAGCCGACGGCCGAGAGTGCCGCCGCGATCGTCCGTAACCTCGACGAGCGGCTGACCGCAGAGGCCGGTTCCCGCTGACCGTCCGGCAGCCGTGCCCCGGCCGTGGGCCGAGGGAGGACTGTGCACGGCACGGCGCGGCCCCCCAGGCGGAGACCGGGAGGGGTGGCCAGTGGCCCGCGGTGCGACGCCGCTTCGCACACGGAGATCTGCATCGGTGGTCCGGAGCACCCCTGGGACCGCTGCCCCTCGTGCCCACTGTCCCATTGTCCGCCGCTCGGCGTCCGGCCGTGCGCCGTGCAGCGCAGCGCCCGCGGCTTCTGTCGCGCACCTGCCGATCGGACGGCTGACCGCAGCTGCAACACGCGACACCGGGCTGGCCGGCGACTCCGCTTCCGGCGCCATCCCGCGGAGCCATCGCCCGCTCCCGCAGGCGCCGTCCCATCGACGGCACGGCCCGAACCGCCGGGCTGCCGGGCCCACGGCCGGTCCTGCGGTCGGTTTCTCCGATGCTGCCTCCGGCCGGAGCGCCGACTGGGGCTCCGCCGTGCCCACGGCCGGGCCGCCTGCCGTGCGGACCTCCCCCGCCGTTCCCCTATCCGCCCACCCCGCCGCCGGGCTCCCGTTGACCGCGCCGGCCCATGAACAGGCGGGGCCTCGACGCGGTGTCCCACGACGAGGTCAGAAGGGGCACCGCGCACGCCCGTGCACCTGTCAGCCCTGGATCAGCCGAACATCAGCCTGCCCTGTTTCGATCGCCAGGCGTACCGAACATCGCTGGGCGGATCTTCCGTCCTTCACCACAGAACGGGTGGACCGGCATGTCAGAACTCCGGAGCATCGGCCTGCGGATGCGTGAACTGCCTCCGGCGGACCTGCGGGACGCACTCGAGACGTTCGTCGTGGCGCGCTTCAAGCAGGTGCTGCTCATGGGGGACGACGAGGAACTCCCCCTCGACATCAGCTTCTTCGATCTCGGATTGACCTCCCTCAACCTGAGCCGACTGCGCAAGGGGCTGGAGGACGCCCTCGATGTCGCCATCGACGCGACCCTGCTCTTCAACAAGCCCACCGTCGACGAACTCGTCACCCATCTCAGCGAGCGGCTGGCCACCTCCGCGCACAGGCAATGACCGACATCGACAAGAAGGCTGGAGGGACGACATGACTGGCGAAGCCGAGGACGCCGAGCCGATCGCCATCGTGGGGATCGGATTGCGGTTCCCGGGCGGTTGTGAGTCGGCCGACGACTTCGACGACCTGCTGCGCGCCGGCCGTTCCGGAACAGGCCCGCTGCCCGAGGACCGCTGGGACGCCGAGGCGTTCCGCCCCGAGAGCCCGGACGAGAAGGGCAAGATCCACACCACGGGCGGCGGTTTCCTCGACCGGATCGACCTGTTCGATGCGCCGTTCTTCAACATCTCGCCCAAAGAGGCCCAGTACGTCGACCCTCAGCAGCGTCTCGTCCTCGAAACCGCCTGGCACGCCCTGGAGGACGCCAACATCGACCCGACGCCCCTGCGTCGGGGCAATGGAGGTGTGTACATCGGCGCCAGTTCGATCGACTACGCCCTGGAGATCGACGCGCTGCCCTACGAGGCACTCGACGGCCACCTGGCATCCGGCATCACGCTCTTCCCGCTGTCCGGGCGGCTGTCGTACTTCCTGGGCTGGCGTGGGCCGAGCATCAGCGTGGACACCGCCTGTTCCTCCTCGCTCAGCGCCCTGCACATGGCGGCTCAGGGGCTGCGGCTGGGAGAGTGCGACATCGCCCTGTGCGGTGGCGTCAACGTGCTGCACCACCCGCGCATCATGGTCATGTTCTCGCACGGTCAGATGCTGGCTCCCGACGGGCGGTGCAAGACCTTCGACGAGGACGCCGACGGCTACGTCCGCGCCGAGGGCTGCGGAATGCTCGTCCTGAAGCGGTACTCCGACGCCCGCCGTGACGGCGACCGGATCCTCGCCCTGGTCCGTGGTTCCGCCATCGGTCAGGACGGTGACAGCGCCGGGCTCACCGTGCCGCACGGCCCCGCTCAGGAACTGGTCATCCGGCGGGCGCTGACGGCGGCCGGGCTCGCCCCGTCCGACATCCAGTACGTGGAAGCGCACGGCACGGGCACACCGATCGGCGATCCCATCGAACTCGGCGCCATCATGGACGTCTTCGCCGAGTCGCACACCAAGGACGCGCCGCTGCTCTTGGGTTCGGCGAAGACCAATCTCGGGCACATGGAGCCCGCGTCCGGAATCGTCGGCGTGATCAAGACCGTGCTGCAGATGCGCGCCGGGACGGTCTACCCGCACCTCAATCTGCGCACGCCCTCCACGCGTATCCCCTGGGACACCTATCCCGTGCGGGTGCCCGACGCATGCGTTCCCTGGCCCTCGGGGACGCGGCGGGCGGTCGTCAACAGTTTCGGGTTCGCCGGCACGATCGCGGCCACGGTCCTGGAGGAGGCCCCCGGGCCGGAACAGGCCGAGCCGTCGCCCGCCGTCGACGGGCCGGCCGTCTTCACCCTGTCGGCCAAGAGCCCGGCAGGGCTGCGCCGGCAGGCGGAGCGGTATCTGGACTTCCTGGACGGATGGGATGACGGCGACGGCACAGGGCCCCTGTGCCGCACAGCGGCCACCGGCCGCGCCCACTTCGGGCACCGGCTGGCCGGTGTGGTCGAGGACGTCGCGGGCGTCCGCAGACTGCTCACCACCCGGCTCGCCGACGAGAAGGGCACTACTGCGGCACCCCGCAAGACCGCCTTCCTGTTCAGCGGACAGGGGGCCCAGTACGCCGGGATGGCCGCCGACCTGTATCGCCGCTTCCCGGTGTTCAGTGAGGTGGTCGACACCTGCGACGAACTCTTCGCACGACATCTGGACCGGTCCGTACGCGAGTTGTTGACGCAGGGGGAGAGCGTCGCCGCCGACATTCACCGCACGCAGTACACCCAGCCCGCGCTCTTCACGCTGGAGTACGCGCTGGCGCGGCTATGGATTTCCTGGGGCATCAAACCCAACGTCCTCATCGGGCACAGCATCGGCGAGGTGGTTGCCGCCACCGTCGCCGGGCTGTTCACCCTGCCCGACGCCGTGACGCTGGTCGCCGCCCGCGCTCGTCTGATGCAGTCCGTCCGGGCGCCCGGCGGGATGGTCGCCGTCAGCCGCGCTGTCGACGAGATCGAACCGAGGCTCGCTGACCGGCCCGGACTCGCCGTGGCCGCCGTCAACGCGCCCGCACAGTGCGTGATCTCCGGGGACCTGGCGGAACTGGAGCGCCTGACCGCCGAACTGGTCGGCCAGGGTGTCCGCGCCGAACGCCTCTCGGTGTCGCACGCCTTCCACTCCCCGCTCATGGCTGAGGTGTTCGACGACTTCCGCGCGGCGATGGCCGGCATCACCTTCCACGAGCCGACCGTGCCGCTCGTCTCCAATCTGACGGGCCGCGTCGCGAAGTACGCCGAGATCGCCACGGCCGACTACTGGGTACGCCACATCGGCGAACCCGTACGGTTCATGGAGGGCGTCCGAGCCGTCGAGAAGCGCGGCCGGCACACCTTCCTGGAGATCGGCCCCTCCGCCGCGCTGACCGCGCTCGCCCAGCAGAGCGTCGTCGGCGAGGGCCACCACTGGGTCGCGAGTCAGCGCCGCCGGGACAGCGGCGAGGGATCCCTGCTGCGTGCGCTCGCAGACCTGTACGTCGCCGGCGCACCGGTGAACTGGGCCGGGGTGTATGCCGGACAGCCTCCCACGGAGCGGATGCAGCTCCCCGGCCACGTCTTCGAACGCAAGCGGTACTGGCTGCCCCTCGGCGGTCGGTCGAGTGACGTCCGGGGCCCGGCCGTGCACCCTCTGCTGGGTCAGGAGACCACGCCGGACACGGTGGCGTCCGCCGCCGAGCAGAAGTGGCCCGGCATCCGGGAGTTCACGGCCCGGTATGCACCCGACGCTCCCTTCTGGCAGCCGCCGGGCTCCGGTTCCGACGGCGAAGGGCTGCTATCGGCGGCCGCGTACGTGGAGGTGGTCCTCGCCCTGCAGGACGCGGTCTACGGTCACACCCACGCTGTCGTACAGGACTTGTTGCTGCACGCGCCACTGCGGCCCGTCGGCGACGACGGGACCAAGGTACGCACCCGACTGCGGCCTCGGCCCGACGGCCGGGCCGACGTGGAGATCGTCAGTGGACCGGCCGAGGCGGAGACGCTGCACGCGACGGCGGTCGTCGACCCGTCCGCGGCGGCGTTCTCGCCCCAGGACTCCGGCCTGCCGACCGGACCCGTACGGGAACGGATCCGCAGCGCCGACGTCCTGACCGACCTGGCCGCCACGGGCTGGGACGCCGAGCGGTTCGGGATGCTCACCGAGATCGTGCGACACGAGGACGGCACGCTCGTCGGGAACCTCGTCCTGCGTCGCGCGAACGCCACGGAGCACCTGCCCGTCGACGTGCTGGAGTGCGCTCTGCTCACCGCCGTCGCCCTTGACAACAGCCCCGCTTTCACCCCGACCGGCCTGGGCGCGCTGCGGCTTCTGAAGAAGCCGCGCGGCGAACGGCTCAGTGTCGTCGCCCGCGTCACCGGCACCGGAACCGGTCCGCGCACCGCCGATCTGCTCATCCGGGACGAGGATGCGCCGGTCGCCGTGGTGACCGGCGTCGAGTACCGTCCGGCGTTGCCGCCGGAGCGCATGCCGTCGCTGCTGCACCGGCACCGCTGGGTGCGCCGGTCGATGCCCCCGACCGCCGACCCCGCGGGCCGACGGGTCGTGCTGCTCGGTGCGGCCCGCGACCAGGCGGAGGCGCTCGCCGCACACGCCGCCCGGAACGGATTGCGGATCACGGCCCTCGACGAGCGCGACGACCTGGGCGCGGCGCTCCGTGGCGATGCCCCGGAGCAGGACACATTGCCCGACGGCCCGGTCACCGACCTGTGCTGGTTCTGGCAGCCGCCTGCCCGCCCGGCCGAGCCCGACGGGCACGCCCGGCTGCATGCGGAGTGCGAGCACAACTTCCGCCGCCTTCTCGACGCCGTCGCCGCCGTGACCGGCGCCGACCTGTCCCAGAGCCCGCGCCTGTGGCTGGTCACCACGCGCGCGCAGTGGCTGCCCCTGGACCGGCCCGACGGAGCGGAACAGCCGGCTGCCGCGATGTTGTGGGGCTTTGGTCATGTCCTGCTCAACGAGAACCCTCGCACCCGTACCACTCTTGTGGACCTGTCCTCGACCACCGATGTCCGGTGCCTCGTCGACGCGCTGCTGACCCCGGACACCGGTGACCACCAGCTCGCCTACCGCGACGGACAGCGCCATGTGCGGCGGCTGCTGCCCGGCGACTCGACCCCGGCCTGGGACGGCGACTTCGAGGGGATGGCACCCGAAGCGGGCGGGCCGGGGCAGCCCCGGCTGGTGCCCGCCGAGAGCACCGCGCCCACCGGCGACCAGATCCAGGTGCGGGTACGGGCCGCGGCCCTGGCGCGCCGCACCGGCACCGCCGCACCGGCCACTCTGGGATTCGGCTGCGCGGGCACCGTCGTCGCCGCCGGAGCCGGGGCTGCGCTCGCCGTCGGCACCGAGGTCGTCGTCGCCCACCACAGCACTCTGCGGCGCACCCTGACGGTGTCCGGAGCATCGGCCGCCCCCGCGCCGCGGCAGGCCGACCCCGCGACGGCCGCGGCGTCCTTCGCGGCGTACGCCGCGGCCCACCACGCCCTGATCACCAGGGCGGGACTCACTGCCGGTGAACGGGTACTGGTGCACGGCACCGACCGGGCGGCGGTGCGGGCGGTGGTGGCACTGGCGGCGCGGACCGGCGCCGAGGTGTATGTCACCGCGGAGCCCGAGGAGGCGGAGAGGCTGCGCGGCCTCGGTGCCCGCCGTGTCCTCGGCCTTCCTGATCGAACCGAGGGCAGGCAGATGCCGTCGCTGGTCGGGGCGCCGGAGATCGACCTGCTGGTCGGCGTTCCCGACGAGCCGCTCCCTCCGCAGGCAGTCGCCGGCCTGGCCGCCGGTGGCAGGACCGTCACCGTTGCGCCCTGGTCCGGGGCGTTCGACCCCGGCACGGCGGACCGGATCAGTGAGGCCCTTCAGCAGGGGGAGCTTCCCCTGCTGCCCGTCCGCGGTTATGACCTCGACGAGCTCTCCGAGGCTTGTGAGGTCGCTGAGAACGGCCGCGAGGGGCATGTCGTGGTCATGCTGGAAAGGGGGGAGCGCGACGCCGAGGACGCGGCGCCAGCCCTCGTCTCGCCCCGGCCGGATGCCCACCGGCCCGTCACCGTCCGGCCCGACCGCGTATACCTGGTCACCGGCGGTCTCGGTGGCCTCGGACTGGTCACCGCACGAGCCCTGGTGGACCTCGGTGCCCGGCATCTGCTGCTCGTCAGCCGAAGCGGCACCCCCGCCCCCGAGGCGGCCGCAGTCCTCGACGACCTCTCCGCCCGCGCCCAGGTCACCGTCGCACGCGCCGACGTCTCCTCGCCCACGGACATGGCACGCCTGCGACACCGGCTGCGCACCGGTCCGGCCCCGCTGGGCGGCATCGTCCATGCGGCGGGCGTCGCCGGCAAGTCCCTCATCGGCAACCTGACCTGGGAGGCCATCGACGCCCAGTTGGCGGCCCAGGCGTACGGGGGCTGGCTGCTGCACGAACTCGCCCTGGAGAGCCCCGAACTCGACCTGTTCTTCGTCCACTCCTCCATCTCCTCCGTGCTCGGCGGCCCCACCCAGGCGCACTATGCGGCCGCGTTCTCCTTCCTTGACCACTTGGTCGCCCTGCGCCGCCGGTCGGGGCTGCCGGCCCTGTCGATCAACTGGGGCGCGTGGGGCGGGGTGGGCATGTCCGCCCGGCTCGACGAGAACCTCGGCCGGGAGCTGGAGCGCAGCGGCATCCGGTTGTTCTCGCCGTCCAGGGCCCTGCGGCTGTTCCAACAGCTTCTCGCCCGCCCCCACGGCCCCTACGTCGCCGGATGGTTCGACTGGAACGCGTACGTCGCGCCGAGCATGGTCGACAACGCGCTCTACGCGGAACTGGTCGACGGCAGCGACCCGGCCGGCGACGACCGCTTCGACCCGACTGCCTTCCTCGCCAAACCCGAGGCGGAACGCCGGGAGGCCGTCGACCGGATGGTGCGCGAGTCGGTCGCCGCGGCCCTCCAGGCCGAGGACGCGGAACAGGTGGAACCGACCGCGCCCTTCGTCTCCCTGGGGCTGGATTCGCTGATGGCACTGCAGCTCAAGACAACCCTGGAACAGGCATTCAGGATCCCGTTGCCCGCCACGCTCACCTTCGACCACCCCTCGCCCCGCGACCTCGCGGACTTCCTCGTCGGCCAACTGGAGGCGCACCGTGAGTGAGCATGACTGGACCCTCGTCGCGACCGCCGCGGCGCACGCCCGCGACCGAGCCGACCACCCCGCGATCCGCTGCGAGGACCGCGCGGTGAGCTACGGTCGGCTGCACCGCGACGCCAACCGCGTCGCCCACGCCCTGCATGCGTCCGGCGTGCGACGCGGCTCCCGAATCGCCTACCTGGGCCGCGAGTCCGAGTACTACTACACCGCGATCATCGGGTGCGCCAAGGCCGCCGCGGTGCTCGTACCGGTCAACTGGCGGCTCACCGCACCGGAGATCGACCACATTCTGCGCGATGCCCAGGCCGAACTCGTCTTCGTGGACGAGGAGTTCCGTGACCGGGTGGAAGTGCTGAGGCCGCAGTTACCCCGGCTGCGGGATGTCGTACCGGTCGACCGGCCCGGCGACGCTGACCCGGGCGCCGGGCTGCGCGCTTGGTGGTCCCGGGCCCCCGACACCGATCCGGGCATTGCCGTCGGGCCGGAGGACGCGGTGGTCCAGATCTACACCAGCGGAACCACCGGCCGCCCCAAGGGAGCCGTCGTCCCGCACCGCGGTTTCTTCACCCTTCCCGCGGCGCAGCGAACGGCGGGCGTGTGCTGGCTCGACTGGCGTCCCGAGGACGTCAGCCTCATCTCGCTGCCGGGGCTCGGCACCGCCGGGATCGGCTGGTTCATGCATGGCTTCAACGCCGGCCTGACCAATGTGGTGATGCGTGAGTTCCTCGCCCAGGAGGCCGTGCGGCTGATCCGCGAACACCGCGTGACCATCACCTTCGCCGCACCGGCCATGCTGCAGATGATGCTCGATGAGCGCACCGCCGACCGAGCCGCCTTCACCTCCATGCGCAAGATCGCTTACGGCGGGGCGCCCATCACCGAGTCCCTCCTGCTGCGCTGCCTGGACACGTTCGGCTGCGAGTTCGCCCAGATCTACGCCAGCACCGAGACGGTGAGCGTCGCGGTCTGTCTGCCGCCCGCCGACCACCAGCCGGGAAGTCCACTGCTGCGCTCCGCCGGGAAGGCGTGCCCCGGCAACGAACTGAAGGTCGTCGACACGCAGGGACACAGCCTCGGCCCGGGAGAGATCGGTCAGGTGTGTGTCAAAGCCCCTTCCACCATGCTGGAGTACTGGAATCTCCCGGACGGCACCCGCAGGACGCTGGTGGACGGGTGGCTGCTCATGGGGGACGCCGGCTATCTGGACGAGCAGGGCTACCTGTTCCTGTGCGACCGGATCAACGACACCATCATCGTCGCCGGGCAGAACATCTACCCGGCCGAGGTGGAGAAGGCATTGTGCGAACACCCGGCGGTGGCCGACGCGGCCGTCGTCGGCCTGCCTCACCCGGACTGGGGAGAGGCGGTGCACGCCTGCGTCGTACTCCGCGGTGACGCCCCGCCCACCCCACGGCAACTGCTGCTGTTCCTGCGTGAGCGGCTCGCCGACTACAAACTGCCGACCGCCTTCCACTTCGCCGACGTCCTCGAGCGCAACCCGGCGGGCAAGGTGCTGCGCCGGGCCGTGCGCGAGCGACTCGCCCACCAGTGAGGAAGCAGCAGTGAGGAAGCATCCGACATGACCCAGCCGCCCAGCGACACCCACCCCGCGACCGGTCCGCCTGCGACCACTCCGCTCCGCATAGGCCTGCTGCTGCCCACCAGAGAGCAGGCCATCAACGGAAGCTTCGCGGCCGCCCCTCTGCTGGAGCTGGCCCGCCGCGCCGAGGAACTCGGCTTCGACTCCGTGTGGGTCGGCGACTCCCTGATCGCCCGGCCGCGTCTCGACCCGCTGACCCTCCTCGCCGCTGCCGCTGCGGTCACCACGCGCCTCACCTTGGGTACCGCCGCTCTTACGGCAGCTCTGCGGCACCCGTTGATCGGCGCCCATACCGTCGCGAGCCTGGACCACGTGGCACGGTCCCGGCTGGTTCTCGGCCTTGGTGCGGGCTTCCCGGTTCCCGAGACCGAGGAGGAATTCGACGCGGTCGGCACCGAGTTCGCCACGCGTGTGGGGCGGTTGGACGAGACCGTCGCTCTGTGGCGGACGGCTTGGAACAGCACACGTGCCGGCACCTCCCAGGATTTCTTCGGCCGGTACTGGAAGGCCGATGGACTGCACCGGCTACCCCCGCCGCACCGGGCCGGCGGGCCACCGCTGTGGCTCGCCGGCAGCGACACGCCCGCAGTGCTGCGCCGGGTCGCCCGGTACTACGACGGCTGGCTGCCCTTCCTGCCCTCCGCCGAGCAGTACGCCACGGCGTGGCGGCGGATCGGCGACCACATGGCCGAATCGGGCCGTCCCGACGGATCCGTTACACCCGCGCTCTACGCCACGCTCACCCCGGACGCCGACCGGGCGGCCGCGCGGCGCGAACTGGACCACTACCTGCGCCGGTACTACGGTCGCCCGCTCGATGCGATGGCATCCCTGCAGGCCTACGGCTGGGGCAGCCCCGCCGACTGCGCCGAATGGCTGGCCGAATACGTCAGCGCGGGTGCCCGGCATCTGGTGCTTCGCGTGGGCTCGCTCGCCATGGAGCGCCACATCGACGCGATCGCCGAGGTCGTACTGCCCGCCCTGCGCGCCCTCTTCCCCGCTCCACTCCACCGACCGGAGGAAACCCTGTGAGCAACTCCCTCGCCGGCAAGGTCTCCACACACGGCCACTGGTTCCACCCGGCCGATGTGTCGTCCGAGGCCAGGATCCGGCTCTTCCTCTTCCCGCACGCCGGTAGCGGCGCGATCATCTACCGCGACTGGCCCGACCTGCTGCCGCCAGACATCGCCGCCCAGGCCGTCACCCTGCCGGGCCGTCAGGAACGGCGCGACGAGACGGCGTACACGGCGTGGGAGCCCCTGCTGGACGGGCTCTACGAGGTGGTGCTCGCCGAGCTGGACGACCGGCCCTTCGCGTTCTTCGGCCACTGCCTGGGCGCCCAGCTCGCCTACCACCTGTCGGTGCGCATGGCACAGGAACGGGTACGCGGGCCGGTCCTGCTCGGTATGTCCGGCTGGGCCCCCGACGGCTTCTTCAACCCGACCGAGCAGCACATCGGCATGCCGCAGGAGGAACTCGTCGGCTGGATCAAGAAGCTGGGGTCCTTCCCGGCCGAGATCTACGACAACCCCGAGATGCTCCAGATGGTCATTCCGGCGCTGCGCGCCGACCTGTCGGTGGCGGCCCAGCGCGTCGACGACGGTGCAGTGGTGCCGTGTCCGCTCGTCTCCTACGGTGGCAAATCCGACCCGCTGATGGAGGAGGCGGAGGCCTTCGCGTCCTGGGTGCCGCGCGCTCCCCAGTACCTGGGCCACAGCGAGTACCCGGGCGGCCACTTCTTCATCGACAAGCACGCCCTGGCGGTCACCTCCGACTTCACCCGCCACCTCAGCCGGCTTGCCGAGCAGGCCGACTGAGCATGGCCGGCCACCTCCCCGGGGCCACCGGGGCAGGTGGCCGGGTGCATTACCTGTCACGTAATCGACGCTACGGAACGCCTCTGGAAGAGTCCGATCCATGATGTCTTCCCATGCCCCCCACGACGGCGCCGACGCGGCAGTCACACGCATGAAGGCCGAGGCGATCAGCCGCCTGGCGACCCGTCAGAACGTCGACCTGGAACCGAGCAGGCTGGCCCGCGATGCCGGACTCGATCCCGCGCGGACCGAGGGGCTCTTCCCGGACCGGGACAGCCTGCTCACCGCACTCGTCCTGGACGCCTACCGCGGCATGGGCGACAGTGCGGAGCGCGCCGAGGCCGAGGCGGAGAAGGCGGGAGCAGGCCGGCTGGGTCGCTGGGTCGCCTGCTGGGTGGGCGTGCGCGACTGGGCGCTGGCCCACCCCGAGGAGTACGTGCTGATCTGGGGCCGCCCCGTGCCCGGCTACGACGCCCCGCCGGAGACCATGGTCGCGGGTGCGCGCACCGTGCTGGTGCTCATCGGCCTGGTGCGCGACGCCCTGCAGGACGGAGAACTCGCCGTGGACCATGTCCCCGAACCCGCTCTGACCAAAGGCATGGTGCGTACCACCCGGGAGCTGGCCGAGGGCCTGCTGAGCGGGCTGCCCGCCCCCGTCATCGCCCGCATGCTCATCATGTGGACCCAGCTGCACGGCATGGTCGGCTTCGAGGTCAACGGCCATGTCGCGGGCGTCGCAGCCGATCCGGCGGCGTTCTTCACCCACGCCGCGACGGCCATGGGGCAATACGTCGGGCTGACCCGCTGACCACGGACGTCCGGGCGGGTGCCGCGGGGGTCGCCGTCACCCGCCCGGTGCGTCAGCAACCGGTCAGAAGCGGATCAGCAGCCGGTCAGGACCGGCCGCGATAGTGGGCGTACCACCGGCGGCTCCGAAGGAGACGAGTGATGCTCGAATCAGCGGACAAGGTTCTGGACTGGCCCTTTCCCCGGACGAAGTCCGGCTGTCCGGCGCAGATACTCGCCGAAGTACGCGAGGAGCCACCGTGTGCGGTCCGCATACCGGAGGGCGCGGCGCAATCGCGGCGCGCATGGCTGATCACCAAGTACGCGGAGGTCCGCCAGGCATTGATGGACCCGCGGCTGAGCGCCGACGAGACCCTGCCCGGTGCGCCCGTACGCATCCAGGTGGACCCCAGTCAGAAGCCCGGGTCCTTCCTGCGCATGGACGACCCGGAGCACGCACGGTTACGGGGGCTGATCGCCACCGAGTTCACCGCCCGCCGGGTCCGCAAGCTGCGACCCGCGATCCAGAAGCTGATCGACGAACTCCTCGACGACCTGGCCGGCCGGCCGCGGCCGACGGATCTGCAGGACGTGTTCTCCCGCAAGCTGCCCACGCTGGTCGTCGCACGGCTGCTCGGGGTCCCCGACGAGGACTCCGCCTACTTCGTGGAGAAGACCCGGGTCACCATCTCCCAGGGTGACCCGGCACGCTCCTATGCGGCCTACACCGAGATGTCCGAGTACCTGGGGGTCCTGGCCACCCGCAAGCTCGACGACCCGCAGGACGACATGATGAGCAGGCTCGCCGTCAACCACCTCGCCACCGGACACATCACACTCGACGAACTCATCGGCATCGCACGGCTGGTGCTGGTCGCCGGCCATGAGACCACCACCAACCAGATCGCCCTGAACATCCTGAGCCTGCTCACCGACGACGCGCTGCGCGCCGAGGTGCTGGCCGACGACGGCGCCCTCGTCCCGGAGTACGTGGAGGAGGCCATGCGGTACTGGTCGATCTCCCAGGACGCCATCGTGCGTCAGGCGCTGGAGGACGTGGAGATGGGCGGGGTGGTCATGAAGAAGGGCGATGCCGTGGTCATCTCCATCCCGGCGGGCAACCACGATCCCTCGGTGTTCCCGCACCCGGACCGCATCGACCTGACGCGCGACAGCAACAAGCACCTTCAGTGGGGCAACGGTCCGCACTACTGCCAGGGTGCCCCACTCGCCCGGCTGGAGATGGACCTCGCGCTGCGCACGCTCTTCCGGCGCTTTCCCACACTGCACCTGGCCGCCGACGACCCGGACAGCGTCTTCCGCACCGGAACCGTGTTCCATGGAGTTCGGCACCTGCCAGTGAGCTGGTGACCAAAAGGAAGGGAAGGGCGGGTGACCGGAATTATCCGGCCACCCGCCCTGTGTTTTCCGGGGCCGCGGACTCTGCGGGGGATTCAGAGCCCGACGGCACCGGAAGCGTCCACCGCTCTTTCGCGGTTCCTCAGATTTCCTCGGGGAACTGATGATCGGTCAGCACCCGGCCGTCCGGGGCGAACGCCAGGTACTCGGTGCCGCGGGCCACGACGTCGCCGCCGTCCTTGGGCGCCATGTCCCAGGTGAGACGGGCCGTGGTGTGGTTGACCGCGTGCGCATGCAGCCGGAAAGCGAATCCCTTGGCGACGAACTCGTCGTACGCCTCCGTCACCGCCTCCTCGATTTCTGCGTGACCCTTGAACTCGCGGCCCGTGTTCGCGTACAGGGCGTCCTCGTGCCAGACCTCCGCGACAGCTTTACGGCGGCGGACCGGATCCGGCTCGTTCCAGACAGCGAGGTAGCGCTCCACAAAACCGTTGTCGCTCACGTTTTTTCCTCCAGAGAAAAGGCTGTACGACGACACGGCGTCCGTACCCGAAAAGCGTTTCACCGATCGGACCGCCCTGTCGATTACCTGCGGGGTAATGCACGGGCGCGGCAAATGCCTGCCACGGCCTGGTCCGGGGCCGGGGCGGAGACGTCGTCAGAGCTGCATCAGGCCCGGGTCAGCTCCGGCGGGGAGCCTGTGCACACAGCAGATGTCCGAGAGGAGCGCAGTCATGGCGGAGTCCGCCGTCGCCCAGTTGGAGGAGTGCCTCATCGTCGCCAATCCGGCCGCCGGCACGGTCGGAGAGGAACTGGTGCGCGATGTGGTGGCCCGCTGCGCGCGCCACACACGTGTCACCGTGGTGAGCACCACCGCACCCGGCGACGCGACCGAAGCCGCACGCCAGGCGGTCAGTCGGCCGTCGGCGGAGGGCATGCGGGTGGTCGTGGCCGTCGGCGGGGACGGCACTGTTCTCGAAGTGGTCGACGGCCTGATGGCCGACGGCGCACCCGCAGACCGATGCGCCCTGCTCGTCGTCCCGGCCGGCACCGGCAACTCCGGCTACCGCTCGCACTGGGGAACGCGCCCCTGGCAGGAAGCGGTCGATCACGCGCTCGCCGGCCCGGGGCGCGCGCTGCGTCGGCTCGACCTGGCCCGCGTCCGTGAACTGGACGCGCTCGTGGTGCTCGGCGCGGGCGCCGGCCTCACCGCCGAAGTGCTGCACAGCTCCCGCGGCATGCCCCAGCGGGGCAAGGCCCGCCTGCAGGCCGGGCTGGAGCACGCGGCCGCCTCGTACGCGCCGTATCAGGGTCGTGTCACCGTCGACGGAACGGTCGTGCACGAGGGCGGGACCGTTCTGGTCAACATCGGCGGCGGACGCCACCGTGCCTGGCAGTACCTGGTGCTGCCGCACTCGGTGCTCGACGACGGGCTGCTGGACGTCTGCGTCGTGGGGGAGGGCACCGATCCCGTCGAGGTGCCGGCGCTGCTGCGCGACGGCCGGCACCTGGACCGGCCCGGCACGGTCCACCGGACGGGCCGCACCGTCGTCGTGGAGCGCACCGACGGCCGGCCGCTCTGCTTCGAGCACGACGGGGAGCTCGTACCGTACGCGGGGACGAGGATCACACTCGACGTCCTGCCCGGTGCGCTCCCGGTGTTGTGCGATCCGGAGCCTGCCGCAGCCGAGGCCCGCCGATGACCGCCGGCCCCGCGCACCCGTCGCACGCCCGGCCGGCCCGGCTCGCCGAACTCGCCGCATGGGGCGCTGCCCTGCGTCCGTCCGATCTGCCCGAGCGGGTGATCGCGCTGGCCCGCAGTCAAGTCCTGTCGCAGCTCGCCGCCATCCGCGCCGGTCTCGGGCACCCGCTGGGACGCAGACTGGTCACTGCCTACGGTTCTCCGCTGCAGAACGACCCCTCGCACGCCGCCGCCGTCCTCGCGGGCCTGGGATCCTGGCTCAACCTCGACGACACCGCCTACGCCGGGCATCTGTCGAACTCGACCGTGGCCGTGCCGCTGGCGTACGCGCGGGCCCTGAACCTCGACGGGGCCGCGCTGCTGACCGCCGTCGTGGCGGCCAACGAGTGCGCCGCGCGAGTCACCGCCGCGGGGACCCTCGGGCCGTTCCGCGGACAGACCGCCGCGCACACCAGCCTGGTGGGCGCCGTCGCCGGGCGGCTGCACTGCACGGGGACCGATGCCGGCATCTGGACCCACGCCCTCGGGCTCGCGCTCACCATGCCCCCCTGGACCTTGCTCCACGGCTTCCTGGGCGGCGACGCCCGCCTGCTCACCGCCCTGAACCCGGTCCGTGCCGCCATGGACGCCTGCAGCGCTGCTGAGGCCGGCCTGACTGCGGCGCCCGACGTCCTGGAACACCCAGAGGGTTTCCTCGCCCGGTTTGCCGCGGTCCCGCTGCCCGAGGCGGTCACCGAGAGTCTCGGCAAGCGCTGGCACACCGACACGTTGTCCTTCAAAGTGAGGCCGGGCGGCCCTGGCGTGGACACTGCCGTGGACTGCGCCCTGCGCCTGCGTCGGCAGTTGCCCACCGGTCGATTCGACACCCCGGACGACATCGAGGAGATCGTCGTCGAGACCTCCCGCTACACCACCTACGTCGCGCGCCTCGCCGAGGAGCACGGCCATGGACCGGACACGGCGCCGAGCGTTCTCCCGCTCTCGGTCCCGTACGCGGTCGCGACCGCGCTCCTGACCGGCGACCTGACCGTGGCCGACTTCGCCGCTCCTGCCACCAGAGACCCGCGCCGTTGGTACCTCGCCGCCCGGGTCCGGCTGGTCGAGGACCCCGGGATGACGGACGATCTGCTCGGCGGTGCCGCACCCCTGGGGGCGGCGATCCGCCGGGCCGGCGAGCGTGCCATGCCCTGGCTGGAGTCGTTCGCCGGTGCGGACGCTGCCGCGCGCGTCGTGTTCGGCCCGCCGGAGGAGACCTTCACGGACGCCGCGAAGTACACCGGTTCGCGGCTGACCGTGCGGTGGACGGACGGCGGCCGGGCCGTGGCCCGCCAGGACATCCCCGTGGGCGGTGCCGGTCCCGACACCCGCTCCGGGCACCGCAGGCTGGTCGAGGAGAAGTTCCGCACCACCGGCGGCCCGGCGGAGGTCGCTCGGCTGTGCGCACGCCTGGAGGAACTTTCTCCCGCGGAGGTCTCTTCGCTCGTGGAGCGAGCGCTCGGACCGGCCTGAGCAGAACGAGCGGGCGATTGCAGTAGCTGGGAATCTGCCCGGAAAGCGGAAACGGAGGAACCGGAACGTGCGGCCAGTATCCTGCTGAACGCCGTCAGTGCCGTATCAGCACGAGATCAGTGCATTCTGGCAACATAGTACTCGTGAACGGCACGGAGAAACCCGGGCCGGGAACGGGGAGAGGTGCCCGGAGTGGTTTATCGGGGTCCGGCTCTTACGCCGGACGGGCTCATCGGCCCACGCAGGTTCAAATCCTGCCCTCTCCGCTCTGCCCCCGGTGCACGGCCGGCAGCCTCCCCGGAAATACCGCCTACCGAAATGGTGGGCGGTATTTCTTGTTTTTCCCGAACGCTCGGCTCGCGCCGCCCGCCCCGGGAAGTGTCCCGAGGTTCGGGCGGCGGGCTTTCGTCAGCATCTGACGGGGTGGAAATCTCGTAATGAGGGAGCCTGGTTGAGGATGTCGCGGAAACGTTGCCGCAACTCCATGGACGGCTCCATGCCCAGTTCGTCGACCAGCCTTCGACGCGCGCTGTTGTAGGCCTCTATGGCCTCGGCCTGTCGCCCGCACCGATACAGGGCCAGCATGAGCATTTCCGTGATGCGCTCCCGCCACGGATGTACTGAGCTCATGCGTTTGAGTTCCCCTATTACATGCGTCGGGTCCTCACACCCGATGCTCAGCCAGAGCTTGTCCTCGAGGGCGGTCATGTACTCCTCGTCGAGTTGCAGGGCAACGCTCTGGCATATCGGACCGGCCGCAACGTCCTGCAGCGGAGAACCTCGCCACAGGTCAAGGGCCTCGTCGAGCAGTGCATAGGCCTTGCGCGGATCCTTGTCGACAACACGACGCGATTCCGCGACTCCGCTGCGGAACAGAGTCGTGTCGAGGTTGTCCCAGTCGTTCTCGAGTGCGTAGCCGGAGGCACCTGTCATCACGCAGGGCCCTTTGCCGGCAGCTGCGGGCAGCCTCTGCAATGTGCCGCGCAGCCGGTAGATATGGGCTTGAAGCGAGTTGTTCGCCGTCGTCGGGGGGCTCTCACCCCAGAGTTCCGTGTAGAGCTGTTCTGCGGGCACAGGTCGGCCGCCGCTGACGAGCAGGGCAGCGAGCAGAGTCCGCTGACGTGAACCGCGAATGCTGTGGAACTGGCCTTCGATCTCATAACCGACCGGTCCGAGAATTGTGAACCGCACTACCCTGATTCCCCCTAGTTTATGCGCTATGAAACTCCATTTTAATTACGCTGACCCTCCTGGCGGAGGGGTAGCGCTTGATCGGTACCGCACCGGTACTCGGAGGTGCATATACTGTGAAGATGATGCGAGTGAATGTTGCCGTGTTCAATCCTGCCATGACTGTGTGCGGTACACGCCCGGTCAGGTCGGCTGGTACACCGATACTCGCCAGCGGAATGACTCGCTCCGCCGATGAGTTCTGCGATTTTTTCCGATTTATCCCCAGTCTTGAGTGTCGGGAAGCGGTGCTCCGTCGCTTCCCGCGAGGGCCGCTGGCCTTGTGAGAATCCTTTCGACGTGACCCCGGCGGCGTTTCACAGAAAGAAGTCACGGGGCTTCATGTGCGGCAGCCCGTGCGTTTGGCCGGATTTCTTCATTACCTCTCACGTAATTGACCTGAAGGGTCGGCCGCTGGAAGCTGTGTGACCGGCTGCCGCCTCCGTCGAGGCCGGCGCCATGCCCCAGCGCATGCCTTGAGCGGAGTCCAAGAATGACGTCAGAAACGTACGCCAATACAGAGGGCCGCGCCGTCGGCGACGCCGGAGGGCCGTCCTGGGGTGCCCTGGCGGTCGTCATGGTCGGCACGTTCATGACCGTGCTCGACTACTTCATCGCCAATGTGGCCATCCCCGCCATCCAGAGCGATCTCCACGCCAGCTCCGCGCAGGCCCAGCTCGTCATCGTCGGCTATGGCGTTGCCTTCACCGCGGGCATGATCACCGGAGGCCGGATCGGTGACCTGTTCGGGCGCCGTCGTATGTTCGTTCTGGGGCTCGCGTTGTTCGGCCTGGCGTCGGCCGCCTGCGGTCTGGCCCCGAACGCCGATCTGCTGGTGGTGGCGCGGATCGTGCAGGGCGCGGCGGCCTCGCTGATGGTGCCCCAGGTTCTCGGGATCCTCGGCACCGTCTACACGGGACCGCGCCGGGCCGCTGCGTTCAACGTCTACGGCCTCGTCGTCGGCCTTGCCGGCGTGTTCGGGCAGCTGATCGGCGGTCTGTTGATCACCCTCGACCTTGGCGGTCTCGACTGGCGGACGATCTTCCTCATCAATGTGCCGATCAGCCTCGTCACGCTCGCCTTCGTCTCCCGCGCGGTGCCCGAGTCCCGCAACGCCGACGGCACCCGCCTCGACCTGTCCGGAGCGATCCTTGTCACGGCCGCGCTCGGCTTGCTGGTGACCGCCCTGGTCGAGGGCCGCGAGCAGGGCTGGCCGGCCTGGAGCTGGGCGTGCCTCGCGGCTGCTGTTGTCCTCCTCGCCCTGTCCGTCGCCCATCTGCGCCGGCGCAGCCGCGAGGGCCGCGGCCCGCTCATCGATCTCGAGCTGTTCCGCAGCCGCCTGTTCTCCATCGGCCTGGCCGCCACGGTCACGTACTTTCTGGCGATGGGCTCCTTCTTCTTCCTGCTCGCCCTCTACCTGCAGGAAGGCCGGGGACTGAGCCCGCTGGAGTCCGGCTTGCTCTTCCTCTCCCTGGGCGCCGGGTACTTCGGCTCCTCCCTGGTGTCCGCCCGGCTCGCGGCGCGACTCGGCCGCCGTCTGGTCGCCTTCGGCCCGCTCACGCTCGCCACCGGCTACATCCTGACCGGCGTGGCCGTGAACGTCACCGGCACCGACGGATCCATCCTCTGGCTCATCCCCTTCCTGCTGATCGCCGGGATGGGCATGGGAATGACGACCGGGCCGCTCACCGCGCTGGTCCTCTCCGGTGCCGCACCGGAGCACGCTGCGTCCGCCTCAGGAGCTGTCAACACCGCACAGGAGGGCGGCGCCGCCATCGGTGTGGCCATCGCCGGCACCGTGTTCTTCCCCGCTCTGGGGGGCTCGGCGGTGGCGGCCGACTATCCGCACGCCTTCAGCGTCTCGCTCATTCCGCTCGCCGTCTTCTGTTGCGCCGCCGCGGCGATGGTCTGGCTGATGCCGCGCGCGACGACGGACTGAGTTCATGGCCGGCACCGGCGAACGCCGCGGCCGACGGTTCGAACTCCACGGAAGGGATCCCCATGCCGTACATCACGACGCCCGACGCGACGAACCTTCACTACACGGACTGGGGGGCGGGCCGGCCGGTGGTGCTACTGGCCACCGGCGTGATGAGCTCCCGGATGTGGGAACTCCAGGCCTCGCACCTGGCCAAGCGGGGTCTGCGCTGCGTAAGTTACGACCGTCGCGGTTGCGGCCGCTCGGACTGGCCCTGGGACGGTTACGACTACGACACCCTGGCCGATGACCTTGCCGCGGTGCTGGAGAGCAGGGACCTGCGCGACGTGACCCTGGTCGGCTGCGCAGTGGGGGCGGGCGAGGCGGTGCGCTACCTGGCCCGGTACGGCGCCGACCGGGTCAGCCGGCTGATCCTCGTCAGCCCGACGACGCCGTTCATGATGCGCAGTCCTGACAATCCCGACGGCATCGATCGAGCCGTGCTGGACGAGATGACGGAGGCCATCGAACAGGACCGGCCGCGCTGGGCCGCCGAACTGGCCGGACCGTTCTTCGGCGGAGCCGATGCACCGCTCTATCCCGCAGCCGCAGCCGACCCGGCACGCCTGCCGGTCTCAACCGAACTGGCCCGCTGGATGGCGGACCTGACGCTGGACAGTTCACCCCGGGCCACCGTAGAGATCTGCCGCACCCTGTTCACCACCGACCAGCGCGAAGAGACGGCGAAGGTCCCTCTGCCCACTCTGGTCATTCACGGCGATGCCGATCTCGCGGCCCCGCTGGAACTGTGCGGCGCGCGGACGGCAGACCTCATACCCGACTGCTCCTTCGTCCGGTACGAGGGCGCCGCCCACGGACTGTTCGCCTCTCACGCCGAACGGCTCAACAAGGACATCGTGTCCTTCCTGTCCGGCTGATCCTCAACCGCGGCGCTGAACACGGTGGCGGTGTGCGCGTTCGCCGGATGCATCGTCTCCAGCGACAGCTCCGCCACCGTGATGTCGGTGGCCGCTCCGAACGTGGTGATAGTGCTGAAGAACCGCAACTCCGTGCCCAGCGCTCGTACTCGAATCGAAGCGACGATGGTGTCCGAGAGTTCTGTGCAGTCCTTCATCGACCG
Source organism: Streptomyces sp. NPDC005374 (assembly GCF_042872225.1). Classification (NCBI taxonomy): domain Bacteria; kingdom Bacillati; phylum Actinomycetota; class Actinomycetes; order Kitasatosporales; family Streptomycetaceae; genus Streptomyces; species Streptomyces sp. NPDC005374. The sequence continues at coordinate 129,112 of NZ_JBIAKA010000009.1, read as the reverse complement.
GGGACCGTAGGTCGACACTTCCTCGTACAGCTCGCGCAGCTCCTCGCGGCCGGAGTACACGGATTGCCGGTAGAGCCTGCCGAGGAGGTGACTGCGCCATTCGTCGACGTTGACGACCTGGCGGGCCAGGCCTTCCGGGTGGAGGCAGACCCGCATCACGTTGACCGGCGGGACCAGCAGGGCCGGGGACACATCGGCCAGCAGCAGTTGGGCCCCGCGGTTCATGGACAAGATGTTCTCACCGGCGTCGACGGCGAGGGCAGGGTAGGGGTTGTGCGCCGTGATCAGGCGGTCGACAGCTTCCCGTACGACCTTGAGCCGCGGCGCGTCAAGGGACGTCTCCTGGTACAACGGCGAATAACCCGCCGCGACGAGCAGGGTGTTCCGCTGTCTGAGCGGGACCTCCAGGCTGTCGGCGAGCCGGTGCACCAGGGCTCGGCTCGGCCGGGAGCGGCCGGTTTCGATGAAGCTGAGGTGCCGTGCCGAGATCTCGGTCTGGAGGGCGAGTTCCTGCTGGCTGAGCTTCCGTCGCCGACGCCACTCCCGTAAGAGTGGCCCGACTCCGTCCGAATTGCTGAGCGTAGTCATTCGACCCATAGTAGGTGTCAGAGCCAAGAACTCCTCGTCGCTCCGCTGAAATCTGTTCGGCCAAGGGGTTAAGGGCCCTGCGTGCCGCTTCGGTCACCTGGCCCCTTGAGTTGAGGGCGGACACGTGTCAGGCCCAACCACCGCGGCAGGATGGGGCCGGCCCGGTGGACGGGTTCAACTCGGGTACGCAACCGGTGAGTTCCTAGCTCACTTCCTCCTGAAACCACTCGCGCTGCATGCGGCCGTAGTCCTGAAGACGGCGCACCGCGCCGGGTCCATCCGTCGGCGGTCCAGGCCAACTCCACAGGGGCGGGGGTCGCCGTGCTCCACGGCCAGGTGGACGAACGCTACGGGGGAGACACGCGGATGCCAGGGCCGCACAGCATGCGGAGGTCTTCGGGGTCTGACGTCAGGACGGTCACGGGGGCGGGCGAGGCGAGTGCGGTGGCGGCCACGATCGCGTCGAGTGCGTATTTGTGGCCGTGCAGGCCGGCCGCGGCGAGGAGCTTGCCGGCGTGGCGGGCGATGGTTTCGGTGGGCGGGATGATGTTGACGCGGGAGACGGCGTAGTCGAAGCGGGCCTGGTCGGTTTTGGGGTCGCGGGCTTCGACGCGGCTCCTGCTGGGTGAACGGGTTCGCCTCGGTCTTGTCGACGCTGGGCGGGTTCACGAGCGTGGCGGCGTTCTCGCTGCTCATGCGGCGGCAATGGGACATCTTCAGGGCGCGGGACAGGATGCGGCGCAGCTTCACGACGTGCGGGGGAGCGTGGCCGGCGTCGAGCAGGGCGCGGTACGTGCGCTCCAGGTGCTCGGGTTGCAGCTTGTCGATCCGGTGCTGTCCGACGCCGGTGAGACGGGTCTCCATGCACTCGGCGACGGTCGGTGCGCGCCCCGCTTCGGTAGCGCGGGCATCGTCGCGTTGCCGGTCCAACTCCTTGACCCTGCGCTTGATTTCGGGTTCGGACTTGGCACGGCGCCGAGAGGTGGGCGGCGGACTTCGTCGTGACGCCGGGTACCCCGAGTACGCCGGCGAGCGGACCATGGTGCAGGTCCGCGGCAAGGGCGCAGACCGCGCCGGCTGCTCGAGCCCCGTCCCCTCGAGATATTCTCCATTCGGCGAATTGGCGCGCACATGACGTAAGATGCGCCCCTGGCGATCTACACAGAAGAGGAATTGTGAAGAAGGCGCATATAGGTCTCGTGGTGGTGTGCACTCTCATGGTCGCCGCCTGCGGGGGAAGCGACACGCCGGTTGACACGTCCCGCCTGACGGACCGGGAGAGGGAATGGGTCGATTATTCCTACGCCCACGAGAAGAACGATGAGATCAAAAGGGCGTGGGAAGAGCTGACCGCTGACGGCGTCAAGTCCTACCTTGACGGACAACGCTCCAGCCTGTGCGGCGATACGGCGGCACTGATGACGAACCTGAAGAAAGCGGGCTACGAGGCAGGCGAAATGCAGGAGTACAAGGAGAAGGTCGAAGAACTCCTCTGCTCACCTCAGTAGTCAGTAGAGCGAAGGCAGGACCTTCGCTCTACTGCGGCAACTACGGTCCTACGCCACCGCGCCGCCGAGGATCCTCAGCGAGTACTTGTCATACGCCCGGTGCAGAATCATCACCACCGGCCCCGAGGTGAAAACCCCGCTGACAACGTACTCCTTTTTGTTTCCCGTCTCGGCGATCTTCTCCGCATAGAGGGAATCGGTCTCCTGCTTCGCCTGCTTGAGCCACGAAGACGCCTTTCCGTGGTCGACTCCCGCCACGTCGAGCCCGGTGCAGGCAGCGAGGAAGTCGAAACCATCGGATTGGTCCGTGCCGGTTCTGCACAGAAGGGATGACATGTTCTCGTTGTCGATGTATCCGGCCGAAACCGTCATCCCGTCCCCGCCGTCCCCGCCGTGCCCGTTGACATAGGTTCTCTTTTTTCCATCGGGCATCTCCTGCCCAACCGGCTTGTCCAGCTTGAGCTTCCAGTCCTTCGAGAGCCCGGCAAGGAAATCCTTCCCGGTGTATCCGGCGGCCATGGTGTCCGCCGCGCCGAAGGTGGGCCGCTTGTCGCTGGTCACCGCGTGCTTCGGCAGATCGGCGGCACGCGGCGCGGTCCGCGCTCTGGACGGCTCAGGATGGGGCGCTGAGGCTTTCGTACGGTCGGGTGCCGCTGTGCCGGAGTCGCTCCGGCTGCAGGAGACGGCTCCCGCCGTGCCGATGACGACGGTCATCAGCACGGCGGGAACGCGGAGGGCAGCGCGCATCACGGCCCACCGTCGACCAGGGCGCAGGCTCCGGGATCGGCGGAGCTGAACGGGACGAAGGCGATCGCGTCGAACACCACGTTGTCGTCCCCGGTGCCGGCGTCGTGGAGGTTGTCCGCCTCGATCCGGCCGCCCTTCCAGAAGCTGAAGGTGCCCATCTCGAACCAGGTCTCCTGACCGTTGCTGCGGGTTGCCTGGTTGACCCGGCAGTAGTCGGGCTGGGCGCCGAACGCGTTGTCGCCCGGGATGAAGTTGTACCGGACGATCGCTTCCGCTCCATGGCTGGGCAGGTGGACATAGACCTTGTAGCGCTGGCCGGGCTGGTCTCCGGAGGGGAGCTTGGCCGGGTTGACCTCCCACCGACCGGTGATCTTGTGGAAGTAGTCGGTGTCCCCGTAGCTGTGCGTGAACCAGACGTGGTGGTCGTAACCGGCGCCCAACTGGTGAAGGTCGATGGGAGCGATGTAGGGGGTCGCGCGGAAGGTGCCGTCGTCCCTCTGCATGGTGATGTTGTCACCGGTCTGGAGGGTGAACTTGCCGTCGTAGGCTCCCTCGATGTCCGCACAGTCATAGGTGTTCTCGTGCTGACCGAGGTCATCGACGATGATGGCGTTGGTGTAGACGCTCGGGTGGTCGATGCACGGGCCATGACCGTACTTGCTCTGGAGCTCGGGCTCTCCCGAGCCGAGCGTGTATCTGAGCGTCTCCGTGCTGGAGTTGGCGGGACTCTGCGACCCCATCCAGTTCACGCTGCCGTCCCAGTAGCACGACGCGTCCCAGCTCGGGCACGGGTCGGCCGCGTCCGGGTCGCACGCATTGACGGAGGGCGCGCAGAACGCGTCGAGCGGGGCGGCCGTGATGACGTCGAACGGCATGTCCGGCTTGACGTACGAGGCCACGCCGTCCCAGGTCATCTGCGGGACTTCGGCCCAGCCCAGGATCTTTTCCTGGTAGGTCCAGTCACCGGGGTGGGAGGCGTCGTCGTAGCTGTCGCGCAGGAACGGCTGCCGGTCGGCCGGGTAGTTCGGCTTGATCGGGTTGTTGAAGTAGCCGAGGCCGACGGAACCGGAGGTGTAGACGCCGGAGTTGTAGCCCCACAGCGCCATGTACCAGTTCTCGATGTAGGCCGGGCTACCGCCGTTGGCGTTCATGCCCAGCGCCTTGAGCTGGTTCCATTTCTCGGCCAGGATGCTCAGACCGGCGGCGATGTTCGCCGCGTAGTCGGTGGTGACGGCGCCGGCGCGCAAGGTGTCGAGTTGCTGGGTGTCGAACTCGGACATGCCGGTGGTCACCTGGGCGATGCCGTAGCCGCAGTCGGCGTCGCCGCGGATGGGGTAGTCGTGGATGCCGTTGGCGTTGCCGTACCAGTCGGACTTGGTGACGTTGCCCGAGTCGCCGTTCACGGAGTGCCAGGAAGCCTGCTTGAAGTTGGACTCCTGGGCGAGGACGCCCAGCATGACCTGTGCGGGAATCTCACCTCCGCCGGTCAGTGACGGCTTGGGGAAGAGGCCCTGCGGGGTGTAGGAGCCGAGGCCGGTGTCGTGCCAGTCCGCCGGACGGGACACCGTCAGATCCCCGTGCACAGCCTGGTCGACCGCCCATTCGACCATGTTCGCGCTGGCCTGGAGCGCCTGGCGCTTGGGGTCGTTGCGCTTGACGATGCAGGGGGTTTCCATTTCCGCGATCTTGCCGTGGACGGCCGCACCGGATCCGGACAGGCACTGCGATTCCGGCCCGCCCTCACCGCAGGTGAGAGGGTCCGTGTCATCGGGGGCGTCCGCGGTGAACGCGGCCGGGTCCATCGGCAGTGAGGAATCCGGTTTCGGCCGCTCGCGGTCGGCGTCGACGAGTGTGGTGGCTTTCGCCCCGGTCTTGAGCGCGGTCGCCTTGACGGTCAGCGATCCGACACCCTTGTTCGAGGACGAGCCGATGCCGGTGGTGATGCCCTTCATCTGCTCGGAGAACACCGAGTTGGTCACCAGGTGACCCTGCCGGGAGATCCCGGCCACACGGCCGTCCACCATGTGCTTGGCGAGCCCCGGCGCCTTGCTGGTGTCGATGTCCTTCACATCGCCGACGACCGCGGCGCCGCCGGCCACGGGGAGGAGTTTGACCTCACCCTTCGGGGCGCGGCCCAGTTCGGTGAAGTCCTTGCCGTCGAAACGGGAGATGACGCTGCTCTCGCCGTCGACCGTGCCGACGTCGACGGCACCGTTCTTCGAGGCGGTCAGTGCGAACATCGGGCCCGGCACCGTGGCGAGCTTGCGGGCGGACAGCTTCTTGCCTTCGCCCTTCAGATCGACGAGGTTTCCGCCGAGCACGCCGACGGTGCCCTTCTGGGTGGGCGTGACGTGCGTGAGGTAGCCGTTGACCGTGCGGCGGGAGGACACTGATCCGTCGGCCGCGTCGACCGATATCACCGTCGTCGAGCCGACCGATCTGTCGGTGGCCGAGCTGGAGGTGAACGCCACCTCGTCGCCCGTTCCGCAGCCCGGCGTGAAGTACGCCAGCTGCACCCGGTCGGGAACCTCGGTGACCTTGCCGTCGGAGAGACGGATGACCGCGGCGAACGCGCCCCTCTCGTACGCGCCGGGCTCGTTGGACCAGGCCGACGGGGCGTAGACCGCTGCCGCGTAGTTCCCTGATCCCGTGGTGCAGACATAGCCCGTCCACGGGCCGACTTCGGACAGTTCCGTACGGCTGAGGCGTGCGATCTCGTAGAAGGAGAACCCGTCACTCTCCCTCGCCGCGAGGATGTGCAGTCCTTCGGCGTCGCCGGTGGCCTGCACGATCGCGTCCGACGACGAGGCGTAGCCCGACCCGAGCTCTTTACCGGGTGCGGAGAACAAGCGGGGCGCCGTGCCGTCCGCGGCGGTGGCGGCCGTCTTCACCGGGGTGTCCGGGGAAGCCAGTGGGACTAAGGTCGCGGATGCCGCCACCACGCTCAGGGCTATCAGCGGGTTCGTGGAGAAGTATCTCCTGAGACGTCTTCTGGGCATCTTTCCCCCTACAGCCAGTCCGTGCACGAGCCGTGCTGAAGCGCGAGGCTCGCGTCGTGGTTGTTCACGATGTACCGCAGTGGCGCGGGGTCGTACTGAGCGTCGATGTCGTTCCAGCACGCCTTGGCCGTCGTGTTCTTCCAGTTCTGCATCTTGGTGTAGGCGCCTGCCACACCGTCGGCGAGAAGACCTGTCGTGTCGTCGTCCTGAATGCCGCCGGAGGGATCACGAGTCGTCCACAGCGTCCCGTACACGTAGTCGGGGGACGTGTCGAGATCGCGTGAGATCTTCGCCCACACCCCCTGGCACAGCGGCGACCACATCAGCCGCACCGCGACCGACGCGTCCGGCTCCGTCACCTGCTGAAGAATCTCGGCATCGTTGTCACACCCCATCTGGATGGGGTCCTTGCCCGCACAGGTGTCCCGAAAGCAGTCGACCGCGGCTGCCGGGGACGCCTGAATTCCCTGGAAAGCCCCGGCCAGCAGCGTCAGGGCGACCGTCGCCGGCCCCCATCTGCGTATGCCGTGCACGCACATCACCTCGGATCTCTCTGCACTTCTCGGTGCCGCATCGCGAGCAGCACTCCTTGCCGCCTGTCCGCCGGTACGACACCGAATTGTCCGAGACATGACACAAGTGGGCATGGTGTCCACCGGCTGTCCATCAAGATCTCACAACGACACCCCGGCCGGCAGCGGGTTCATCAACTCGTCCGCGAACAGTTTGCGGGAAGCAATGGATTGCTCATGCGATCGCGCAGGGGGCGGTGGATCTCGTGGCCGATGCCGCCACCGGATGAGCATGCGACGCGCGGGAACGGCTTCGACCGGCGGGGACCGGATCGCTGGGCAGGCATCGCCTGGGCCCCCTCGTGCGACCCATCTGACTGCCCGTCAACTGGCCCCGCGTCCCAGGTGCTTCGGTCGCCCGTGCCGAGCTCGGGCAGGTCACGATCAAATAACTTCATGGTCATGACAGTAATCGGATGGTAAAGATCTTCTCTGTGAATCACCTATCGATGGAGATGTGATGAGGAGTACCCGCATCAAGAAGAAGCTGGCCGCCTGCGCCACATCCTTCGCGGCGGTCGCGGCTGTGATGGCCACCGCCGGCCCGGCACATGCGGCGGAGTACAAGGTCACGGACAACTGTGACGTTCCGTGGATCGAGTGCTCGTACGGTGATCTGCGGCTGTTCTACAACTCGAAGGACCTTGCCATCCAGGACGGCTACTACAAGTCGGCGTTCACGATGTACTACGGCAACGTGTACGACCACTGGGGTACGAGCCAGTACGAGGGATCGTCGCTGACGACGTACCGGTACGTCTTCGGCAACGGCGGCAACGGCAACGGCCAGTACATGAAGAACAACGCGGCGTCCGTGGAGAACTGCGCCCGGGACGACAACTACCGCGTGTACTACAGCTCCGGCTACGGCGGCACCGCTCAGTACTTCGCGAAGAACGGCCCCTACGGCGACTGCAACATCACCAACCTGATCTCCGCCCTGAAGAACGAGAACGCCTCCTCCCACTTCGCTTGAGAAGGAACCCCCGTGAAGCACATCAAGCGGACCGCCGCCGCAGTGGCCCTGACCGCTTCAGCTCTCCTGGCCAGTGCTTGCTCCCCGGGCACGACTCCGGAGACCACGACGAACGCGGCTGACGACAGACCGATCGTGAACAAGGAGAACTGGCCCGAGAAGATACCCACCAGCGGTCCGGCCAAGGATCTGACCCTTCCGCTGGAGGCGTACATGGCCTCCTACGAGGACCAGGTCACCGTCGAGCAGGCCGCCGACGATCTCCAGCAGTCCTGCATGAAGGACTACGGCATCGACCTGACGCTGCCGCGGGCGGGCGCCAACCCGCCGCCCAGTGACAACGACGCCAACATCGAACGCCGTTACGGCATCACCGACCGGGCCGAGGCCGAGAAGTACGGCTACGAGCTCCCGCCGGCGCTGCGGGAGCACACCGAGCAGACCATGCGTGATCTGTCCGGTGTCGAGGTCGAGGTCCTGACCGGCCATACCAAGCCCGAACCGCCCAAGGCGCCCAACGCGGTCGAGGCGGGAGAGCCGGTCGCCGTCCCGAACCAGGGCATCGAGCCCGCTCGGGCGGAGTACAACGGGAAGAAGCTGAAGTCGGGCGGCTGCATCGGCTGGTCCAAGGACCAACTCGGTGTGAAGGAAGTCGACCCGACCTTCGTGGCGGAGCTCGCCGGGGACAGCCTGGTGCGGTCGCTGAAGGACGACAAGGTCATCAAGGTCATCGCCGCGTGGTCCGCGTGCATGGACGGCAAGGGACATGCGGGACTTGCCGATCCGTACAAGGCGATGGACCAGGGTGTCACCAGTGATGGGGAGCCGTCGCAGGAGTCCATCGCGCTGGCGGTCGACGACATCGACTGCAAGGAGCAGACCGATCTGGTGAAGATCTGGTTCGGTGTGGAGTCCGCGATCCAGAACCAGCAGATCGTCGACAACAAGAGCCCATTGACCGGCATCAAGGATCAGCACGGCAAGGAAGTCGGTGCCGCGCGCAGGCAGTTGACGGCTTCCGCCCGGTGAAGGCTGGCACTGGAGTGACCGGACGGTGGATGGTCCGGGCACTGTGCCTGACGGCGGCGGGTGGCAGCGGTGTGCGCGCCAGGATCGAGGACCGGGAAGCCGCGGTGATCGGCTCGGGAGACATGGGTCCGGTTCCGCAGGTTCCGAAGATCTACGTCGACGAGTTCGCTCCCCTCGTCGACCGGGACTGAAAAACGGAACACTTCCGCGACGCATCCCACGACACCGGTGCTCACACCCTGTACGGCATCCCGGAGCGGGGCACCGGGCGGGCAGATCACGCGTGGTTGACCTCAGTCAGCGGAGGCCTCGCCGTCACCGCCGCGGCAACGGACAACGGTCGGGGCGTCGCAAGCCCGGGTGACATCGTCCGGGCCGTCTTCGACGCCCGCTGACCAGCTGAACAACGACGGCATTCTCCCCGGCACTTCATGCAGACAAGGAAAGCCCGTGCACGTCTTCAAGCCGACGACCACCGCAGCAGCTGTCATGCTCGCGGCAATATCCCTCGGTGCATGCTCGTCGTCCGGATCGGACTCCGGCCCGGCGAAGGACCACACCCCGGTCGACCGGAGCAACTGGCCTGCGGAGACCCCTGCTTCAGGACTGGCCAAAGGCCTGGAGCTGCCGCTCGAGACCTATATGTCCTCGTACGCGGATCAGGTCGCCGTGGACACCGCGCTGCGCACCCTCCAGACGCGGTGCATGGCCGAGTACCGGCTCACTGTCGACCTGCCGCGCCCCGGCATGAACCCGCCGCCGTACAGCAACGCCATGTCGATAGAGGCCCGTTACGGCATCACCGACCGCACCCGGGCGGAGAAGTACGGGTACGGGATGCCGAAGGAGCTGACCCGGGGCACCGAAGCGGTCGACAAGGGGCTTTCGGGTGTGGAGGCCGAGGTGCTGACCGGGCGTACGAAGCCCGAGTTCCTTCCGCCCGAAGGTGCCGAGGGGGACGGGCCGTACTTCACCGGTGGGGACTCCGAACCCGCCCGCGCCGAGTACCAGGGCAAGAAGCTGCACGAGGGCGGCTGCGCCGGGTGGTCGAAGCGGCAGATCAAGCTGAACGAGTCGGATGCGGGCTCTGTCGCACAGCTCGCCTCGACAAGCCTCTCCGAGTCCCGGTCGCGCGAGCCGGTCGAGAAGGCCATCAAGGACTGGTCGGCCTGCATGAAGAAGCAGGGACGGTCCGCCGCGGACCCGTACAGGGCCATGGAGCAGGGCTACGCCAACGGCGACGGCACCACCCAGGACGCGATCGAGCTCGCGCTGGACGACATCGACTGCAAGGAGCAGACCCGTCTGGTCGAGGTCTGGTTCAAGGAGGAGTCGGCCGTCCAGAAGCGGCTGATCGAGGAGAACAAGGCCCAGCTCACCGCGGTCAAGACGCGCATGAGCAAAGCCCTTGCAGCCGCCAAGGCTGTCAAGTGATCGAAGGGGGAACGAAGTTGAGACACAGACGTATGCGCCTGCGGGTGCCGCTCACCCTCGCGGTGGCCACCGCGCTGGCGATACCGCTGAGCCTGCCCGCGCAGGCCGGGGAACCAGAACCGCCGAAGGGCGCGGCGCAGGGCTGGAGTGATGCCGCGCAGGAGCAGAAGAAGCTCTCCCTGAAGCCTTCCGCGATCCCCGCGAAGGACCGCGCCGGCCTGCTCGGCAAGGACTACGCGGAATCCGCCGACACCGCCGTGACCACGACCGGCGACGGCACCGGCTTCCACCTCCTTGCGGGCAAGGAGAAGGACGGCTATCAACTGCGCACGATAGCCAGCCTGTTCGAGGATGGGTTCGCCTCGGACACCTGGATCGGCAACCACTGCGTCACCGGGTCGGGCAGGTACGCGGCCGTCTCGTACGCGCCGCGCATGTTCACCAACAAGCCCGAGCTGATGGTGCGCGGCGCATTCACCGCAGTGGTCGATCTCCAGTCGGGCAAGGTCGACAAGCTGCCGTTCCAGTCCTCGCTCGCCTACTTCTCACCCGGCTGCGGCCAGGGTGACAAGGCGGTGTTCACTCAGCTCAGCCACGACGGTGACAAGAAGCAGCAGACCCGCTTGATCACCGTCGACGCGGCAACCGGCAAGGAGTCCAAGCCGGTCACGCTCGCCGGCACGGTCACCTCGGCCATCCCCACGGACGCGGGCATCGTCGCCGCGCACGGCAACAAGCTGGTACGGATCGACGGCACGGCCGAGAAGACCCTGGCGTCCACCACGACGGTGCCGTTCGAGATCACCGCCGACGCCGACGGCGGCATCACCTTCATCGACCGCGAGCTGGACAAGAAGGCGTCCAAGGCGCCGACCAGTTGGGCCAAGCACCTCGACCGCGCCAAGGTCGAGAAGGGCCGCAAGACCGAGCCCGTCACCGTCGTGTCCGGCAAGCTCGAAGCCTGGGACCTGACCCGTTCGGCACGCGGCGAGGTGTTCGTCACCGGTGCCGCCACGTCCGGAACGTTGCCCAAGCGGGTGCACAACCCCGGCGAACTCCCCAAAGGCGCGGCGATCTCCAGTCACGCCCGGACAGCCCTGACCACCACGTGGTCCGACGGGAAGACCACCCTGGTCAACCCGGAGGACGCCGCCACACCCCGCCCCGCGCGTACCGTCCTGCGCATGCTCGGGTCCGGCAAATCCGTGACCCTCGATCTGCGTCCCGGTGCCCACCGCGTGGGCGACGAGGCCCAGGGGCGTGACCTGTCGCCCGCCCTGCCCACCGGCGGCCCGGTCGAGTCCGGCCCGGACACGGCCGAGCAGAGCGAAGCCGGCCTGTCCACGCAGACCGTCAGCACCCAGGCCCTCACCGCACAGGCCGACAACCCCAGCGAAGGCACCGGGGAACGCTACTGCGCAGTGGCCCGCAACGACGCGAAGAAGCAGGCCTTCCAGCCCACCCCGCGCCAGGTCGAGTGGGCCGTGGACCAGGCCGTCGTCGGCGAGCTGGACTTCTACCGCGAGGGGAACTGGAAGAACACCGGGACCGGTGGCTACCAGCCTCAGGGCCTCTTCCCGCCGACCGTGCTCGCCGGCGACCCCAACGGCACCCTCGACAACGAGGACCCCGACGTCACCGACAAGTGGCACATTCCCGCGCAGGTGATGCTCGGCATCACCGCGCAGGAGTCCAACATGTGGCAGGCCGCCCGCTTTGCCGTACCCGGTGTCACCGCCAACTCCCTGATCGGCAACTACTACGGCGTCGACTTCGCCGCCGACGGTGAGCAACTCGACCCGTGGCGGATCAACTGGGCGGACGCCGACTGCGGTTACGGCATCACCCAGGCCACCGACGGTATGCGCCTCGCGGGCAGGACCAAGCCGGGCGAGACCGCCCTGCCGGCCCTCGCGCAGGAAGCCGTCGCCCTGGACTACACGGCGAACATCGCCGCCGGTGTGCGGATCCTGTCGGAGAAGTGGAACCAGACCTACAACGCCGGCATGACGATCAACGGCGGCCACCCCAAGTGGATCGAGAACTGGTTCTTCGCCCTGTGGGCGTACAACTCCGGCTTCTACGACACCGCCGACTCACAGGGCCACTGGGGCGTCGGCTGGACCAACAACCCGGCCAACCCGCTGTGGAAGGCCAACCGCGTTCCGTTCCTGCAGAGCGCGTCCAACTCCGCCGGTGACGACTACAGCCATGCCGCACACCCGCAGGACTGGCCGTACCAGGAGAAGGTGATCGGCTGGGCGGCCCGCCCGATCTCGGCGATGTTCGCGCCCGGAGACTTCCAGGCGGGCTACCGTCCCGCGTGGTGGACCACCAACGAGGACCGCGCCAACGCCAAGCCGCCCGTCGATCTCTTCTGTAACGCGTCGAACTACTGCAACCCGTCCAAGATCGGCGACAACGACTCCAACGACCAGGGCCTGGGCGCCTGCACCCTCGACTCGGGTGACAGCGACACCAACGCGCACTGGCTCCACTGCTGGTGGCACGAGAAGGTCACCAAGGAGCAGTGGAAGGACTGTGAACGGCTCGCCGAGTGCGGCAACGGTGTGCACCGCTTCAGTACCTCCTACGGCGAGCAGGCGGATGCCGGCTCGTACCCGCCGAACTGCTCCATCGGCACCCTGCCCACCAACGCCCTGGTGGTCGACGACCTTCCGAACGGCACCACACCCGCGGGAGTCAGCACCAACCGCGGATGCGGGGCGGTGAGTTCCAGCGGCACGTTCGGCTTCACGTACGTTCCGTGGGACACCCAGATGGATCTCACCAACGACGGCACGGACAACCCGACGACCGTCACCACGTATCCGGGGAAGATCGACACGCACCAGATCGGCGCGGGCTACGGCAACCACTTCTGGTTCGCGCACACCCGATCGCCGGAGTCCTCCACGGCCGACGCCGACCGGATGAAGGTCACCGGCACGTGGAAGCTGAACGCCCCGCTGACCAACACCACGCGCCAGGCGAAGGTCTTCGCTCACATCCCCGACCACGGGGCGCAGACCTCCAACGCCGTCTACCGGGTCCAGACCCCTGAGGGGGAGGAGGAAGTGGCCCTCTCGCAGACGGCGAACGAGTCCAACAAGTGGGTGGACCTGGGCGCCTACGACTTCGGTGACCAGATCCCCGAGGTGCGGCTCGACAACTTCAACGGCGGCAGCGGGAGCGCGGACATCGCCTTCGACGCGCTGGCGTTCGTCCCGGGAACGTACAACGGCCAGAAGATCACGGGCAGTATGACGGTCAACCCCACCGCACCGGACCCGGCGCCGGTCGAGCCCGGCGACGACATCAGCGACGGCCTCTTCCCCACGGTCAGCGGGTTCTCGGCCGGCGCCGCCGCGGCGGCGCCGACGGCGACGACCATGAGCACCGCGTCGTGCTCGACGGTGGCCCTTTCCATCACCCGCAAGCGCACCAACAGCTGTCTCCACGACGAGCTCTGGGTGAATCACTACACGAACAACACACCGGACGGAAACGCGTCCTTCGACTACTACAACACGATCTATCTCGACCCGGCGAGTGATGAGTTCTCCCAGGTCACCACGGTCCGGCTGAAGTCGATGAGCGGTGTGATGAACACCGTCAACCTGGACTACCAGGCCAAGTGCCGCGGGTACTGCAACATCTCCAGCGTCACCTGGGACGGGTCGAAGATCTTCAAGACGGGCGACACGATCCAGCGGACCGTCACCACGCGGTTCAAGTGGACGCCCAGTGGTGCCACCAAGAACACGATCACCCCGTACTGGTACTTCGGCGGGACGGCCAACGCCACTCCGATCGCGAATCCGCTCGAAGTCGAGAAGTCCAAACTGGACATCCGCTGCGACAGCGAAGTCCCCAACGCCGCCACCGGCTGCGTGTTCTCCGGCTACGACCCGACGTACGTCATGAACTCCCAGAAGTTCCCGGGGGCCGCCGCACACGTCGACATGATGTGGCGCAAGACGAACGTCGACTGGGGCAACCGCAACGGTGGCAAGCCGCTCACGTACCTGGGCAACAAGATGTCCGTCGACGGCTCCGGCAAGATTCAGTCGGACCGCAACCGGCAGCTCATCTGCAGCAGGCAGTGGAAGACCTACAAGGACACCGGTCTGTTCAGTGACATGTGGACCCTGGAGGCAGGGGCGACACGTACCGACGCGAAGAGCTGTGACGAGTTCGCCTTCGCCAACGCCTTCCAGAGCGCCGGAAACTCCGCGGGCCCCAACCCTGTCACGTACAGCGGCAAGGAATGCGTGCAGACCTATGTCAGGCGGAACGCCGACGACACCATGACGCTGCACCTGCGTCCTGATGCCCCGGCACCGACCTGGAAGGAGCCCTGCGGCCGGTCCTCGATGTCGAACTGGCAGAACACCCAGTCGATGCGGCCGTTCGGCGACTTCATCAAGGAACAACGCCTGATGGAGGACGACGACTACTGGCTCGACCTGGGCGGATTCACCGCGCCCACACCGTGACCGAACAATGAGAAGTGCCCCCCGGAACAACCGGGGGGCACTTCTGTTTCACGACCAGACGAGCCGTCCTTCGGCGACCGAGCAGGTCGGGTGGATTCCGTCGGCGATTTTCGTGAGCGTTTCCGCCACCGAGTCGAAGTAGTGAGCCAGTGACGCGTACTCGCCCGTGGTCGTGTTCTCACCCACGAACCACCTGCCGATACGGCCGTCCCGCGCGTCCACGAACTTTCCTGTCCAGCCGTCCTGGTCCGACAGGAAAGGGATCCACTCATTGCGCCAGAACGGATTGTCCGGCTGATCCGGAGGGTTGACCCCACCGGGCGTGGAGTGGTTCGCGTAGAGCTTTTCCATGGCCCGAATGCCCAGAAAGAACATTCCCTCGTCCGGAAATCCGTCGAAACCGCAACATGCCACATCGTCGTCCACGTCTTCGTCAGGAACATCCAGATTGTTCTGCAACAGCCATGTCCGCACGTCCCGAGGAAGCGGGATGCCCATCCGTTCCTCGGCGGCCGCGAGCATCTGTTCAGTGGCCGGCCCGGGCAGATCCGCATGATCGGCTGGGGCGTGCTCCTGAAGAAGACCCATCACGCGGGACCAGCTTTCCACCACGCCCATCACCCACGATCCTCTCTGTACGAACGCCCTCTACGGCTACGTAAGCCACCTTGCGCAGCGCCGACCGGAAAACCTCGCAGGAATGGTACTCGGAGTGCGGGCGGATCCGTCTGCCCGCGCAGCGCATCGTGCGCGACAGGCTCCGTACCGGCATCGGCGACCACCGCACAGAAACCGGAAAGACATGAGTGACGTTCCCTTCGAAGAGATTCCGAGATGCCTGCCGAAGAAGCCGTTTTGACCGAAGGCGCGCCATTTCATATTCAGTCGGTGCCGGCCGAGTGCTTCATGACGCCCGTCCTGATACCGCAGCTGGAGAGCGACACCCCGGACACAGAACTGCTCGAACGATGCTGGGACTTCGTGGAGCGGCTCACGGAGCATTCCCTGGAGAGCGTCCGAGGCGCCGCCTACTTCGAGGTGCTCGAACAGCTCCTGAACGCCGACGGCCTCGTGGAGGCGGTCTGGCCGTACATGAGGGAGCGGACGCGGGCCCAGACCGTCACGATGCTGGATTCCTACGGCGTGTACCTGCCCGGCATCAACAGGCGGTAGGACTCACCACCGCACGATGACCAGGGCCGTGCCGTCGCTCGTGCCGCGGGTGACGCCCCCGGGCGAGCCGCGTTCCCGGCTGTGCGGTGCCGGTGCAGCGGCAGCCGGGAACGGGCCGATGCCTCTCACGTCATGACCGCGTGAAGCCCTCCGTCGACGTGCAGGATCTCGCCGGTGGTGGCCGGCAGCCAGTCCGAGAGGAGCACCGCGCAGGCTTTCGCCGTCGGTTCCGGGTCGTGGACGTCCCAGGCGAGCGGCGGGCGGGTGCGCCAGATCTCCTCCATGCGCTCCACTCCGGGGATCGAGCGCGCCGCCAGGGTGCGGACCATGCCCGCCGCGACGAGGTTGACGCGGACGCGCCGTTCGCCGAGGTACATCGCCAAGTAGCGGGTGACCGACTCGAGCGCGGCCTTGGAGACCCCCATCCAGTCGTAGCCGGGCCAGGCCAGGGTCGCGTCGAAGTCGAGCCCCACCACGGACGAGCCCTCCTCCAGGAGCGGAAGACATGCCGTGACCAGGGCCTTGAGGGAGTACGCCGACACCTCGAGCGCGGTCCCCGCGTCCTGCCACGACGTCTCCAGGAAGGCTCCGCCGAGCGCGGACCGCGGGGCGAACGCGATCGAGTGCACGATTCCGTCGAGGCCGCCCAGGCGCTCGGCGACCGCGTCGGCCAAGGCGTCGAGGTCGCCCTGGTCGGTGACGTCGAGCCGGATCACGGGTGCGGGCGCGGGCAGCCGCTCGGCCATCGCCTCCGTGATGGGCAGCGCCCGCCCGAACGAGGTCAGCACCACCTGGGCGCCCTCCTGCTGGGCGATCCGCGCCACATGGAAGGCGATCGACGTGTCGGAGAGCACGCCGGTGACCAGCAGCCGCTTTCCGGCCAGCAGTCCGACGTCCTTCGGCTCCGTACTCATACGCCCATCCCGAGTCCGCCGCTCACCGGCAGAAACGCGCCGGTGAGATACGAGGCGTCCTCGCCGGCGAGGAAGCGCACCACGTTCGCCACCTCCTCGGGGGTGCCGGGGCGGCCGAGTGCCGTCATGGAGAGGTACTCGGCACGCCGCTTCGGTGTGACGCCCGCGACCATGTCGGTGTCGATGAAGCCGGGGGCCACGACGTTCACCGTGATGCCCCGGCGCCCCAGCTCCCTGGCGAGCGAGCGGGCCAGGCCGGTGAGGCCCGTCTTCGACGCCGCGTAGTTCGCCTGCCCGGGAGAACCGAGCATTCCGGAGAAGGAGGAGATGAAGACGAGTCGCCCCCAACGTCCTTCCAGCATCCCGGGGATGGCCCGCCGTGCCGACCGGAAGGCACCCACCAGATTCGTGTCGAGGATCTCCAGGAAGTCCTGGTCGGTGGTCTGCAGTGCCAGCTTGTCCCGCATGATTCCGGCGTTCGCCACCAGGACCTGCACCGGACCGTGCTCGGCCTCGATCTTCTCGTACGCCGAGTCCAGCGAGTCGGAATCCGTGACGTCGCAGCGTACGCCGAAGAGGCCCTCGGGAGGCTCGCCCGACCGGTGGCCGACCGCCACCCGGTCGCCCTGCGCGGCGAAGGCACGGGCGACGGCCAGACCGATGCCGCGGTTCCCTCCGGTGACGAAGACGGACCGGCCGCCGGTCATCGGGTGCCTGCTTTCTGGAGGACCAGCACGGCGTTCTGCCCGCCGAACCCGAAGGAATGGCTGGTCGCCGTGGCGACGCGCTGTTCGCGCGGCGCACCGCTGACGACGTCGATGTCGATCTCGGGGTCGAGCTTGTCGAGGTTGGCGGTGGGCGGCACCAGACCGTGCTCGATGGTCAGGGCCGTGTACGCCACCTCGATGGCGCCCGCGGCACCGAGCGCGTGTCCCGTGACCCCCTTGGTGGACGTCACCGAGGGCCGCCCGGTGAGCACGCGGCTGATCAGTTGGGACTCCATCAGATCGTTCAACCTGGTCGACGTGCCATGGGCGTTGACGTGGTCGACGGTGTCGGGAGCGATGTCCGCGTCGGCGAGCGCCGAGCGCAGGGCGCGCTCCACGCCCGCGCCCGCCGGGTCCGGCGCGGAGGCGTGGTGCCCGTCGGCGCTGGCCCCGAAGCCGGCGACCAGCGCACGGACCGTGCCGCCCCGTGCCCGTGCGTCCTGCTCGCGCTCCAGGACCAGCACGGACGCCGCTTCCGCGGCCACGAATCCGCCGCGGTCCGCGTCGAAGGGGCGGGATGCCCCCGCAGGGTCGTCGGTGCGCCGCGACAGTGCGCCCATCCGGTGGTAGGCAGCCATCGGTGTGGGGCTCAGCGGTGCCTCGGACGCGCCGGCGAGCACGATGTCGCAGACGCCGGACTGCAGCATCTGCCGTGCGGTGCCGACCGCGGTGACGCCGGACGCACAGGCGGTGGCCACCACCAGGTTCGGGCCCAGCGCCCGGCAGTGCATGGCGAGATAGCCGGAGATCATGTTGACCGGCCAGTTCACCATCACCAGCGGCGAGACCTGGTCGGCGCCTTCCTGGTGGTACGTGGTGTGGGCGTCCTCGTAGGAGGCGGTGCCGCCCAGCGCGTTGCCCATGACGACGCCCACCCGGGTGCCGTCCCACGTCTGCGGGTCGAGGCCCGCGTCGGTCAGGGCCTCCTTGGCGGCCACCAGGGCGAGTTGGCTGACCCGGTCCAGGCGCCAGGCCGTGGAGCGACCGAGCAGGGCGTTGGCGTCGAAGCCGGGGACCCGGCAGGAGATGTCCACGGGCAGCCCTGCCAGCGCCGGGTCGCGCTGGGCGGTGGGGCGGCCCGACAGGAGCCGCTCCCAGTTCGCCGCCACTCCGATGCCGGCCGGGGTGACGAGGCCGATTCCGGTGATCGCGACGGGCATGTCCCGTCCCGGGTGCTGGGCCATCAGGCCTTCTCCGCTGCCGTGTTCACCAGCTCGTAGAGGTCCGAGACGGTGCCGCTGCTGTTGAGGTCCTCCGTGGGTATCGCGAAGCCGAGCTGCTTCTGCAGGGTCAGCGCGACCTCGATCAACGCGAGCGAGTCCAGCTCGATGTCCTCCAGGACGGTGTCGGGCTTGATGTCGTCGCGCAGGACGCCGAACTTCTCCTCCAGGACCTGGGAGAGGATCTCGAAGGTGGGGGGCGTGAAGGTGCTCATGGCTGTGCCGCCTTTCGGGCGTGGGTTGCGATGGGGGAGTGAACGGGCTTGTGGTTACGCGGACTTCAGCGAGGGCCAGGTCAGTGCCGTGGCGCCCCACGTGGCTCCGCCTCCGAAGGCGGCGAGTACGACGCGTGCCCCGGGCGTGAGTTCGCCGGTGGTGTGCGCGTGTGCCAGGGCGAGCGGGATGGAGGCCGCCGCGGTGTTGCCGACCCGGTCCAGGTGGACGACGAGCCGGTCCGCCGGGATGTCCAGCTGCTCCGCGACGGCCCGCAGGATACGGAGGTTGGCCTGGTGGCCGACCAGCCGGTCGACGTCGCCCGGCTGCCATCCGGTGTGGGTGAGCGCGGCTCGCGCGGACTCGGACATGCGGGTCACGGCGTGCCCGAAGACCTCCCGGCCCCGCATGGAGAAGTAGCGGTCGGCCGGGTCCGTACGTTCGGGGTCGGCACCGGGATGGGGCTGCTCGGAGCCGCCGGCCCGCACCGTGATCAGGTCGGCGAGCGAACCGTCGCTGCCGAGCACGATCCGGCCGAGGGCACCGGGCTCGCCCGGCTCCCCTGCGCGCAGCACCACCGCGCCGGCGCCGTCGCCGAACACGACAGCGGAGGAGCGGTCCTGAGGGTCGATGAGGGTGCTGAAGGCCTCGGCGCCGATGACGAGAACCTGATCGGCGGCTTCGGAGGCGATCATCCCGGCCGCGGTGGTGAGGGCGTACAGGAATCCCGTGCAGACGGCGGAGACGTCGAAGGCCGGGCGGCCGGTGAGGCCGAGGCGGCGGGCCACCTCGGGCGCGCTGGCCGGGCAGGGGCGGTCGGGCGTGGTGGTGGCGAGCACCACGGCGCCCACGTCCGCCGTGCCCGCCGACTCCATGGCCCGCGCCCCGGCCTCCGCGGCGAGACGGGAGGTGGGCATCCCGGCGGACACGAAGTGCCGGGTACGGATACCGGTTCGGGTGCGGATCCACTCGTCGGAGGTGTCCATGCGGACGGCGAGGTCCTCGTTGGTGACCAGGTCGGGCGGCAGCCATGAGCCGATGCCGCTGATGACGGCGGCTCTCACAGGTCGCCTCCCGGGACGAGGGCGGTGCCCGGCGCGGTCAGTGCGTCGATCCTGGCCGTGGCGGTGTCGGCGCCGGTGAACTCGACACCGTGCCAGCCGGCTTGCTCCGCCCCCGCACAGTTGACCGCGAGGTCGTCGACGAGCACGCACTCCTCGGGGCGCACCCCGGCCCGCTCGGCGGCGAGGCGGAAGATCTCCTTCTCGGGTTTGCGGCAGCCGGAGTCGTAGGAGAGCACCACCGCGTCGAAGAGACCTTCGGGCGGCACGGCGAGGCGCCAGTGCCGGTCCCAGGCGGGCGGCATGTTCGACAACAGGCCGACGAACACGCCCTGTCGGCGCAACCGGTACAGAGTGTCGAGCCAGGGCTGGTTGACGGCGCGGTCGGCGAACCAGCGCCCGGGGTAGTCGCTGAGGTCGACGCGGATCCCGCTGTGTGCGGCGAGGGCGGCTTCGACGCGGCGCTCCCAGGTCTCCTGGGTGAGCAGTGGAGTGTCGAGCGGCGCCATGATGTCGTCGCCCGCCCCGCAGTCGCGGGACACCTGCCGCATGGCGGCGAGAAGCGTGAGCGACGGGACGCCGAGCCGGGCGCAGAAGGACTCCATCGACTCGGCTGTCGGAGGGGTCAGGACGCCGCCGTAGTCGGTCCAGACCGCTCGGACCGGCCCGGGTGCGGCGGCCATCAGAAGTCCTCCGAGACACCGACGGTGATCTCGCTGACGACAATGCCGTCCTGGCGGAAGCGGACGGCCACCTCGTCGCAGTGGCGGCGCACGGCCGACACCCGGACGGGGGACTCGAGTTCGGCGAACCTGGCGAACGCCGAGCGGTAGCCGGTGATCCGCACGCCGGTGCCCGCCGCGAGGAGCGCGGCCTGCCGGGCGGCCTCCATGAGGATCATCGCCGTGTAGTGATCCTGCGGGTGGTCGAAGTGCGTGTGGTGCACGGACGGCACCGCCACCACTGCGGCCACCCCGCCGGCGACCCGGCGCGCGTCGGCGAGCGCCACGTTGGCGGGGTCGCGGCGGGCAACCTCGGCGGGCGGCACCGGTGTGCCCGGAGGTACGGGCGGCAGCGAACCGGACAGGGGAGGCGCCGACTTGCGGTGGTAGCGGCGAACGATCTCCGCCTCCTCCGCCGGGGAGTAGCGGGCGGAGATGTCGCAGCGGCCGAGCGTTGTGCCGCCGTGCGACAGCTCCAGGACGTAACGCGCGGCGCGCACCGTTCCCGAGCGGACCCGGCTGCGGGTGACGGCGGCCCGGATGCTGATCTCGAGGGGCCTGCCGTGGACCGGCTGCGGGGTGGCACCGGCGAGTTCGAGCGTCCAGTCGGTGACATGGAAGGCACTGTCCCGGGCGACGCCGAGGCCGCGGTGGGCGATGCAGGTGGCGGCCTGCCGGCAGCACTCGAGGAGAAGCATGCTGTCGGGGGCGTCGGCGGCCGGTCCGGTGTGGTCGCCGAAGTAGTGGTGAGCGGGCGGGAGTTGGGCGGCCGCCAGGTAGTTGTCCGAGGTCAGGTCGGCGTAGTCGGTGAGGAAGACCTCGCTGACCGCCCATCGGTGGACATCGCCGCGGTCGATCGTGTGACGGTAGGAGAGGGCCGGTGCGGTGGGGGCCGCGTCCGGTGCGAGGGCGCTCTGGGGGAGGGGCATCGGTGTGCTGCTCCTTGTGCAGTGGCCGGGCTCGTGGCTCATATTCTTCGAGCGCCTCGCCGCCGCCAGCCAGATCCTTCTGCCACCCGTGCGGCTCATACCCTTGAAATCGCTACCAGTTACCCCGAGCCGGAGTGTCCCGACTTCCGCTGTATGGGGTGATTCGCGGTCGCTGAAAGCGCGTGGACGTTCGGCCGCGGGGCGTCGCCGACCGCCCGACGCGGGGCCCGCCACGAGCCCCGCAGCCACCGAGGCCCGGATTCCCGGCCGCAGAAATCGCCCAGGGTGGTGCTGGGCTCAGGGGTATCACGCGCACCACGTCCGGCTCTTGGAGTTCATGCACCATGTTGTCCGGCGCACCACCCACGCCCTACCCGTATGCCTGTTCCCCCCTGAACGCAGGAGGTGTGACGCATCACCGTGGACAGCGAAGCACTGGTCGTCGGCGCAGGGCCGACCGGCCTGATGATGGCCACCGAGCTGATCCGCCGCGGGATCGACACCAGGATTGTCGATCGCGCGGCCCGAAGGAACCCCCATGCGAAGGCGATCATCCTCCAGCCGCGCGCGCTGGAGGTGATGGCACGCCTTGGTCTGGAGGACCGCATCCGGGACGCGGCACTTCCTGTCGTTGCCGCCAACTACTATGCCCGCGGCCGCCGCGTCGCCCGCATCAACTTCCGGGGCCTGAAGGGCAGTCGCTTCGGAACCCCCCTCTCCCTCCCGCAGAACGAGACCGAGGAGCTGCTGCTCGACGCGCTGCGTGAGGCAGGCGGCCGGGTTGAGTACGGTCATCCGCTGACCGACCTCGCCCAGGACGCCGACGGGGTGGACGCCGGCCTGTCGGGCACCGTCCACCGCACGGGCCGGCTGCTGGGCTGCGACGGCGCGCACAGCGCGGTCCGCGAGAAGCTCGGCGTCGCCTTCACCGGGCCGACGTACCCCCAGTCGTTCGTCCTCGTCGACGGTGAGTGGGACACGCCGCTCGCACACGCCGAGGCGCACTACTTCATGGGCCCCACGGGTGTCCTCGTCGTCGTCGGTCTCCCGGGCGGGCGTATCCGTGTCTTCGGCAGCGCCCCGGAGGGCGCGGGGCCCGAGAACGTCGAGGAGACCGTCCGCGCCATCGCGGCCGAACGCAGCCCCGTTCCCCTGGAGTTGGTCTCCGCCATCGGCGCGGGTCACTTCCAGGTCCACCGCAGGATGGCGGACCGGTTCCGCGACGGGCGGGTGCTGCTGGCGGGCGACGCCGCGCATGTGCACAGCCCGGCCGGCGGCCAGGGCCTGAACACCAGCATCCAGGACGCTCACGAAGCCGCCTGGCGGCTCGCCGACGTGATCCGGGGCAGGCTGCCGGAGACCGCCCTCGGGGCCTGGGAACAAGAACGCAGGCATGTCGCGCGCACCGTGGTCGACGACACCGACCGCCAGACCCGCCTGTGGACCTGGAGCGGCTGGCGCGAGCGGGCGCGTGACCTGGCGGCGTCGGCTGCCGAGCGCAGCGGCGTCCTCGACCGCGTCCTGCCCTCCCGGCTCGCGCAGATGGACCTGCGCTACCCCGCCGAGGGGCCCTCGCTCGGACAGCTCGGCCCCGGGACCCGGCTGCCGGACGTTCCGCTTCCGTCCGGCGGCCGCACCCATGACCTGCTGCGCGACGGACGGCATGCGCTGCTCGTCCTCACGGGCCCCACCCCCTTCCCCGAGCGGGACACACCCGCCTGCGCGCACCTGGACGCGCGGGCCGCCCGCGCCCTGGGCGCCCGCCGTGCCGGGGTGGTCCTGGTGCGCCCGGACGGCGTCGTCGCCGCTGCCGCCGCCCTCACCGATGCGGGTGCCCTGCGCCGACTGGAACAACTGCTGCCCGCCGCACCCGGCGAGACCGGGCCCACCGGCATGGCCGCACCACCCGTAGCCAACGAGGAGAAGGCATGACCACCACCACACCGCGCGCTCTGGACCGCATCCTGCTCGGCGGCCGCCTGGAGGTGTCCGTGATCGGCCTCGGCTGCATGGGCATGGCCGAGTTCTACGGAGACAGCGACGAGGCCGAGTCGATCCGTACGATCCACGGCGCCCTGGACCGGGGCATGGACTTCCTCGACACCGCGGACATGTACGGCGCCGGCCTGAGTGAGGAGATCGTCGGCCGCGCCCTGGCCGGCGGACACCGCGACCGGGCCACTCTCGCCACCAAGTGCGGCCTGATCCGCACCCCCGACGGTGTGCGGGTCGACGCCAGTCCCCGGCACATCAAGGAGGCGGTCGACGCCAGTCTCAAACGCCTGGGCGTCGACCACATCGACCTCTACTACCTGCACCGCGTCGACCCCGACGTGCCGGTCGAGGAATCGGTCGGCGCCATGGCCGAGCTGGTCGAAGCCGGAAAGGTGCGGTACCTGGGCCTCTCCGAGGCCGGTACGGCGGCGATCCGCGCGGCGCACGCCGTCCACCCCATCACTGCCGTGCAGACCGAGTACTCCCTCGCGAGCCGCAACCCGGAGCGCTCCGTGCTGCCCACCGTGCGCGAGCTCGGCATCGGGTTCGTCGCCTACAGCCCCTTCAGCCGCGGCCTGCTCTCCGGGGAGCTCTCCGGGGCCGAACTGGCCCCGGACGACATGCGCCGCGGCCTGCCCCGGTTCTCCCACGACAACCTCGGCTTCAACCAGGACCTCGTCACCAGGATCGGCGAACTGGCTGCCCGACTCGGCTGCTCGCCCGCCCAGTTCGCCCTCGGGTGGCTCGTCGCGCAGGGCGTCGTACCGATTCCGGGAGCACAGCGGCGTACGCACATGGGTGAGAACGCGTCCGCGGGAGCCGTCAGGCTGACCCCCGAAGTCCTGGACCAGGTCGACGAGATCGCCCCCGCCGGCGCCTTCGCGGGCGAGCGGTTCCCCGACCACCTGCTGGCACTGGTCCAGGAGGACTGAGGTAAGGGACGGGCCCGGGTGCGACTCGCACCCGGGCCCTCCCTGACGTGTCCGCCGAAGGTGCCGGCACTCACCAGGCCGTGCCGCTCGCCCCCTCCGCCGGGCCGATGAGCTTGTCGGTGAGCGAGGCGAGCCGCCGCTGGGTGTCGGCGCTGTAGGCGAGGCGGTGCGCCTTGGCCCGGCGGTCCTCGTTGTAGTACTGGCCGCTCGCGCCCCGCGCCCCGTCGTCGATGGCGTTCAGCACGGCCGCGGTCCCCTCGGCCACCGAGGACCAGGGGCGGACCCCGGCCTCGGTGACCATCGTGGTGTCCATGTAGTTCGCGGGGTGCACGCAGTTGACCCGGATGCCCTCGGCCGCGTACTCCTCGGCGATGGTGAACGTGAAGGCGGCGAGCGCGAACTTGCTGCGCGTGTACGCCTCCATGCCGTCGTAGCGCCGGGTGAACTGCACGTCGTCCGGGTCGACGGGGCTCTGTCCGATCGAGCCGATGTTGAGGACCTGCGCCGAGCCCGCCGCACGCAGCGGGGAGCGCAGCGTGCGGGTGAGGACCACCGGCGCCAGGTAGTTGACGGCGAGGCGCAGTTCGTAGCCGTCGCGGCTGACCTCGCGGTGGCGCGCGTCACGGCCCGCGCCCACGCCCGCGTTGTTCACGAGCAGCCCCAGCGAGGGATGCTCGGCGGCCACCCTCCCGCCGAGCTCGGCGGCTTCCTTGAGCGAGGAGAGGTCCGCGACATACGGATGGGCCGTGCCGCCCGCCGCACGCAGTTCGCCGACGACCTCGGCGCACCTGCCCTCGTCCCTGCCGTGCACCAGGACGGTCCAGCCACGGTCGGCAAGGGCCCGCGCGAGGCTCCGGCCGAGGCCGGAGGTCGCCCCGGTGACCAGGGCGGGGGTGTTCGGCGGCTGTCCCGCGCCGCTCTGCTCCGCTCGGCCTTCGTGTCGGCTCATGTACTCGGTCCTTCCTCCGGCGCCGTGGGCGTACGGAGTTCGATGGCGACCATGACGAGGGTCTGGTCGGAGAGGTTGTGGACGTAGTGCCGCATGGGCAGGGACTCGCCGCGGTTGTGCACCACCTGGCCGGTCTCCAGCGTCACGGCTTTGATCAACTCACCGTTCTCGTCCAGGGATTCACCGTGCGCCCCGGAGAGCACGACGGTCACCCAGGGGTGCCGGTGGGTGTGGGCGGGCCGCTGCTCGCCGGGCGGCACGGTCTCCACCCAGCACTTGACGTGCTCCTCGTCGATGAGCAGGCCGGCGCCCAGCTCCTGCCAGGGTTCAAGCGGCATCGCGGGCCTCCGTGGGGTGGTCCCCGGGGCGCGGCGCGGCGATGCGGGAGAGCAGCCGCCGCGGGTTGTCGACGAGGAGGGTGTGCACGGTCGCGTCGTCGATGCCGGGCTCCTTCAGGAGCAGCGGCAGGACGCGCTCGAAGAGATGCACATAACTCCAGTCCGGATACGTCCGCTCCCGCTGCTCGGCCGTCAGATAGTCGATGTGCACCGGGTGGTCCTGCGAGACGAGCAACTGCGCGGTGTGGCCCGCCCGTACGAGCGCGGCGAGGGTGGCGTTGCGCTGCTCGTCGGGGGCGAAGGGGGTCATGCCGTACCGGTCGTAGCCCAGCACGCAGCCGGTGTCGGCGAGGGCACGCAGCCCATCGAGGTCGGCGGAGTCCCCGGCGTGCGCCACGACCACGGAGCCCGCGGGCACACCCTCCTTCTCCAGGAGCCGCACCAGCGGGACGCCGTTGCCCTCGAAGGGGTCGCAGTGCACGACGACGGGGACACCGGTCCGCCGGTGCACCTCGGCGACGACGGCGGCCATCCGGTGCGCGGCCCCGTCGGGCGGGGTGCGCTCGCAGGCGAACTTCACCAGACCCGCCCGGACGCCGCTGTCCGCGATGCCGGTGGTGACATCGCGCAACAGCAGCTCGATCAGCGGATCGTCGGCCTCTATGGCGGCGCCGGGCCCCCGGAAGCGGGCGAAGAGCGGGATGCCGTCGACGCTGTAGACGCCGGTCGCGAGGACGATGTTCACCGGGGTGCGCTCGGCGACCGCGCGCACCAGATCGATGTCGCGGCCCTGGCCCAGCACCGTCATGTCCACCAGCGTCCGCACACCTGCCGCGTAGGCATTCCCCAACTGGTGCACGGCCTCGCGCACTCCGGCCTCGCGGTCCCACAAGTGAGGGAAATTCGACTGGAACTCGGGGCTCAGCACGAAGAGATGCTCATGCGCGAGTGTGACGCCCAGGTCCGCGGCGGCGACCGGTCCACGGACCGTCGGAACCGGGTCGTGCGGGAGTGGAAATTCCGTACTCACAGAGAACCGCCTCGGAATAACAGCCATTGCGGCGTCGGGCGTCGGGCGAGATGACAGCGACGGGTACGCGTACGCCGTGTCGCGCGCCGACCGTTGCGCCGGGCGAACCGTTGCACCCGGCGACAACCCATGGTGGCGTGCCTGCGAAGGCCTAACCAGGTGGTATTCCAACTAGCATGAATCCTCGCCTCCCTGCCCCACGCGCGAGCTGACAGCGTCATGAGTGGCCGGGCTTTCACTCTGCCCCGGCCGATCAGCACTCAATCGCTCGTGACCAGGAGACGACCTTGTCCGCTTCCCCCGCTTATTCCGCATCCGCCTCCTCTCTCGCCGACGCCCGCGTCGTGGTGATCGGCGGCTCGTCCGGCATCGGCAGGGCGGTGGCCCGCCAGGCCGCCGCCGCCGGCGCACAGGTCGTCGTCGGCTCCCGCTCCCAGGACAAGCTGGAGCAGACGGCCAAGGAGATCGACGGCATCACCACCGGTGTCGTGGACGTCACCGACGAGGAGAGCGTGCGCGCCTTCTTCGCGGGCATCGACTCCCTCGACCACCTCGTCGTGTGCCCCGGCGACATGGCCGTCGGCTCCGTCTACGACGTGTCTCTCGACGCCGTACGCGCCGCCCTCGACACCAAGATCGTCGGGCAGCTCCTGAGCGTCCGGCACGCCGGCAAGAAGATCTCCGGCCAGGGTTCGATCGTCCTGATCGCCGGTGCGGCCGGCTTCAAGTCGTACGCCGACATGAGCGCGACCGCCGCGGCCAACGCGGGCATCGGAGGCATGGGCCGCTCCCTCGCCGTAGAGCTCGCCCCGGTGCGCGTCAACGTCGTCGTCGGCGGCCTGATCGACACCCCGCTGTGGTCCTTCCTGCCCGACGACGCCCGCGCCGGCCTCTTCGAGCAGACCGCGCAGAGCACTCCGGTGGGACGCATCGGACAGCCCGACGACGTCGCGGCCTCGGTGCTGCACCTCCTGCAGAACACCTTCGTGACCGGTGCGGTGCTGCACGTCGATGGCGGCGGCACGCTGTGAGCCAGGCGGCACACGGCGGTGGGGGGGGGGGGGGGGGGGGCCGCGCCCCCCCCCCCCCCCGGGGGGGGGGGGGGGGGGGGGGGCGGCCGGGGGGGGGGGGGGGGGGGCCGGGCCCCCCCCCCCCCCCCCCCCCCCCCCCCCGCGGCCGCGAGTCGGCCGGAGCACCGTGCTGCTGCTCGCGGCCGCCTGCGGCCTGTGCGTGGCCAACCTCTACTACCTCCAGCCGATCCTGCCCGAGCTCGCGGCGTCGCTGCACCGCACCCCCGGCTCGCTCACCTCGTCCGTCTCCGCCACCCAGTTCGGCTACGCGCTCGGTCTGTTCGCGCTGGTGCCGCTGGGCGACGCCGTCGACCGCAGGCGGCTCCTCACCGTCCTGGTGACCACGGCGGCCGCTGTGCTCGCGGTGATCCCGTGGGCCGACGACGACCTCCTCATCTGGCTGTTCTTCCTGCTCGGCCTGGTGAGCGTCGCCGCCATGGTGATCGTGCCGCAGGCCGCCGGAATGGCGCCGCCCGAGCGGCGCGGGCAGGTGGTCGGCACCGTGATGACCGGGGTCATCCTCGGCGCGCTCCTTTGCCGGACGTTCGCCGGCGTGGTGGCGGAACTCGTCGACTGGCGGGCCGTGTTCTGGGGCGCGGCGGTCCTGATGCTCGCGGTGTGCGTGACGCTGCGCCGCATCCTGCCCGCGCAGCCCGCCCCGGCCCCCCTCACCGCCCGCGGCTACGCCCGGCTCATCGGCTCGCTGTTCTCCCTTGTCCGTACCCGGCCGGTGATCGTGGAGCGCTGCCTGTACGGCGCCCTGGGCTTCGCCGCGTTCACCGTGCTGTGGACCGCCGTGCCGCTCCGGCTGATCGAGGGTCCCTACCACTACGGTTCCGCGGCGATCGGCGCGATGGGACTGCTCGGCGCGGGCGGTGCGCTCGGCGCCAACCTGGCGGGCAGGTTCGCCGACCGGGGGCGCCAACGGGCCGTCAGCGCCGCCGCGTTCGCGCTCATCGCGGTCTCGTTCGCCGTGGTGTCGGCCCTGTCGTCCTCGCTGCTCGTGCTCGGCGCGGCGATCGTCCTGATCGACTTCGCGGTCCAGGCCGCGCACATCTCGAACCAGACGACGGTCTTCGGCCAGGTCGGCGACGAGATGCGCAGCCGGGTCACCACGGTCTACATGACCTGCTACTTCCTCGGCGGCGCGGCGGGCTCCGCGCTGACGGGTCCGTTCTGGGCGCACGGCGGCTGGCCGGACACCGCCCTCCTCGGCGGCGCCGCGGGTGCCTGCGCCCTGCTCCTGCTCCTCGGCTACGCGGCCGTGCGCCGCGCCGTGGCCTCACGAAAGGCGGCTGTGGTCACCGATGCCTGACATATCCGTTCCTGACGTTCCAGACATTTCTGCCGCACCCGTACCCGTATCTGCACCCGCACCCGTTTCCGTCGAACCGCGGATCCCCGCGCAGGGTGTGCCCGCGATCACCCGCGCCGACCCCCGCTACCTCTCTCTCACCACGCGTTCGCGCAACACCCGCTTCACCGGCAGCCCGAACCGCGTCCATGTGCCGCGTACCGCGGAGGACGTGCGCCGGGCGGTCACCGCCGCCGTCCGCGACAGGTCCCGGCTGGCGATCCGCGGCGGAGGCCACGGCCTGGAGGGCCTGGTGGACGACCCGGCCGTGCGCACGCTCATCGACCTGTCCGAGCTGAACGACGTCACCTACGACGCCGACAGGCGGGCCTTCGGCATGGGCGCGGGCGCGCTGCTCGGGTCTGTCTACCGCTCCTTGTACCTGAACTGGGGCGTCGCCGTGCCCGGCGGCACCTGTCCCTCGGTCGGGCTCGGTGGCTATGTGCAGGGCGGCGGCTTCGGTGCCCTGTGCCGACAGCACGGGCTGATCGTCGACCATCTGGAGGCGGTGGAGGTCGTCGTCGCCGACGGCCCGGATGAGGCGCGCACCGTGGTGGCATCGCGGGACCCCGCCGACCCCCATCACGACCTGTGGTGGGCGCACACCGGCGCGGGCGGCGGCAACTTCGGTGTCGTCACCCGCTATTGGTTCCGCTCCCCGGAGGCGGAGACGGACGCCCCGCAGGATCTGCTGCCCCGGCCCCCGGAGACGACTCTCTTCGCCTCTGCCGAGTGGCCCTGGGAGTCACTGAGCGAGCGCGACTTCGCACGGCTCGTCCGCAACCACGGCGACTGGCACAGCGAGGAGGACGGCTCGGACCCGGCGTACGAGAGCTTGTACAGCGCGCTGTACCTCAACCAGCGCGCGGTCGGCCGGATCACCCTCAGCGCTCAGCTCGACGGGTCGACTCCCGATGCCCGCAGGCGACTTGACGAGTACGTCGCGGCGGTGGGCAAGGGCGTACGGGCCCCGGGCCGGGTGACCCGCACCGGGATGCCGTGGCTTCAGGTCAGCCAGCGGGACGTGGAGAACAGGGGAGTGCTGACCCGCTCCAAGAGCAAGGGCGCCTATCTGCGCCGGCCCTATTCGGCCGCGGAGACCGAACTGCTCTTCCGGTATCTCTCCGATCGCGACTACGACGGGCATACGACGGTGGTGCTGTTCTCCTACGGCAGGAAGGTCAACGCCGTGGATTCCGCGGCGACCGTCGTCGCCCAGCGGGACTCGGTCCTCAAGAGCTATCTGGGAACGTACTGGACCGATCCCGCCGAGGACGAGCGGCACATCCGCAGAATCCGGGAGCTCTACCGGGAGTTGTACGCGGAGACCGGCGGGGTGCCCGTCTCCGACGCACGCACCGACGGGTCGTACATCAACTATCCGGACGTGGATCTGGCCGACCCGCGCTGGAACACCTCAGGAGTTCCCTGGCACGCGCTGTACTTCAAGGGGAACTACCCCCGACTGCAGCGGGTGAAGGCCGTCTGGGACCCAGGGGACGTCTTCCGGCACGCTCTGTCGGTACGACCGCCCGACTGAGCCCCCGGCCGAGTGCAGCCGCACCCTGATCCGTTCCTCGACCAGATCACGGAAGCGGGCGAGCAGGCAACTGTCCAGGACGGGCTGGTAGACGACCATGGTCGCGTCCGCGCTCGAGAGCCGCAGCTTCACATAGCCGAGTTCGATCCGCCCGAGTGTCGGATGGTCGAAGCAGCGTACGGAGGGGACGGGCGGGGCGAGATCGAGCCGCTCCCACAGTTCCCTGAATTCCGGATACTCGCCCTGCAGGTCGTCGATCATCTTCGCGTATTCGGGCTGGGCGAGTTGATCGGCGGCCTGGGCGCGGAACAGCGCGGCGGTCTCGAGCGCGTCCTGCTCCCAGTTCGGGTACATTTCCCGGGCCCGCTCGTCGAACATCATCACGAGGGTGTTGCGGCGACTCTGCTCCAGGGACTCGAAATAGGGGAAAAGCGTACAGAATCCGTGGTTCCATGCCAACACGTCGAAACGGTTGTTGACGATGAATGCGGGCAACGGGTCCTGAAATTCGAGGAACGTAAGATATTGCGCGGGAATGCTTTCCCTTGACTGGGGGGCCTGGGTGGCGGGCGGTAATTCGCCGGCCAGTCGGAACAGGTGCCCGGTCTCTGTCGTGTCGAGCCGCAGGGCCCGTGCGAGTCCACTCAGGACCTGGCTCGACACCCGGATTCTGCGGGCTTGTTCGAGCCAGGTGTACCACGTCACGCTCACCCCGGCGAGCTGGGCGAGTTCCTCTCGGCGCAGGCCCGGGGTGCGGCGGCGGCCATATGAATTCTTGATACCGACGGCCTCTGGTGTGAGCCGTTCGCGCCGGTTCCGAAGGAAGGAGGCGAGTTCTTTTCGTTGCCGTTCAGTGACCAGCATTCTGCACTCCCCCTGGCATCATGATTCCCGCCGGGGTACGGCGGGTTGCTCCAAAGATACATGCCGCACCCACGCTTGTGTGGAGGAAGCAGCGGGGACGGACTCCGTCGGATATTCACTCTTTGGCAGAACTTTTTCGAGTTTTTTACCCAGCGTGTCCGTGGTAACTCTGCTTTAACCTTGGGGACGCCTGGGGCATCTCGTCACCCGCATTGGACGACCGCCAGGTGAGACGAGATTTTAGGTGCCCGGCGGGTTACGCACCGTCATGAGCGGGCGCGACAGCCGGTAGCCGGTGGGTGGCACCGGACATCAGGGGGTCCGCGCGTGCCGGAGGGCTGCGTCTACCTCCGCACGTGGAAGCGGAGCGTCGTGACAGCGCCCGACCGGGTGTTGCTGAAAGGTTCCAGGTCGATCCTGCCGAGGCCCGGGGGCGAGAAGCGGACGCCGTCGCCGAGCAGCACCGGTAGGACATACACCAGGATCTCGTCGACGAGCCCGCGCTGCAGGCACTGGGCGGCCACGTCGGCACCGAGGATCTCCAGGTTCTTGCCGCCCGCGGCGCTGCGTGCCGTGGCAACCGCTTCCTCGAGGTCACAGGTGAGAAACGTGACGGTGGGGTCCGGCTCGTCGGGGGGCTCGTGGGTGAGGACGAACTGTGCTCCCCCGTCGTAGGCGGGGCCCTGGTCGGCCATACGCCTGGCGACCTCGTACGTCCCCCGGCCGACGAGCATGGCGCCCGTGGCCGCCATGACCTCCGGGACCGCATCCGCAGTCAGGTACTCGGCGATCCAGCCCATCGCGTGGTCAGGACCGGCGATGAACCCGTCCAGCGACATCGCCCTGTTCACGACCACTTTGCCGGTGCCGGTACCGGTGCTCACATCACTCATGCGTCTTCTCCGAGGACTTTGGCGGCCCGAGGCCGAATCATAGGTCGGCTGGTGGGAGCACGACGGCGGAAGGCGGGCGCGCATCTGCGGTGGCCCGACGCGGAGGAGGGACGCTGCTCGCGCGGCCGGTGCGGTGGCCGCCCGGGGGCGCCCTGGGATCATGAGCCGAGGGGACCGGACCAGTGCGCGGAGGTGCCGTATGTCAGGAACCGGGTCGGCGGGCGGCGGCGGATATCCCGGCAGCGGATACTCCGGTACGCCCCTCGCCAAGAAGCTCGGCATCAAGGCAGGACACCGGGTGCGGCTCGACGGTGCGCCCGACGGGTGGGACATCCCCGGCCTGCCCGAGCACTGCGACCTCGCCGCCGGGGGGCCGCGCGGCGCGGATGTCGCCCTCAGCTTCCACCGTGAGTACGTACGGCTGGCGGCCCAGGCGGACGCATTGACCGCCGACCTCGCGGACACCGCCGCGCTGTGGATCGCCTGGCCGCGCAGGGCCGCCGGTCACGTCAGCGACATCACCGAGAACGCTCTGCGGGATCTGTTCCTCCCACTCGGTGTCGTCGATGTGAAAGTCGCGGCGTTGGGGGAGGACTGGTCGGGGCTGAAATTCGTGCGGCGGCGGGAGAACCGGCGGGGGTGAGACACAGGCCATGGGACGCGGCACAGGGGCGGCCGCCGCCCTACCGCACCGTCCTCCACCCCACCCCCGCATCCCCATACCTGAGAAGTCCTTACCGTGAACGGCTAGCATCGCGCCGGTTGATGCCCGTCGGGACGACGGTACGAGTGGACGAGGTGGGGACATGGACGCGCCGAGGATCGCCGTCGCCGTGGTGACCATGGGGAACCGGCCCGACGAGATCGACGCGTTGCTGCGGTCCGTGGCCAAGCAGGACATCGCCCCGGCACGGATCGTGATCGTCGGCAACGGCTGCCGGCTGCCCGAGTTCGCCGAGCGGCTCTCCCTGCCCGGCGGGGTCACCACCCTCGAGGTCGAGGAGAACCTCGGCTGCCCCGGCGGCCGGAACGTGGCGCTGGCCCGGCTGCGGGACTTCGGCGACATCGACGTCGTAGTGGAACTCGACGACGACGGACTGCTCGTGGACCCCGATGTGCTGCGCCGCGTACAGGAGTTGTTCGCCGCCGACGAGCGTCTCGGCATCATCGGCTTCCGTATCGCCGACGAGAACGGCGAGACCCAGCAGCGGCACGTGCCCCGCGTCGGCGCCTCCGATCCGCTGCGCGGCGGGTATGTCACCGGGTTCCTGGGCGGCGGCCACGCCTTCCGTACGGCCATGCTCGCCGAGACCGGCGACTGGCCCGCGGAGTTCTTCTTCGCCCACGAGGAGATCGACCTGGCGTGGCGGGCCGCCGACCGCGGCTGGCGGATCCTGTACGCTCCCGAACTGCTGCTCCAGCACCCCAGGACCTCACCGGCCCGGCACGCCATCTTCTACCGGGTCAACGCCCGCAACCGCGTCTGGCTGGTACGCCGTCGGCTGCCCCTGCTCCTGGTCCCCGTCCACCTCGGCGTGTGGATGGCGCTCACCCTGTTGCGCACACGCTCGGCGAGCGGACTGCGCGCCTGGTTCGGCGGGTTCGTCGAGGGCGTACGGGAACCTGCCGGTGAACGGCGGCCGATGCGCTGGCGAACGGTGTGGCAACTCGCCCGGCTGGGACGGCCGCCCGTCATCTGAGAGCCCGCGGCCCCGAGGACGGGACGAGAGCCCCGGTCGTTCACCTCCACCGACCGGGACCCTCTCGCGTCCCACGGATCCGGCCGCGACGGCGACACTCCCCCGAGTTGCGCGTCGTACGCGCGCGCCCTCGGGCCAGATCCGATGTAGTGATCACATCAGGTTGCGCCAACAAATCGCTAACATGTGGCCAACGCATCTCCGTTTCGCTGCTCGCCAGTTGGCGTGAAGTCGACGGCGACGAGGGGGAATCGGCGGTGTGGGGCCGCGAGGCAGTAGCCGATTCAGGCAGGGGCCGGCGTCGGGTGGCTGGCGGGAAACCGCCGTGAAGAGGGCGGAAATCCGCCAGAAGTGGGCGACGTGATGGGGCGTGGACCGCAGTCGGGGCTGCGGTTCGGACTGCTCGGACCGCCGATCCTGTACGGCGACGGCGACGGGGGTGACGGCGCCGCTGCACGCGTCGTCGGGAGCCGCAAGCAGCGGATCCTGCTGGCCGCGCTGCTCCTCGAAGCCGGCCGGGTCGTCTCCGTCGACTCCCTGAAGGACGCGCTGTGGGGCAGCTCCCCGCCGGCCTCGGCGAAGGCCTCCCTGCACAACCACGTCTCGCGGCTGCGACGGCTGCTCGACGACCCCGAACGGCTCCAGGCGTCGGCCCCCGGCTATCTGCTGCGCGTGGCGCCGGGCGAACTCGACGTCCAGGTCTACGAGAACCATGCCGCCGCGGCCCGCGCCGCGCACGCCGAGGGGAACTGGACGGACACCGTCCACGCCTGCGCGGCGGCCCTCGCGCTCTGGCGGGGCGCCCCGCTCAGCGGAGTTCCCTCCGAACTCGCCGGATACGCGCTGGTGCAGCGCCTGGAGGAAGCGCGACTGCTCCTTCTGGAGTGGCGCTACGACGCCGAGCTCGCCCTCGCGCCCACCCGGCCGGACGCCCTCGTCCCCGAACTCTCCGCACTGGCCGCCGAACACCCCCTCCGCGAGTCCTACCACCGCCAGTTGATGCTCGCCCTCCATCGCACCGGCCGCCAGGCCGAGGCCCTCGCCGTCCACCGCGACCTCCGCAACCGCCTCGTCGAGGAACTCGGCGTCGAGCCGGGACCCGCGGTCCGCGAGGCACACGTGGAGGTGCTGCGCGGGGGAGGGGAGCCGACGACCGGCCCGGTCACGGGGGTGTCCTACGGCGGTGAGCGGGCCGACGGGGGAGGCGGAGGCGACAGGGCCGGGGGTGCACGTGCAACAGGCCGTGCAGGAAAGGGCGTTGACGGCTCCGGACGGGCCGCTGACACGGACGCCGCCAGCAACGCAAGCAACGCACGCAACGCACACCCCGCCGGCCAGGCGGCCTCTTCCGGCGTGCTTCCCGCAAGCGCTACGCGCGAAGACACCCAGCCCGCCACCGAGCCCTCGCCTCTCGACCCCGAGTCGCCCGACCCCTACCTCGACGCCCACGGGCCCCATCCCCACCCCCACAAGCCACCCCACCTCAACGCCGAGGCATCACCCCCGGCTTCCCTCCCGCTGCCCCGGCCCGCCCAACTCCCTCCGCCTCCCGGCCACTTCACCGGCCGTGTCGCCACCCGTGACGACCTCCGCCGTGTCCTCACCCTCGCCGGCGGCCCCCGCGTCGGTGTCATCAGCGGTATGGCCGGCGTCGGCAAGACCGCGCTCGCGCTGCATGTCGCCCACGCGCTGCGGGAACGTTTCCCTGACGGGCAGCTCTATGTGAATCTCCAGGGCGCCACCCCGGGGATGACCCCGCTCACCCCGGCCCAGGCACTCACCGCCCTGCTCCGCGACCTCGGCGCCGATCCGCGCAGCATCCCCGAACACCCGGACGCGGCGGCCGCGTTGCTGCGCTCGCTGCTCGCGCCCACCCGCACGCTCATGGTGCTGGACGACGCGGCGAGCGCCGCACAGGTACGGCCGCTGCTGCCGGCCGGCGGCGGCTGCGCGGTGATCGTCACCAGCCGCTCCCCCCTGACCGCGCTCGACGACGCCCACCGCTTCCCGCTCACCCCGCTCTCGGCGCAGGAGAGCGCGGAGTTGCTGCGCGCGCTTTCGGGCCGGGACGGCAGGGACAGTCGAGATGATCGGACCGGCCCCGTATCCATCGCGCCCGGCACGCCCGATTCCCTCGCGGCCCCGATCGACGCCACCCACCCCCTGATAGAACTCACCGGCCG
Source organism: Streptomyces sp. NPDC005374 (assembly GCF_042872225.1). NCBI lineage: Bacteria > Bacillati > Actinomycetota > Actinomycetes > Kitasatosporales > Streptomycetaceae > Streptomyces > Streptomyces sp. NPDC005374. Next base: position 92,913 of record NZ_JBIAKA010000009.1, on the reverse strand, counting down.
CCTCCCTCTGGCCCTCCGCGTGGTGGCCGCCCGCCTCGCCGCCCGGCACGCCCTCACCCCCGATGTCCTCGCCGACCAACTCGCCGCCACCGAAGACCGGTTGCGGCACCTGGAGTACGACGACCTCTCCGTCCGCCGCTCCCTCGCCGTCGCCCACGACGCCCTCGCCGCCTCGGGCCGCCGCTCCGACCGCGACGCCGCTCTCGCCCTGTGCCGCATCGGCGCCCTCGACCTGCCCACCTACGGCGTCCCCCTCGTCGCCCGCCTCCTCGGCACCGACAGCGCCGACAGCACCGACGAGTCCCGCGCCGAGGACGCCCTCGACCGCCTCGTCGACGTGGCCCTCCTGGAGGAGACGGCGTACAGCCGCTACGCCCCGCACGGCCTGGTCCGCGACTTCGCGAGAGAACTCGCGGGCACCGGACACGCCTCCGACATCGCCCGCACCGCCCTGCGCTGGTACGCGGCCGTCGCCGAACGCGCCCTGACCGCGATCGTCGAACCCGGTCTCGACCTGGACGACCGCCGCCGCCCGACCGCATCGCAGCCGCCGGAGCACGCGGCGCACGTCCTCGCCATCCCGCCGTTCCCGTCCTCCGAGAAGGCGTTCGCCTGGGGCGAGTCGGAGCTGAAGAACATCGTCGCCCTGGCCGAACGCCACACGGACACCCCGGACGAGCGCACCGCCGCCCATGTCTCCACCCTGCTGCGCCTGCTCTCGCCCTTCCTGCAGCGCAGCGGCCGCGTCCCCGAGACGGAGGTCCTCGGCCGGGCCGCGCTCACGGTGGCGCGGCGGCTCGGTGACGAGGCGGCGGAGGCATGCGCCCTGGGCGACCTGGCCGGCCTGCACTTCCTGACCGGCCGGCACGGCGAGGCCCTGGCCCTCAACGACCGGGCCCTGGACATCTGGCGGCGGCTCGGCGCGGACTCCTGGACCCGCCGCTGCCTCAACAACCGGGGCCTGCTGCTCGAAAGCCTGGGCCGGTACGCCGAGTCGGGCGAGGCGCTGCGGCAGAGCCTCGCCCGCTCACGGCAGTTGGACGACCCCTTCGGCGAGGCCGTGGCCCACAGCAACCTGGGCAACCTGTACGAACACACCGACCCGCGCGCCGCCATCGAGCAGCACCGCCACTCGCTCGCCATCGGTGAGGAGACCGGCAGCGTGGTCGTACGGCACTCGGCGCACTGCAACATCGGCTACGCCCATCTCACCCTGGGCGAACCGGCCGCCGCCATGGCGCACTTCGAGGAGAGCCTGCGCATCCTCGGCAGCCCCGGTGACTGGCACGGCGAGTCCCAGAGCCGCCTCGGCCTGGTCCGTGCCCTGCGCCTGATCGGCGACGGTGGCCGGGCCGCCGCCGAGTGCGCGGAGCTGCTGGGCCGGGCGGACGCCCGAGCCGACCGCTACACCGGTGCCCTCGCCCGCCACCAGCACGGACTCCTGCTGCGCGAGCGGGGCAGGACCCAGGAGGCGTACGAGCAGTGGCGGGCCGCTCTGGACGCTCTGGACGGCACGGACGAGAAGACGGTGCTCCAGGAACTCATCGCACTGCTCGACGACTCGGGCTTACGCGGGTAGTCGGTGATCGCCGGGAACAGCCGGGGACAGTCGCGGACAGCCGGTGATCACTTCGCGTCCGCATAGCACTCCACCACCGCCGTCGTGAACGGAAACCGCACCGGCGTCTCGCCGAACGTCAGCCGCCCGGCCACCTCGGACGCGGCTCTGATCGCCGCCACGACCGCCTCCGTCTCCTCCTCGGGACAGTGCACGATCACCTCGTCGTGCTGGAAGAAGACCAGTTCGGCCGACATCTCCGCACAGGCCTGCCGCAACGCGGCGAGCAGCAGCAGCGCCCAGTCGGCGGCACTGCCCTGCACCACGAAGTTCCGCGCGAACCGGCCGCGGGCGCGGGCGTTGGTGGAGGCGTAGCCGGGCACCCAGCCGTCCTCCGCGGGCTGCCCGGCCGGTTCGTCCTGGGGGATACCCGCCTCCTCCATGTCACCCGCCCCGACCGCCGGCGGGCACGTCCGCCCCAGCCAGGTCCGCACCAGCCGGCCCTCCTCGCCCGCGCGGGCCGCGTCGTCGACGTACGCCACCGCCTTCGGGAAGCGACGTCTGAGCGCGGCGAGGTTCTTGAGGCCGTCGCCCGAGGTCTGGCCGTAGACCGCGCCGAGCACGGCGAGCTTGGCCTGGCCGCGGTCGCCGGAGAAGGCCCGGTCGGAGACGGACTGGTAGAGGTCGCTCTCGCGTCCCGCCACCTCCATGAGCCCCGGGTCGCGGGAGATGGCCGCCAGTACCCGCGGCTCCATCTGGTCGGCATCGGCGACGACGAGCCGCCAGCCGGGGTCGGCGACCACGGCACGGCGGATCACCTTGGGGATCTGCAGGGCGCCCCCGCCGTTGGTGACCCAGCGGCCGGTGACGGTGCCGCCGGCCAGGAACTCGGGCCGGAAGCGGCCGTCCCGCACCCAGTCCTGCAGCCAGGACCAGCCGTGGGCGACCCAGATGCGGTACAGCTTCTTGTACTCGACCAGCGGTTTCACGGCCGGATGGTCGAGGGACTCGATCTCCCAGCGGCGGGTCGACCTCACCTTGACGCCGGCCTGCGCGAACGCCTTGATGACGTCGGCGGGCAGATCGGGCCGCACCCGGCGTCCGAAGGCGGCGGACACTTCGTCGGCGAGCTCGGCCAGTCTGCGCGGCTCGCCGCCGCCGGCATACCGCTCGCCGAGCAGTTCGTGCAGCACCCGGCGATGGGTTTCGGCGCTCCACGGCAGCCCGGCGCGGTTCATCTCGGCGGCCACCAGCATCCCCGCCGACTCGGCCGCGGTCAGCAGCCGCATCCGGTCGGGGTGCGCGGTGGCCTCGTGCCGTCGCTGCTGGTCGGCGTAGACCTCGGTGAGGTCGGTCAGCGGCACCTGGACGCTCTGCGGCTCGAACAGCGGTGATTGCGAGCCCGGTCGGGCCGCGCGCTGGGGCGGGTCGGGCGGTACGGGGCCGCCGCGCAGGCGGGCCAGGGCGGCGGCAGCGGAGCGGGGTTCGCCTGAGCGTCCGGCGTGGCCGAGCAGGAGGGTCTCGGCGTCCTCGATGTCGTAGCACCGCTCCACCCGCACCCCGGCGGCGAGCAGCCGCGGATACACCTCGGTGGTGGAGCGCCACACCCACCGCGTCACCTCCGGCCGTCCCCGCACGGCCTCGGCCAGATCCGCCTCCCGTCGCACCGGCCCCGCGGGCAGCCCGTCCGGACCGAGGGCGGCGAGCTCCACGCCACCGTCCTCGGCCGGGGCGAGAGCCCAGCGGTCGGTCATGATTGCGAGTGTGACAGGAGGGTCTGACAACGGACCTTCCGGACAACGCCGCCCCCGGAGAAAGCCCACGGCCTCCCGACCCGCAGGCCTCCTTCAGCCTTGCTCACCCCGCTGCTTCACGTACCCCGCCAGCTCCTTCACGAGGGCCTCCTCGACCGGCTCCTTCTCGACGCCGAGCCCCGACAACACCCCCGTGCCGTGCTCGAACTCCAGCAGCGCCAGCAGGATGTGCTCGGTGCCGATGTAGTTGTGGCCCAGGCGGAGTGCCTCGCGGAAGGTGAGTTCCAGGACCTTCTTGGCGTCGGAGCCGTACGGGACGAGCTCCGGGACCTCGTCGGCGGCCGGCGGCAGCGCGTCGGTCGCGGCCCGGCGTACGGCGTCGAGGGTGACGCCCGCGGTGACGAGCGCCTTGGCGGCGAGGCCCTCCGGTTCGGCGAGCAGGCCGAGGACGAGGTGTTCGGGGCGGCCCTCGGGGTTGCGGGCGGTGATGGCCGCGTTGTGGGCGCTCATCACCACGTTGCGGGCGCGCGGGGTGTAGCGGCTGAAGCCCTGGTCGGCGGCCAGGTCGGTCGTCTCCTTCGGCACGAACCGCTTCTGGGCCGCCTGCCGGGTGACCCCCATGCTCCTGCCGATGTCCGTCCAGGAGGCGCCGGAACGCCGGGCCTGGTCCACGAAGTGGCCGATCAGATGATCCGCCACCTCGCCGAGGTGGTCGGCGGCGATCACCGCGTCCTGAAGCTGGTCGAGGGGTTCGACGTGGACCTTCTTGATGGCGGTGATGAGGTCGTCGAGCCGTACGGATGACGTGACGTTTTCGGGGTTGGATGCCATGCGTCAACCTTAGGTTGACACCTTGGTTGTGTCAACCCTTGGTTGACAGTGAAGGGTGGGATGATCGACCGCGTGAGCAGTAGTACGGACAGCAGTAGTACAGACAGCAGTAGTGCAGGCGGCAGTAGTACAGACAGCGGTACGCCCGGAACCGTCGACCGTGCCTTCCAGGCGGCCCTCTATGCCGAGGACGACTCCGCCCTGGACTCCGGTGCCTCCCTGCTCGCCGCCGACCCCGCGGCCGACGCCGAACTGGCCCGGCGCGGAGCCGAGTTCGCGGCACAGGCCTGGCGGCGTGGCTGGCAGCCCGCCGACGTCGTACGGATCGTGCGGCGCGAACTGGACGACCCGCACGTACGGCTCGTCACGGCCCTGATCCGCGCGCAGGCCCCCGACGACCGCCCGCGCGGTCACCGCTGGGCCGCTCAGCTGGCCCAGCTGGAGGAGCCCGACGAGAACACCCCCGGCCCCGACCGCTTCACGCACGCCACGGCCGTACTGGAGCTGTACCGCCTGCTGCTGCGCCTGCCCGCACTGGAAGCACTGGAGGCAGGGGGTGAATCGCGGCGGGAGCACAAGGGCGGCGACGGCCGCATGCTCGGCCGTATCCGTGCCCTGCTCGCCAAGGCGGAGGCGACCGGCTACCCGGAGGAGGCGGAGGCGCTCACCGCCAAGGCGCAGGAACTGATGGCCCGGCACAGTGTCGACGAGGCACTGCTGGACGCGCGGGCGCCGTCGAAGGACGCCCCGGGCGCCTGCCGGATCGGGGTGGAGCCGCCGTACGAGCAGGCGAAGGCGGTGCTGCTGGACGTGGTCGCCACCGCCAATCACTGCAGGGCCGTGTGGAACGAACCGTTCGCCTTCTCCACCGTCGTCGGCTTCGAGGCCGACCTGGAGTCGGTCGAACTCCTGTACACCTCCCTGCTCGTGCAGGCGCAGTCCGCGATGGCCAAGGCGGAGGCGGCCCAGCGCGCGGGGGGCCGCCGGCGCACCAAGACCTTCCGGCAGTCCTTCCTCGCGGCCTACGCCCACCGCGTCGGCGACCGTCTGCGCGCCGCCGCCGAGGCCCCGGTGACCGAGGACCTGCTCCCGGTCCTCGCCTCCCGCGAGGTCGCCGTCACCGACCGCACGGACCGCATGTTCCCCGAGACCACCACGACCCGGCTGCGCGGTGTCACCGACGAGGCGGGCTGGACCGAGGGCGCCCAGGCGGCCGACCGGGCGCAGGTCGGCAACCGGCCCCGGCTCAGTCGCCGGCCTGAGTGAAGGCGCCGACCGAGGCGTTCGGGACGCCGGCGTTGTCGCTCCGGCCCTGGACCGGGCCGTACGACCACTTGTAGCTCTTCGCGGTCCCGGAGCCCGGCAGGGCGATGTTCAGCGTCTTCACGTCGAGGCTCGCCTTGCCGCCCGCCTCGCCCCGCACGTACGTGAGGGTGAAGGTGGCGGCCGTGCCCTTGGCCAGGGTCAGCTTCGTGGACGCCGCGCCCTTCTCGGGCGAGACGCTCGCCGACGAGTCCGCGGCGTTCAGGTCGATGCCGGGGAAGCCGTCCAGCGTGCAGTCGGCACTCTGGTTGGTGAGCGTGACAGGGATGTTGCCGGTGTCCCCGGCCGCGGGGGCCACGTTGGCGGGTCCGACCTCCACGTCCATGGAGCCGATCTTGCATGTGGTGCCGTTGCCCGGGCTCGCGGCGGGGCTGTCACCGGCCGCCTTGTCGTTGTCGCCGCCGCTGGAGCAGCCGGTCAGGAGCAGGGCCGCGGCGAGGGCGGTGACGGTGAGGGGGGCGGCGCGCATGTGAAGTCCTCTGATGTGAGCGATCCGGTGCATGGATCATCACGCATCACAGGGCCCCGCGGTTGCCCGCCCCCACCGACGCCTTCCGCTACGAACCCGAGCCCGCCGTCGGGAACCCGCTCGGCAGTTTGCCGCCCTCGGCCCGGGTGTAGGTCTCGGCGCCGACGCCGTCCTCCCAGTTCACCTTGAGGGTGTCCTTGCCGACCGACTCGACGGTCCCCTCCGCCCGGTCCTTGCTGCCGTCCGTGCACTTCAGGCGGATGGTGTCGGCGTTGGCGGACCCGCTGCACACCGTGCCGCCGGTGACGAAGAGCCCGGCCTGATCGCCGTTGACCAGCAGCGCCACGGCCTTGCCGCCCGTGGTCGCCAGCCAGCTGCCCGCCACCTTGCCGGAGGCGGACGAGGTCGACGTACCGCCGGTCCCTCCGGAAGCGGAAGCGGAGTCGGACGCCGACGACGAGACAGCCGTACTGGAGTCGGGCGACGGCTCGTCGTCCGAGCCCCCGCCGCCGCACGCGGTCAGGACGAGCGCGCCCACCAGCCCGACGGCCGCGAGCCCCGCCCGCCGACGGGACACCGTGCGCGAGAAGTTCGCCGAAGTCACTGGAGGCTCCCAAGCTGTAGTGGTCGGCCCGGCCGGACCGCAGCAAGCTACCAGCACCACCCTTGAGAGCTAACAGGTCGCGAGCCGCCAGGTTGATCGCTTCCGGATCGATGTCTACCAGGACGATTTGCGGACGCCCGGCAGATATCCCGCGTGCGCCTGCGTCCGCAGACTCACCCGGGACAGCCCGAAGGTCCGGAAGTAGCCGCGCGGCCGCCCGTCCACCTGGTCGCGGTTGCGCACGCGCGTGGCGCTCGCGTCCCGCGGCTGCCGCCGCAACTCCTCCTGCGCGGCCAGCCGTTCTGCGTCGGTGGAGGACGGCCGCCGGATGATCTCCTTCAGCTCGGCCCGCCGCTCGGCGTACCGGGCGACGACCTCCTGGCGCTTCTCGTTCTTCGCGATCTTGCTCTTCTTCGCCATGTCGGTGCTCCCCTCAGATCCGTACACCGCGCGCGCGGATGCGCGCCACGGCAGCCTCGACGCCGATCGTGTCGACGGTCTTGATCCCCTTCGTGCTCAGCCGCAGCCGTACGTACCGGCTCTCGCCGGGCAGCCAGTAGCGCTTGGACTGGATGTTGGGGTCGAAACGGCGCGAAGTGCGCCGGTGGGAACGGGAGATGCGGTTGCCGAAGCCCGGCTGGGCGCCGGTCAGCATGCAGTGCGCGGACACAGGTGATGCACCTCTCTCGAAGCGGTTATGTAAATGGAATTCATTTTCAGTAAGATAGCAGCATGGCTCGCAACGAACTCCGCCCGGTCATCAAGCTCCGGTCCACCGCCGGGACCGGCTTCACCTATGTGACCCGCAAGAACCGCCGCAACGACCCGGACCGCATGACCCTGCGCAAGTACGACCCGGTCGTCGCCCGCCACGTCGACTTCCGAGAGGAGCGCTGACCATGCGCGAGGGAATCCACCCGTCCTACGGCTCCGTCGTCTTCCGCGACCGTGCCGCGAACTACGCCTTCCTGACCCGCTCGACGATGACGAGCGAGAAGACGGTCGACTGGGAGGACGGCAACACCTACCCGGTCGTGGACGTCGAGATCTCGAACGTCAGCCACCCCTTCTACACCGGCACGGCACGTGTCCTGGACACCGCGGGGCGCGTGGAGCGCTTCGAGCGCCGGTACGGAAAGAAGGGCTGATGCTCTCCGTCGTGATCGTCGGCGGGCTGCACGCCGACGCCCGCAAGGCGGCCGTGGAACGGCTCCTGGCCGAGGTGCCGGGCAGCGTCGTCCTCCACCACGACCTGGCGACGGCCGCGGCCGGCACCGTCGTACGCACGATCCGCGACGCCGCCGGCCTCATCGACGCGGGTGAGGCGCCCCTGGTCAACGACTGCGCGTGCTGCGCGCTCCGGGAGGACCTGGTCCCGGAGCTGCGCCGTCTGGACGCGGCAGGGTCGCTGCGTCTCGCGGTCGTCGAGCTGTGGGACTCCGTCGAGCCCAAGGCCATGGCGGAGGTGGTCACGGCGGGCGGCCTCACGGTCACCGGCGTGATCACCGCCGTCGACCCGGCGCTCGTGCTGCCCTACCTCGGCAACGGCGACGACCTCGCCGAGGGCGGCCTCGCGGCGGCGGCCACCGACCAGCGCACGGTCGCCGACACGTTCGCCCGCCAGCTGGAGTACGCCCCCGTCCTCGCCGTCCTCGACTCCCCGGAGGCCGACGAGGAGGACCGCGAACTCCTTGCCCAACTGCACCCGACGGCCTGCCAGGTCCCGATCGGGGACATCCCCCCGACGGACCCGGCCGGCACCCGCCATCCGGTACGGCAGTCCGCGCAGTCCCCGCTCGCCCGGGCCGCTCTCGCGGGCTTCGACGTGGAGTCCGCGGCGGCGGCCCAGCACCCCGCGTGCGCCCTGCTCCCCGCCGATGCCGACGCACACGGCGTCTGCACGCTCGTCTGGCACCGTCGGCGGCCGTTCCACCCCGAGCGGCTCTACGAGGCCCTGGAGGACATCACCTGTGCGGCCGCCCGCAGCCGGGGCCGGTTCTGGCTCGCCGACCGGCCGGACGTGCTGCTGCACTGGGACGCGGCCGGCGGCGCCCTGTGTGTCGAGAGTGCGGGCCCCTGGCTCGCGTCCCTCCCGGACGCGGCGTGGGACATGGTCCCGCCGGTGCGCCGGGCGGCCGCCGCGATGGACTGGCACCCCGAGCACGGCGACTGCTGCCAGCACCTCGTCTTCACCTCGCCAGGACTCGACCGCGACGGACTCGAACGGCTGCTGGAGTCCTGCCTGTTGACCGACACCGAGTACGCCGCGGGCCGCGACGCCTGGAAGCGGCTCCCGCCCGCCTTCGACACCCTCCTGGAGGTCTGACCCCCATGCCCCGCAAGCCCGAGCGCAAGCCCGCCAAGGACCGGCCCAATCCGCTGGACCAGGCGAAGATCACATACATCGACTACAAGGACACCGACCTGTTGCGAAAGTTCATCTCCGATCGCGGCAAGATCCGCAGCCGCCGCGTCACCCGGGTGTCGGCCCAGCAGCAACGGTTGCTGGCGCGAGCGATCAAGAACGCGAGGGAGATGGCACTGCTGCCGTACGGCAGCCGCTGAGCGCATCCTTCCCCGGAGGGTGGAACACCGGCGGCCCGGTTCGCGTCTCTTCCTAGTGCACGAGGGTTCGGTCCCGAGGACGGGAACGGATGTCGCGCCCCACACGTCACATCTGTAACCACAGGAACACCCCTCGTGCACGTGCATCTGCTCATGCATCTGCACGTGAACAGAGCTATGATCCGGACCAGTTGACCACTGCATCACTGGCCACATGGCCACCGCACCACCGGGGAGCGACCTGTGGACCTCGACGTGTACAACGGCATGACGGCCACGACTCTGAGCGGGGTGGCCTGGCAGAAGAGCCGGCACAGCAACTCGCAGGGCTCCTGCGTGGAGTTCGCACGTCTGCCCGACGGGGGAGTTGCGGTCCGCAACTCCCGCTTCCCGGACGGTCCCGCGCTCGTCTACACCCGCGCGGAGATCGAAGCGATGCTGCTGGGCATCAAGGACGGCGAGTTCGACCACCTGATAGCGGGCTGATCCCCGGTCATCCGCGGGCGACCGAGGGTGACAGTGGGCACGCGCAACGTAACGCGCGTAGAACCGCGGCGTGACAGAACGCCGCGGTGCATCACTCGGCCGGGGTCGGGCTCGCGGCCGTCGGGGGGTGCGACTGGAGCCGGAACAGGGCCCAGACGACCTTGCCGCCCAGCGACTCCCTCATCGGGTGCCATCCCCAGCTGTCGCTGAAGGAGTCGACGAGGAACAGTCCGCGCCCCGACTCCGCCGAGAAGTCGTCCGAATCGCGCGCGACGGGACTGTCCTGGCTGGGGTCGCGCACCGCGCACACCAACCGCTCGGTCCACCGCATCAGGTGCAGCCGCACGGGCGGGTTCTGCTCTCCCGTGCGCACACCGTTCGCCGGCATCGCGTGCCGCAGCGCGTTGGTGACGAGTTCGGAGACCACCAGGCAGACGTCGTCGAAGCGGTCGGCAAGCTCCCACTGGTCGAGCGTTCTGCGGGTGAACCTCCGTGCGTCACCGACCGCTTCGTAGCGGGCGGGAAGCGAACAGGAGGCGGCGTCGGACACGTCCGCGGGATCCAGCGGCGGAAGGCCCTGCCGTAACGGCTCGAGCATGGTCGATCCATTCGTCCCCATGCGAGGCACTCCCGGGAATTCGCGGTCGTTGCGATGCAGCGGTTGCGCGGGACCATGGTTTCGGATGAGCGGTGCAGATGCAAGGTGCAGATGCACGTGCAGCTGACCGAATTGGACCCTCCCGTACCGCTTGTTGGCCATTTTTTCCGCCATCTTCTCTCCCGTTCCTTGCCTCTTCCTCCCCTCTTCCTGTCTCAGGGCTATGCAGAATCTTTGGCTTTCTGCCATATCTGTAATCGGACGAGTACTGCTCGGAGTGTTTTAGTGGCAGACTCTGGCCCCTGAAGACGTTGGGGAGGCAGGCGAACGTGAGCGCGGGAGAGCCCGGATCGGTGGTGCGGCGGATGCTGCTCGGCTCGCAACTCAGGCGGCTGCGTGAGGCGCGGAACATCACGCGTGAGGCGGCGGGTTACTCGATCCGCGCGTCCGAGTCGAAGATCAGCCGGATGGAACTGGGCCGGGTGAGCTTCAAGACGCGTGACGTGGAGGACCTGCTGACGCTCTACGGCATCACGGACGAGCAGGAGCGCTCCTCGCTCCTCTCCCTCGCCCGCGAGGCCAACGTGGCGGGCTGGTGGCACAGTTACTCCGACGTCCTGCCGAGCTGGTTCCCCACCTATGTGGGCCTGGAGGGCGCGGCCTCCCTCATCCGCGCCTACGAGGTCCAGTTCATCCACGGCCTGTTGCAGACCGAGGCGTATGCACGTGCAGTCGTACGGCGCGGGATGAAGGGCGCCAGCGCGGCCGACGTGGAGAAGCGTGTGGCGCTGCGGCTGGAGCGGCAGAAGCACCTGGCCGACGAGGCCGGCCCCGAGTTCCATGTGGTGCTCGACGAGGCCTGCCTGCGCCGCCCGTACGGCGACCGCGAGGTGATGCGCGGGCAGCTCCAGCACCTCATCGAGATCTCCGAACGCCCCAATGTGCGGCTGCAGATCATGCCGTTCGGCTTCGGCGGGCACTCCGGCGAGAGCGGCGCGTTCACGATCCTCAGCTTCACCGAGTCCGACCTGACCGACGTCGTCTACCTGGAGCAGCTCACCAGCGCGCTCTACCTGGACAAGCGCGAGGACGTCACGCAGTACGAGAAGGCGCTCAAGGAGCTCCAGCAGGACAGCCCCGGTCCGGACGAGAGCCGGGATCTGCTGCGCGGTCTGCTTCAGCTGTCCTGACAGTTGTCCTGAAGCGCGCGGAATCTCCTCCGGAGCATCAAGGGTTCTCCCCAGAAGATTGCTCGGCGTGCCCAACTCGCCTGCCGCGCACGTACGATGACGTGTGATCAGACCGTGACGTTGATCGTGTGTCTGCTAGTGATTTGGGGATCACATGTCGTCGTACTTCACCGACCTGGCCCAGCAGTACATCGACGGTGAGTGGCGCCCGGGCACCGGCTCCTGGGACATCATCGACTTCAACCCATACGACGACGACAAGTTGGCGTCGATCACGATAGCCACGGTCGAAGAGGTCGACGACGCGTACCAGGCCGCCGCCCGCGCGCAGAAGGAGTGGGCGAAGACCAACCCCTACGCCCGCCGCGCGGTGTTCGAGAAGGTCCTGCGGCTGGTCGAGGAGCGCGAGGGCGAGATCGCCGAGGCGATCATCGCGGAGCTCGGCGGCACCCGGCTGAAGGCCGGCTTCGAACTGCACCTCGCCAAGGAGTTCCTGCGCGAGGCGGTCCACCTGTCGCTGCGCCCCGAGGGCCGGATCATCCCCTCGCCGGTGGACGGCAAGGAGAACCGCGTCTACCGCGTGCCCGTCGGTGTCGTCGGTGTGATCAGCCCGTTCAACTTCCCCTTCCTGCTGTCGCTCAAGTCGGTGGCCCCGGCGCTCGCGCTCGGCAACGGCGTGGTCCTCAAGCCGCACCAGAACACCCCGATCGTCGGCGGCTCCCTGGTCGCGAAGCTCTTCGAGGACGCAGGGCTCCCCGGCGGTCTGCTCAACGTCGTCATCACCGACATCGCCGAGATCGGCGACGCCTTCATCGAGCACCCGATCCCCAAGGTCATCTCCTTCACCGGCTCCGACAAGGTCGGCCGCCATGTCGCCACCGTCTGCGCCGCGAACTTCAAGCGCTCGGTCCTCGAACTCGGCGGCAACAGCGCCCTCGTGGTCCTCGACGACGCGGACATCGACTACGCCGTCGACGCCGCCGTCTTCAGCCGGTACGTCCACCAGGGCCAGGTCTGCATGGCCGCCAACCGGGTGCTGGTCGACCGCGCGGTCGCCGACGAGTTCACCGAGAAGTTCGTCGCCAAGGTGCGCACGCTCAAGGTCGGCGACCCGCGCGACCCCGAGACGGTCATCGGCCCGGTGATCAACTCCTCGCAGGCGGACGCCCTTTCGAGCGTCGTGGAGCAGGCGATCGCCGAGGGCGCCACCGCGCTGGTGCACGGCACCACCACCGACAACCTGGTCGAGCCCTCGGTCCTCGCCGGGCTCCCCGCCGACTCCGCCCTGCTCCGCCAGGAGGTCTTCGGCCCGGTCGCGTTCCTCATCACCTTCGACGGCGAGGAGGAGGCCGTCCGCCTTACCAACGACACCCCCTACGGCCTGAGCGGTGCCGTCCACACCGCGAACATCGAGCGCGGTGTCGCCTTCGCCAAGCAGATCGACACCGGCATGTTCCACGTCAACGACGGCACCGTCCACGACGAGCCGATCGTCCCCTTCGGCGGCGAGAAGCACTCCGGCATCGGCCGACTGAACGGCGACACCATGCTGGACTCCTTCACCACCACCAAGTGGATCTCGGTCCAGCACGGCCGCAGCGGCTTCCCGTTCTGATCCCTCGCGTACGAACGCTGCCGCGGGCCCTTTAGGACCGGAACTGTCCTAAAGGGCCCGTAGCTTCGTCGGTGTCGGGGGGAAGGCCCCCCGAGCCCGATGAAAGGCGGCGGTCATGGTCACTCACGTTCCCGCGGAGGAGTACGGCGACGAGCGTGGAGCTCTTCTCTCCTTCCTGGAGGAGCAGCGCGGCGGGATCCGGCGGTCGGTGCTCGGGCTGACGCAGGAGCAGGCTGTCGCCAAGCCCAGCGCGAGCGAACTCTCCCTGGGGGGCCTGGTCAAACACGTCGCCGAGGTCGAACAGAGCTGGATCGCCCGCGCCAAGGGCGAGGAGCCGGCGGTGCACCGGGAGCAGTCGAACTGGCACGAGTGTTTCGCCCTGATCGAGGGGGAGACCGTGGAGTCGCAGCTGGCGTACTGGGAGAAGGTCGCCGCCGAGACGGAGGCGTTCGCCCGGTCGGCACCGAGCCTCGATGACACCTTCGCCCTCCCGGACCAGCCCTGGTTCCCGCCCGAGGGCCGGGTCTCCGTCCGCTGGGTGCTGCTGCACCTGATCCGCGAGACGGCCCGGCACGCCGGCCACGCCGACATCGTCCGGGAGTCCCTCGACGGGAAGACCGCGTTCGAGCTGGTGGCGCTCGCCGAAAAGTGAGGCCATAACCTGGACCGCATGTCAGCGATCCGTCTTCTCGTGCTCGGCGCGGTGCGCCAGCACGGGCGGGCCCATGGCTACCAGGTGCGCAACGACCTGGAGTACTGGGGCGCGCACGAGTGGTCCAACGCCAAGCCCGGCTCGATCTACCACGCCCTGAAACAGATGGCGAAGCAGGGGCTGCTGATCGAGCACGAGACGGCGCCCTCCACCGCGGGCGGGCCGCCGCGCACGGAGTACGAGATCACCGAGGCCGGCACCGAGGAGTGCTTCAGGCTGGTGCGGGAGGCGCTGACCTCGTACGACCAGAAGATGGACGTCAAGTCCGCGGCCATCGGCTTCATCGTGGAACTGCCGCGCGCCGAGGCCGTGACACTGCTGAAGGAGCGGATCCGCGGGATCGAGGCGTGGCGCTCCTCCGTCACCGAGCACTACGTGCCCGAGGGCGGCCCGGAACAGCTCGGCCACATCGGCGAGATCATGAACCTCTGGGTCCACACGGCCGACGCCGAGTCCGAGTGGACCCGGGGGCTCATCGCCCGTATCGAGGGCGGGGCGTACACCTTCGCGGGGGAGGGCGAGCCGTTCGTCGGCGTCCTCGGAGAGGGCGAGGAGAACCCCTACGCGACGGGGGAACGGCATCCCGGGGACGCCCGTTAATCAAGTTTGACTAGTTGGACGGGCGGCGTTACTTTGGATAGGTAGTCAAGTTTGATTACGCGCCCTGATTCTGGAGGATGCCCGATGACCGACGTGATCGTCGCGGAAGGTCTGCGGAAGCGGTACGGCGACAAAGCCGCCCTGGACGGGCTCGACCTGAGAGTCGCGCGCGGCAGCGTCCACGGCATGCTCGGCCCGAACGGCGCGGGCAAGACCACCCTCGTCCGCGTCCTGTCCACCCTGCTCCACCCGGACGAGGGCCGCGCCGAGGTCGCCGGCCACGACGTGACACGCCAGGCCTATGACGTACGGCTGAGCATCGGCCTGCTCGGCCAGCACGCCGCCCTCGACGAGGAACTCGGCGGCCGCCAGAACCTGGAGATGTTCGGCCGCCTGTACCACCTGGGCGCCCGCCACGCGCGCGTGCGTGCCGACGAGCTCCTGGAGCGCTTCGGCCTGGCGGACACCGGCCGCAAGCAGGTCCGCGCCTACAGCGGCGGAATGCGGCGCCGCCTGGACCTCGCCGCCTCACTCATCCGCGACCCGGAGGTGCTGTTCCTGGACGAACCCACCACCGGTCTCGACCCGCGCGGCCGCGCAGAGGTGTGGGCCGCGGTCCGTTCCCTCGCCGACGGCGGTACGACGGTCCTGCTGACCACCCAGTACCTGGAGGAGGCCGACCAGCTCGCCGACCGCATCTCCGTCGTCGACCGGGGGCAGGTCATCGCCGACGGCACCTCCGACGAACTGAAGGCGCGCACCGGCGGCGACCGCATCGACGTCGTCCTGCGCGACGCGGGCCAACTCGGCGCGGCCCTCGCCCTGTTGCCGCTCGACCCGGCCACGGTCTCCGTCGACCCCGACCGCAGGCTGCTCAGTGCCCCGGTCACCGACCGGATGGCGGCGCTCTCCGGCGTCGTAAGGGCCCTGGAGGCGGCCGGTGTCGAGGCGGAGGACGTGGCCCTGCGCCGGCCCACCCTGGACGAGGTGTTCCTGCACCTCACCGGCGACGAGAACCGAGTGAAGGAGACCGTGTGAGCACCTACGCGCTGACCGATTCCTGGACCATGACCCGGCGCGAACTCGCCCACTGGGCACGGCAGCCGGTGCGGGTGCTGGTCGCGCTCGTCTTCCCGGTGATGCTGCTGGTGATGTTCGGCTACCTGATCGGCGGCGGTCGGGGCGTGGAGGGGGAGTACGTCGACTACCTGGTCCCCGGGATGCTCGCGCTGACCATGGCGTTCGGGCTGGAGGCGACCATGATCGCCGTCACCCAGGACCTCGACAAGGGGGTGATCGACCGGTTCCGGTCCATGCCGATGGCCAACGGGGCCGTCCTGGTGGGCCGTTCGGCCGCCGACATGCTCCAGTCCGTGCTGAGCCTGGCCGCGATGACCGGCGTCGGGTACGCCATCGGCTGGCGGGCACACGGAGGCGTCACCGGGTTTCTGGGAGCCATGGGTCTGCTCCTGCTCTTCCGGTTCGCCATGCTGTGGATCGGCATCCACCTGGCGATGGTCGCGGGAAAGCCGGAGCTGGTGCAGGCCGTGCAGATCCTGGTCTGGCCGGTCGGCTTCCTGTCCAACGCCTTCGCTACCCCCGACTCCATGCCCGGCTGGCTGGGTACGGCCGTCGAGTGGAACCCCATGTCCCAGACGGCGACGGCCGTCCGGGACCTGCTGGGCGGCCCCGGCGGCGAACCGGGCCACATCTGGGCCGCCGTCGCCTGGCCCCTGGGCCTCCTCGCCGTGTTCTTCCCGCTGGCCGTACGGAGGTTCGGGCGGCTGAGCCGCTAGGCCGTCCCTGACGGCTCTGGAAGCCGTCCCCCGGCGGAACGGGTGCGCTCGACGAGGCGGGGGGTGACCCATGAGGTGGCCCACGCCGAGCCGGTCGGCTGCCGGTCGGCCGGCCAACAGCCTCAGAAGCCCCTGGGGCCCACCCGGCGGCCCACGGCGTCGGCGCTCTAGTGGTGGAACCCCGTCGCCGCGCCCTTGTCCCTCGTCAACGGGTGCGGCTGGCGGCGCAGTTCGGGCAGCAGGCGCTCCAGGTCCTCCACGAACAGGTCGGCGAGGTCGGCCGTGAAGCCGTTGCGGCACACCACCCGCAGCACCGACAGGTCCTCCCGGTTCGGCGGGAAGGTGTACGCCGGCACCAGCCAGCCCCGCTCGCGCAGCCGCCGGGACACGTCGAAGACGTCGTACGCCTCCACGCCCGGGGCCGTGGCGAACGCGAACACCGGGAGTTCGTCGCCGCGGGTCAGCAGCCGGAAGTCGCCGAGCGCCTCCACGCGTTCGGCGACGCCCCGGGCCACGTCCCGCGTGGACTGCTGCACGGCCCGGTAGCCCTCGCGGCCCAGCCGAAGGAAGGTGTAGTACTGCGCGACGACCTGGGCGCCGGGGCGGGAGAAGTTGAGCGCGAAGGTCGGCATGTCGCCGCCCAGGTAGTTGACGCGGAACACGAGTTCCTCGGGCAGGGCCTCCTTGTCCCGCCACAGTGCCCAGCCGACACCCGGGTACACCAGCCCGTACTTGTGCCCGGAGGTGTTGATGGAGGCGACCCTCGGCAGCCGGAAGTCCCACATCAGGTCCTCGTCGAGGAAGGGCGCGACCATGGCGCCGGACGCCCCGTCGACATGCACGGGGATGTCCAGTCCCGTGCGCTCCTGGAGGGCGTCGAGGGCCGCGCACAGGTCGGCGATCGGCTCGTAGGAGCCGTCGAAGGTGGAGCCGAGAATGCCCACGACCCCGATCGTGTTCTCGTCGCACAACTCCGCGGCTGCCTGCGGGTCGAGGTGGAACCGGTCGCCCTCCATGGGCACCTGACGGGCCTCCACCTCCCAGAAGTTGCAGAACTTCTCCCAGCACACCTGGACGTTGACACCCATGACGAGGTTCGGTCGCGCCCCCGGGTACCGGTCGGCGTTCCTCTGGGCCCAGCGCCGCTTGAGCGCCATGCCGGCAAGCATGCACGCCTCACTGGAGCCGGTCGTCGAACAGCCCACCGCCGCCGAGGGATCCGGCGCGTTCCACAGGTCCGCGAGGATCGCCACGCAGCGCTGCTCCAGCTCGGCGGTGCGCGGGTACTCGTCCTTGTCGATCATGTTCTTGTCCCGGCACTCCGCCATCAGCACCCCGGCTTGCGGTTCCATCCAGGTGGTGACGAAGGTGGCGAGGTTCAGCCGGGAGTTGCCGTCCAGCATCAGCTCGTCGTGGACCAGTTGATGCGCGGTGTCGGGGGGCATCGGGGCGCCGGGGAGCCGGTGCTTGGGCGGGGCCTCGGTCATCCCGCCGACCGGATCGGCCACGCCGTAGAAGGGATTGACGGACAGTGGGCGCTCGTCGGGCTTCTCGGGCCCTTGGTGCAGTGGCATGGGCTTGCCTCCTGAAGAGATCAACGTCGACCGGCGGACCGGGGTTCCGTACGCCCGCACCACACTCGGACCAGAGGATCACCATAAACGGACAAAACAGGCACGACATCCGGAGGTGTTCATGCTGGGCTTGCACCTCACGTGGCGTGAGGGCCCAGTGTGGAGCGCGTACCGAGAAGGGAGCGGACGAAGTGAGCTACTCCGTGGGACAGGTCGCGGGCTTCGCCGGCGTGACGGTGCGCACCCTGCACCACTACGACGACATCGGCCTGCTCGCCCCCGGCGAACGCAGCCACGCGGGCCACCGGCGCTACAACGACGCCGACCTCGACCGGCTGCAGCAGATCCTGTTCTACCGGGAACTCGGCTTCCCGCTCGACGAGGTCGCCGCCCTGCTCGACGATCCGGCCGCGGACCCGCGCGCGCACCTGCGCCGCCAGCACGAACTGCTGACCGCCCGGATCGAGAAGCTGCAGAAGATGGCGACGGCCGTGGAACACGCCATGGAGGCACGCAAGATGGGCATCGATCTCACCCCCGAGGAACGCTTCGAGGTTTTCGGAGAAAAGGACCCCGAGCAGTACGCCGAGGAGGCCGAACAACGCTGGGGCGGCACCGAGGCGTACGCCGAGTCGCAGCGCCGCGCCGCCCGCTACACCAAGGACGACTGGAAACGCCTGCAGGCCGAGGTCGCCGCCTGGAGCGAGCGCTACGCCGCCCTGATGGCCGCCGGCGAGCCGCCGTCCGGCGAGGCGGCGACGGCCATGGCCGAGGAACACCGGCAGCACATCTGCACCTGGTACTACGACTGCCCGTACGAGATGCACGTCGCCCTGGCCGAGATGTATGTCGCGGACGAACGTTTCAAGGAGTTCTACGACACCATGCGCCCCGGTCTCGCCGAGCACCTCAGGGACGCGATCACGGCCAACGCGGCCCGCCGCACCTCGTAGGCGTCCGGGCTCTACTCCCGGGTCAGGACCACCGCCGTGCCGTAGGCGCAGACCTCCGTGCCGACGTCCGCGGCCTCCGTCACGTCGAAGCGGAACATCAGCACGGCGTTCGCGCCACGCGCGCGTGCCTGCTCGACGAGCCGCTCCATGGCCTGGTTCCGGGTCTGCACCAGCGTCTTGGTCAGCCCCTTGAGCTCACCGCCGATCATCGACTTCAGCCCGGCGCCGATCTGGCTGCCGAGGTGCCGGGAACGCACCGTCAACCCGAACACCTCGCCCAGTACCTCCTGCACCCGGTGGCCGGGTACGTCGTTCGTGGTCACCACGAGAACGTCGGGCTGAGGCCCCTGTCCACCGCCGTATTCATCGATACCCATGGCTCACAGCTTTGCCCCAGCCGGGCCACAGTGCATCCTGGGGAGCCCCATGGAACCTGGGCCCCCACGGCTGCGTTGATAGTTTTGGGCAGCCAGCCCCGCCCGACCCACCTGCAGGAGCCACGATCCAGTGACCACGCTCGCGCTCGGCCCCGAGTGGATCAGTCCCGACTATCTGATCCAGACCTTCAGCCTGCCAGGCATCCTGCTGATCGTCTTCGCCGAGTCGGGCCTGTTCGCCTTCCTGCCGGGCGACTCCCTGCTGTTCACGGCGGGTCTCTTCGTCGCGCAGGGGCAGTACATCAGCCAGCCCCTGTGGCTCGTGTGCACGCTCATCGTGGCGGCCGCCGTCCTCGGCGACCAGGTCGGCTACATGATCGGCAAGTTCTTCGGCCCGAAGCTCTTCAGCCGCCCCAACTCCAAGCTCTTCAAACAGGAGAACCTGGAGAAGGCCCACGAGTTCATGGAGAAGTTCGGCCCCAAGGCCATCGTCCTGGCCCGCTTCGTCCCGATCGTGCGCACCTTCGCCCCCATCGTGGCGGGCGCAGGCCGGATGAAGTACCGCACCTTCCTGACGTACAACCTCATCGGCGGTGTGGCCTGGGGCACCGGCGTCACCCTCGCCGGCTACTGGCTCGGCCAGATCGACGCCATCAAGAAGAACGTCGAGGCCATCCTCGTCCTGATCGTCCTGGTCTCGGTGGTCCCGATCCTCATCGAGTACCTGCGCGAGCGAGGCAAGAAGAAGCGCGCGGCCGCACAGACCCCGCCCCAGCAGCCGTACCAGCCCATGGACGACGCGACGACCCAGCTCCGCCGCATCCCGTCCGACGACCAGCAGCAGCCGTACCCCCAGCAGCAGCAGCCCCCTCAGCAGCCGTACGGCTACGACCAGCAGCAGCCCTACGCCCAGCAGTACCCGCAGCAGCAGACTTACGGGCAGCAGCCGTACGGCCAGCAGAACCAGCAGAATCCGTACAACCAGGGTTACTGAGACCTACCAGGGGCGCGGGGAACTGCGCGAGCAACCACGACGGACCCGCGGTCGCCAAAGCTCAGAACCCCCGCGTCCTCTTGGCGGCCCGCCGTTTCCCCGCCGACCCCACCCGCAGGAACAGCCGGGAGATCTCCGACCCCAGGTTGACCCCGATGGCGATGGCCATGGCCAGCGCCGCCGCCTTCGACAGGGACACGAGCCCCTCGTCGACGTGGCTCTGGGCGATCGACAACAATCCGAAGTACGTGGCGGACCCCGGCAGCAGCGGGCCGATCGCCGCCGTCGTGTACGGCAGGGCGGACGCGAACCGGTACCGGGACAGCAACTGCCCGAACAGCCCCACCAGGCCCGCCGCGACGGCCGTGGCGGCAACCGGTGAGAACTCGCCGGTGTAGCGCATCGCGCCGTACACACACCAGGCGACGCCACCGTTCAGGGTGACGGCCAGCACGGTGGAACGTTCCTGCTGGAGCAGCACCGCGAACGTCAGCGACAGCAGCATCGAGGCCGCGATCTGCCACACCGGCCGCGAGACCGTCGACAGCGCCTCGTCCGGGTTGAGACGCGCACCCAGCTGCACCCCCACGTAGAGCATCACCAGCACGCCCACGACGATGCCCACGAAGAAGTACATGACCTCCAGCAGTCGGGCCGACGCGGTGATGTAGAACCCGGTCAGGCCGTCCTGGACGCCCGCCACCAGCGCCCGCCCCGGCAGCAGCGCGAACAGCCCACCGGTGACGACCGCGGACGCCTTCACGTCGACGTGGGCCAGCGTGAGGGCGATCCCGATCGCGGCGGGCGGCATCGCGGCGACTGTGAACTGGTAGAACTCCGGCAGCCCCCGCCCCGCGCACAGCCACGCCAGCCGGTCACCGAGCATCGCGCCCAGCATCGCCGCGACGAACACGATCAGGTCACCGCCGACGAGCACGGAAGCGGCGCCCGCCAGCAGCCCGCTCGCGGAGGTCAGCACCCAGGTCGGATACGGGTGCCGGTTGCGCCGGATCTCGGCGAGCCGCCGGTAGGCCTCCTCCAGGGAGATGGCCGCCTCGGGGTCGCTGAGGTCGTCCACCAGCTGGAAGACGGCCGCCAGCCGCGTGTAGTCGGTACCGCGCCGCCGCACGGTCCTGGAGGCCGTCACCGGGTCCTCCACCAGCGACGGCTGGTACGAGATGGACAGCAGCGTGAACGTGACGTTCGGCTCGCAGCGGTCCAGCCCGTACGACCGGCAGACGGCGAACATCGCCGCCTCCACGTCCTCCGCGCCCTCGCCGCCCGCGAGGAGCAGCTCGCCGATACGCAGGGTCAGGTCGAGCACGCGCGGCACGGCCGGACCGGTCTCGTCCTCCGCCTTCGCGACCGGCTCCGGCGCGGGCCGCTCGGCCACCGGCATCCGCAGCATGGTCCGCATCCGGTCCTGCCAGGGCAGGTCCTTGGTGAGACTCACCACAGGGATGCCGGTCGGCGGGGTGAACGCGGGCGGCGCGTCCTTCGCGCTGTAGGTCCGGGGCAGGCTGAACGCCGACCCCTCCGGCTCGACGGCCGGTGCCTGCGGGACACCAAGCCCCTTCGGCACCGCGAACTCGGACGTGGTCTCCGGCTCGCCGCCGACGGCTCGCGGCGTGACGAGCCCGTCGGGAAGGGCGAACTCGGACGTGATCTCGGAGTCGTAGAGACCCCTGGTCTCGTCCGACTGCGGCTTGCGGTACTCCGCCTCCGTCACTCCGTAACGCTCCCTGAACGACACATTCCGACAGGCCTCAGTATGCGCGGGCATGCCAACGGGCCGCACACGTACGCGTGCGGCCCGTCAGGAGCACGGTGCTCAGTGGCCGCCCGTGTCCTTGAAGCGCTTGTACGACCGCTCGATCTCGGCCTCGGCGTCGGTACGGCCGACCCAGTCGGCGCCCTCGACGGACTTGCCGGGCTCCAGGTCCTTGTAGACCTCGAAGAAGTGCTGGATCTCCAGGCGGTCGAACTCGGAGACGTGGTGGATGTCGCGCAGGTGCTCCTGGCGCGGATCCGTCGCCGGGACGCACAGCAGCTTGTCGTCGCCGCCCGCCTCGTCCGTCATGCGGAACATGCCGATCGCACGGCACTTGATGAGGCAGCCCGGGAACGTCGGCTCGTCGAGGATGACCAGCGCGTCCAGCGGGTCGCCGTCCTCGCCGAGGGTGTTCTCGACGAAGCCGTAGTCGGTCGGGTAGGCGGTCGAGGTGAAGAGTCGACGGTCCAGACGGATACGACCGGTCTCGTGGTCCACCTCGTACTTGTTCCGCGAACCCTTCGGGATCTCGATCGTGACGTCGAACTCCACCGGTGACTCCTCCATGATCAGCACATAGTTCTGGTGGTTAAGTGTCCCTCACGCCGGAGTGTGATCGCGAAAGGGGCTGTTGGTCGTGCCTGAACTGAGGCCTTGGCGGGCCGCGAGACCGCATGTGAAGCGGGCCGCGAACGCCGTACGACCGCGTCTGGCACGCGCCGCGGGCGCCGTACGTCCAGGACTCACCCGGGCCACGGACACCGTGAGGCCGCAGCTCGCACGGACCGTCGCCGCCATGAAACCGCAGGTCGCACGGCTTGCCAGGATTCCGGGGTCGGAGTCCGTCAGGACCTGGCGCTACACCGCGGGCGCCGCCACCGCCGGACTGGCGCTGGCCGCGACCGTGGCGACGGCCGCCGGTCCCTGGGACTCCTCGGGTCAGCGTACGGCCGAGCGGGACCGGGCCGCCGCACTGGAGCAGACGGGTGGCGCAGATCACGGCGGTGATTCCGGTACGACGGACGCGGGCCCCCAGCCCGCTCCGAGCGCCGCGTCCGTCCTCGTGGGACTCGGCGCCGCCGGCAACCACGTGAAGTCCGCCCCGACCGGGAAGGCCCTCGCCGACGTCCTCGGCCCGCTCCTGCACAACGCGGCCCTCGGCCCCCGCCCCACCGCCGCCGTCGTGGACGTCGCCGGTGGAAAACAGCTCTACGGCACGGGTGCCGGCACGGCCCTGACCCCCGCCTCCACCACGAAGATCGCCACCGCCGTCGCCGCTCTCTCGGCCCTCGGCGCCGACCACCGCCTCACCACGCGCGCGGCCCTGGAAGCCGACACCAGGGAACTCGTCCTCGTCGGCGGCGGCGACCCCACACTGACCGCCCGCAAGGACGCCGACAGTTGGGCGAGCCTGCGCGAACTGGCCGACGACACGGCCGCGGCCCTGAAGAAGCGCCGCATCACGTCGGTCACCCTCTCCTACGACAAGACCCTCTACGCCGGCTCCGAACTCCACCCGATCGGGGTCAACGACAACCTCGCTCCCGTCAGCGCCCTGATGGCGGACGAGGGCCGCACCGACGACACGGCGAGCGGGCCGGCCCCGCGCACGACGGACCCGGCCAAGGACGCGACCCGCGAGTTCGCCCGGTTCCTGGCGGACAGCGGCATCAGAACCACGTCCCCCGGCCCCTCCAAAGCCACCGGCCGCGCCGAGACCCTCGCCGAGGTCTCCTCACCACCCCTGTCCGACGTCGTCGAACGCATGCTGACCAACAGCGACAACGACATCGCCGAGGCCCTCGCCCGCCAGACCGCGGTGGCAGCCAGGCAGCGCGCCGACTTCCAGGGTGGTGGCAACGCGATCCGCGCGCAGCTGAAGAAACTCGGACTCCCACTGGCAGGCGCCGACTTCCACGACGGCAGCGGCCTCGACCGTGCCGACCGGCTCACCGCGAACCTGCTCACAGCCCTGCTGGTGAAGGCGGGCGACCCGGCCCACCCCGAACTCCGCCCCGTCCTCACCGGCCTCCCGGTCGCCGGGTTCACCGGCACCCTGACGAGCCGTTACACCGACGGCGCGGCAGGCGTCGTACGGGCGAAGACAGGCACGCTGACCGGCGTCAACACCCTGGCGGGAACGGTCGTGGACCAGGACGGCCGGCTGCTCGCCTTCGCGTTCCTCGCCTCCGGGACGACGAACCCCGTGGCGGCGCAGAGTGCCCTGGACCGTACGGCGACGGCGCTGGCGGCCTGCGGCTGCGGCTGAGCCGGCCCCGCGCCCGGCGGGCAGATGTCGGCTTTGCCCGCCCGAGCGGCCTGCCCCAAGCGGGAACGCTCACGTACGGTTGACGCATGACGAGCATCGGTGGTGCCGAGATGGTCGACTGGAATCTCGCGGTGGCGACCGCGACCCGGCTCGCACGACCGGGCCCCGACGTGAGCCGCGACGAGGCCCGGGCCGTCGTCGCGGAACTGCGCCGGCACGCCAAGGCCGCGGAGGAACACGTCCGCGGCTTCACCCGGATGGGCACGGAGGACATCCACGACACTCCCGTACTCGTCGTCGACCGCCCCGGCTGGGTCCGGGCGAACGTCGCCGGGTTCCGGGAGATCCTCAAGCCGCTCCTGGAGAAGATGCAGGAACGGCGCGGCAACACCCCGGGCGGCGCGGTCCTCGGCGCCGTCGGCGGCAAGGTCACAGGCGTCGAACTCGGCATGCTCCTGTCGTTCCTGTCGTCCCGCGTCCTCGGCCAGTACGAGACCTTCGCCCCCGCCACCCGCGAACTCCCGGCCGGAGAGAACGGCGGCGGCCGGCTCCTCCTCGTCGCCCCCAACATCGTCCACGTGGAACGCGAACTCGACGTCCAGCCCCACGACTTCCGGCTCTGGGTCTGCCTCCACGAGGAGACCCACCGCACCCAGTTCACGGCCGTGCCCTGGCTGCGCGACCACCTCGAGGGTGAAATCCAGTCGTTCCTGGGGGAGACCGAGGTCGACCCCATGACCGTCCTGGAACGCATCCGGGAAGCCGCCCAGTCGCTCGCCGGCGGACGCCCCGAGGGCGAGGAGGACGACGGCGGGCGCTCCCTCGTCGAGATCGTCCAGACCCCCGCCCAGCGGGAGATCCTCGGCCGCCTCACCGCAGTGATGTCGCTCCTGGAGGGCCACGCCGACTTCGTCATGGACGGAGTGGGCCCGGCCGTCGTCCCGAGCGTCGCCGAGATCCGCGAGAAGTTCCAGCAACGCCGGGCCAAGGGCGCCTCCCGCCTCGACATGGCCCTGCGCAAACTCCTCGGCCTGGACGCCAAACTCCGGCAGTACCGCGACGGCGAACGCTTCGTACGGGCCGTCGTCGACCAGGTCGGCATGGACGGTTTCAACCGCGTGTGGACCTCCCCGAACACCCTCCCGACCAAGTCGGAGATCGCCAAACCCGCGGACTGGGTCACGCGGGTGCACCGCAGGACCGAGTCGTGAACCCCGCGCGGAAAGGCGTGAGAGGAATCCGGCCGACGGCAGGCGAACGCCCCTTCAATCACCCGTCCGAGGGACCGTGAGCCCTGGGTAGGCGTGCAATGCTCGGGGAACGGCCCGTCTCTGTCACCATCTACACACTCTGAGTGACCGAGCTCGGGTCCATACCCCGAAAACTTCATGAAGGGAACCGGACATGGGTCCCCATCCTGCGGTCGCGGCGATACGCCTGGCGGTCCGCCGCGTCCTCCACGACCTCCTCAACGAAGCCAGCCGCACGAACAGTTACGCGGGCAGCGGCACAGCCGCACGCGGCCGTACGGCCGAACCCGCCCCCGCCCCCGGCGACACCCCGCACGAGCGCCGCCCGTCGCCGCTCGTGCTCGTGGCCTGCTCCGGCGGCGCCGACTCCATGGCCCTCGCCTCCGCCCTCGCCTTCGAGGCCCCCAAACTCGGCATCCGCGCCGGCGGCATCACCGTCGACCACGGCCTCCAGCCCGGCTCCGACCTGCGCGCCCAGGAAGTCGTCCTCAGGCTGCGGGAACTCGGCCTGGACCCCGTCGAGGCCACCGCCGTCACCGTCGGCCGCGAAGGCGGCCCCGAAGCCGCGGCCCGCGACGCGCGCTACGCCGCCCTCGACGCCGGCGCCGAACGGCACGGCGCCTGCGCCGTCCTGCTCGGCCACACCCGCGACGACCAGGCCGAAACCGTCCTGCTCGGCCTCGCCCGCGGCTCCGGCATCCGCTCCCTGTCCGGCATGGCCGCCGTCTCCGGCGGACCGGGAGCGGCCCGCCGTTACCGCCGTCCCTTCCTGGAGCTCGACCGGCAGACCGCCCGCAAGGCCTGCATGGTCCAGTCCCTGCCCGTCTGGGACGACCCGCACAACGCCGACCCGGCGTACACCCGCTCCCGGCTGCGCCAAGAGGGCCTGCCCGCCCTGGAGAAGGCGCTCGGCAAAGGAGTCGTCGAGGCGCTCGCCCGCACCGCCCAGCTCTCCCGCGACGACGCCGACGCCCTCGACACCTGGGCCCGCCAGGCCGAAGCCTCCGTGCGCGACACCGCCGGCCTTCTGGAGTGCGCCAAGCTCTACGCCCTGCCGCCCGCCGTGCGCCGCCGCATCCTGCGCCAGGCGGCCATCGAGGCGGGCGCCCCGGCCGGTTCGCTGTTCGCCCGCCACATCGAGGAAGTCGACCGGCTGATCACCGGCTGGCGCGGCCAGGGAGCCATCAATCTCCCCGGCAAGGTCGTCGCCCAGCGGCAGGGTGGCAGACTGGTGATTCGGCAAGGCTGAATCCTTGACTCCCTGTGGGGAGCCGGGCGGCTGGTGGGACGACCGAAAGTGATGCGGGTGGACGCGAAAGACATGGGTGCCGACCTCAAAGAGGTACTCATCACCAAGGAAGAGATCGACGCGAAGCTCGTGGAGCTCGCCGCGAAGATCGACGCGGAGTACGCGGGCAAGGACCTGCTGATCGTCGGCGTCCTCAAGGGCGCGGTGATGGTCATGGCAGACCTCGCCCGGGCACTGTCCACCCCCGTCACCATGGACTGGATGGCCGTGTCCTCCTACGGCGCGGGCACCCAGTCCTCCGGCGTGGTGCGGATCCTCAAGGACCTCGACACCGACATCAAGGGCAAGCACGTCCTGATCGTCGAGGACATCATCGACTCCGGTCTGACGCTGTCCTGGCTGCTGTCGAACCTGGGCTCCCGCGAACCGGAGACGCTCAAGGTGTGCACCCTGCTGCGCAAGCCGGACGCCGCCAAGGTCGCCATCGACGTCGAGTGGGTCGGCTTCGACATCCCCAACGAGTTCGTGGTCGGCTACGGTCTCGACTACGCCGAGAAGTACCGCAACCTCCCGTTCGTCGGTACGCTCGCGCCCCACGTCTACGGCGGCTGAAACGTGGCTGCAGCGCCTGCTGAGCCAACAGAGCCGTCTTTGTAGGACGATCGGGAACCCCGGCGGGCTTCGCGCCGTTGGAGCATGCAGACGGGCCTGCCAGCCCTCCCGTGCGGCTTCGGGTGACAATGCTGGGGTACCGTCAGAAGAACTGTCTTATCAAACTCACTATGGCAGGAGGGACGGGGCGGGCTCCGCTCCGTATGGATGGACGTGAAGCGATACTTCCGTGGGCCGGTCATGTGGATCGTGCTGGCCGTCCTTGCCGTGGTCGTGTTGATGCAGGTCGTCGGCTCGTCCGGCGGCTACAAGACGGTGGACACCGGCGAGGTCGTCCAGGCGATCAATGACAACAAGGTCCAGCAGGCCAAACTGACCACCGGCGACGAGCAGACCGTCAAGGTCGAGCTCAAGGACGGCGAAAAGGTCGACGGCAGCTCGAAGATCCAGGCGAGCTACATCGGCGACCAAGGCGTGACCATCGCCGGCATTCTCCAGAACAAGTTCCAGGACAAGCAGATCCCGGACGGGTACACCGTCTCGCCGACGAAGCAGAACGCCTTCGTCGGGATCCTGCTCTCCCTTCTCCCCTTCGTCCTCATCGTGGTCGTCTTCCTGTTCCTGATGAACCAGATGCAGGGCGGCGGCTCCCGGGTCATGCAGTTCGGGAAGTCCAAGGCGAAACTCATCACCAAGGACACCCCCAAGACGACGTTCTCGGACGTCGCCGGCTCGGACGAGGCCGTCGAGGAGCTCCAGGAGATCAAGGAGTTCCTCCAGGAACCGGCGAAGTTCCAGGCGGTCGGCGCCAAGATTCCCAAGGGCGTACTCCTGTACGGCCCTCCCGGCACCGGCAAGACCCTGCTCGCGCGTGCCGTCGCGGGCGAGGCCGGGGTCCCCTTCTACTCGATCTCCGGATCCGACTTCGTCGAGATGTTCGTCGGTGTCGGTGCCTCCCGAGTGCGTGACCTCTTCGAGCAGGCCAAGGCGAACGCCCCGGCGATCGTCTTCGTCGACGAGATCGACGCGGTCGGCCGCCATCGCGGTGCCGGCCTCGGCGGCGGTCACGACGAGCGCGAGCAGACCCTCAACCAGCTGCTCGTCGAGATGGACGGCTTCGACGTCAAGGGCGGCGTGATCCTCATCGCCGCGACGAACCGGCCGGACATCCTCGACCCGGCACTTCTGCGCCCCGGCCGCTTCGACCGCCAGATCGCGGTCGACCGCCCGGACATGCAGGGCCGTCTGGAGATCCTCAAGGTCCACCAGAAGGGCAAGCCGGTCGCTCCGGACGTCGACCTGTCGGCCGTCGCCCGTCGCACCCCCGGTTTCACCGGCGCGGACCTGTCGAACGTGCTGAACGAAGCGGCGCTCCTCACGGCGCGCAGCAACCAGAAGCTCATCGACAACCACATGCTGGACGAGGCCATCGACCGCGTCGTGGCGGGCCCGCAGAAGCGGACCCGGATCATGTCGGACAAGGAAAAGAAGATCACCGCGTACCACGAGGGCGGACACGCCCTGGTCGCGGCGGCCTCCCCGAACTCCGACCCGGTGCACAAGATCACGATCCTCTCCAGAGGCCGTGCCCTTGGCTACACCATGGTCCTGCCGGACGAGGACAAGTACTCGACCACGCGCAACGAGATGCTCGACCAGCTCGCCTACATGCTGGGCGGCCGCGCTGCCGAGGAACTGGTCTTCCACGACCCGACCACCGGCGCCGCGAACGACATCGAGAAGGCCACGGCAACGGCCCGCGCGATGGTCACCCAGTACGGCATGACCGAGCGTCTCGGGGCCATCAAGTTCGGCGGCGACAACACCGAGCCGTTCCTGGGCCGCGAGATGTCGCACCCGCGCGACTACTCCGAAGAGGTCGCCGCGCTGGTCGACGAAGAGGTCAAGAAGCTGATCGAGACCGCGCACAACGAGGCCTGGGAAATCCTGGTCGAGAACCGCGACGTCCTCGACCAGCTGGTGCTCCAGCTGCTGGAGAAGGAGACGCTGAACAAGGAGCAGATCGCCGAGGTCTTCGCTCCCATCGTCAAGCGTCCCCCGCGGCCGGCCTGGACCGGCTCCTCCCGCCGCACACCCTCGACCCGTCCGCCGGTGCTCTCCCCCAAGGAGCTCGCACTGACGAACGGCGCAAACGGCGCGACCCCGGCGATCACCACCGCCAAGGCCACCGCACCGGAACCGGTCACCGAGGCGGTCCCCGAGGACCGTCCCGAGAGCTGACGCTCGCCCGTCCCGCCCCGGTGACCTCACCGGGCCCGGAATGGATGCCGTGCCCCCCAGGTTTTAGCCTGGGGGGCACGGCGTTTTTCGGCCGTGAGGGACTTCTTAGGAACGAGGCACCAGATGACCGACCCCGTGACGCTGGACGGCGAGGGCTCCATCGGCGAGTTCGACGAGAAGCGAGCCGAGAACGCCGTACGCGAGCTGCTGATCGCGGTCGGGGAGGATCCGGACCGCGAGGGGCTGAAGGAGACCCCGGCTCGGGTGGCGCGGGCGTACCGGGAGATCCTGGCGGGGCTCTGGCAGCGGCCCGAGGACGTGCTGACGACCACGTTCGACCTGGGGCACGACGAGATGGTCCTGGTGAAGGACATCGAGATCGTGAGCCTCTGTGAGCATCATCTGCTGCCGTTCCACGGTGTGGCTCACGTCGGCTACATCCCGGCCGACACGGGTAAGATCACGGGCTTGTCGAAACTCGCGCGGCTGGTCGACGTCTTCGCCCGTCGGCCGCAGGTGCAGGAACGACTCACCACGCAGATCGCGGACTCCCTGATGCGGATTCTCGAGGCCAGGGGCGCGATCGTCGTCATCGAGGCCGAGCACATGTGCATGTCCGTGCGGGGCATCCGCAAGCCCGGCGCCAAGACCACGACGTCGGCGGTGCGGGGTCAGCTCCGGGACGCCACGACCCGGGCCGAGGCGATGAGCCTGATACTGGCGCGCTGACCTGTGGGTGGGCGTCAGGCCGTCGAGGGGGCCCCGGTGTTCCGGTCGTCGTCCTCCGGGAGTTTGCAGACCCGCTCCAGGAAGATCGCCGCCGCTATCACCGCGATGCCCGCGAGGACCGAGAAGCCGGCGTAGATGGCCTGATCCCGGCGGGCGGGGATGTCGAGGGATTCGAGCAGGAAGACGCCGGTGCCGCCGTACATGCCGGAGACGAGGGCGGCGACCAGGGCGCTGGCCTGGCCGAAGACGACGGCGCGGGCCGCCATCAGCGGATCGACGCCCTTCGCCTCGGGGTCGCGCTCGCGCTGGGCGTTGAGGCGGGCGCGGATGGAGAGGGCCGTGGCCGTGAGGACCACGGCGATCAGGGCGAGGACGATGGGGGCGGCCAGCGGGACACTGGGCAGGGTCCCCACCGAGTTCCACAGCCGGGCGCCGGCCCAGGACAGGACTCCGGCCACGGCGAACACGCCGGCCAGCAGCCTGATGCGCAGCTCTCTCACGGTGCCCCTTCAGCTCCCCCGGCGTCCCACGGAATGTGGCCGTCTTGACCTTAACGGCTATTCGGGCAGCCGGAGTTCCAGGTCCTTGCGTGCTTCCACACCGTCGCGGGTGACGGTGTCGAGGAGTTCGGCGACCGGGCCTCGGCCGGGCAGCCGGGCCTCGGGCTCCAGATCGCGCCAGGGGGCGAGCACGAAGGCGCGCTCGTGGGCCCGGGGGTGGGGCAGCGTGAGGACCGGGTCGTCGGAGACCACCTCGGCGTACGCGACGATGTCGACGTCGAGGGTGCGCGGGCCCCAGCGCTCGTCCCGGACCCGGTTGAAGGCCTCTTCGACCGCATGTGCCCGCTCCAGCAGGGAGGCCGGGGGGAGCGTGGTCTTCAGTACGACGACCGCGTTGAAGTACGAAGGCTGGCTGTCGGCGGCCACGCCCCAGGGTTCGGTCTCGTAGACCGGGGAGACCGCCTTGATGCGGACGCCGGGTGTGTCCTCCAGGGCGTCGATGGCGCCCTGGAGGGTTTCCAGGCGGTTGCCGAGGTTGGAGCCCAGGGAGATCACGGCCCGCTGCGGGTTGTGGAGGGTGGTGTCGGCGGCGTCCACCTGCTGCACGACGGCGGCGGGTACCGGCTGTACGGTCGGGTCGCTGTGACCCGCGGTGAAGGACGCGGTCATACTCGGCTCCGGGTGATGGTGACGGTCACGTCGTCGAACGGCACGGTGATCGGCGCGTCGGGTTTGTGGACCCGGACCTCGACCTCCTCTACCCCGTGGTGCTTCAGACAGACCTGGGCGATGCGCTCGGCGAGCGTCTCGATCAGGTTGACGGGCTCGCCCTCGACGACGGCCACGACCTCCTCCGCCACGATGCCGTAGTGCACGGTCTTCGTCAGGTCGTCGTCGGCGGCGGCCGGCCGGGTGTCCAGGCCCAGGACGACGTCCACGAGGAAGGTCTGGCCCTCCTCGCGCTCCTTGGGGAACACGCCGTGGTGCCCGCGGGCCTTCAGGCCGCGCAGCGCGACACGATCCACGCGAATCACTCCTGCAATCGTCGGTGTCGGCCGGTTCGTGCCGGGTGCGGGCGGCACACCGGCCTCGAACGAATCTACCTGCGAGCACTGACAGAACCGGGCCACGGGGGCGCGGGCCCGAGCCGGGCCCCGGAGGTCTCACCGGGTGTTTCCCCTGGGGAACCCGGCGGCTCGCGGGTCGGTAGCCGCCCCTACCCAGGGGTTCGTGATTCCAACCACTTCTTGGTCCCAACGGGTGCCGGGGCTCAGGAGGGCGGCTCCTCGTCCTCCTCCTCGTCGTTCTCGGCCAGCACCGGGGAGGCGTGGTGGGACCACATCTTCCAGCCCTCGGGGGTGCGGCGGAACACGTTCGTGGCGACCACCAGCTGGCCGACGAGCGGGCCGAGCTCCTCACCGCCCTCGGGTGCGGGGCCGCCGCTGAGGATGTTCTCCGTGCAGGTCACCAGAGCGGTGTCGCCGGTGACGGAGACGTGCACGTCGGTGAGGAAGAACTGGATGTAGTCGGTGTTCGCCATGATCAGCGCGTACGACCTCAGGACTTCGCCGCGGCCGGTCAGCACGGGCCAGCCCGGGTGCACGCAGGAGACCACGCCGACGTCGGCCGGGTCGTGGTACTCCTCGTCGACGCCCAGGTCGGCGGGGGTGAGCCAGAACGAGGACAGTTCGTCGAAGTCGCCGCGCTCCAGTGCCTCGTAGAAGGCCGTATTGGCGGCTTCCACCTGTTCGACGTCGATGTGGGGGGCGCTCACCGGGCTCCCTCCACGGCGCGGGCGACCCGTACCGCGTCCGCCGTCGCGCGGACCTCGTGCACGCGCACCGCCCATGCGCCGGCGTGCGCTGCGAGGGCGGAGACGGCGGCCGTGGCGGCGTCGCGCTCACGTGCGGGCGGCGGGGCGCCCTCCGGACCGGCGAGGACACGGCCGAGGAACCGTTTGCGGGAGGCGGCGACGAGCAGGGGGTGACCGAGCCGGAGGAGGCGGTCGAGGTGGGAGAGGAGTACCAGGTCGTGTTCGGCGTCCTTGGAGAAGCCGAGCCCCGGGTCGACGACCACGCGGTCGGGGGCGATGCCGCCCGCGAGGACGGCGTCCACACGCGCGTGGAGCTCGTCGACGACTTCGGTGACGACGTCGGCGTAGACGCCCTTGACGTTGCCGCCCGCGAGGAAGCCCCGCCAGTGCATGACGACGAAGGGGGCGCCCGCGTCGGCGACGACCGGGATCATCGCGGGGTCGGCGAGGCCGCCGCTGACGTCGTTGACGAGGGCGGCGCCGGCGGCGAGGGCCTGTTCGGCGACGGAGGCGCGCATGGTGTCGACGGAGACGGTGACGCCCTCGGCGGCGAGGCCGCGGACGACGGGGACGACACGGCGCAGTTCCTCGGTCTCGTCGACGCGGGTGGCGCCGGGGCGGGTGGACTCGCCGCCGACGTCGACGAGGTCGGCGCCTTCCTCGACGAGGGCGAGGCCGTGTTTGACGGCGGCCGCCGTGTCGAAGAAGCGGCCGCCGTCGGAGAAGGAGTCGGGGGTGACGTTCACGACTCCCATGACCGCGCAGCGGTCCCATTCCGGAAGGCCGGCCACGCGCCCGCGTCCGCTCTGCTTGCTCATACGTTCAGCCTAGGCCCAGCGTGGAGCGCTGGGCCCGAGCGGCCTGTGGGTCATGCCGCGCGTACGTCCCGCTCCGCGACCGCGTGGGCACACGTGCGTGCGGTGTGCGAGCGTCGGCGCAGGAAGCGCGGCAGGGGCAGCGCGAGGGTGACGAAGCCCTCCGCCTGCATGGCGGCGAAGCCGATGCGCGGGAGGTCGCCGGAGGCCCGGTAGACGACGAAGCGGGGCTCCCAGCGGGGCTGGAACTTCGCGTTGAACTTGTACAGGGACTCGATCTGGAACCAGCGTGACAGGAAGACCAGCAGGCCCCGCCAGACGCGCAGTACGGGGCCGGCGCCGATCTTCTCGCCGCGGGCGAGTGCCGAGCGGAACATCGCGAAGTTCAGCGACACGCGGGTGATGTCGAACTTCGGGGCCGCCTGGAGGGCGGCGACGATGAGCAGTTCGTTCATGCCGGGGTCGGCCGAACGGTCGCGGCGCATCAGGTCGAGCGAGGCCCCGTCGGTGCCCCACGGCACGAAGTGCAGGATCGCCTTGAGGTCGCCGTAGGGGCCGGGCTGGTCGTCCGCCTTGTGGGCGGTGGCGATGAGGCAGTCGCCGTCGGAGAGGTCGCCGATGCGGCCGAGGGCCATCGAGAACCCGCGCTCGGTGTCGGTGCCGCGCCAGTCGTCGGCGGCCTGGCGGATGCGCTCCAGTTCGGTCTCCCCGAGGTCACGGACGCGCCGTACGCGGGTCTCGTAACCGGCGCGCTCGATCCGCTTGACCATTTGGCGCACGTTGCGCATCGCGCGGCCGGCCAGTGAGAAATCCGCGACGTCCACCACCGCCTCGTCGCCCAGTTCGAGGGCGTCCAGGCCGGTCTCCCGCGTCCACACCTCGCCCCCGGTCTCCGAGCAGCCCATGACGGCGGGGGTCCAGGAGTGAGCCTGGGCCTCGTCCATGAAGCGTTCGATGGCGCCCGGCCAGGCCTCGACGTCGCCGATGGGGTCGCCGCTGGCGAGCATCACGCCGGAGACGACGCGGTAGGTCACCGCGGCCTTGCCGCTGGGGGAGAAGACGACGGCCTTGTCGCGGCGCAGCGCGAAGTGGCCGAGGGAGTCGCGGCCGCCGTGCTTGGCCAGCAGGGCCCGCAGGCGGGACTCGTCCTCCTCGGTGAGGCGGGCGGCGGGGTGTTCGGGCCGGAAGGCGAGGTAGATCGTCGTGATCGCCGTGAGCAGGCCCAGGGCGCCCAGGGAGACGCCCACGGTCCACGAGGTGTCGCCCTGGTAGTCGACGGGGCCCTCGAAGCCGAAGAGGCCGTACATGACGTGCGTGAGCCGATCGGCCAGGCTCGGGTCGCCGAGCATGCGGTCCGGGTGGACGCTGACGATGATCAGCCCGAGGACGAGGGAACCGGCGCCCATGAGGACGAAGTTGGCGAGCGCGCGCCAGCGGCTGCGCGGGTCCGGCAGTGCCGTGAACTGGTCGCGGTGGCGCAGCAGGGGCGCGAGCAGGGCGAGGGAGATGGCCACTCCGAGGAGGGAGTGGCGGTACGTGAACTGCGCCAGCGCGCCCGCCGGCAGCAGTGCCACGGCGGCTCGCCAGGCCCGGCGTTTGCGGCGCCTGAGGCCGTGCGCGAGGAGCAGCAGCAGGACGCCGGTGCTGAGCGAGAGCGCCGCCGCGAAGGGTCCGAGCGCGCCGGGCAGTACCTCCGCCAGGGTGTGTATACGGCTGTGCCGGAAGCGTGGGAAGACGCCGGCGGCGATGTCCAGTATCCCCACGAGTGCGCAGGCTCTGGCGACGAGGACGGGGACGGCCTCGGGGCGCGGTCCGTGCAGTGCACGCCGTAGCCGTGTTGATCGGATCGGAACCTCGCCCGACATTTCCTCATCTGTCCTGACAGACATCGCATCCCGTGGTTCTGCGAGTGACTCTGGATCCGGAGCCCCGATTCGGGCATCCGGCGACATTGCGCCCTCTAGGACGGTGTCTGGTGAGAAGAGGTTCACTCATCTTCTCAAAGCCGTTTCAAAGGCCGAGGAAAGCGAAAGCAAGCAATGGGTCTCACGAGCAACAACACGCTGGTGCTGGCGGTGCTGGCCGCCGTCGCGCTGTTCGCCGGCACGGTGTGGCTCTGGCCGCGGCTGGCACGGC
Organism: Streptomyces sp. NPDC005374; assembly: GCF_042872225.1. NCBI lineage: Bacteria > Bacillati > Actinomycetota > Actinomycetes > Kitasatosporales > Streptomycetaceae > Streptomyces > Streptomyces sp. NPDC005374. The sequence goes on along the minus strand of NZ_JBIAKA010000009.1, from coordinate 57,529 downwards.
GGGGCTGGCGGTCCGTCAGCGGCCGTATAGGGCTGCTGCTTGCGACGCAGGTCCTGCTCTTCGTGTCGGTGGGTCTCGCGGCCAACCAGGCTTTCGGGTTCTACGCCTCCTGGGCCGACCTGTTCGGCCGGGAGACCGATCAGGGCGTGGTGGTCGACCACACCCTGGGCGACCGTTCGGGCGGACCTCTGCGGGTGACCGAGATCGGGGACGTGCCGGGCAGGGGCGGCTTTCGGCCGTCGTCGGCAGGACAGATCCAGAAGGTCGACATCGTCGGCCGTACGTCGGACATCGCCTCGCCCGCATACGTCTATCTGCCGCCGGAGTATTTCCAGGCCCGCTATCGCGCGCGTACCTTCCCCGCGGCCGTCGTCCTCACCGGATATCCGGGCACCGCCAGGGCGCTGGTGGACAAACTCCACTATCCGCGCACGGCTCTGGAACTCACCAAGGACGGCCGTATGCAGCCGATGATCCTGGTGATGATGCGGCCGACGGTGGCGCCGCCGCGGGACACCGAGTGCGCGGACGTTCCGGACGGCCCGCGGACCGAGTCGTTCTTCGCGAAGGACCTGCCGGAAGCGCTGACCGCGCACTACAGGGTGGGCAGGGGGCCGGGGAGCTGGGGGATCATCGGGGACTCCACGGGCGGCTACTGCGCGCTGAAGCTCGCCATGCACCACCCCGGGGTGTACGCCGCGGGGGCGGGCCTGTCCCCGTACTACAAGGCGCCCGTCGACCCCACCACGGGCGATCTCTTCCACGGCGACAAGGCGCTGCGCAACCGCGCGAACCTGTGGTGGTGCCTCAAACACCTGCCCGCGCCCGAGACCTCACTGCTCGTCAGCAGCAGCAAGGTGGGCGAGACGAACTACAAGGACACGTTGCGGTTCATAGAGCGGGTGAAGGACACAGGAACGACCCGGATCTCGTCGATCATCCTGGAAAGCGGGGGACACAACTTCAACACCTGGCGACGGGAGATCCCGGCGACCTTGCAGTGGATCAGCGGGCGGTTGAGTGATCGTTGAGTGATCAATGCGCCGAATTCGGCGGCCGTTCCGATTCCCGATGCCGCGCGAAGGCTACGGGTGGCTGTGTTTTTACGGGGCGGGGCACCACGATTCGCCTACGCGCGGTAAGTTTCTGGCCATGCCACGTGGACGTCACCGCCATTCCCCGCCCTTGCACAGGCTGCTGCCTCCGTCGGCGATCGCAGGCGTCTCCCTCGTCTGCGCCTTCGGCCCCTGGGTGTTCTCGCAGCAGGCCGTGCTGCGTGTGATAGCCGCGGCCGCAGCGGCGGTCGCGATCGTGGGGGCGGCCGTCATGCGTCGCTGGGACGGACAGGCGGGCAAGCAGGTCGCCGACCTGACGCGCGCGCGGGCGAGCGACGAGTGGCGGCACGAGGAGCGGGTCGCCGAACTCGAGACCGACCTCGAGGAGTCGCGGGAGCTGCGCGTCAAGCTGGAGCAGCGGCTGCGCGCCAAGCGCGCGGAACTGGCGGGCCTGCGCAACGAACACGCGGCGCTGCTGCGGCGGTACGCCACGGCGGAGACCGAGCGGGCGAGCGCCCTGGAGGGGCGTCGGCTGCTGGAGATAGAGGCCGCCCCGGCGCGTGCGCTGCCGTCGGGGGAGCAGGCCGACGCGGAGGCCGTGGCGGTGGCTGCCGCGGCGGAGGCCGAGGGCGACGTGGCGGCCGGGGACGAGGAGTCGACGCGGCTCGCGATCTTCTCGCCGGAGGGTTCGCGGCTGTTCCTGCGGGCGAACGCCGCGCTGAAGCGGCTCGACGAGGGCGGGGACGCGGACGCGGCCACCTCGACGGAGCCCGATCTCAAGAACCCCAAGGCTGAGGCCGGCGCCAGGACCAAGTCCGTGTCCGTGTCCGTGTCGAAGGGTGACGCGAAGAGCGGTCCCGAGGCGGAGCCGAAGAGCCTCGCGGCCGAGCCCAAGGGCGAGCCGGTGAACGCCGGTTCCGGTCCGGCGGACGCCGTCGGCACCGACGCGGAGGCCGCTCAGGAGGACGAGGCGCGGGGGAAGTCCGAGGCGGCCGACGGGCATGAGCGCGCGGCCGCCACCACCACGGTCAGAGCCGCCCAGCCGCCGCAGCAGCCCGCGGGGCACTTCATCGCGCCGACCGCGGTGGCGGTCGTGCCGGCGGCTCCCGAGCGGCGCCCGCGGGTCGAGGGCGGGTTCGACTTCTTCGGTACGAAGCCGGGTGCCTCGCGGGACGCCATGGAGGCCGTGCAGAACGAGGACCTCGCCGACGTCGTCGGCCAGGAGGCCCTCGCCCTGCACAAGGCCGAGTCGGAGGCGGCGTTCAAGCCGGCCGACGAGGGGTCGCGGGGCGTGGGCCAGGTCATCGACCTGACGGCCCACGACGAGACGGAGCAGATCAACCTGCAGGGGCTGCGCAGCGCGGTCTCCTGACGTCCTGACGCCTTGACGTCCTGACGGACGCACGGTTGCTCGCGAGGGGCACGGTCAGACCATCCAACGGTCGGGCCGTGCCCCTTTCCGTCCCGTCCGTGACCTCTCCGCCTGCGCCCCGAGCAGCTCCGCGGCCTCCTGAGCATCCCTCAGGCGGGCCGTGACGGTCTTGTTGGCTCCCGTGTCCACGTGCACGTCGGCGAGGCGCCACAGCCGCTTCCAGGGCCCTTGGGTGAGCCGTACGCTCTGGACCTTCGCGTGCGGGACGAGCGCCAGGCTCCGCCGCAGCAGCCCCTGGCGGGAGGCGAACACCGCGTCGGTGACGGCGAGTCCGTGGCCGCGCCACCACACGGGCACACACCGCCCGGCCCGTCGCGGGGGCCGCGACAGCTCCGACAGCGGCGGCACGGTGACTCCGGGCAGCACGCGCGCGACGACCGCCTCGGCGACCTCGCGCGGAGCGACCGGGACCAGCACCGAGTTGGACGACCCGGCCACGTCCAGCTCGACCCGCACCCAGCCGCGCCGCCGCCACAGCAGCGGCTCCACGATCCGCACGGTCTGCACCCGCCCCGGCGGCACCGTTTCGTGCGTGCGGTCCAGGAGACCGTGGTCGATGCGCAGCCCGTCCGGGGACTCGCCCACCGTCCAGTCGTACTCGGTGACGAACCGCCCCACACTGCTCGCGCCCGCCGCGCCGAGCAGCGGAAGGGCGGTCGCGAGGACCGTCCACACGCTGTGGGTGGCCAGCCACAGCAGGGTCGGTACGACGGCGGCGCCGACCAGGGTGACCCAGGTGGCGCCCGTCAGCACCAGGGAGAGCGCCAGGTCGCGCGGGGGCGTGCGCATCAGCTCGCGCGCCGGTGCCTCGCCGACCTCGTGCGCGGTCTCGGGGGCGAACCCGGCGGCGCGCGCGAGGAGTTCCGCGCGCAGCGCACGCGCCTCGCGCTCCCCGAGGAAGGCGAGCTCGTCCTTCTTGTCGGTGCCGACGACGTCGAGCCGGAGCTTCGCGACACCCGCCACGCGCGCGAGGAGCGGCTGTGTGACGTCGATCGCCTGGATGCGCTCCAGCCGGATGTGCGCGGTGCGACGGAACAACAGGCCGGTCCGGATGCGCAGTTCGGAATCGGTCACCGCGAAGTGGGTGAACCACCAGGTGAGGAAGCCGTACAGGGCGGCGGCCGGGACGATCACCGCGAGCGCGATCAGTAGCGTGGTGGTCGTCAGCCGGGTCAGCTGGCGCTGCGCCTGGTCGGGGTCGTGCACGGCCCACCCGATGATGACGGCGACCGGCGCCCACGCCCGCCTGAGCGGCGTTATGGGATGCAGCCGCCGCTCTGCGACGGGTTCCCGCTCCCGCTTCTCCTGTACGGCGTCGTCGACGCCCTGCGCCGTCACAGGCCCGCCGATCGGGCCTCGCCGAGTTCGGTGAGCCGGTCGCGCAGCCGCTCCGCCTCGGCCGGGACGAGGCCCGGGATGGTCGCGTCGCTCGCCGCGGCCGCCGTGTGCAGCTGCACGCTGGACAGCCCGAAGTGCCGCTCCACGGGCCCGGAAGTCACCTCCACCAGCTGCATGCGGCCGTACGGCACGACGGTCTCCTCGCGCCACAGCACGCCCTTGCTGATCAGCAGGTCGTCGGCGCGCTCGGCGTAGCGCCAGGAACGCCAGTTGCGGCCGAGCATCACCCAGCCCCAGCCGATGAGGGCGAGCGGCAGCAGTGCGAAGGCCGCCCAGGCCGGCCCGCAGAGCAGCCCGAGCAGCAGCCCCACGGCCACGGCGAGCAGTCCCAGCCACACCACCAGCAACAACCGCCGCATCCGAAGCAGTCCGGGCGGCAGCCCGGTCCACACCGGCTCGTGGCCGGTGACCTCTGTGTCCTGCCCGCTCCCCGTCTCCATGGAGCCAGCGTACGTAGGAGAGACTGTGTCCATGACTCCCACGACGGAGACCACGGTCGGCATCGGCGGCGCCGCGGAGAGCACCGACATGGTGCTCAACATCGGACCGCAGCACCCGTCCACCCATGGCGTGCTGCGCCTGAGGCTGGTCCTGGACGGTGAGCGCATCGTGAGCGCGGAGCCGGTGATCGGCTACATGCACCGGGGCGCCGAGAAGCTCTTCGAGGCGCGCGACTACCGCCAGATCATCATGCTCGCCAACCGCCACGACTGGCTGTCGGCCTTCTCCAACGAGCTGGGTGTGGTCCTCGCCGTGGAGCGCATGCTCGGCATGGAGGTCCCGCAGCGGGCGGTGTGGACACGCACGCTGCTCGCCGAACTGAACCGGGTGCTGAACCACCTGATGTTCCTCGGGTCGTACCCGCTGGAACTCGGCGGGATCACTCCGGTCTTCTACGCGTTCCGGGAGCGGGAGGTGCTCCAGAACGTCATGGAGGAGGTCTCCGGCGGCCGCATGCACTACATGTTCAACCGCGTCGGCGGTCTCAAGGAGGACCTTCCGGCCGGCTGGACCACGCGCGCGCGTGCCGCCGTGTCCGCCGTGCGCTCGCGCATGGACCGCTTCGACGACCTGGTGCTCGGCAACGAGATCTTCCGCGGGCGCACCCGGGACGTGGGCGTCCTCGCGCCGGGGACCGTGCACGCGTACGGCGTCAGCGGGCCCGTCGCGCGCGCCTCGGGCGTCGACTTCGACCTGCGCCGCGACGAGCCGTACCTGGCCTACGGCGAGCTCCAGGACACCCTGAAGGTGGTGACCCGCCAGGAGGGCGACTGCCTCGCCCGCTTCGAGGTCCTCCTGGAACAGACCCACAACGCCCTCGACCTCGCCGACGCCTGCCTGGACCGGGTCGCGGAACTCCCGCCGGGGCCGATCAACCAGCGGCTCCCGAAGGTCCTGAAGGCGCCCGAGGGGCACACGTACGCGTGGACCGAGAACCCGCTCGGCATCAACGGCTACTACCTCGTCAGCAAGGGCGAGAAGACCCCGTACCGGCTGAAGCTGCGCTCGGCGTCGTACAACAACATCCAGGCCCTGGCCGAGCTGCTGCCGGGGACGCTGGTCGCGGACATGGTGGCGATCCTGGGGTCACTGTTCTTCGTGGTCGGGGACATCGACAAGTAGGTCTGCGAGCGGCTCGCCGGGGAGTGCGTACGGCTTGTGGCGCCCTGGGCCGTGGGGGCAGCGTGGCTGTGCGACCTGGGACACCGGGTGTGGTGTCCAGCGTGCGGTTCCCCTGCTCCACCAGAGGATGGTTCAGGGCCTCTCCGTCGCCTCCGGCCGTGCCCATCCGGCCAGGTCGCGCAGGGCTGTGCCCGTCAGCGGCCTCCGTCCGCGGGGGTCTCCCGGGCCCGGACCACGCACTGGATGCGTGTCGCCGCCCCGGAAACGGGGGCGCATACGCCGGGGTCCGCTTGTCCAGGACCGTTCGGGGTGTGTGGCTGAGCGGACTCACTCCCGTTCAGTCCACAGGAACGGTCCGTCCGGAATTCCGACGGACATGCCGACCGGCTGGAGCAGCCAGCCGAAGTCGCCGAGGCCGCCCGCCGCGGTGAGTTCGGCGGCCTCTCCGGCGAGCGCGAGGGCGCGTACGTACTCGGCGGGCCGGGTGGATGCCAGCGTGAGCGCCGGGCGTGCGCCCGTGATGCCCAGGGCGCGCAGCGCGTCGCGTTGTGTCAGGACGTGCCCGCCGGGCAGGGCGCACGCGTCCAGCGCCACATGAGCCGTGAGATCGCACGACCCGTCCGGTACGGGTGCCGTCTCGCGCCCCTCCTGGAAGCCGGTGAGCGTCCCGAACGGAGGGCGCGTGGACGCCCCGTGCGCATAGTCGACGGCGACTGCGAGCCCTTGCGAGACCGTCGCGACCGCCGACGCCCACGCCTGGTCGCGGGGCAGGCCGATCTCGGCGCGCAGGCCCTCCTCGGCCGGCAGCGGCCACCAACGGCTCAGCCACTCGGCCTCCGCACCACCGACCGGCTCTCCGAGCTTCTCGCGCCCGTCCCGTCGTACGAGAACCTGTCGCGGTACGCCCGAGGAGTCCGTCTCGGTGACCTCCACGGGTACGTTGTCCAGCCACTCGTTGGCGAACAGCAGCCCGGTGACGTCTTTCGGGGGGCCGGTCAGCCACTCGATGCGGTGATCGAGGCCAGGGGGGCGGCCGGCGATGTCGACGGCGTACGCGTGCGTGCGGGCGGACACGTCGGCGGGCAGGGTGGCGAGGACCCCGGCCGCCAACTCGCCCCGCCCCGCGGCCATGTCGACGAAGTCGAGCCGGGCGGGTCGGCCCAGTGCCTCGTCGACCCGGCACAGCAGGCGGGCCACGGCGCCGGCGAACAGCGGGGAGGCGTGCACGGAGGTACGGAAGTGCCCGGCGGGCCCCTCCGGCCTGCGGTAGAAGCCGTCCGGCCCGTACAGGGCGGCCTCGGTGGCGGCCCGCCAGCCGCTCCAGTCATCCGCAGGGTCGTCCGGGGTGTCATCGCTCACGTCGTCAGGCTAGGCGTACAGGGGAACGGGGCCTCCACCTTGGGGAGTACGCGTGGACGGTACGGATCGATCCTCCGGTTGACCCCTGCACGCATCACGCTTCCCTACGCTGGGTTACGTGCAACGCCTCTATGACTTCCTCCGCAGACACCCGACAGGGGTCGACGTCTTCTGGGCCGTCTTCCTGTTCGGGATCTCGCTCGCGAGCGAAACCGCCCAGGAGGATCCGCAGGGGACCAGGTCCGCGGCGCTGATCGTTCCGGTCGTGCTCCTGCTGTGCCTGGTGATCGCGTTGCGCCGGCGCATGCCGGAGAAGATGCTGGTGCTGGCCATCGGGCTCGGCGTGACGCAGCTCGTGCTGGACGTCGAGGTCAAGGCGGCCGACTTCGCCTTCCTGGTGATCGTCTACACCGTGGCGGCGACGGGCACCCGCTGGGCCTCCTGGCTGGCGCTGGCGAGCGGTCTCTGCGCGGCTCCGCTGGCGCAGCTGCGGTGGCCGAACGAGAACTCGACCGCGCTGGGCAACCTCGCCCAGATGATCTTCCTGACGATTCCGTTCGCCCTGGCCTGGGTGCTCGGCGACTCGATCCGCACCCGCCGCGCCTACTTCGCGCAGCTGGAGGAGCGGGCCGCCCGTCTGGAGAAGGAGCGCGAGGCGCAGTCGAAGGTCGCGGTCGCCGCCGAGCGCGCCCGGATCGCCCGCGAGCTGCACGACGTCGTCGCGCACAACGTGTCCGTCATGGTGGTCCAGGCCGACGGCGCCGCCTATGTCCTCGACGCCGCGCCGGACCAGGCGAAGAAGGCCCTGGAGACCATCTCCTCCACCGGCCGCCAGGCACTCGCCGAGATGCGCCGCCTGCTGGGAGTGCTGCGCACCGGCGAGCACCAGGAGGGCGGCGAGTACGTACCGCAGCCGGACGTCGAGCAGATCGAGGATCTCGTCGAGCAGTGCCGCGGTTCCGGGCTGCCCGTCGACTTCAAGATCGAGGGCACCCCGCGCCAGCTGCCCAGCGGCGTCGAGCTCACCGCGTACCGCATCGTGCAGGAGGCGCTCACCAACACGCGCAAGCACGGCGGACCCAACGCGGGTGCCAGCGTGCGCCTGGTCTACTTCGACGACGGTCTCGGCCTGCTCGTCGAGGACGACGGCAAGGGCGCGCCGCACGAGCTGTACGAGGAGGGCGGCGCCGACGGCGCCGGCCACGGCCTGATCGGCATGCGCGAGCGGGTCGGCATGGTCGGCGGCACCCTGGACGCGGGCCCCCGCCCCGGCGGAGGATTCCGCATCAGTGCCCTGCTGCCGCTCAAACCAGCGCATTGACGCCGACGCACGCCCCTCGTTGACACCTGTCACGCCCCCTGCCGACCACGCCGTACGACCCCCGAGGAAACGGAAGAGAACCGATGACGATCCGCGTGATGCTCGTCGACGACCAGGTGCTGCTGCGCACCGGGTTCCGGATGGTGCTCGCAGCCCAGCCGGACATGGACGTCGTCGCGGAGGCGGGGGACGGAGTGGAGGCCCTCCAGGTGCTGCGCTCCACCGCCGTCGACGTCGTCCTGATGGACGTCCGCATGCCGAAGCTCGACGGCGTGGAGACCACCCGCCGCATCTGCTCGGAGCCGGACCCGCCGAAGGTGCTGATCCTGACCACCTTCGACCTCGACGAGTACGCCTTCTCCGGGCTCAAGGCGGGCGCCTCCGGCTTCATGCTCAAGGACGTGCCGCCCGGCGAGCTGCTCACCGCGATCCGCTCGGTGCACAGCGGTGACGCCGTGGTCGCCCCCTCGACCACCCGGCGGCTGCTCGACCGGTTCGCGCCGATGCTGCCCACCACCGGCAAGGAGCCCCAGTACAAGGAGCTGGAGCGGCTCACCGACCGCGAGCGAGAAGTCATGATGCTGGTCGCACAGGGGCTCTCCAACGGCGAGATCGCGGCCCGGCTCGTCCTGTCCGAGGCCACGGTGAAGACCCACGTCGGCCGCATCCTGACCAAGCTGGGCCTGCGCGACCGGGTGCAGGTGGTGGTCCTCGCCTACGAGACGGGACTGGTGCGCGCGGGTGGGCAGGGGTGACACACCCGGGCCTGCCTCACGGGTGAGGCCGGTCCCGGCCGGCCGTCACCGCAATATGCCTTCCAGGAAGTCGCTGCCGAGCCGCGCCACCACGGTGACGTCCAGCTGGTACAGGACGTACCGGCCGCGGCGGCGGGTGGTGATCAGGCCCGCCTTTTTGAGGACGCTCAGGTGCCGGGATATCTCCGGGGCGGTCAGGCCGTGGATCTGGGCCAGTTCGCCGGTGGTGTAGGCGGTGCGGGCCAGATAACGGCAGATCCGCATCCGGACCGGATGCGACAGGGCCGTCAGGCGCAGGGTCAGCTGTTCGACGGACGGCGGGGCCGTGAGCTCGGGTGAGGCGGCCGGGTAGTGCAGCACGGGCTGCCAGCCGAACCGGTACAGGACGGACAGATGGGGTCGGCCCAGGCTCGTCGGCACGAGGAGGAGGCCGTCGTCCCGCGTGGCCGTCCGGCCCTCGCTCAGTTTGTCGACCGTGATCCGTCCGGCGGCCTCGTCGAGCGAGACGGCGCGGGACACCGAGGCCAGCATCTCGGCCAGGCCCCTGTTCCTGAGGACATCCGTCTTGTGCCGGGAGTCTGCCGCCAGCTGGAGGCGCAGCCGGGACCAGGTCTCGGCGAAGAACGCCTCCTGGCAGTCCTCGAGGAACTGCCGCAGCCAGGCACGGGTGCTGGGCGGGTCGGTCAGCAGGCGCTCACTGAACTGCGCTTGCCGCGGCCCCCGGGCGGCGGCCATCTCGAGAGTGCGGCCACGCACCTCCGCGTCGGCGAGCGGACCGGGCTCCAGCCCGTACGGCACCGCGCACGTGAACTCCAGGGCCGCCTCCACGAACTGCTCGTCCGTCAGCTTGTCCAGGAGGTCCAGCTCATCGGCGAGCGCCGCCCCGGGGACGGCGTCCGTGATGCCCGCGTACGGCAGGAACAGGTCCGAGAAGGTCGTCCGCCACAGGAAGTCCGCCTCGCACATCCGGTCGGCCAGATGCGGGTCGAGCCCGGCCGTCACACCCGTCACCCAGGCCCGGAGTCCCGGATGGTGCCCCGGTTCGGCCAGCGCGTGCAGCGCCATGCCGAGCTCGGCCAGGGGCGAGGGCGCGACGGTGACCCTCTCCGGCCGCAGCCCCGCGATGTCGATGCGCACGCTCATGACCTCATGGTGCACCCCGCCACTGACAACACCGCCCCCGGCCGATCCGTCGCCGCCGCCGGGGAGGCGCTGCCCGGGGGCATGAGCATCACCCGGCGCCGCCTCCGGCCGTGCCGGTACGACCCGCCTCTTCGGCCAGCAGTACCGCGAAGTGCGCCACGGCCGCCCGGACGTCCTCGGCCGCCCACTCCAGCCCCGCGGCCCGGACGTACACCTCGGTGAACGACAGGCCCGGGCCCGCCTCGTCCCACGGGTGGGCGAACAGCAGGGTCTTCGTCTCCTCGCCCTGCCGGAGCGAGGCCTCGGTGAGGACGTCGGCACCGTACGGCAGCCACACCCGGAACTCGTTGGTGTGCGGCGGCTCGGGGTGGACCCGCGCCCACGGCAGCCCGGCCGCCTCGAACCCCTCGCGCAGCGCGCCGGCGACCACGCGCGCGTGGCCGACGTACGAGGGCAGCCGTGGCAGCTCCCGCTCCAGCCCGGCGAGCGCCGACAGCGCCGTGGGGAACTGCTGGAACACCGTGCCGCCGTAGCGGTGCCGCCAGACCTTGGCCTCCTCCACGAGCGTGCCCGGGCCGGCGACGGCCGCGCCGCCATAGCCGTCGAGGGACTTGTAGTACGACACGTAGACGCTGTCGGCCAGGCCCGCGATCTCGTCCAGGGCCCGGCCGAAGTGGACGGTGCTCTCCCACAGCCGTGCCCCGTCGAAGTGCACCACCGCGTCACGCTCACGGGCCGCCGCCACGACCTCGTCGAGCTCCTCCCAGGTGGGCAGCACGAAACCGGCGTCCCGGAGGGGGAGTTCGAGCATCAGCGCCCCGAAGGGCTCGGGGAAGGCGCGCACCTCGTCGGCGGTCGGCAGCCGCGGCTCACTCGTGATCCGGACCGGGCGCAGGCCGCTGACCTGGCTGAACGCCTGCCTTTCGTGCACTTCGGGGTGGGCGAGAGCATGCAGGGCGACCGTGGGGTTCCCGGTGCGGCCCGCCCAGCAGCGCAGGGCGACCTGCTGGGCCATCGTGCCGGTCGGGAAGAAGGCGGCCGCCTCCATGCCGAGCAGGGCGGCCGTCCGCTCCTCCAGGGCCTCGACGACGCCGTTGCCGTACAGGTCGGCGGGCTCGTCCAGGTCGTACAGCTCGTGCGCGTCGTCCAGCACCGCCAGGCGCTCCCGGAGCGTGCCCTGGAAGCCGGGGCGTGCGAGGACGCGCTCCGCACTCCGGCGCACGCGTACACGCCGTTCGAAACGGAGCTTGCGCCGCTCGGCCTCCGTCAGCCGCTCGCCCTGCCCGGGGCTCTGCTCCGCCGTTTCACCCATGCCCGGATCATGCCTCGCGTCCGCTCGCGAGGGCACCCGGATTTCCCACAGCCTGTGGACAACCGGACGCCCCTCGAACCGATCGCGTTAACATGACGAGAAATCGTCCGGTACCCAGATGCGGACTGGAACGGGAAGGCCGCCGTCGCGTGAGTACAACCCCACAGCCAGACAGCAAGGACCGCCCCGCGCGGCTCACCGTAGGCGTCGTCGGCGCCGGCCGGGTGGGCCCCGCGCTCGCCGCGTCCCTCCAGCTCGCCGGGCACCGGCCGGTGGCCGTCTCGGGAGTCTCCGACGCCTCCCGGCGGCGGGCCGAGCTGATGCTCCCGGACGTACCGCTCGTCACCCCCGCGGACGTCCTCCAGAGCGCCGACCTGGTGCTCCTGACCGTCCCCGACGACACCCTGCCCGGGCTGGTCGAGGGCCTCGCCGAGACCGGGGCCGTGCGGCCGGGCCAGCTGCTCGTGCACACCTCCGGGCGGTACGGCACGAAGGTCCTGGACCCCGCCCTGCGCGCAGGTGCGCTACCGCTGGCCCTGCACCCCGCGATGACCTTCACCGGCACCCCTGTGGACGTCCAGCGCCTCGCGGGCTGCTCCTTCGGCGTCACCGCCCCCGACCAGCTGCGGCTGGCCGCCGAGGCCCTGGTCATCGAGATGGGCGGCGAGCCCGAGTGGATCGACGAGGAGATGCGGCCGCTCTACCACGCGGCCCTCGCCCTCGGCGCCAACCACCTGGTCACCCTGGTCGCCCAGGCCATGGAGCTGCTGCGCGCGGCCGGCGTCGAGGCCCCGGACCGGATGCTCGGCCCCCTGCTCGGCGCCGCCCTCGACAACGCCCTGCGCTCTGGCGACGCCGCCCTCACCGGCCCCGTCGCGCGCGGGGACGCCGGTACGGTCGCCGCACACGTCACGGAGCTGCGCAAGCACGCGCCCCAGACCGTCTCCGGCTATCTGGCGATGGCCCGCGCGACCGCCGACCGCGCGCTCGCCCACGGGCTGCTGAAGCCGGAGCTCGCCGAGGACCTCCTCGAGGTCCTGGCCGGCGCGACCGACGGCGCGCGCGGGCCCGACGGCAACGGCTCCGAAGGAGACGCCCGATGACGACCGCTCTGCTGCGCACCGCCGACGAACTGCACGTACGCCCGCGTGCGGGCCGCCGGGCCGTCGTGATGACCATGGGCGCCCTGCACGAGGGCCACGCCACCCTCGTCCGCACCGCGCGTGAGATCGCGGGACCGGACGGCGAGGTCGTCGTCACCGTCTTCGTGAACCCCCTCCAGTTCGGCGCGGGCGAGGACCTCGACCGCTACCCGCGGACCCTGGACGCCGACCTCAAGATCGCCGAGGACGCGGGCGCCGACGCAGTCTTCGCGCCCTCCGTCGACGAGGTCTACCCGGGCGGGGAACCCCAGGTCCGCGTCAGCGCGGGCCCGATGGGCGAGCGGTTGGAGGGCGCCTCGCGCCCCGGCCACTTCGACGGCATGCTCACCGTCGTCGCCAAGCTGCTGCACCTCACCCGCCCCGACATCGCCCTCTACGGACAGAAGGACGCCCAGCAGCTCGCCCTGATCCGCCGGATGGCGCGCGACCTGAACTTCGGCGTCGAGATCGTCGGCGTGCCCACCGTGCGCGAGGACGACGGCCTGGCCCTGTCCAGCCGCAACCGCTATCTGAAGCCGCAGGAGCGCCGCACCGCGCTCGCGCTGTCCCGCGCCCTGTTCGCGGGCCGCGACCGGCACGCGGCACAGGAGGCGCTGCGCGCGCGAGCCCGCGAAGTGCCCGCGACGCACGCGCGTGCCGAGGCCCTGAGCGCCCTCGGAGAGTCCCGCGCGGCCGCCGACACCCACGCGGTCGCCCAGGCGTCCCCGGGCGGCCCCGCGGCCGTCCGCGCGGCCGCGCGCACGGTCCTGGACGACGCCGCCCGCCAGGACCCCCCGCTCGTCCTGGACTACCTCGCGCTCGTCGACCCCCGCGACTTCGGCGAGATCGAGAACGACTTCACCGGCGAGGCCGTCCTCGCCGTCGCCGCCCGGGTGGGGACGACCCGGCTGATCGACAACATCCCCCTGACCTTCGGAGCCGCCTCGTGACCAGCACAGGCATACGACTGCACGCGCCCGCCCCCGGGTGGTCCATCGCCGCGGACGTCGTGGTCGTCGGCTCCGGCGTCGCCGGTCTCACCGCGGCCCTGCGCTGCGAGGCCGAGGGACTCAGGACCGTCGTCGTCACCAAGGCCCGTCTCGACGACGGCTCCACCCGCTGGGCGCAGGGCGGCATCGCCGCGGCCCTCGGCGAGGGCGACACCCCCGAACAGCACCTCGACGACACTCTGGTCGCGGGCGTGGGCCTGTGCGACGAGGAGGCCGTGCGGATCCTCGTCACCGAGGGCCCGGACGCCGTACGCCGCCTGATCGCGACCGGCGCGCACTTCGACGAGTCCGAGGCGGGCGACCTGGAGCTCACCCGCGAGGGCGGCCACCACCGCCGCCGTATCGCCCACGCGGGCGGCGACGCCACCGGCGCGGAGATCTCCCGCGCCCTCGTCGAGGCCGTACGCGCGCGGGGGCTGCGCACGATCGAGAACGCGCTCGTCCTGGACCTGCTGACGGACGCCGAGGGCCGCACGGCGGGCGTCACCCTGCACGTCATGGGCGAGGGCCAGCACGACGGCGTGGGCGCCGTGCACGCCCCCACGGTCGTCCTCGCGACCGGCGGCATGGGCCAGGTGTTCTCCGCGACCACCAACCCCTCCGTGTCCACCGGCGACGGCGTGGCGCTCGCCCTGCGCGCGGGCGCCGAGGTCAGCGACCTGGAGTTCGTGCAGTTCCACCCCACCGTGCTGTTCCTCGGCCCGGACGCCGAGGGCCAGCAGCCCCTCGTCTCCGAGGCCGTGCGCGGCGAGGGCGCCCACCTGGTCGACGCGGACGGCGTGCGCTTCATGGTCGGACAGCACGAACTGGCCGAACTCGCGCCGAGGGACATCGTCGCCAAGGGCATCACGCGCCGCATGCAGGAGAAGGACGCCGAGCACATGTTCCTCGACGCCCGGCACTTCGGCGCCGACATGTGGGAGCACCGGTTCCCGACGATCCTCGCCGCCTGCCGCGCCCACGGCATCGACCCAGTCACCGAACCCATCCCGATCGCACCGGCCGCCCACTACGCCTCCGGAGGCGTCCGCACCGACTCCCGGGGCCGTACGACCGTCCCCGGCCTGTACGCGTGCGGTGAGGTGGCCTGCACGGGTGTGCACGGCGCGAACCGGCTCGCCTCCAACTCCCTCCTGGAGGGCCTGGTCTACGCCGAGCGCATCGCCGCCGACATCATGGCGAGCCACGCGGGCGACGGCCTCCACGCGCGTGTGCCCGCACCCGTCGAGCACCCCGCGAAGCCCGCGCACCCCCTGCTCGCCCCCGAGGCCCGGTTCGCGATCCAGCGGACCATGACCCTGGGCGCGGGCGTGCTGCGCTCCGCCCGGTCCCTGGCCGGCGCGGCGGACACCCTGCACCAACTGCACGCCGACGCCCGCGACGCCCTCGAGGAGAACGGCAAGACGGCCGAACCCGGCGTCGACACCTGGGAGGCCACCAACCTCCTGTGCGTGGCCCGTGTCCTGGTGGCCGCGGCCCGGCTGCGCGAGGAGACGCGTGGCTGCCACTGGCGCGAGGACGCGCCCGACCGGGACGACACGGCGTGGCGGCGCCACATCGTCGTACGACTGAATCCCGACCGGACCCTCGCCGTACACACCACCGATACCGCAGACTTCCCCCCGACCCGGCAGCCCCTTCAGGAGCAGTGACAGTAGTGAGCACCGACGATCTTCCCCTCGCCTCCTCCGGAGGCTGCGGCGACGGCTGTGCCTGCGGCGCGGACGGCGACGCGGAGTACCTGGAGTGCGGGCTCGACCCCGCGCTCGCGCAACTCCTGGCCGACGCCGGGCTCGACCCGGTGGAGGTCGAGGACATCGCCAACGTCGCGATCCAGGAGGACCTCGACCACGGCGTGGACGTGACGACCGTCGCGACCATCTCAGAGGACGCCGTCGCCACCGCCGACTTCGTCGCGCGCGAGGCCGGCGTCGTGGCCGGTCTCAGGGTCGCCGAGGCGGTCGTCTCGGTGGTCTGCGAGGCCGAGTTCGAGGTCGAGCGGCATGTGGAGGACGGCGACCGGGTGGTGGCCGGGCAGAAGCTCCTGTCGGTCACCACGCGCACGCGCGACCTGCTCACCGCCGAGCGCAGCGCACTGAACCTGTTGTGCCGGCTCTCGGGCATCGCGACCGCCACGCGCGCGTGGGCGGACGCACTGGAGGGCACCAAGGCACGCGTGCGTGACACGCGGAAGACGACTCCGGGGCTCAGGTCGCTGGAGAAGTTCGCGGTGCGGTGCGGGGGCGGGGTCAACCACCGGATGTCGCTGTCCGACGCGGCGCTGGTCAAGGACAACCACGTGGTCGCCGCCGGGGGCGTCGCGCAGGCATTCAAGGCCGTCCGGGAGGCCTTCCCGGACGTACCGATCGAGGTCGAGGTCGACACCCTGCAGCAGCTGCAGGAGGTCGTGGACGTCGGCGCCGACCTGATCCTGCTGGACAACTTCACGCCGGGCGAGTGCCAGGAGGCGGTCGCGCTCGTGCAGGGGCGGGCCGCGCTGGAGGCCTCCGGGCGGCTGACCCTGGACAACGCGCGCGCGTACGCCGACACCGGCGTCGACTACCTCGCCGTGGGGGCGCTCACCCACTCCTCGCCGATCCTCGACATCGGCCTCGATCTGCGCGAGGCGGAGTAGTCGCGATGCTCCTCACGATCGACGTAGGCAACACGCACACCGTCCTCGGCCTGTTCGACGGCGAGGACATCGTCGAGCACTGGCGGATCTCCACGGACGCGCGCCGCACCGCCGACGAACTGGCGGTGCTGCTGCAGGGCCTCATGGGCATGCACCCGCTCCTCGGGGACGAGCTGGGCGACGGCATCGACGGGATCGCGATCTGCGCGACCGTGCCGTCCGTGCTGCACGAGCTGCGTGAGGTGACGCGGCGCTACTACGGCGACGTGCCGGCCGTGCTCGTGGAGCCCGGCGTGAAGACGGGGGTGCCGATCCTCACCGACAACCCCAAGGAGGTCGGCGCGGACCGGATCATCAACGCGGTGGCTGCCGTCGAGCTGTACGGCGGCCCCGCGATCGTCGTGGACTTCGGTACGGCCACGACGTTCGACGCGGTGTCCGCGCGCGGGGAGTACGTCGGCGGGGTCATCGCGCCCGGCATCGAGATCTCGGTGGAGGCCCTCGGGGTGAAGGGGGCGCAGCTGCGGAAGATCGAGGTGGCCAGGCCGCGGAGCGTGATCGGGAAGAACACGGTCGAGGCCATGCAGTCCGGCATCGTGTACGGCTTCGCGGGCCAGGTCGACGGGGTCGTCGGCCGGATGGCCCGGGAGCTCGCGGACGATCCCGAGGAGGTGACGGTGATCGCCACGGGCGGGCTGGCGCCGATGGTGCTGGGGGAGTCGTCGGTGATCGACGAGCACGAACCGTGGCTGACGCTGGTGGGGCTGCGGCTGGTGTACGAGCGGAACGTGTCGCGGATGTGACGTCCCCAGAGGCCGGGGGACAAGGCCTCGTCCCCCGGAGGGGGTGCCCCCGGACGGGCTGAAGCGGCACGCCACACCTGTCCCTTATGGGGAATTTGTCTGATTAGCGCGTAGTGTCGCAGCATGCCCACGCCATACGGATCCCGCGGCGGCATGGCGTTCGGCGTGGAGGAGCTGCGTGTGCTCCGCCGCGCTCTCGCCCTCGCCCTTCACCCCGCCCCCGCCTCGGCCGAGGACATCAAGGACTGCCATCGTCTCGCCGAGTCCCTCGACGAGGCGGTGCGTGAGGGTGCCCGGCTGCGCGCCTTCCTGGTGGCCGACCTCGCCCGGTACCGCGCCGCTCTGCCCGGCACCGCAGCCGGCTATCTCACGCTTCTGGAGGAGGCGCTGGGTGCCGGGTACCGTCCCGACCCCGACGACCTCGCCGGGCTCCGCGCGCTTCGCGGAAACCCCGTCGCGGCGGCGCTGCTGAGCCGCTGCCAGGTGCTGGCCGAACAGGACGTACGGGCCCGGCTCGCGGGTGCCACGGCCGCCCGGCGCGCTCCGGCGGTCCCGGCCTCGCGTACGCGTCTGCTGGCGCTGCCCGGCGGCCTCTCCGGCGGTCCTTCGGGGGCCGTCAGGGGCGCTCCGGCGGAGCAGGACGCCAAGGGGCCGAAGAGCCCGGCCAAGCCCCCCGCGCGGCCCGCGGAGAAGCCCGACCCCGCGGCGCCCACGCGTCCCCGGCCCATTCCCACGCCGGGCGAGGTCTTCCCTCGCCGCAGGCCCGCCCCGCCACCGGCGAACCCGCCGCAGCAGCTGGCCGCGGGCTGAATCCGCGCTCTGCCGCACCCCGCCCGAGTTGTCCGTGCGCCCGTGGCTACTCTGGACGCATGGACTATGTCGCCGCGCTCGTGCCCCCGGTCGTGATGGCCGTGTTCTTCATCGGTGTGATCCGGGTGATCGTGAAGACCCAGGGCGGGGCCAACAAGGCCAAGGAGGACGCGGCGGTCGACGCCGCGCTCGCGCGCGCGGAGCGCGCCAAGCAGCCCTCCGGCTCCGACGCCTGAGCCCCGGCGGCGTACGACTCCCCGAGCCCTCGTGCTTTCCGAGTCGTGCGCCCTTTTTGTTGCTGTTTGGCGTTGAAAGGCACGTCCGTCACGCCGATAGCCGGATCTCCCACTATTGTGCTGAGCTGTGCCTCGCCCATTGGGAGAACTCGAAGACGCGGTCATGACGCGGGTGTGGAAGTGGAACCGCCCGGTCACGGTTCGAGAAGTCCTGGAAGACCTTCGGCAGGAACGGTCCATCGCGTACACCACGGTGATGACCGTTTTGGACAATCTCCATCAGAAGGGCTGGGTGCGCCGTGAGGCGGAAGGCCGGGCCTATCGATATGAGGCGGTCTCCACACGAGCCGCCTACGCCGCCGCACTGATGAACGACGCCTGGTCGCAGAGCGACAACCCGGC
Source organism: Streptomyces sp. NPDC005374 (assembly GCF_042872225.1). Classification (NCBI taxonomy): domain Bacteria; kingdom Bacillati; phylum Actinomycetota; class Actinomycetes; order Kitasatosporales; family Streptomycetaceae; genus Streptomyces; species Streptomyces sp. NPDC005374. The sequence goes on along the minus strand of NZ_JBIAKA010000009.1, from coordinate 39,093 downwards.
CGCCGCTCTCGTCGCCTTCTTCGGGATGATGAGCGAGGAACAGCGACACGCACTCCAGGACGCCGTACGCATCGTCGACGGACCGTCGGCGGAGAACCCCGACTCGGCATCGCGGGGCGGCGGGCGATAGCGTCCGCTCATGTCCGCGAAGAGCCCCTCGTCCGAGAACCCCGAAGTCACCGCAAAAGCCATCACCGTCCGGCGTGCCCGCACCAGCGATGTCGCCGGCATCCGTGGTCTGCTCGACACCTACGTCCGTGACCGCATCCTGCTCGACAAAGCGACGGTGACGCTTTACGAGGACCTCCAGGAGTTCTGGATCGCCGAGCGCGACGACAACGCCGAGCTGGTCGGCTTCGGCGCCCTGCACGTGATGTGGGAAGACCTCGCGGAAGTGCGCACTCTCGCGGTGAAGCCGGGCCTGAGGGGCGCCGGCGTGGGCCATCAGTTGCTGGAGAAGTTGTTGCAGACGGCACGCTGGCTCGGTGTTCGTCGCGTTTTCTGTCTCACCTTCGAAGTGGACTTCTTCGGCAAGCACGGCTTCGTCGAGATCGGTGAGACACCCGTCGACACCGATGTCTACGCGGAGCTGTTGCGTTCCTATGACGAAGGCGTGGCGGAGTTCCTCGGTCTCGAACGAGTGAAACCGAACACCTTGGGCAACAGCCGGATGCTTCTGCATCTGTGATCGCCAGGGATTCGGGCGCTCAGCCCTGCCCAGGTTCCCTATGTCCGAAACGCGCATGTTTCCGGACGAGGAGACCGCTGTCGGTCTCTCCCGAGGGTTTGTGTTTTTCCGGCAAAAGCGGTTTGCTTTCCGACGTACTGCAGTACTGCATATAACAGGGGACGGCGAAACGGCGAACGCCGTAGACCCCAGGCCCTCAAGTATTGGATGAAAGGAAATCCGGTGGCACAGAAGGTTCAGGTCCTTCTTGTCGATGACCTCGACGGCGGCGAGGCGGACGAGACCGTCACGTTCGCGTTGGACGGCAAGACGTACGAGATCGATCTCACGACTGCCAATGCGGACAAGCTCCGGGGCCTTCTCGACGCCTACGTGAAGGGCGGCCGTCGCACCGGAGGCCGTGCTTCGGGCGGGCGCGGAAAGGCGCGAGTCGCTTCCGGTGGCAGCCAGGACACCGCTCAGATCCGTGCTTGGGCCAAGGAGAACGGCCTCGAGGTCAATGACCGCGGCCGCGTTCCGGCAAGCATTCGCGAGGCTTACGAGAAGGCCAACGCCTGATCGGGAGGTCCACGCGAACCGGAGCCTGCGAAGGTTTATGGCCGCGCGCGCCGCAGCCGCAGCCGGTGGCACTGCGTTGCCACCGTGTCCACGACGCGTACGAGATCGGGGGCGCCCCCACCGCCCCCCAGCGCCGACACCGTCGGCAGCGAGGCCTCGACCTCGCACCCGGGCTCGGGGGGTCGCAGCCACACGGCGGCCCCCTGCGGGGCGCTCGGGCGGCCCAGGACGAGAGGCCGCCACGTCCCGTCCGGCCGGACCGCCCCGGGAGCCGGAGCCGGTGACCGGTCGACGAGCCCGCCCGCCCCTGCCCCGCGTTCCGGCGGCGGGGTTCCCGGCGGCAGCGGCGCCTCCAGCTCGCCGCCCGCGCCGATCACCCGCAGGTCGAGTGCCAGCGTGCCCCACTCCAGCCAGTCCAGCAGCCCCGGCACCTCCTCCGAGCTGCCCGCGGCCACCAGGAGCCGCATACGGTCGCCCCGCAGTGCCACCGGAGAACCCCCGGTGAGATGGCGCAGGGCCGCTCGACCCGCCTCGGCCGGGACGTCCAGAACGTCGAAGCGCAGGCCCAGGCGCAGTCGCAGGGGAGATTCCGGGGTGCTCGCGGGCACTGTCGGCCAGCCCAGTGCGTTCTCGTACCAGCGGCGTACCGGATCGTCGCCGGGGGCGGTCGCGTCGAGCGGCCGACGGGGGAGCGGGAGCGCGGTGAGATCCGCCGCGAGAGGGAGGTGGCTGCCGACCATGCCAAGTGCAACCGTCAAAGAGACGTGCGAGTTACGCTGAGTGTGGCCACATGTGCGCAGAGTGGCCGAAACGGGGGCGTGCGGGGGTGCGTGACGGCGCAAGGTTGTTCGCCCATAGCGGAGGGACAGGGGGCGTGCGGCATGGAGTGTCCGTCCGAGCGGGTAAGACATCCCTAGTGGGAGGGGGCGACACGCAGGAAAGGCCGTCTCACGTTCGCCATCGGCGTACTGGCGACTGGGGTAACTGTCTGGCCTGCGGGAACATCGTCTCGCACCATCGGGTTGGAGCAGATGTCGGCGTTCGGGGTCAGGAGGCCAAGGACGGTGTCGGCAGTTGGAATGAGCGGTCCCCGCTTGCGGGACTAAGCTGCGGAAGGACAGGGAGGGGAAGTTCCCCCCACTGCCTGACCGCTCTGAGGAGCGATTAACGATGTTCGAGAGGTTCACCGACCGCGCGCGGCGGGTTGTCGTCCTGGCTCAGGAAGAAGCCCGGATGCTCAACCACAACTACATCGGCACCGAGCACATCCTCCTGGGCCTGATCCATGAGGGTGAGGGTGTCGCCGCCAAGGCCCTTGAGAGCCTCGGGATTTCGCTCGAGGCGGTCCGCCAGCAGGTGGAGGAGATCATCGGGCAGGGGCAGCAGGCCCCGTCCGGGCACATCCCCTTCACCCCCCGTGCCAAGAAGGTCCTGGAGCTGTCGCTCCGCGAGGCCCTTCAGCTGGGCCACAACTACATCGGCACGGAACACATCCTGCTCGGCCTGATCCGCGAGGGCGAGGGCGTCGCCGCCCAGGTCCTCGTCAAGCTGGGCGCAGACCTCAACCGGGTGCGGCAGCAGGTCATCCAGCTGCTCTCCGGTTACCAGGGCAAGGAGACCGCCGGCGCCAGTGGCGGTCCTGCCGAGGGCACCCCCTCGACGTCCCTGGTCCTCGACCAGTTCGGCCGGAACCTCACCCAGGCCGCTCGTGAGTCCAAGCTCGACCCGGTCATCGGGCGCGAGAAGGAGATCGAGCGGGTCATGCAGGTGCTGTCCCGCCGCACCAAGAACAACCCGGTCCTGATCGGTGAGCCCGGCGTCGGCAAGACCGCCGTCGTCGAGGGCCTCGCCCAGGCCATCGTCAAGGGCGAGGTGCCCGAGACCCTCAAGGACAAGCACCTCTACACCCTGGACCTCGGCGCGCTGGTCGCCGGCTCCCGCTACCGCGGTGACTTCGAGGAGCGCCTGAAGAAGGTCCTCAAGGAGATCCGCACCCGCGGCGACATCATCCTGTTCATCGACGAGCTGCACACGCTGGTCGGTGCGGGTGCCGCCGAGGGCGCCATCGACGCCGCTTCGATCCTGAAGCCGATGCTGGCCCGCGGTGAGCTCCAGACCATCGGTGCGACCACGCTGGACGAGTACCGCAAGCACCTGGAGAAGGACGCGGCCCTCGAGCGCCGCTTCCAGCCCATCCAGGTCGCCGAGCCGTCGCTGCCGCACACGATCGAGATCCTCAAGGGTCTGCGCGACCGGTACGAGGCCCACCACCGCGTCTCCATCACGGACGAGGCCCTCGTCCAGGCCGCCACCCTGGCCGACCGGTACATCTCGGACCGCTTCCTGCCGGACAAGGCGATCGACCTGATCGACGAGGCCGGTTCCCGGATGCGTATCCGCCGGATGACCGCGCCGCCGGACCTGCGCGAGTTCGACGAGAAGATCGCCGGCGTGCGCCGCGACAAGGAGTCCGCGATCGACTCGCAGGACTTCGAGAAGGCCGCCTCCCTCCGCGACAAGGAGAAGCAACTCCTGGCCGCCAAGGCCAAGCGGGAGAAGGAGTGGAAGGCCGGCGACATGGACGTCGTCGCCGAGGTCGACGGCGAGCTGATCGCCGAGGTCCTCGCGACCGCCACCGGCATCCCGGTCTTCAAGCTGACCGAGGAGGAGTCCTCGCGTCTGCTGCGCATGGAGGACGAGCTCCACAAGCGGGTCATCGGCCAGATCGACGCCGTCAAGGCGCTGTCGAAGGCGATCCGTCGTACGCGTGCGGGCCTCAAGGACCCGAAGCGTCCCGGTGGTTCGTTCATCTTCGCCGGCCCGTCCGGTGTCGGTAAGACCGAGCTGTCCAAGGCGCTCGCCGAGTTCCTCTTCGGTGACGAGGACGCGCTGATCTCCCTCGACATGTCGGAGTTCAGCGAGAAGCACACGGTCTCGCGGCTCTTCGGTTCGCCCCCCGGCTACGTGGGCTACGAAGAGGGCGGCCAGCTGACGGAGAAGGTGCGGCGCAAGCCGTTCTCGGTGGTTCTCTTCGACGAGGTCGAGAAGGCCCACCCGGACATCTTCAACTCGCTGCTGCAGATCCTGGAGGACGGTCGTCTGACCGACTCCCAGGGCCGGGTCGTCGACTTCAAGAACACGGTCATCATCATGACGACCAACCTCGGCACCCGGGACATCTCCAAGGGCTTCAACCTGGGCTTCGCGGCCTCGGGCGACAAGAAGTCCAACTACGAGCGCATGAAGAACAAGGTCTCGGACGAGCTCAAGCAGCACTTCCGCCCCGAGTTCCTCAACCGCGTCGACGACGTGGTCGTCTTCCCGCAGCTGACGCAGGAGGACATCCTCAAGATCGTCGACCTGATGGTCGGCAAGGTCGACGAGCGCCTGAAGGACCGGGACATGGGCCTCGAGCTCTCCCAGTCCGCCAAGGAGCTGCTGTCCAAGAAGGGTTACGACCCGGTGCTGGGTGCGCGTCCGCTGCGTCGCACCATCCAGCGCGAGGTCGAGGACACCCTGTCGGAGAAGATCCTCTTCGGCGAGCTGCGTCCCGGCCACATCGTGGTCGTCGACACGGAGGGCGAGGGCGAGAACCAGACCTTCACCTTCCGCGGCGAGGAGAAGTCGGCGCTGCCGGACGTCCCGCCGATCGAGCAGGCGGCCGGCGGAGCCGGACCGAATCTCAGCAAGGACGCCTAGCCCTTCGGGGTTGGCCAGGTGAGGGGCCGGTGCCTTCGGGCACCGGCCTCTCGCGCTTTCTCAGCGCCGCGACGCCCTCGGTGCCGAGCCGTCCCGGCAGGCGCAGGTCCCTGCTGTTCGGCAGCACCGGCGTGCGCGCGATGGAGTGCGGCAGGTCCCGCAGGATCCGGGCGTTCAGGTGCGGCTGCTTCAGCGCGGGCGGTCGGCCACCGCCTGCCGGTCCCTCGCCGTGAGTTCCGTGGTCAGCGGTCCGAGGCTGCGGCCCGTGAGACCGCTCCAGTACTCCAGGCCGCGCAGGCCGGTGCGGTTCGTGGTGTGCCGGCCGAGGCAGATCAGTTCGTCGAGGGGAAGATCCGCCGACCTGTCCAGACCGCGCACCTCCCGGACGGCGGACAGCAGCGCGTGCAGGTCGGTGATCAGGGGGTTGTCCCGCAGGTCGAGGCGGGTCACGTTCGCGGGGTTCGGTACGGCGGCCAGGATGTCCCCGAGCCCACGGCGCCGCGCAGCAGGATCCGGTCGTGGCGGAACAGGGCTTCCTCGACCGGGAGTTGGGCAGGCGGAGCGGTGGGTCGGGGCGCTCGCCGGGGAGTCGCGCAAGTCGACGCCGTAGAGGGTGATGTGGTTGTGGCGGTCGGCGACGTACGGCAGACAGCGGCGTTCGAAGGAGCGGTCCTGGCCACCGGGGCGCGGGCTGCGGGCGATCAACTCGTCGATCTTCGCGATGAGTTCGGACTGCGTCCGGGTCTGCCCGACCAGGGTGCGGGCCACGAAGGTGGACCGGCGGGTGAAGAACTCCACGATCTGGAGGCAGGTCACTCGGTCGCGGAGTCAAGGAAGTGGCGGGCGTCGTCCATGTCCAGGCCGCCGAGGGCGGGGAGGCGGCGGGGCCGGGCGTTGGCGACGGCGGTCTGTTCCTGGGGCCGGAAGGGCGGTTCGCCGGGGGAGTCGGCCGTCTCCCGGACCAGGTGGTCGGCGAGTCTGTGCACGTCCTTCTCGCCCCGGAAGAACACCAGGTGCTTCAGCCGGACGGGCTTGTCGGCCAGGCCGGACGCCAGTTTGCTGCCCCGTACCGCGGGCTCCATCCGCCACCCCGTGTGTCGCGTGAACGGATGGAGCCCCGTGGGCGCCTACGACAACTGGCCGTCGTAGTCAGGGAGCTTGAACGTCTGCTCGGCGTGGCCGCCCGACAGGTCGGTGGCGCTGTTGCCGATGTTCGCGATGATCGTGTAGCCCTTGTTCTCGATGCTGACGCGCTGGGCGGTCTTGTAGGCGGCGACGTCCTTGAAGAGGTCGAGGAAGCCTCGGACGTAGAGGCCGCTGACCTGGTAGCCGACCTGCTTGAGGTTGTAGTCGGTCGCGGAGCCGATGATGTCGGGGCGGGCCGTCACGAAGAACAGGGACACGCCGTGCTCCTGGGCGTACTTCGCGACGTTCAGGACGGGCTTGTTGGCCGGCGAGGGATAGCTGAAGCCGAAGTCCGTCTCCAGGGCGGTGTTGTCGATGTCGAGGACGATCGCCTGCTTCTCGCCTGAACCGGCGGCGGCGATACGGGTCTTGAGGTAGGGGAGGGCCTGGTCCATCACGGCCTGGCAGTCGGTCTGCCAGGTGGCGTAGTCGACGTCCGCGGCGGCCGCGGTGCTGGTGGCGGTGGTGCTCGTCGCGGTCGTAGCGGCGTCCGCCGGGGCCGCCAGGGCGACCAGGGCGGCCGCCGAGACGGTGCTGACGACGATGCGGCGCGCCCAGGGGCGTCTGTGTGTCATTTCGTGGGGGTCCTCTCACGTCCGTATGCCGGTGTGTCAGGTGCATGTTCGGGGACGAGGGTGGCGCGAGAGGAACCGTAGGGTTACTGGTTGGTAGGTGGCTAGAGGTGTGCGTCACAAAGCTTGGCCATGACGCCGGGGTCGCCGGTGACTTGCCGCACAGGCGATTTGTCCGTTACTAGGCGGAATAGTGGAGAGGTTCAGGGAGATAAGCGGACTTTCCGCCCGGACTGGTGCGGGTTATTACTACGGTCCGTCGTAGTTTGCCGGTTTTGGGCTGCGCGGTGCTCGGGGGTACCAAGGGAGACCCATCCGGCCGCCGTCGTGCGCCGGGTGGTTTCCTGTCCCCGGCCTCATGAGGTTCTGATGTTCCTGCGTGTCTCCCGCCGCTCTTCCCGTACGTCCCTGCCGCGCACCCGGGTGGCCGTCGTGGCCGCGTCCGTGACGGCGTCGGTCGCACTGGGGGCAGGGGTCGCCTCGGCCGCGCCCTCCTCCGCCGCCTGGGTCGACCCGGTGAAGAAGTACACGCTCAGCGCGAGCTTCGCGCAGGCCGGCAGCATGTGGCAGTCCACGCACAGCGGGCAGGACTTCGCCGTGCCGAGCGGGACGAAGGTCGTCGCCGCGCACGGCGGGACCGTCGTGAAGGCGGGCTCCAACGGTGCCGGTGACGGCCCCGCGTACGGCAACGCCATCGTGATCAAGCACGGCAACGGGAGGTACTCGCAGTACGCCCACCTCTCCCGGATCGGCGTCAAGGTCGGCCAGGTCGTCAGGACCGGGCAGCGCATCGCCCTGTCCGGCAGCACCGGCAACTCCAGCGGCCCGCACCTGCACTTCGAGATCCGTACGACCGCGAACTACGGCTCGGCCATCGACCCGGTCGCCTTCCTGCGCGCCAAGGGCGTCAGCGTCTGAGCAGCGGGACTCCCGGGTGGCGGCCAGGGCCTGGCCGGCGGATCATGCCGGCGGCGCGGGGCCTGGCACGCACTCCCCCAGAGGGGGTGCCCCCAGCGGCGTTGTCGTCACTCTCCTCCACTCTCGACTCGCTCGAGCGGGAGGGGCCCCCATCGCTCCGCGTCGGCTCCCTTTTCCGCCTTGCAGCTGCACGCTCCCCCACGCTCGGCTTCGCTCGCGCGGGGGGACCCCCATGGCCCCGCTCACCCGCGCTGACAAGGCGCCGTTCTTGGAGCCGGCCTGATCCGCCGGACAGGCCTTAGGCATTCGCGCCGCTGCCCAGGTGGGCCTGGGTGACCAGGTCCGTTGCCACGTCCAGGACCGCCTGGCGCTTGGACTCCGGGTCGGCGGCGATGTCCTGGAGGAAGAACATCCCGGCGTGCAGCGTGAAGATCGCGCTGACGCAGCGGACCTGGTCGGTCAGGTCCGCCTCCGGGTCGACGATGATCTCGCGCAGGCCCTGCATGCGCTCCTTGAAGGTCTCGCCGACGCGCAGTTCGCGGACCGTCGCCTGGTTCTCCTGCATGAAGCGGAACAGCGGTGTCGCGCCGGCCAGTGTCTCGCTGTAGCGCCGGATGATCTCCTTCTTGGTCTCCAGCGTGTGCGGCTGCTGCCTGCCCCACTCGATCAGGTCGAGGATCGGCTGCGTCAGGTCGTCGAAGATGCTGACGAGGATCTCTTCCTTGGTCTTGAAGTGGTAGTAGAGCGCCGCCTTGGTGACGTCCAGGCTCTCGGCGATCTCCCGCAGGGACGTCTTCTCGTACCCCTGCTCGGCGAAGAGTTCGAGGGCCACGTCCTGGATGCGCTGGCGCGTGTTGCCGCGGCGCTGCTGCTTCGTGCGGTCCATCGTGCCGCCCATCCTCGTGCTTCTAGGCTTTCCAAAAAACTTACTTGACGCCCGGCTAGTTACGCGTCTACCTTCCCCAGTGTAGACAACTAGCCGGGCGGCAAGTAAGTGCCCGGCGGGGGCAGTACCGCAGCACCTCAGGGGAGTGGGAACGATGGCGGACACACAGACGGTCGAGACGGAACCGGACAAGCCACAGCGGAGCGTACGGGTCGTCCTGCTCGCGCTGATGATCACCATGATGCTCGCGATGCTCGACAACATGATCGTGGGCACCGCGATGCCGACGATCGTGGGCGAGCTCGGCGGGCTCGAACACCTCTCGTGGGTCGTGACGGCGTACACGCTGGCCACCGCGGCCTCGACCCCGATCTGGGGCAAGCTCGGCGACATGTACGGCCGCAAGGCCACCTTCATGACCTCGATCGTGATCTTCCTGATCGGGTCCGCGCTCAGCGGAATGGCCCAGGACATGGGCCAGCTCATCGGTTTCCGGGCCGTGCAGGGCCTCGGCGCCGGCGGTCTGATGGTCGGCGTCATGGCCATCATCGGCGACCTGATCCCGCCGCGGGAGCGCGGCAAGTACCAGGGCATGATGGCCGGCGTCATGGCGCTCGCGATGATCGGCGGTCCGCTGGTCGGCGGCACCATCACCGACAACTGGGGCTGGCGCTGGTCCTTCTACATCAACCTGCCGCTCGGCGTGGTCGCGCTCGGTCTGATCAGCGTCGTCCTGCACCTGCCGAAGAAGCGGGCCAAGGCCGGCATCGACTACCTCGGTGTCGTACTGCTGACCGTCGGCATCACCTCCATCGTGCTCGTCACCACCTGGGGCGGCTCGCAGTACGCCTGGTCGTCCGCGCGGATCATGGAGCTGATCGGGATCGGCGTCGCTTCGCTGATCGGGTTCGTGTTCTGGCAGACCAAGGCGGCCGAGCCGATCGTGCCGCTGCACATCTTCCGCAGCCGCAACTTCACCCTGATGTCGATCATCGGCTTCATCACCGGCTTCGTGATGTTCGGCGCGACCCTCTTCCTGCCGCTGTACCAGCAGTCGGTGCAGGGCGCGTCCGCGACCAACTCCGGGCTGCTGCTCCTGCCGATGCTCGGCGCGATGCTGGTGACCTCGATGGTCGCGGGCCGGGTCACCACCAACACCGGGCGCTACTACGTCTTCCCGGTCGTCGGCAGCGTCCTGATGGTCATCGGCCTGTACCTGCTGTCCACGATGGACACGGGGACCACGCGGTTCACCTCCGGCGTGTTCATGGCCGTCGTCGGTCTCGGCATGGGCTGCCTGATGCAGATCACCATGCTGGTCGCGCAGAACAGCGTGGAGATGAAGGACATGGGCGTCGCGTCCTCGTCCACCACCCTGTTCCGTACGCTCGGCTCCTCCTTCGGTGTCGCCATCATGGGCGCGCTGTTCAACAACCGGGTCCAGGACGTCATGTCCGAGCGGGCCGGGGCACTGGGCTCCAAGGTGACCGAGCAGTCCGCGCAGCTGGACGCGGCGAGCCTCGCGAAGCTGCCGGCGGCGGCGCGGGAGGCGTACCAGTACGCGGTCTCCTCCGGTACGCACTCGGCGTTCCTGCTCGGTTCGATCGCCGCCGTGTTCGCGCTGGTGGCGGCTGTGTTCGTCAAGGAGGTGCCGCTGAAGGGGGCGGGACCGCAGAAGTCCGCCGACGAGGCGACGCCGGCTCCGCTGGTCGAGGTCTGAGCCGACGCTCCTGCCCGAGGTCCGAGCAGGCTCTCTGAACCGAAGGTCCCCCGGATGGTGTCCGCCCCGGGGGGCCTTCTCCTTGCGCGCCTGAACCGGCGCCGCTCTCGTGCCGGGCTCCCCGGCCGGGGCCAGGATCCCGGAGGGGCGGCTGAGCCATGGTGTCCCGGCCGCCCGCGCTCCCCGCATCGCTGCCTCCGGCCACGGGCGCGAACCAAGGCTCGGCGTCCTCCGGGCGGCCCGGCACGTTGGTGGAGGAACCGGAGCGGCAGTACTCCATGGCCAGGACGGAACGGGGTACGGCCTTCGAGGGGGAGCAGCCGATGGCGCCGGGCTTCTGAGAGCACAGCCCGATCCAGCGCCCACTCCGCGCCCCGAGCGTCGCGAGCTACGGCAGCAGTGGATAGCTGCCCGTCGCCGTGGGCGCGTGCTCCGGCAGCCATAGGACCGCCACCGCGCCCTCCGCCGGCACACCCTCCGGAGCCCCGGCGGGCCGCACGTTGCGGAAGGTCAGCCGCGCCCCGAGCACCCGCGCCTGACCGGCCGCGATCGTGAGACCTAGCCCGTGCCCCTGGCCCGCCCGGTCCGCGCTGCCCGTGCGGAAGCGGCTCGGGCCGTCCGCGAGGAGGTCGGAGGGGAAGCCGGGGCCGTGGTCGCGGACCCGGATGACGCGGCCCTCGACGGTGACCTGGACGGGTGGCTTGCCGTGCCGGGCGGCGTTGGCCAGAAGGTTGAACAGGACGCGTTCCAGGCGGCGCGGATCGGTCGTGACCTCCGACTCGTGCACCACGCGGACCTCGATGTCCGGGTCCTTCGCCGTCACCCGCCGGGCGACGAACTCGCCGAGCAGGATGTCCTGGAGCTCGGCCCGCTCGGAGGCGCCGTCGAGGCGGGCCACCTCCAGGACGTCCTCGACGAGGGTCCGCATGGCCTTCGCCCGGTCGAGGACCAGTTCGGTGGGCCGGCCGGGAGGCAGCAGTTCCGCCGCCGTCAGCAGGCCCGTCACCGGTGTCCGCAGCTCGTGCGCGATGTCCGCGGTGACCCGGCGCTCGGCCTCCAGCCGCTGCTGGAGCGCGTCCGCCATGGCGTCCACCGCGCTCGCGAGGTCGTCGGTCTCGTCCCTGACGACCCCGCCGATCGCGTCCCGCACCCGTACGTCGGTCTCGCCCCTGGCCATCTGGTTCGCCGCGGCCGCGGCCTTGCGCAGCCGCCGTGACAACTGCCCGCCGATGAGCACGCCGAGCGCGCTGCCGCCGAGGACGACCGCGATGGAGCCGATCACCAGGGCCTGGTCGAGGTCGTTGAGGATGTCGGTGCTGCGGTCGGTGAACCCGGTGTGCAGGGACAGCACATGCCCGCCCTTGACCGGGACGGCCGCCCAGATGTCGGGCCCGTCGGCGTGCCGGTCCGAGACGTAGGTCGCCCGGCGGCCCTCCTCGACCTTCTCGCGCAGCGCGGGCGGCAGCCGGGAGTCGTCGACCACGATGCTGGGGAAGTTGGGCCGCCCGGTCAGCTCGTAGTTGCGCTGGGCGATCCGCACCCGCTCGTCGGCGAGATCGCGCGCGTTGTCCAGCATCGAGACACGCGCCGCGTTGTGCACGACCAGGCTGAGCGCGATCGCCACGAGCGCGCCGACCAGCGCGATGGCCGCGCTGAGCTTCCACCTCAGACCCGTCCGCACGGCCACGCGCTCCGTCACCGGGCCCCGAAGGATCCCCCGCATCACCCCAGGTCCCCCTGCTCAGGCCTTCAACTTGTAGCCGAAGCCGCGGACCGTCTCGATCCGGTCCTGGCCGATCTTGGTCCGCAGCCGCTGCACATGGACGTCCACGACCCGGGTGTCACCGCCCCAGCCGTAGTCCCACACCCGCTCCAGAAGCTTGTCGCGGGACAGTACCGTGCCCGGCGCGGAGGAGAACTCCAGCAGCAGCCGCATCTCGGTCGGGGTGAGCGCCACCGGCTGCCCGGCCCTGCGCACCTCCATGCCCTCGGTGTCGATCTCCAGTTCGCCGAAGGTCAGCACGGCCTCGGCCACCGCGCCGGCGCTCTCCTCACCCCGGTCCACGCCCGCCGCGTGCCCGAAGCGGCGCAGCACCGCGCGGATGCGGGCGACCAGGACGGCACCGTCGAACGGCTTGGTCACGTAGTCGTCGGCGCCGGCCTCGAGCCCGAGCACCACGTCGATCGAGTCCGCGCGCGCCGACAGCATGATCACGGGCACGGTGGAGTCGTCGCGGATACGGCGGCACAGGCTGACCCCGTCCAGGCCCGGCACCATGACGTCCAGCAGGGCGATGTCGGGGCGGTTCGCCCGGAACGCCTCCAGGCCCGACAGTCCGTCGGGCATGGCGGTGACCGCGAAGCCGTCCCGCTCCAGGGCGAGTTGGGTGGCCTCGCGGATGACGTCGTCGTCCTCGACGAACAGCACGTGGGTCTGGTCTGCCATCCGGGTGCTCTCACTCTTCGGTGTCGATGCGGTCACTGGGGGATCGTTCCGGGAGGCCCGACCGGTTCACGCCGTACGCAGTCGGTTCGACCGTCGGTTCAGCCGTCCGTCGTCGGCCTCGGGTCCGTTCCCACGACACTGCTGTAGTCGCTGTGGGTCCGGTACGCCGCGGTGAACCTCCCCGAGACCCAGCGGTATGTGATCACGTTCTCGCCGGACGGCTCCGACACCGGGTCGCCCTTCTCGTACACCTGTTTGGTCACCACCAGGTCGCCGCGGTCTATCTCGGCGTAGACCGGAGGTTCCTCGGTCTGGAAGACATTCTGGTACGAACCGCTCTTCTCGCGATACACGTACGAGCCGACGCCCACGAGATCCGCACAGGTCACGACGTTGACCACGACGTCGTCGGCCGAGCCTCCGGTCAGATCGCCGTAGAACAGGTCGACCGGGTACTCGTCGGCGACGCAGGGCTTCAGGTCGCGCTTGACCGCCTCGGAGACCTTCGGGTCCGACTTGAGGAGGGCGACCGCCGCCGTGCGGTCCAGATGCGGGGACGACGTGGCGGACGGCGCGTCCGCGACCGAGGCGCCGTCCTCCGCGACCGCGTGCGCCGGGCCCTCGTCACGGGTGCCGGTGCCGCCGGTGGCGCAGGCGGAGACGAAAAGGGCGAGGGCGGCGAGCACGATCGCCACCGCGCTTGCCGCCTGGAGGACCCCCCGGACCGGAGGCGGGTCCTGCCGGGTGGGCCCTGGTTCGGTCAGGCCGCCGTGCAACGCTCCCGCTCCTCACGCTCCAGCGCGCGTGCGTCCAGGTCGCGGGCCTCCAGCTCCTCACGGAGCCGGGCGAGCGCCCGGTGCAGCGTGCTCTTGACCGTTCCGGCCGACATGCCGAGGGCGGCGGCCGTCTCCTCCGTGGACATCTGCTCCCAGTGTCGCAGCACCACGACACTGCGCTGCTTGGGAGCGAGCACCTTCATCACGTCCATCAGCAGGGCGCGGTCCGCGTGCTGCTCGGTGGCGTCGTCGACCGAGGCGTCGGGGAGCTGCTCGGTGGGCACCTCGTCCAGTTTGCGTGCCCGCCACCACTCGGTCCTGGTGTTGATCATCACCCGGCGCAGGTAGGCGTCCGCGAGCCGCTTGTCCTCGATGGTCTCCCAGCGGCCGTACGTCCTGACGAGCGCCGTCTGGAGCAGGTCCTGCGCGTCGACCGGGTCCGGGACCAGACGGCGTGCGCTGCGCAGCAGCGCGTCCTGCCGGGTGCGCACGTACTCCTCGAACTCGAGCACCTCGCCCTGCGCCATGTAGACCGCCTCCTGATCCCCGTTCCGGCAGCCACTGCCGGTCCTCATCGCTTCTGCGCCGCCTTGTGTGCGGCATGGCAATGAAGCTACGGACCGGTTGTCACGGCGTTGTCCGGTCCAGCGCGCGGCTGGCAATCGGCTGTCCGTCGGTTGTGTAACGGAAACCGAAAAGGGGTAAACCGGCGCGGTTGATTGCGCTGGTTCGGGGGGTTTTGTCGGCCTGTTCCGGGAGGGGCTACGTCAACGGCAGCCGATACAAACCACCCGACAGGGGCTCCACGAGTCCGTCCGCGACGAGACCGTCCAGCGCCCGCGCCCGCTGCACCGGCTCGTGCCACACCCGGTCCAGGGCCGTCTGCGGGACGGGCGCGTGGGCCTCCCTCAGGACGGCGAGCAGCTTCCCGCGGACCTGGCGGTCGGTACCGGCGTACGTCTGTCCGCGCCGCGGCGGCCCGTCGTGCTCGGGCTTGCCCGCGAGCCGCCAGGCGCACCGGGCGGCGATGGGGCACTGGCCGCAGGTCTCGTTCTTGGCCGTGCACAGGAGTGCGCCGAGTTCCATGGAGGCGGCGGCCCAGCGCGCGGCGGTCTCCTCGTCCTGCGGCAGCAGGGCGCGGGCGAGCTTGCGCTCGGCGGCGGTCGTGGCGTTCGGCGGATACCGCGTGCCGGTCACCGCCCGCGCGAACACCCTCCGGACGTTGGTGTCCAGCACCGCGTGCCGCTGCCCGTACGCGAACGAGGCGACAGCCGCCGCCGTGTACTCGCCGATCCCGGGCAGCGCGAGCAGCTGCGCGTGCTCCCTCGGTACGTCACCGCCGTGCCGCTCCGTTATGGCGACCGCCGCGCCGTGCAGCCGCAGGGCCCGGCGCGGGTAGCCGAGCCGGCCCCAGGCGCGCACGGCCTCACCGGGAGCGTCCGCGGCCAGATCGGCGGGGCGCGGCCAGCGTGCGAGCCACTGCTCGTAGACCGGCAGCACCCGGCTCACGGGCGTCTGCTGGAGCATGAACTCACTGACCATCACCCCCCACGGTCCGGCCTCGGGCCGCCGCCACGGCAGATCCCGGGCGTGCTCGTCGAACCAGTCGATGACGGGGGAGTGCAGGCCCGCTCCGAGGGGAGCGTCGGTACCGCCGTCGGCGGCGCTGCTGTGCGGGGGCTTCGTGGGCGCAGTCATGGCCTTCCGATCCTGCCATGCCGGAGCGGGCGGACGGGTGTTCTGAGGGCACGGGTCGGCCGGAACCGGTGCGGACCACAGTCATGGCCAGAGGTGCAAGGGACGCGATCGCGAACACCCTCCCGTCCACATCCCGACCGGGAGCCGTCACCCACGCGGGGGCGATCTTCACGGTCACGGACCGTAGCGGGTCTGCCAGTTCGGTCACACTCCGCCGTCGGCACGTGTCACGCCTGGCGAACGACGCGCGGGGACGGCCGTTTCCGGAATGATGATCCTGAAAAGTTGTGGCGCCGGGCGGCGGGTGAGGACGGTGAACTCACCGATCTCTCGTACAGTTTGCGCCGTGGGATCTATGCGCAATCCGGTCGGGCCGCTTCCCTCCTCCATCTACTGGCGACGGAGGGCTGTCATGCTGTCCGTCCTCGGTGTGCTGGCGCTGCTGATCGCGTGGATCGTCAGCTCCGGCGGCGGAGGCGGCGACAACGGTGCCGACGGGTCCAACGGCAAGAACCCCTCCCCCTCGACGATCACTCCGGGGCCGTCCGGTTCCGGGCCGGCCATCAGTCAAGCGCCGGGCGGACGCGACGAGTCGACGACCGGTGGGGACACCGGCGGGTCGGGGTCGAGTGCGGGTTCGGGCACCGGGGCCGGTGCGGGTTCCGGCGCCGGGTCCGGTACGGGGGACACCTCGGGCACCGGCGGCGCCGCCGGGACGGGCGGCTCGGGCAGCGCGGGCGGCGATACGGGAGCCGGGGTCGGGGTCGGACAGGGCGACACCCTCCCTGCGGGCTCCTCGCTCCCCAACTGCACCGCAGGAGCCGTGAAGTTGACGATCCACAGTCAGCGCAACGCCTACGATCCCGGCCAGACGCCCACCCTGCTGCTGACCGCGACGAACTCCTCCGGCAGTGACTGCAAGGTCGATCTCGGGCCGAAGAACGCGGTGTTGACGATCACTCAGGCCGACACCGACGACGCGTACTGGTCGTCCGCCGACTGCCCCAGGACCGCGGGCAACCTCGTCTACCGGGCTCCCGCCGGCAGCAGCATCACGTACACCGTGAAGTGGGACCGCAAGCCGAGTGCTCCGCAGTGCGCCACGCCTCCCGCGGGGTCGGCGGGCGCCGGCACGTATCTGGTCGAGGTGAAGGCTCCCGGATACGCCACGGTCCAGGCTTCGTTCGTGCTGGAGAGCGACTGAGGGGTGCCGCGGACGGCGGTGCGTCGTCCGCGGCTTCGTGGGGCCGGTCGCGCCCACGTTGCGGAGCCGCACATCCGATACTGATACGGCCCCGCGTCCCTGAAAGCTCTTACACGTACCGTTCCAGGATCGAGCTCTCCGCCAGCCTGGACAGGCCCTCCCGGACGCTGCGCGCCCTTGCCTCGCCCACTCCGTCGACCGTCTGCAGGTCGTCCACGCTGGCCGCGAGGAGTTTCTGGAGGCTGCCGAAGTGTTCCACCAGGCGGTCGATGATCGCGCCGGGCAGGCGCGGCACCTTGGCCAGCAGACGGAAGCCCCTCGGGGACACCCCCGAGTCGATCGCCTCGGGGGAGCCGGTGTAGCCCAACGCGCGGGCCACCGTGGGGAGTTCGAGAAGCTCGGCGTGGGTCAGGGCGTCCAGCTCGTGCAGCGCCTGGTCGACCGTGCGGGAGCGCTTCGCGGTGGGCTCGGGGACGTAGTCCCGGACCACCAGTTCGCGTTCCGGCTCCACGCCCGCGATCAGCTCGTCCAACTGGAGGGCGAGCAGACGGCCGTCCGTGCCCAGTTCGACCACGTACTCGGCGATCTCCGTGGCGATCCGGCGGACCATCTCCAGGCGCTGGGCCACGGCCGAGACGTCCCGGACCGTCACCAGGTCCTCGATCTCCAGCGCGGAGAGGGTGCCCGCGACCTCGTCGAGACGGAGCTTGTAGCGCTCCAGGGTCGCGAGGGCCTGGTTCGCTCGGGACAGGATCGCCGCCGAGTCCTCCAGCACGCGGCGCTGGCCGTCGACGTAGAGGGCGATGAGGCGCATCGACTGGGAGACGGAGACGACCGGGAAGCCGACCTGCTTGCTCACGCGGTCCGCCGTGCGGTGCCGGGTGCCCGTCTCCTCCGTCGGGATCGTCGCGTCGGGCACGAACTGCACGCCCGCCCGCAGGATCTTCGACAGGTCGGACGAGACCACGATGCCGCCGTCGAGCTTGCACAGCTCACGCAGACGGGTCGCGGCGAACTCGACATCCAGCACGAAACCGCCCGTGCACATCGTCTCCACCGTCTTGTCCCAGCCGAGGATGATGAGTCCTCCGGTGTTGCCGCGCAGCACCCGCTCAAGGCCGTCGCGCATGGCGGTGCCGGGGGCCACTGCGCTCAGGGAGGCGCGCATCAGGCCATCGGAACCGGCACTCCCACCGGACTTTCCGGGAGCTGCTGCCCGGTCGTTGGCTGCCACTGCTCTCCTCCGGTCGCGGGGTCTGGACCGCTCACGTTCCGTACATTCGGTTCGTACGGACGGGCGAGACCAGGGCAAAGTCTACCGGCGGTCCTCGTCGTCCCGTGGGGCCTCTCGCCGACGAGAGCGTGGAAGGACCCTCAGGGCGTCCCCTATGTCGGCTACTTCCAGGACCTTCATACCGGCCGGGACCTTGCCGGGATCGCCCGGTACGAGCGCGTGGGTGAAGCCCAGACGGTGCGCCTCGGAGAGCCTTCGCTGGACGCCCGTCACCCGTCTGACCTCGCCCGCGAGGCCGACTTCGCCGATCGCGACGAGGTTCTTGGGCAGCGGGGTGTCGCTGGCCGCCGACGCCAGGGCGAGGGCGATCGCGAGGTCCGCGGCAGGTTCCGAAAGCTTTACACCACCAACAGTCGCGGAATAGATGTCCCGCTTGCCGAGCGCGCTGATCCGGCCGCGCTGCTCCAGCACCGCGAGCATCATCGAGACCCGGGAGGTCTCCAGCCCCGAGGTGGTGCGCCGGGGTGAGGGGATCTGCGAGTCGACGGTGAGCGCCTGGACCTCGGCCACCAGCGGGCGGCGGCCCTCCAGAGTGACGGTGAGACAGGTACCGGGGACCGGTTCGTCACGACGTGTCAGGAAAAGTCCGCTCGGGTCGGCGAGGCCCGTGATGCCCTCGTCGTGCAGCTCGAAGCAGCCGACCTCGTCGGTGGCGCCGTAGCGGTTCTTCACGCCCCGGACGAGCCTCAGTCGCGCGTGCCGGTCGCCCTCGAAGCTCAGGACCACGTCCACCAGGTGTTCGAGGAGTCGCGGGCCCGCGATCGCGCCGTCCTTGGTGACATGGCCCACCAGGAGGGTCGACATCCCGCGGTCCTTGGAGACCCGGATCAGTGCCCCGGCCACCTCGCGCACCTGGGCCATGCCGCCGGGGGCGCCGTCGATCTCGGGGGAGGCCACCGTCTGCACCGAGTCGAGGATCAGCAGGGACGGCTTGACCGCGTCCAGGTGTCCGAGGACGGCGGACAGGTCGGTCTCGGCGGCGAGATACAGATGGTCGTCGATCGCGCCGATGCGGTCGGCACGCATCCGGACCTGGCTCGCCGACTCCTCGCCGGTCACATAGAGCGTGCGGTGCTCGTCGCTCGCCGACTTGGCCGCCACGTCGAGGAGCAGCGTGGACTTCCCGACGCCGGGCTCGCCCGCGAGGAGCACCACCGCGCCGGGCACGAGACCGCCGCCGAGCACCCGGTCCAGCTCGGGCACACCGGTCGAACGGGCGGTGGCCTGACGCCCGTCCACCTCGCCGATGGGCACGGCGGAGGTGGTGACACGGCCCGGGGCCGTCGTACGCACCGCAGGCGTGCCGTACTCCTCGATCGTCCCCCAGGCCTGGCACTCGGGGCAGCGGCCGAGCCACTTGGCCGTCTGCCAGCCGCACTCGGTGCAGCGGTAGGACGGACGCTCCTTGGCGGACTTCGTACGGGCAGCCATGCACGAACCGTAACCGTCGCCACTGACAACCCGGCCGCCGCCCGCCGTCGGACCTGCACCTCGGTGCGGGAACCGGCCACGTCCCGTCAAGAACGAGCCACGAATTCGAGGGTTCCTGTCCCCTATTGAGGGATCGTTTCACCCGTACGGAGTAAAACTGCTCAAGGTGCAGGTAGGGGTCATCTTCCGACCCCTACGGTCCACGGATGACGAGCAGCAGTCCGGAGACCTCGACCCGCACCACCGGCGCGCACCGGGCGCAACGGGAGGAGCGCGACCGCGGTGCCGCGCGCACGCTGGCGCAGCGGCCGCCCGCGCGTTACGAGCCGTATCTGGACGGCCTGTTCACCTACTGCCTGTCCGTGCTGTGCGACCACGAAGCGGCGACCGCGGCCCTCGGCGATGTCCTCGCCCTCGCCGAGAAGCGCGGCGGCCCGGACGCGCCGGGTGACCGCAGGTCCTGGCTGTACGCGCTGGCCCGCTGGGCCTGTCTGCGCAAGCTGGCCGAGGCCAAGCAGAAACGTCAGGCCACGCATGCGGCGGGACGGCACGGAGCTTCCGAGCAGTCCGCGCAGACCCCGGTCGCCGAGGAGGCCCAGGAGGCCCGCCGCCGCGAACTCGCCCAGCTGGCCTGGCCGGAGGCGGCCGGTACGACCCCCGAGCAGCGCGAGGCGCTCGAACTCGCCGTGCGCCACCACCTCGCCGCCCACGAGGTGGCCGCCGTCCTCGGCATGGACCTCGCCGGCGCCCGCGAACTGCTCGCCTCCGCCGCCTGCGAGGTCGAGCGCACGCGCGCGGCCCTCGCCGTCGTCGAGACCGGCGACTGCCCGGGTGTGGCCCGCCTCACCGGCGACAACCAGTTCGTGCTCAGTTCCGCCCTGCGCCGCGAACTCGTGCGCCACGTCGACGACTGCCCGCGCTGCCGCCGCAGCGCCGAGCGCGCGATCCCGGGACGCTGGCCCGGCGCCATGACCACCCCGGCCGAGCTGCCCGTGCTCGAAGCACCGCGCGCGGCCCTGCACATGGCGCTCGCGCACCCGCCACGCGCGCGTGGCGCCGCCGTGCCCCGCTTCGACCGACGCGGCTTCCCGATGGACCCCAAGGACCGCGCGGCCCGCCGCGACCGGCTTCGCGCGCGTGCCGTCACCACGACCGTCGTCGCCACCGTCATCGCCGCCCCCGTGCTCGCCCTGTGGGCCGCCTACCGGGGCGGTCCGGGCGAGGGGGCCGACGGGCACTCCGCGAGCGCCAGCGAGGCGCGCGGCCCCGGCAGCCTGGACGGCGAGGCGGCGAGCGGCGGCTACCAGAACGCCGGCAACGCGGGCAACGCCCGCACCGGACCCGGCAACCGCTTCGCCAAGGACGGCCGCCCGGACGTGTCCGTTGAGGTCGTGAGCGTCACCGGAGCGGGCAAGAAGGGTGCCGGGCACCTGGCGGTGGCGGCCGACAACGACGGCGACACCACCCTGGTCACCCTCACCGCGACCGGCGACGGACCGGTCCGCTGGTCGGCCACCACGGGAGCCTCCTGGCTCTACCTCAGCCAGTCCTCGGGAACGCTGAAGCCGGGCGAGTCGTTGACGATCAAGGTGTACGTCGACCATCTGCGCGAGCCGTCCGGCCCCTGGAGCGCGCGCGTGGCGCTCTCACCGGCCGGCGCCGTCGTCACCATCCAGGGCTACGGCACCGCGCCCACCCCGTCCGACCCCGGCCGTCCCGGCGGCCCCGGCCGACCGACGACTGCGCCGCCCGGCCCGGGGCCCAGCCCCACGACCTCGACCCCGTCGGATCCCACGCCGAGCGACCCGCCGTCCTCGTCCCCGACCCCCGATCCCACTCCGACGGACTCCACGCCGTCCGACCCGGCGAGCTCGACACCCTCGCCGACGGACAGCGGCGAACCCAGTCCGTCCTCGTCGTCGTAGCCGATGGGGAAAGGGCGGCCGGGCAGGTCGTGCATGCGGGGTGGGGCAGAACGCCGTCAGTTCGTGTTCCGGGCCCCGGGGCGGGTGGAGTCCCTCGTCACCGCCGGCTCGTGCACTGGGGCCGTGTAGGCCGCCGCCGGGTCTCACCCCGGAGCCGAGCGGGACCCGACGGTCCCTGTCGCCCTGAGCCTTCGAGCCGGGACGGCCCTGTCGGGGCCCGCGCGGTCAGGGCTCGCGGGGCCCACGAGCCGTGGGGATGGCCCGCGCGCTTTGCCCCACGCCGCGAGGATGAGCTGCGCTGAGCCTGTCGTCCCGCGCTTACGGACACAACGGCCCGCGTGGCCCGCGCGGTCAGGGCTCACCGGGAATCTCGTCCGCCGCCAGGATGCGCCGACCCCGTCGCCTCGCGTCCCCGGTGCCGCCCTTCCTGCGGGAGCGCTCAGCCGACGGGACCCACCGGGTCCACCGGATGGTTCACCGGACCCACCGGATCCGCCGGATGCGGTGCCAGCAAGGGCAGCTGGGAGGCCAGCCGCTCCTCGCACAGCTCGACGAGACGGTCGTAGCCGCCCTTGCCCATCAGCTCGATCAGCTCGGGCCGGTAGGACACGTACACCGGGTCGCCCGCGCCGTGCGCCGAGGTCGCCGATGTGCACCACCAGTGCAGGTCGTGGCCGCCGGGGCCCCAGCCGCGCCGGTCGTACTCGCCGATCGAGACCTGGAGCACGCGGGTGTCGTCGGGCCGGTCGATCCAGTCGTACGTCCGCCGCACCGGGAGCTGCCAGCAGACGTCCGGCTTGGTCTCCAGCGGCTCGCGGCCCTCCTTCACGGCCAGGATGTGCAGCGAGCAGCCCGCGCCGCCCGCGAATCCGGGCCGGTTCTGGAAGATGCAGGAGCCCTGGAAGGGCCGGGTCTGCCGGTCGCCGTCCTCGTCCTCCGAGACCCAGCCGCCGGCCGTGCCCTCGGCGTGGTGCTGCCAGACGTCCGGAGTGAGCCGCGCCACATGCTCGGCGACCCGCTTCTCGTCGTCCTCGTCGGAGAAGTGGGCACCCAACGTGCAGCACCCGTCGTCCGCCCGGCCCGCCTGGATGCCCTGGCAGCCGCTGCCGAAGATGCAGTTCCATCGGGAGGTCAGCCATGTCAGGTCGCAGCGGAAGACCTGCTCGTCGTCCGCCGGATCCGGGAACTCCACCCACGCGCGCGCGAAGTCGAGTCCCTTCTCGTCGGCTTGCAGAGCCTTCCGGGACTTCCGCGACTGCTTCGGCGGCTTCACCTGGGAAGAACCGGCGCCAGTTGTGGCCGCTTTGTCGTCCTTCACCTTTTTCGTCTTCGGCACACGTCCAGGGTAATTCGCCCGAGGCCCCTCCGGAGACAGTCGAACGCCCAGCTGGCAGTAGCGTTCCCTACATGAGACTCGGTGTCCTCGACGTGGGATCGAACACGGTGCATCTGCTGGTGGTGGACGCACACCCCGGCGCGCGCCCCCTTTCCGCGCACTCGCACAAGGCGGAACTGCGCCTCGCCCAACTCCTCGACGGGGACGGAGCGATCGGTCCCGAAGGGGTCGAGAAGCTGGTCTCGGTCATACAGGAGGCGCGTCAGGCCGCCGAGGACAAGGGCGTCGAGGACCTGCTCCCGTTCGCCACCTCCGCCGTCCGCGAGGCCAGCAACGCCGATGACGTCCTCGCGCGCGTGCAGGCCGAGACCGGCGTCGAGCTCCAGGTCCTCACCGGCGCCGAGGAGGCCCGGCTGACCTTCCTCGCCGCCCGCCGCTGGTTCGGCTGGTCGGTGGGCAAGCTCCTCGTCCTCGACATCGGCGGCGGCTCCCTGGAGATCGCCTTCGGCATCGACGAGGAACCGGACGCGGCGGTGTCCCTGCCGCTCGGCGCGGGCCGCCTCACCGCGGGCTGGCTCCCCGGCGACCCCCCGGACCCGGACGCCGTCAGGGCGCTGCGACGGCACGTCCGCGCCCAGATCGCCCGCACGGTCGGAGAGTTCAGGCGCTTCGGCGCCCCGGACCACGTGGTCGCCACGTCGAAGACCTTCAAGCAGCTCGCCCGCCTCGCAGGCGCGGCCCGCTCCACCGAGGGCCTCTACGTCCAACGCGAACTGAAGCGCGAGTCCCTGGAGGCCTGGGTCCCGAGGCTGGCCGGTATGACGACGGAACAGCGGGCGGAGTTGCCGGGAGTCTCCGAAGGCAGGGCCAACCAGCTCCTGGCCGGCGCCCTGGTGGCCGAGGGCGCGATGGACCTGTTCGGTGTGGAAACGGTCGACATCTGCCCATGGGCGCTCAGAGAGGGCGTCATCCTGCGCAGACTTGACCACATGGGTTCCGCGCAGAGTCTCTAGGAGCGTGAGGCCGTGACACCCGCGGCTCCACCGCGCGGGCGCGTGCAACCGCGACGCACTCCGACCCGCCCAGTGGCGAACACCACAACGGCCGATGGGCACCCCATACCCACCCGACCGAACCCCTTAGGCTGACCGTCGTGGCAGAACCAGTCGTACGGATCCCGGACGCGAAGGTCGCCCTCTCGACGGCCTCCGTCTACCCGGAGTCGACGGCGACGGCCTTCGAGATCGCCGCACGCCTCGGCTACGACGGCGTCGAGGTCATGGTGTGGACCGACCCCGTCAGCCAGGACATCGAGGCCCTGCGCCGCCTCTCCGACTACCACGGCATCCCGATACTCGCCGTGCACGCCCCCTGTCTGCTCATCACCCAGCGCGTGTGGTCGACGGACCCCTGGATCAAGCTCCAGCGAGCCCGCGCGGCCGCCGAGAAGCTGGGCGCGAGCACGGTCGTCGTACACCCGCCGTTCCGCTGGCAGCGCCAGTACGCCCGTGACTTCGTCAGCGGGATCTGGCGGATGGCGAACGAGACGGACGTACGGTTCGCCGTCGAGAACATGTACCCCTGGCGCTACCGCGACCGCGAGATGCTCGCCTACGCCCCCGACTGGGACGTCACCAAGGACGACTACCGGCACTTCACGATCGACCTCAGCCACGCGGCGACCTCCCGGACCGACGCGATGCAGATGGTCGACCGGATGGGAGACCGGCTCGGCCACGTCCACCTCGCCGACGGCAACGGTTCCGCGAAGGACGAGCACCTGGTGCCCGGCCGGGGCGGCCAGCCCTGCGCCGAGCTGCTGGAACGCCTCGCGCTGAGCGGCTTCGACGGCCATGTCGTCATCGAGGTCAACACCCGCCGCGCGATGTCCGGCGCCGAACGCGAGGCCGACCTCGCGGAGGCCCTGGCCTTCACCCGCCTCCACTTGGCCTCGCCGGTGAAGGTGCCACGACGATGAGGAGCCGCGACGGTGCGGCGGCGGCGAGGGACCACGACGGTTCCCAGGCTGTCGGCGGTCACGCTGATTCCCGGGCCGTCGGCGGCCACGCCGGTTCCCCCGCAGCGGCCGACGTCTCCGCCCGGAAGCGTGGCCGACCCCGTCGTACGGAATCGGACGCGGCCGGTACCCGCGACCGCATCCTCGGCGCGGCCCGCGAGGAGTTCTCCGAACGGGGTTACGAGAAGACGTCCGTGCGCGGCATCGCCAAGGCCGCCGGGGTCGACTCGGCCCTGGTCCACCACTACTTCGGCACCAAGGAGCAGGTGTTCGAGGCGGCCGTGGAGGTCGCCGCCGCGCCCGTGCTCGGTGGACCGGACGCCCTCGCCGAGGTTCCCGTGGAGGACGTCGGCGAGCGTCTCACCCGCTTCGTCTTCGGTATCTGGGAGAACCCGGCGACGCGCATGCCGATCCTGGCGATCGTGCGCTCCGCCGTGAACAACGAGACCGCTGCCACCGTCTTCCGCCGGCTCGTCGCCACCCAGCTGCTGCGCCGCATCGTCGACCAGCTCGACCTGCCGGACGCGGAGCTGCGGGCCGAACTGGCGGCCGCGCAACTCGTCGGGACGGCCATGCTCCGCTACGTGATCAAGGTGGAGCCGCTGGCGTCGGCGGACATCGAACAGATCATCGCGCGGGTGGCCCCGGTGGTGCAGGGTCATCTGACGGGGCTCTGACGGGTCACAGGTGGGGATCTGGCGGGGCGGTCCCGGAGCTTCGATCCCGAGACGGACATCCCGCATTCCGGACACTCCGTCCCGACCCCTGGATGACGGGCGTAGGCTCGTCACAAGTCAGAAGTCTCATACGACGGTCGTCTTCGAAGTGTCCGACGGCCGTCCGCGAAGGAGCGAGCGACGATGCCCGAGCTGAGGTCCCGCACAGTCACCCACGGCCGCAACATGGCGGGCGCACGCGCCCTTATGCGCGCCTCCGGTGTACCCGGTGCGGACATCGGCCGAAAGCCGATCATCGCGGTCGCCAACAGCTTCACGGAGTTCGTGCCCGGCCACACCCACCTCCAGCCGGTCGGCCGCATCGTCAGCGAGGCCATCACCGCCGCCGGAGGCATCCCGCGCGAGTTCAACACGATCGCCGTCGACGACGGCATCGCGATGGGCCACGGCGGCATGCTGTACTCCCTCCCCTCCCGCGACCTGATCGCGGACTCGGTGGAGTACATGGTCGAGGCCCACTGCGCCGACGCCCTGATCTGCATCTCCAACTGCGACAAGATCACCCCGGGCATGCTGAACGCCGCGCTGCGGCTCAACATCCCCACGGTCTTCGTCTCCGGCGGCCCGATGGAGTCCGGCCGCGCGACCCTCGTGGACGGCACGGTCCGCACCCTCGACCTGGTCGACGCGATGTCCGAGGCCGTGAACGAGAAGATCTCCGACGCGGACATGCTCCGTATCGAGGAGAACGCCTGCCCGACCTGCGGCAGCTGTTCCGGCATGTTCACCGCCAACTCGATGAACTGCCTGACCGAGGCCATCGGCCTCTCCCTCCCCGGCAACGGCTCGGTCCTCGCCACCCACACGGCCCGCAAGCAGCTGTACGTCGACGCGGCCGACACGGTCATGGACATCACCCGGCGCTACTACGAGCAGGACGACGAGACGGTCCTGCCGCGCAACGTCGCCACCATCGCCGCCTTCGAGAACGCGATGGCGCTGGACATCGCCATGGGCGGCTCCACCAACACGATCCTGCACCTGCTGGCGGCGGCCCAGGAGGCGGAGGTCCCCTTCGGCCTGGAGGAGATCAACGAGGTCTCGCGCCGCGTGCCGTGCCTCGCGAAGGTCGCCCCCAACGTCGCGAAGAACCGCACGTACTACATGGAGGACGTGCACCGCGCGGGCGGCATCCCGGCCCTGCTCGGCGAACTGCACCGCGCGGGCCTGCTGCGGGAGGACGTCCACTCGGTCCACAGCCCCTCCCTCGGGGACTGGCTCAAGACGTGGGACGTCCGCGGCGGCTCGCCCTCGCCCAAGGCGCTGGAACTGTGGCACGCGGCCCCGGGCTGCGTCCGCTCCGCCGAGGCCTTCTCCCAGTCGGAGCGCTGGGAGACCCTGGACGAGGACGCCGCCGAGGGCTGCATCCGCAGCGCCGAGCACGCGTACTCCAAGGACGGCGGTCTCGCCGTCCTCAAGGGCAACCTCGCGGTCGACGGCTGTGTCGTGAAGACGGCCGGCGTCGACGAGTCGATCTGGACGTTCGAGGGCCCGGCGGTCGTCTGCGAGTCGCAGGAGGAGGCCGTCCAGAAGATCCTCACCCAGCAGGTCAAGGAGGGCGACGTCGTCGTCATCCGCTACGAGGGCCCCAAGGGCGGCCCCGGCATGCAGGAGATGCTCTACCCGACCTCGTACCTGAAGGGCCGCGGCCTCGGCAAGGCGTGCGCCCTGATCACCGACGGCCGCTTCTCCGGCGGCACCTCCGGCCTGTCCATCGGGCACGCCTCCCCGGAAGCGGCGGCCGGCGGCACCATCGCCCTCGTCGAGAACGGCGACCGCATCCGCATCGACATCCCGGGGCGCACCATCGAGCTCCTGGTCGACGACGCCGAACTCGCGCGCCGAGAGGCGGCTCTGGGCGGCGTGTACGCCCCGAAGAACCGCGAGCGCAAGGTCT
Organism: Streptomyces sp. NPDC005374; assembly: GCF_042872225.1. Lineage (NCBI taxonomy): Bacteria > Bacillati > Actinomycetota > Actinomycetes > Kitasatosporales > Streptomycetaceae > Streptomyces > Streptomyces sp. NPDC005374. Next base: position 12,106 of record NZ_JBIAKA010000009.1, on the reverse strand, counting down.
CGGCCGCGCTGCGCGCCTACGCGGCGATGGCCACGAGCGCGGACAAGGGCGCGGTCCGGGACGTGTCGAAGCTCGGCTGAACACGCTGACGCCTGGGGTCGCCTCCTCGGGGGCGGCCCTTTCGCGTTGCCCGGCGCGCTACCAGGCGGAGGGATCGCGGGCGTCCACGGCGAAGACGGTGCCGTCGGGGGCGGTGGCGTAGACGTGGTTGCCGGCGAGGACGGGTTTGGGCAGCGCGCCGGCGACCGTGCCGCTGTTCGAGCCGAGCCGCGCCGGGGTCTGCCCGACGAGGCGCCCCTTGGCGGAGTCGACGGCCAGCAGCCGTCCGTCGGCCGCGGTGAAGTACACATGGCGGGCGTCCGCGACCGGTACGGAACCACGGCTCACGGACGTCTCAAGAGTCCAGAGCCGCTTGTCCGACCCCGTGTCCACGGCATCCAGGGAGCCGTTCGTCCCCAGTAGATAGACCACGGTGCCTTGCACGGTGGCCTGGGCGTCGGAGCGGGCCACCGGGAGTTTCACCCGGTGCGAGGACTCGGTGGCAGGGGTGTAGCGAACGACGGCGTCCGTGTCGCCGTACACGTTGCTCGTGGACAGGAAGAAGACCGATCCGTCGTGCACGCCCACGGGGGTCAGGTTTCCGCTCAGCCGCGCGTCCCAGCGCACCGCTCCGGTCGCCGGGTCCACCGCGGTGACCCGGGTGCTCAACGAGTCGCTGGACAAGGTCGTCGTGTACGCCAGCGGATCCCCGGCGAACGAGACGAACGTCGGCATGGGCTGCCCCGGTATCCGCCCGCTCCACCCGGTGTCGCCTGTCGCGGCGTCCACGCCGGTGACCGTTCCGTCGAGGAGGGTCAACAGGAGCATTCCTCCCGCGGTCCGCATGGCGTTGTGCGCGGGCAGGGTCCGCTGCCAACGTGCCTTGCCCGAGGCGGGATCGAGTGCCTCCAGGCGTTGCCCCTCGTCCACCATGGGCTGTACGAGACCGCCCCCTGCCACCGGCGCCTTGCTCGGGCTCGACGCGGCGACGGAGTGCCGCCACAGCACGGTGCCGTCCGACGGGTTCAGGGCGAAGACCGTCCCTGGCCGCGCACAGAGCAACTGACGTGTTCCGAACGAGCACTGCACTTCACCCGTGCCCTTCGGCACCGGGTTCGCCTCCCAGCCGGCCGATCCAGGAGCGGTGGCCGTGGGCTCCTCGCCGCTCTTCGCGACGGCGTCGCCGCTGGTGCCGAGCCAACGGACGGAGGCGAGGGCGCCGGCCAGGACGAGCACGACGCCGACGGCGGCGAGGACGGCCTTCGCGGACGGACGTCTCCTGAGCCGTGACGCCGGCTTCCTCGGCCCCTGCTTCTGCTGCTGTTCCTGCTCTGTCACGTCACCCGTGCGCTGGGCCGGTATGAACGCCTGCGTGTCGTACGAGGCGGCGACCGACCGCAGTTCCCGCATCAACTCGTCCGGCGTGGGCCGGTCCTCGGGTTCCTTGGCGAGACACCGCATGATGACCGGCGCGAGATTCTCCGGTACACCCGTCAGATCCGGCTCGTCGTGTACGACCTGGTAGGCGACGACATAGGGACTGTCGGAGTCGAACGGCCCGCGCCCGGTCGCCGCATGCACCATCACCGAGCCCAGGGCGAAGATGTCGGCCGCGGGACCCACCTCCCTCGGCCGCCGGAACTGCTCCGGCGCCATGAACGGCGGCGTCCCGATCAACTTGCCGGTCTCGGTGCGAAGTTCGCTGTCCTTTGGCCGAGAAATGCCGAAGTCGATGACCTTGGGGCCGTCCTCGGCGAGCAGCACATTGCTCGGCTTCAGGTCCCGGTGGACCACCCCGACCCGATGGATGTCGCGCAGCGCCTCGGCGAGCCCGGCCATCAGCCGGCGCAACTCGGCGGGCGCCATGGGCCCGTTCCGCTTCACCTCGTCGGAGAGCGTCGACCCGGGGATGAACAGCGTGGCCATCCAGGGCCGTTCGGCATCGGGATCGGCGTCGACGACGGACGCCGTGAACGCCCCGCTCACCTTCCGAGCCGCGGCCACCTCCTGCCGGAAACGCCCTCTGAACTCGGGGTCCTTGGCGAACTCGGTGTGTACGACCTTCACCGCGAGCTTCATCCCCGAGGTACTGCGCGCGATGTGCACGACGCCCATCCCACCGGACCCGAGGCATGACTCCAGCCGGTAGTGACCGGCGTACTCGGGAAGTTCCGCTTCCGCGCCCGCTCCGGTGCTGCCCTGTGGCGCCATGGAACCACCCCCGTGCTGATCGTCCGCGCGCGCGACACACGGAGCCTATTCGATGACTCGTACGGGACAGAGGCGGCTTGCTAGTGTCCGCGTGCGAGTTACGTACATGTGTTTCATGGCGTGATTTAGGGGAATCAACGGGACCTCATGGCAGTCATGGGGACCAACGGGGGAGGATTTTCATGTCTGTTGACCGCGTGGAAGAGACCGGGGGCGTCGAGCATGCCGAGGCCCTGACGGCGGCGGCGTCGGTTCGCTACTACTCGATCGCGCCCGGAGTCCGGCTCAACGTCCGCAGCGGTCCCGGCACGAGCTACAGCATCGTGCGGGTACTGCCCGAGGGCGCCAAGGTGCCGATCTACTGCCAGACCCCGGGCACGTCGGTCACCGGTCCCTACGGCACCAGCAACATCTGGGACAACATCAGCAACAGCCAGTACATCTCTGACGCCTACGTACTCACCGGCAGCGACGGCTACGTCGCCGACCGCTGCTCCTGAGCCTCCCTGGAGAATCCTCATGACCTCCGTGAAGCGCAGATCCGTCATGCTCTTAGGCCTCGCCGGCGCCTTCCTCATGGTGGGCGCCGCCCACGCCGAGGCCGCCGTCCACTACTACGACGTCGCACCGGGCCTCCGACTGAACGTCCGCCGTGGTCCCGGAACGCAGTACGGCATCGTCCGTGTCCTGCCCGAGGGCGCGAAGGTGGCGATCTTCTGCCAGACGCCGGGTGAGACGGTGTCGGGCTACTACGGCACGTCGAACATCTGGGACAATATCGCCAACGGTGAGTTCGTCTCAGACACCTACGTGAAGACCGGCAGCGACGGCTACGTGGCCTCGAACTGCGGCTGATCCCCGAAGGGAGCCCGCCCCCGCCCCGGCGCCATAATCGTCCCGTGAGCGACGAATCCGGCACCCAGGACATCCCCGCGGGCTCCCCAGAGGGCGGCGGCTCCCCAGCGGGCGGCCCCCGCCCCGAACCGATCCGCTTCTTCGGCACGACCTGGGCGAACCACGACAACGGCTACGCCCTGCGCCGCGTCGGCGTGGCCGTCGGCTCCCTCGCCGCAGCCGTCGCCTCCTGCCTGGTCCTGCGCTTCGCCTACGAGGGCCTCCGGATCGCCGACACCGGCAGCTTCGTGACCGTCCTCGTCATCGCGATGTTCGCGATCTGCAGCGCGCTGGCGTTCCGCAACACCTGGGACGGTTTCGGCAAGCACCCCGACCCCGACCGCCAGGCCTCCCTCCGCGGCCTGCTGGCCATCGGCTTCGTCGGCTCCCTCCTCGCCTACTTCCTCCGCTCCCTCACCGAGGCGCCCGGCGAGAAGCTCCACCGCGAGGAGTACGAGGCGGCGCTGAAGCTGCACGAGAAGCGGAACTCCCGGCGCACCGGCAACCCTTCCAAGAAGAAGCGCCGCGGCTGAGGCGCCGGGAACCGCGGGCGAGGCGCGCTGCCCTTCAGCCCCTCCGCTTCTCACCGAAAACTCACCGCTTCCCGCCCCCCTCCCCGGCACCATGGCCCTATGACGGCCTCCTTCCACGCCACCCGCGCCCACTCCTTCAACGCCGCCGCAGCCCAGTACGCCGCCAACCGCCCCTCCTATCCGCCCGCCCTCCTCGACGCCGTTGAGGAACTCGCCGGTCGCCCCCTGGCCGGCGCCCGCGTCGCGGACATCGGCGCCGGTACGGGCATCGCGACCGCCCTGCTGCACGCTCGGGGCGCCGACGTCGTGGCCGTCGAACCCGGGGACGGCATGGCCGCGGAGTTCCGCCGCACGCACCCCGGTATCCCGGTCATCAGGGGCGACGGCAACGACCTCCCCCTCCTCGCGGACTCCGTCGACTTCGTGACCTACGCCCAGTCCTGGCACTGGACCGACCCCGCCCGCGCGGTCCCGGAAGCCCTCCGCGTACTGCGCGGGGGCGGTGCGCTCGCCCTGTGGTGGAACACCTACGCCCTCGACGTCCCGTGGATCGCCGGTCAGGTCGGCCGGGTCGCCGAGCACTTCAAGGCCTACGGCGCCCACCCGGCCGTCGAGGTGAACGGCGACGGAACCCGGTCCGCCCTGGCCGACCCGAGCGGCCGCCTGGACTTCGCGCGCCGCGTCGTCCGCTGGAGCCGCCGCGTCCCCGTCGACACCCACCTCGCCAACATCGGCAGCCACTCGATGTTCCTGGTGGCGGGTGAGGAACACGCGGACGCCTTCCTCACCGAGGAACGCCGGATCCTGCTGGAGCTCTTCCCGGACGGAACCGTCGAGGAGACCTACGACGTCGAGCTGATGGTGGCCACCACCGCCTGACCCCGTGCGGCGCCCCACCCCTCCAGAGCCGCCGCGCACGCGTGGTCCACATGCCTGAGCCCACCCAGCTCCAGTCGCACCTCACGGTCCCGCGGCAACGCCTCCAGCGCGTCCAGCAGCTTCGGCAGCCGCAGGAAGGTGGCATGCCCCAGTACCTGTACGACGATCCCCGCCTCCCCTCGGTCCTCGATCTCCACATGCACATGGCTGATGTCCCACGCGGTCTTGGCCACGGCCAGCGCCAGCCCCACCAGCACGCCCTCGAACAGGTTCCCGACGACGATGGCCGCGGCGGTCACCCCGAGCACGACCAGCTCGCCGCGGTGCCCCCGACACAGCGCCCGCATCTCCCGCACCGGCACGAGCCTGCACCCGGCGTGCACCAGCAGCGCTGCCAGTGCCGCCACCGGGATCAGTCCGAGCATCCCGGGCAGCACGACGGTGAAGACCAGCAGCCACACCCCGTGCAGCACCCGCGAGGCCTTGGTCCGCGCCCCCGCCTGCAGGTTCGCCGCGCTCCGCACGATGACGGCGGTCATGGGCAGCGCCCCCAGCAGCCCGCACACCGCGTTTCCCGCGCCCTGCGCCATCAGTTCCCGGTCGTAGTCCGTCCGCCGCCCCGTGTGCAGCCGGTCCACCGCCGCCGCACTGAACAGCGACTCCGCCGACGCGATCAACGCGAAGGCCACGACAGTCCCGATCACCCCCACTTCCGTCAGCCGCCCGAACTCCGCCGCCTGCGGCAGCCGTACGGCATCCACCAGTCCACGCACCTCGACCCGCCGCACCGACAGGCCGAGCACCCAGGTCACCACCGAAGCCAGCCCCACCGCCACCAACGGCGCCGGCACCAGCCGGGCCCCCCGCCGCCACCGAGGCCACAGCAGCACTACGGCAATAGTGGCAGCCCCCACTGACAACGCCCCCGGGTCCAGCCGCCCGGGCAACGACAGCAGTCCGCCGAGTTTGGCGAGCCCGCCCGCCGGCGCCGCCACATCACCGAGGGCGTACACCTGCGCGGCCACCAGCACGAGCCCGATCCCGGCGAGCATCCCCTGCACGACGGCCATGGACACGGCCCGGAACCACCGCCCGAGCCGCAGCGCCCCGAGCCCCAGCTGCACGAGACCGGCTCCGAGCACCAGCACCCCGAGCGCCTCGACGCCGTACCGATGGACGGCCTCGTAGACCAGCACGGTCAATCCCGCCGCCGGCCCGCTCACCTGAAGACTGCTGCCGGGCAGTGCACCGGCGACGAGGCCGCCGACGATCCCGGTGACCAGCCCCAGTTCGGCGGGCACGCCGGAGGCGATGGCGATGCCCACACACAGGGGCAGCGCCACGAGAAACACGACGAGAGACGCGAACAGATCGGTCTTGCCTACGCGACAGCGCATGAACGGAGCACCTCCGGTTGCGAACCGAACGGGAGATGCGTGGGCGTGCCGCACCGGGGGAGTGCGCGGCACTGAAATCCATTGTCGGTAACGGCAGTTGATCGCGCATCAAATTCTCCTGGTCGGCACAGGGAATCGGAGGCGCGCAACCGGATCACCCGCCTCCGATCACGCCACCGCGCGCCTGCGCCGTCGTGTGCACCCGGCTTGACGGGTCCCGTCGGCGAGAGCATTATTCATCGCATGATGAATAAAGTGCCCCGCCCACCCGACACCGGCGAAACCGGCACCGACGACAAGGCCGTCCACGCCGACGGCCTCACCGTCGTCCGAGGCCCCCGCACCGTCCTGCGCGACCTCGCCTTCGACGTCCCCCGCGGCCAGATCACCGGCCTCCTCGGCCCCTCGGGATGCGGCAAGTCCACACTGATGCGCTCGATCGTCGGCACCCAGGCCAAAGTCACCGGCACCCTCGACGTCCTCGGCCACCCCGCGGGACACGCCACCCTGCGCACCCGCATCGGCTACGTCACCCAGGCACCCTCCGTCTACGACGACCTGACCGTCCGCCAGAACCTCGACTACTTCGCCGCGATCCTCGACCCCGGCCGCGCAGCCGCCGACCGCCGCCGCTCCGACGTCACCCGGGCCATCACCGACGTCGACCTCACCACCCACGCCGACTCCCTCGCCGGCAACCTCTCCGGAGGCCAGCGCAGCCGCGTCTCCCTGGCAGTCGCCCTCCTCGGCGCCCCCGAACTCCTCGTCCTCGACGAACCCACCGTCGGCCTCGACCCCGTCCTGCGCCGCGATCTCTGGAACCTCTTCCACGACATCGCCGCCCGCCGCGGCGCCACCCTCCTCATCTCCTCCCACGTCATGGACGAGGCCGAGCGCTGCCACCGCCTCCTCCTCATGCGCCAGGGCGAGATCCTCGCCGACGACACCCCCGAGGCCCTCCGCACCCGCACGAACTCCGACACCGTCGAGGAGGCCTTCCTCCACCTCGTCGACCAGGCCACCGAGGCAAGCCGCACCAAGGAGCCCACGCGATGACCACGACGACCCCGACCCCCATCAGGCCCGCGCCCGCCCCCACCAGCGCCCTCAGCCTCTCCCGCACCACCGCCACCGCGGCCCGGGTCCTGCGCCAGCTCCGCCACGACCCACGCACCATCGCGATGCTGATCCTGATCCCCTGCGTGATGCTGCTCCTGCTGCGCTACGTCTTCGACGGCAGCCCGCGCACCTTCGACAGCATCGGCGCCTCCCTCCTCGGGATCTTCCCGCTCATCACGATGTTCCTGGTCACCTCCATCGCCACCCTGCGCGAACGCACCTCCGGCACCCTCGAACGCCTCCTCGCCATGCCGCTGGGCAAAGGCGACCTCATCGCCGGCTACGCCCTCGCCTTCGGAACCCTCGCGATCATCCAGTCCGCCCTCGCGACCGGCCTCGCCGTCTGGTTCCTCGGCCTCGACGTCACCGGCAGCCCCTGGCTCCTGCTGCTCGTCGCCCTCCTCGACGCCCTGCTCGGCACCGCCCTCGGCCTGTTCGTCTCGGCCTTCGCGGCCTCCGAATTCCAGGCCGTCCAGTTCATGCCGGCCGTGATCTTCCCCCAACTCCTCCTCTGCGGCCTCTTCACCCCCCGAGACAACATGCACCCCGTCCTGGAAGCCATCTCCGACGTCCTCCCCATGTCCTACGCCGTCGACGGCATGAACGAGGTCCTCAGGCACACGGACATGACAGCGACCTTCGTCCGGGACGCCCTGATCGTGGCGGGCTGCGCACTGCTGGTTCTGTGCCTGGGCGCGGCAACCGTCCGGCGCAGGACGGCTTAGAGCCGGTCGGGGTGGATTCCGCCCGCCCGACCCACGTCCCGCCCACCGGACATCCGACCGACCCCCGACGAACCGGTGCCAGACTGAACCGCATGAGTCAGAAAGTCGCAGTCCTCGGCACCGGCAAGATCGGCGAAGCCCTGCTCAGCGGAATGATCCGCGCCGGCTGGGCCCCGGCCGACCTCCTGGTCACCGCCCGCCGCCCAGAGCGAGCCGAGGAACTCCGCACCCGCTACGGAGTCGCCCCGGTCACCAACCCGGAAGCCGCCAAGGCCGCCGACACTCTGATCCTCACCGTCAAACCGCAGGACATGGGCACCCTCCTGGACGAACTCGCCCCGCACGTCCCCGCCGACCGCCTGGTCATCAGCGGCGCCGCCGGCATCCCCACCTCCTTCTTCGAGGAACGCCTCGCCAACGGCACCCCGGTCGTCCGCGTCATGACCAACACCCCCGCCCTGGTCGACGAGGCCATGTCCGTCATCTCCGCCGGCACCCACGCCACCGGCGACCACCTCGCTCACACCGAGGAGATCTTCGGCGCCGTCGGCAAGACGCTCCGCGTCCCCGAGTCCCAGCAGGACGCCTGCACCGCCCTCTCCGGCTCCGGACCGGCGTACTTCTTCTACCTGGTCGAAGCCATGACGGACGCCGGCATCCTGCTCGGCCTGCCCCGCGACAAGGCCCACGACCTGATCGTCCAGTCCGCGATCGGCGCCGCCACGATGCTCCGCGACAGCGGCGAACACCCGGTGAAGCTCCGCGAGAACGTCACGTCTCCCGCGGGCACCACCATCAACGCCATCCGCGAACTCGAGAACCACGGCGTACGCGCCGCCCTCATCGCCGCCCTCGAAGCCGCCCGCGACCGCAGCCGCGCACTGGCCTCCGGCCAGAAGGACTGACGCCCGCTCGGGGGCGGTCACCCCGCCGCGTCCACCACGTCCTTCGTGGCCACCACACGAGCGAAGCCGCCCCCGTGCAGCGAGACCGCCGACGCCTGCGCCAGCTCGTCCGCACTCCGCCGCCAGCCGAACGGGCCCTCCAGATCGAACGTGTGCGTCGCGTCATACGCGACCACCACCTCGTATCCCAGGTTCCCGCCCATCCGAGCCGTCGTCTCCACGCACATGTTGGTCTGGATCCCGGCCACCACGACCTGCGAGACCCCCTCCGCCTTCAGCCAGGCATCCAGGTCCGGCGTGCCGTAGAAGGCCGAGTTCACAGTCTTCGTGACCAGCAGCTCAGCGCCGCCAACCCCCTTCCCGCGCCGCCGCTCCACGTACTCCTTGAAGCCGTTCCCCTCGTACCCCGTCCGCAGCGGCGACCCGGGCTTCGGCGAGTCGTGCCGTACGAACACGACCGGCCGGCCCGTCGCCTGCCACACGTCGATGAGCGAAGCGATGTTGTCATCGGCGTCAGGGTTGTTGCGCGGTCCCCAGAAGTCGGCCTCGTCGAAGCCCTTCTGGACGTCCACGACCACCAGCGCTGCGTTCTCTGCGATCTCCATGCCGACGATCCTGCCGCCGGGCGCCCATCCCACCCAGAGGGTGAAAAGCCAGCGATCGATGGTTTACTGCCACCCGTGGAGAACCCTGGAGAGAAGCAGCGTGCATACCGCGTCGCTCTGGTCGCCTTCCCCGGCATCCGCGCCTTCGATGTCTCCGTCATCACCGAGGTCTGGGGCACCGACCGCGCCGATCGCGGAGCCCCCGCCTTCGAGCTGCGCCGAGTCGCCCCCGACACCGCACCTGTCTCCATGCGCGGTGGCCTCACCCTCCTTCCCGACCGCACCCTCAGCTGGCTGTCCCGCGCCGACCTCATCGTGATCCCCGGCCTCGACGACCACCTCACCTCCGCACCCACCCCCGTTCTCGAAGCCCTTCGCCGCGCGCACACCCGCGGCATCACCATCGCGGCCCTGTGCGGCGGCGCCTTCACCCTCGCCCAGGCCGGCCTCCTCACCGGTCGCCGCGCCATCACCCACTGGAACCTGATCGATCTCCTCCGCACACACCACCCCCAGGTCACCGTCGTCTCCGACGCCCTCTTCATCGAGGACGACAACATCTGGACCTCGGCTGGCACCGCGGCAGGCATCGACCTCTGCCTCCACCTCGTCCGTCAGGCCCACGGCGCCGAAGCCGCGGCCACCATCGCCCGCTCGATGGTCACCGCGCCCTTCCGCACCGGAACCCAGGCCCAGTTCATCGAGCACCCCACCCCGCGCGCCGACCGTGACTCCGACACCCTCGCCGCCGTACGCGAGCACGCCCTGCGCCGCCTCCACGAACCGCTCACGGTCGCCGAGCTGGCTGGCCACGCAGGGATGTCCGCCCGCAGCTTCGCCCGTCACTTCACCGCGGAGACCGGCACGACACCGCTTCGCTGGCTCCTCGACCAGCGCATCGCCGCAGCCCAGAAACTCCTCGAGCGCACCGACCTGCCGATGCCCGAGATCGCCCGCCGCGCCGGCTTCGGCAGCGAGGTCACGATGCGCCAGCACTTCGCAGCGCGCCTCGCCACCAGCCCACGTGCCTACCGAGCAGCGTTCAACGCGACACCACTGCCGACCCCGCCGGTATCCACAGCGACCGGATCGGAAGCAGCCGGCAGCAGCCCGATCGCGCGATAGGCGGCATCCACGGTCGGCCGGGCCATGGCCCTCGCCCTCTCCGCGCCATCCCGCAGCACCCCCTCCACATAGCCAGGATCCGCGCACAACTCCTTGTGCCTGTCCTGCACGGGCCTCAAGACCTCGACCACGGCCTCGGCGGTGTCCTTCTTCAAGGCGCCGTACGACTCATATACACCGCTCAGCTCCGATGGGTTCCCACCCGTGCAGGACGCGAGGATCTCCAGCAGGTTCGCCGGCCCGGGCCGGGCCTCCCGGTCGTACACGACCTCCCGCCCGCTGTCGGTCACGGCCCGCATGACCTTCCGCCGCACGACGTCCGGCTCGTCGAGCAGATAGACGATCCCCGGCCCGGAGTCGTCGGACTTCCCCATCTTCGAGGTCGGCTCCTGCAGATTCATGACCCGCGCGCCCACCTTGGGCACAGTGGCCCGTGGCACCACGAACGTGTATCCGTACCGCTGGTTGAACCGCACCGCCAGATCCCGCGTCAGCTCCACATGCTGAGCCTGGTCGTCCCCGACCGGCACCTCGTCGGCCCCGTACGCCAGGATGTCCGCCGCCATCAGCACGGGATAGGTGAGCAGCGACAGCCGCACACTCCCGCCTCGCGCCCGCTCCCGAGCGGCCTTCTCCTTGTACTGGATCATCCGCCGCATCTCGCCGTCCGTGGCCACGCACTCCAGCACGTACGACAGCCGAGCGTGCTCGTCCACATGACTCTGTACGAACACGGTGCACAGCTCGGGATCCAGTCCCGCCGCGAGCAGCAGCGTCGCGGCCTGCCGACTCAGCCGGCGCACCCGCGCCGGATCATGGTCGACGGTGAGGGCATGCAGGTCGACAATGCAGAACAGCGACTCCGCCCGGTGCTGGTCCTCCGCGACCCACTGCCGCATGGCTCCCAGGTAGTTCCCCAGCGTCAGATGCCCCGTCGGCTTGACCCCGCTGAAGACCCGCGTCATCTCTCCACCTCCTGGTCGAGACCGCCGCCCCGGCCGGCCGACCCTCAGGAGTCCTGGAGGTGGAAACAAGAACGGCCGCCGAGGCGGCGGCCGTTGAGTGCATACGTGACTCCGGCCGCCGTCAGGCGGCCCACCACTGCTGGGTGCACGTACGCGTTGTCATGCAGGCCAGCGTACGCCTGCAGGGGCCCGTCCGGCCTTGAGTTGACACTCCCCAGCCCGGTACGTAGTGTTCTCCGAGTTGTCCGACGTGAGCGCCGACTCCGGTCGGTCCCCGGACAGCCATTCCGCAAGACCAGCCAACAAACGACGACAGTCACTCTGTCTGCCGTCGCCGCATTGGCGTGCGTATTCGCGAAATGAGGAATCCACGTTCGAAAGAACGACGGTCCCCGATTAGCTCGGGAGCCGGGAATCCGCTAAAGTCTCACTCGTCGGAACGGCCCAACAGCCGGGAAGGCAAGCCCCCTCTGACTGGGAGTCAGGCCCGAAAGGATCTGATAGAGTCGGAGTCGCCGGAAAGGGAAACGCGGAAGCGGGAACCTGGAAAGCACCGAGGAAATCGGAGCCGGAAACGGTCTGATAGAGTCGGAAACGCAAGACCGAAGGGAAAAGCCCGGAGGAAAGCCCGAGAGGGTGAGTACAAAGGAAGCGTCCGTTCCTTGAGAACTCAACAGCGTGCCAAAAATCAACGCCAGATATGTTGATA
>NZ_JBIAKA010000008.1:5334-500167 GCF_042872225.1 Streptomyces sp. NPDC005374 | reverse complement strand
TACGGCTCCGCCATCGCCGTGGTCCTGCTGGTCATCTCCCTCGTGGTGATCATCCCGTACCTGATCGCGACCTTCCGGAAGGAGCGCAGCGCATGAGCACCGCCCTGGTGACCAAGGAGCGCACCCCCGTCCGCCCCTCCCGGGTCCTGCTGCACACCTTCCTGGTTGTGACGTCGCTGGCCTGGCTGGCGCCACTCCTGTGGGCGGTCTTCGCGGCCCTACGCCCCTACTCCGAGACCAGCGACAAGGGCTATGTGTCCTGGCCGGACACGCTCAACTTCGACAACTTCAAGAACGCCTTCACGCAGTCCGACATGATGCACTACTTCGGCAACACGCTGATCATCGCGGTCCCGGCCGTCCTGATCACGCTGCTGCTGTCGTCGATGGTCGCCTTCTACGTGAGCCGTTTCGACTTCCGCCTCAACATCGCGCTGCTGCTGGTCTTCACCGCCGGCAACCTGCTCCCGCAGCAGGTCATCATCACCCCCCTGTACCGGCTGTACCTGCTCGTCGACCTGCCCGGCATCACCATGAGCGGCAAGCTGTACGACTCCGCGCTCGGCCTGGTCCTGATCCACGTCGCCTTCCAGTCCGGGTTCTGCGCCTTCGTACTGTCCAACTACATGCGGATGCTGCCGCACGAGCTGACCGAGGCCGCCCTGGTCGACGGGGCGTCGGTGTGGCGGATGTACTGGCAGATCGTGCTGCCGCTGTGCAAGCCCGCGATGGCCGCCCTGGGCACGTTGTTGTCCATCTGGATCTACAACGACTTCTTCTGGGCCATCGTGCTGATCTCCACCGGCGAGAACATGCCGATCACCTCGGCCCTCAACAACCTCTCCGGCCAGTACTTCACCGACCCCAACCTGGTCGCCGCCGGCGCCCTGCTCACCGCGATCCCCACCCTGATCGTGTACTTCGTGCTCCAGCGCCAGTTCGTCAGCGGACTGACCCTCGGCGCCAACAAGGGCTGACCGCCCTTCACTTGCCCCTCCCCTACACCCCACCCGGAGCACCACCAGTGAGTACCGCACGCCGTCTCCGCATTCCCGGAATCGCCTACGGAGGTGACTACAACCCCGAGCAGTGGCCCGAGGAGGTCTGGGCCGAGGACATGCGTCTGATGCGCGAGGCCGGGGTGACCATGGTCAGCGTCGGCATCTTCTCCTGGGCCCTGCTCGAACCGGCCGAGGGCGTCCACGACTTCACCCGCATGGACAAGATCCTCGACCTGCTCCAGGAGAACGGGATCGCCGCCGACCTGGCGACACCGACGGCGGCACCGCCGGCCTGGTTCTTCCACAAGCACCCCGAGGCGCTGCCGGTCGACAGGGACGGCAGGAGGCTGTCGTACGGCAGCCGCCAGACGTTCTGCCCGTCCAGCCCCGCCTACCGCCGAGCGGCACTACGGATCGCCGAAGCCCTCGCCGAGCGCTACGCCGACCACCCGGCCGTCGCCATGTGGCACATCCACAACGAGTACGGCTGCCACAACGACGCCTGCTACTGCGACACCAGCGCCGCCGCCTTCCGCACCTGGCTGCGCGCCCGCTACGACAACGACCTGGACGCCCTCAACCACGCCTGGGGCACCACCTTCTGGAGCCAGTGGTACTACACGTGGGACCAGGTCCTCCCGCCCCGCGCCACCGCGGCTCCCCCGAACCCCACCCAGCAACTCGACTGGCGCCGCTTCTGCTCCGACGAACTCCTCTCCCTGTGCACCGCCGAACGCGAGGTGTTGCGCCGGGCCGCCCCGGACACCCCGGCGACCACCAACTTCCTGGTCCTGCGCACCATCGACGCCCTCGACTACTGGCGCTGGGCACCGGAGTTGGACATCCTCTCCAACGACCACTACCTGCTGTCCGACGACCCTGAAGGCGAGCTCGACATCGCCCTGCACGGCGACCTGATGCGTTCGCTCGCGGGCGGCCCGTGGTTCCTCATGGAACACTCGACCGGCGCCGTCAACTGGCAACCCGTCAACCGCGCCAAGCGGCCCGGGGAGATGCGCCGCAACGCACTGGCGCACGTGGCCCACGGCGCCGACGGCATCGCGTTCTTCCAGTGGCGTGCGGCCAGGGCGGGCGCCGAGCAGTGGCACTCGGCGATGCTCCCGCACGCCGGAACGGACAGCCAGATCTGGCGAGACGTCGTCCAACTGGGCGCGGATCTGGGCGCGTTGGCCGAGGTCCGGGACTCCACCGTCGCGGCGCGGGTGGCGATCGTGTGGGACTGGGACGCCCGATGGGCACTGGAACTGCCCTCCCAGCCCAGCGGCGAACTGCGCTTCCAGGACCTGGTACGCGACTGGTACGCCCCGCTGTGGCGGGCAGGCGTCGTCGTCGACTTCGTACGCCCCGACGACCCCGATCTCGAGCGCTACCACCTGGTCCTGGCGCCGTCGCTGTACCTGGTGACCGAGGCGGCCGCGGCGAACCTCGCCCGGTACACCGAACGCGGGGGCACCCTGGCCGTCGGGTTCCACAGCGGCATGGTCGACGCCAACTGCCATGTGTACCTGGGCGGTTACCCCGGCGCGTTCCGCGAAGTCCTCGGCGTGGTCTCCGACGAGCTCTTCCCGCTGCTGCCGGGCGAGACGACCGGCCTCACCGGCGACGTGCCCGCCGCCGCCACGGCCGACCTGTGGTCGGAACGCATCCGGCTCACCGGCGCGCAGACCGTCGCCGCCCACGCCGACGGCCCCCTGGCCGGCCAGCCCGCGGTCACCCGCCACCAGTACGGCGACGGCACCGCCTGGTACGTGGCCACCCACCCCGACCGGGACACCCTCGCCGCCCTGCTCCACCGCATGTGTCAGGAGGCCGGCATGACACCGGAGCACGAGGCTCCCGCCGGAGTCGAGGTCGTCCGGCGCCACGGCACCGAGGCCGACTACCTGTTCCTCATCGACCACACCGGAAAGGGCGCCGAAGCACCCGCCGACGGCCTCGAACTCCTCACCGGCACACCGGTCTCCGGAACCGTCACCATCCCGCCGGGAGGCGTCGCCGTCGTCCGCGAGCCGCGCTGATCAGCGGGTCCGCTCCGGCACCCCGCACCGGGCCGCGGCGACGGACACGACCGGGGTCGCGGTCCCGTCGGCCCGGGTCAGCCGAGGCCGTCCGCGCCGATCTGGACGGCTGACTCGTCCAGTACGGCGTGGGAGACGGGCTGTGGGTTCCCGTCGAGGTCGAGGACGGGGGTGGCCTCCTTGTACCAGGACTCGATGACGGCGTTGCCCCAGAAGTCGCGGCGGCGATCGTCGTTCACGTTCCACCGGTAGGTCTCGTGGTCGGGGTCGCCGGTGTAGTAGTCGGAGGTGTAGATCTCGACGCGGTGGCCGTCGGGGTCGCGCAGGTAGAGGTAGAAGGCGTTGGAGACGCCGTGCCTGCCGGGGCCGCGTTCGATGTGGTGTTCCTTGCGGACCGAGCCGAACAGGTCCGCGGCGCGCAGGACTTGGTGGGACTCGTGGGTGGCCACGCCCACGTGGTGCAGGCGGGGTCCGGCGCCGCCGGTGAAGGCGACGTCGTGGACGGTCTGCTTGCGGTACATCCAGGCCGCGTACAGCTCGTGCTCGTCGCCCTCGATGGTCTCCGAGCAACCGAACCCGAGCGACTTGTAGTGGGCGTGGGCGGCGGGGATGTCCGGGGTACAGATGTTGAAGTGGTCCAGGCGGGCCACCTCGGCGCCGTGCCGGAGGTCGTAGCGCTGGATGAGGCGTTCGGCGCGCTCGATGTCGTGGAAGAACTCGACGGGGAAGCCGAGCGGGTCGACGACGCGGACGGCGTCGCCGACGCCGGGCGTGCCCTCCCCCTTCGGGATGCGCCGTACCGGTCGGCCGAGGTCCGCGAAGAACTTCTCCGCCCTGTCGACGTCCTCGGGGGCGCGGACCCGGTAGGCGATGTGGTCGAGGGCGGCGATGTCGCCCTCGCGCAGGACGAGGGAGTGGTGGGTCAGCTCGTCGGTGCCGCGCAGGCACAGGGTGGCCCGGTCCTCGTACTGGACGTGGAAGCCGAGCATGTCGACCCAGAACCAGCGGGATGCGGCGAGGTCGGTGACGGCGAGTTGGGCGTAGGCGGAGCGGATCACGTCCGGCGCGGTCATGAGGCGGCTCCGAAGCGGGGGGTGTGGACGTCCCCGAGGGCGACGTGGACGATCTTCGACTCGGTGTAGAAGTCGATGGAGTGGGCGCCTCCTTCACGGCCCACGCCGGACGCCTTGACCCCGCCGAAGGGGGTGCGCAGGTCGCGTACGTTGTGCGAGTTGAGCCAGACCATGCCGGACTCGACGGCGTGGGCGACGCGGTGGCCGCGCTTGAGGTTCGAGGTCCAGATGTAGGCGGCGAGACCGAACTGGGTGGCGTTGGCCAGCTCGATCGCCTCGGACTCGTCGTCGAAGGGAGCGACGGCGACCACGGGTCCGAAGATCTCCTCCTGGAAGATCCGGGCGTCACGGGGGACGTCGGCGAAGACGGTCGGCTGGAGGTAGTTGCCGTCGGTGAGGTGGTCGGGCCGGGTGCCGCCGGCGACGAGGCGGGCCTCCTTCCTGCCGATCTCGACGTAGTTCAGGACGCGTTCGTAGTGCTCGGGGTGGACCAGCGCGCCCACCTCCGTGGCCGGGTCCGAGGGCGGCCCCACACGGACGTTCGCCGCCCGCTCGGCCAGGCGGCGGGTGAACTCCTCGTACACCGGGCGCTCCACCAGGACGCGTGAACCGGCCGTGCAGCGCTCACCGTTGAGGGAGAACACCCCGAACACGACCGAGTCCAGGGCGGCTTCGAGGTCGGCGTCCGCGAAGACGACGGCCGGGGACTTGCCGCCCAGCTCCATCGAGGTGGTCTTCAGGTGCTGGGCACTGGAGCGGATGATGTGGCGGCCCGTGTCGGTGGAGCCGGTGAACGAGATCAACGGTACGTCCGGGTGGTCGACCAGTGCCTGACCGGCCTCCTCCCCGATGCCGTGCACGATGTTCGCCACGCCCGCCGGGACCCCGGCCTCGGCGAAGATCTCCGGCCACAGCGAGGCGGACAGCGGGGTCCACTCGGCGGGCTTGAGGACCAGCGTGCAGCCGGAGGCCAGAGCCGGGGCCAGCTTCCAGCTTTCCAGCATGAAGGGGGTGTTCCACGGCGTGATCAGCCCGGCCACGCCGACCGGCCTGCGCACCACGTAGCCGAACTGCTCCTCGCCCTGCCGGAAGGACTCCTCGCCGAGGGCGACGATCACGTCCGCGAAGTAGCGGAAGTTCTCCGCCGCCCGGCGGGCCTGACCGCGGGCCTGGGTGAGGGGGAGCCCGGTGTCGTACGACTCGAAGGACGCCAGCCTCTCGTGGCGGGCCTCGACGGCGTCGGCGATCCTGACCAGCACGTTGGCACGCTCCCGGTTGCCGAGCGACGACCAGGCCGGGAACGCGGACCTTGCGGCGGCCACCGCGCGGTCGATGTCGGCCGGACCGCCGGCCGCGGCCTTGGCGTAGGGCGTGTTGGTCACCGGATCGGCCACGGGGAAGGTCCGTCCGTCGGCGCTGTCGACCGACTCGCCGCCGATCCAGTGCTGGATGACGGGCGGCAGGTTCTCGATGCTCATGGTCATGCTCCGATCTGTGCGGTCAGGTCGCCGCCCTCGGCCAGCAGCGCACGGATCTTCGTCAGACCCGCCTCGGTGGGCGTCGTCAACGGCGGGCGGACGTGGGCCGAGGCGATGCGGCCCTGCTGGGCGAGGACCCACTTGGCGGGGGCCGGGTTGGTCTCCACGAACAGCAGGTCGACCAGCGGATGCAGGCGGTAGTGCAGGTCACGGGCGGCGTCGAAGTCGCCCGCCTCCCACAGCTCGTACATCCGCGCCACCGCGGTCGGGGCCAGGTTGGCCACGGCCGAGACGAATCCGGCGCCGCCGAGCGCCATCAGAGGCAGGCACAGCAGCTCGATGCCGGACCACACCAGCAGCGAGCGTCCGCAGGCGTGCAGTACACGGGAGAAGTGCTCGAAGTCCTTCGTCGTCTCCTTCACTCCGACGAAGTTCTCGAAGTCGGTGAACAGCCGCAGAACCGTCTCCGGCGCGATGTCGACCGCCGTGCGGGAAGGCACGTTGTAGGCGACGATCGGCAGGTCCGGGAACTCGCGGGCCACCGTGGCGTACCAGGTGTAGAGCGCCTCCTGGGTGGGGCGGGCGTAGTACGGCGTGATGACCAGAGCCGCGTCCGCACCCAACTCCCTTGCGGCAGCGGTCATTTCGAGGGTCTCGTCGAGCTTGTGCGAGCCGGTGCCGGGCAGGAACGGCACCCGGTCGGCGATCACCTCGACCGCCGTGCGCATTCCGGCGATCCGCTCGGCGGTGCTCTGCGCGCTCGGCTCCCCGGTGGAACCGCCCAGCGAGATGCCGTGCGAACCGGACTCCAGTTGAAAGCGGACGAGCCCGGCCAGGCTGTCGTGGTCGACCGCCCCTTCGGCCGTGAAGGGGGTGATGAGCGGGGCGATCGAGCCGCGGATCATGGACGGGTCGCTGCGGAACTTCACTGTGTCTCTCCCTTGCACCAGTTCTCATAGGCATCCCGCCAGGCAGGGCCCAGCGGATACAGGCCGTCGACGCTCTCGCCACCGGCCACCTGTTCCGTGATGAACCGCTCCTGCCGCTCCTGCTCCCGGCAGTCGGCGACCAACTCGGTGGCCAGGTCCGGGGGTACGACGACCACGCCGTCGTCGTCGCCCACGATCAGGTCGCCGGGCTGGACGAGCGCCCCGCCGCAGGCGACCGGCACGCCCGTGTCCCAGGGGACATGGCGGCGGCCGAGCACCGAGGGATGGGCTCCGCCGTGGAACACGGGCAGTCCGAGGGCGGCGACGGCCGCGCTGTCCCGCAGCCCTCCGTCGGTCACGACCCCGGCCGCGCCGCGCTGTTGGGCGCGCAGGGCGAGGATGTCCCCCAACGTTCCGGCGGAGGTGTCCCGGCGGGCGTCCATCACCAGCACGTGTCCGGGCCGGAGTTCCTCGATCGCCCTCTTCTGGGCGTTCATGCCGGTGCCGTACGTCTCGAACAGGTCCTCGCGGAGCGGCAGATAGCGCAGGGTGTGTGCCACGCCCACCATGCGGGTGCCGTGCGTGACGGGGTGCACGCCGTCGACCGACATGTGGGGGAGACCGCGTCGGCGCAACTGTGCGCTGATCGTCGCCACGGCGACCGAGCGCAGACCGTCGGCGAGGTCCTCGTCCAGCAGCGGCTCCGGGACGTACCCGGCTCCGTAGGCCGACTCCACCTCGGCCCGGTCCGTCCTGGGCTGCGCGCCCCACGGTTCCAGGTCGTGTTCGGCGGAGGCGATCGGGTTGCGCAGTACTCCGGTGCTCAACCGGCCGTCGCCGACCTCCACTTCGACCAGGTCTCCCGGTGCGACCACCGAGGCGCCGGCCGGGGTGCCGGTGAGGATCACGTCCCCGGGTTCCAGGGTGACCAGTCGGGACAGGTCCGCGACCAGCTCGCCGAAGGGGAACAGCAGGGTGTCGGTCGTGTCGTCCTGGACCACCTCGCCGTTCACCCAGGTCCTCAACCGCAGTCCGGCGGGGTCGAGTTCGGTGGCGTCCAGCAGCCGTGGCCCGATCGGGGTGAAGCCGTCCGCGCCTTTGGAGCGCAGGTTGGAGCCACGGTCGGCGTACCGCAGGTCGTACACGCCCGCGTCGTTGGCGGCGGTCACCCAGCGCACGTGGCGCCAGCCGTCCTCCGGCCGCACCTGCCGGGCCCGCGAGCCGATGACGAGGGCGATCTCGCCTTCGAAGCCCATGAGCCGGCAGCCCCGCGGCCTGATGATCGCCTCCTGGGTGCCGGCCAGCGACGACGGCGGCTTGAGGAAATAGGAGGGATGAGCGGGGGTCCGGCCGCGTTCCTCGGCGCGGCTGCGGAAGTTGAGGTGGACAGCGATGATCTTCGATGGGGGGTTCCCCAAGGGGTGTGGCACGGGGGCTCCTTCAGCTGCCGGACGACTCGCCGTGGCCGCGGACCCGCTCGCGCAGGGCGAGCAGTCCGTGCTGCCCGACCGCGGCGCCCGAGGCGGCGAACGCCCCGGCGAGGGTGGCGCCGACGGCGCCCCGGCCGAGGACGGTGATCCGGGGCGGGCGGCTGTGCGGCGGGGTCCCGGGCGGATACGACAACGCCGTCGCGCCTCCCTTTCGGATGGGCTCGGGTTCGTGGACCGGTGTGGCCGTTCGCAGCGAGCATGCGCCCCCGTCGCGGCCCGCAACAATGTCGGTGCCTACACTCACGACGGTGACGTGATGTGGATTCCGACATCCCCTCGAACGGAGGCCGGCATGGCCGCGATCCCCCTCGACCAGCTCGTCGAGGCCCTGCGGGGCGGTGTCATCAGCCTGCTGTCCGATGGCGGCGCGGCTGAATGGCGCGTCAACGGCGCCGAGTTGCTGGACTGCCCGGAGGCGCTCGGCACCACCGCACCCGGGCATCTGCTGCTCGGGGTCGGTCTTGACATCGCCGACCGTGATGCATTGGGCGCAGCCCTCCGCACAGCGGCGGACCGTTCCTGCGCACTCGCCGTCAAGTGCCCCGCTCCCCCGCCGCCGGAGGTCTCGGCACAGGTCGACAGGGCAAGCGTCCCTGTCCTGGCCGTCGATCCGCGGGTGCCGTGGACGCGTGTGCAGCGCCTGGTCACGACCATCCTGGCCGCGCGCGAGGCGGTTGCGGAACCGGGCGGCGGGACGACGGGCGGCGACCTCTTCTCCCTGGCCAACGCGGTCGCCGGAATCGTCGGCGGCGCTGTCGCGATCATGGACACACAGCAGGTGGTGGTCGCCTACTCGAACCTGCCCGACCAGCCCATCGACGAGACCCGGCGCCGCGGGATCCTGGGCAGGCGGGTGCCCGAGGACGCGATCGCCGATCACCTGGACCGGGAGGTGTGGGTGAGTGACACGGTCGTGCGTCAGCACCGGGCCGGGGATCTGCCGCGCACGGCCGTGGTCGTCAGAGCGGGCGAGGACGTGCTCGGTTCCCTCTGGGTCGCGTTTCCCGACGAGGCGGCGGCCGCCGACTGCGGGCCCACCCTGCAGGAGGCGGCCCGGGTCGCGGCCCTGCACATGCTGGCGCTGCGCCGCCAGGCCGACGCCGAGCAGGAGAGCCGCGACCGTGCCCTGCGTCACGCGCTGGAGGGCCGGTCGGGGCAGGGCGACCCGTCCGGCGGCGTCCGGCTTCCCGCCGTGCTGGTCGGGCTGGCCGAGGCGGGACAGGAGCGCGGCGACGAGGAGTCGTGGGAAGCCGGCAGCGCGGCCCGGCGCCGGGCCGCGCTGCTTCGGGCGCTGGACCTGGCCGTCCTCGACGGGCGCTCCCTCGGGTACGAACCGGCGGCCGCCCTGCTCGGGGACCGCGTCTACGTGTTGCTGCCGACCGCCGGTGCCGGCGCCGTGTCCACCGGGGTCCTGCTGGACCACCTTCTGGACCGGGCCCGGCACAGCCTGCACCGGTCGTTCACGGCGGTCGACTCCCCCACCGTCGGGACGCCTTCCGCCCTGCTCGCGGCCCGCCGCGACATCGACGCCGCGCTCGACCACCTCCGGGAGCGTCGGGCCGCGCCCGGCGCCCACCACGCCGAGGACCTGCGGCCGGAGCTGGTGCTGCGGCGGCTCGTCGGCGCGGTGCGCGAGGATGCCGAACTGCGCACCGGTATCGCGGAACGCCTGCGCGCCCACGACGGGGAACACGCCACCGACTACTGCGCCACACTGCTCGCTTATCTGCGGCACTTCGGCGATGTCGCCGCGGCCAGCGCCCAGTTGCACATCCACCAGAACACCTTGCGGCTGCGGCTGCGCCGGGCCGAGGAACTCTTCGGCGTATCGCTCGCCGATCCGACGCGGCGCCTCCTGCTGACGCTGGAACTGACGGCCCTGGCCGGTCTGTCGGAGCCGTCGGCCAGGGACTGATGTCGCATCGGACACCACCCGGCCGGATTCACTGTCGATCCCGACATTGGCCCGGGAGCGGTCGGGCGCCCATGCTCCTGCACACCGAGGCCGTCACCCGGCACCGGCGATGCCCGAGCAGCGATCAAGGAGCACGGCAGTGACCGTTCTGGACACCCCGACGAGCACGAGGAAGCCGCCGCACATGAGCGACGCGGAGTGGCGGGCACGGCTCGAACTCGCCGCCTGCTACCGCGTCTTCCACCACCTCGGCTGGGTGGAGATGATCTTCAACCACATCACCGTCCAGGTGCCCGGCGAGGAGGGGCACCTGCTGATCAACCCGTTCGGCCTGATGTACGACGAAGTGACCGCGTCGAACCTGGTGAAGATCGACCTCGACGGCAATGTCCTGTCCGACTCGGCCTGGCCCGTCAACGAGGCGGGTCTGCTGATCCACTCGGTGATCCACGCCGGCCGGCCCGACGCGCACTGCATCATGCACACCCACACCACCGCGGGCACCGGAGTCGCCTGTCTGCGCGACGGACTGGACCCGGACAACTTCTACGCCGCCCAACTGCACGACATGGTCGCCTACCACGACTTCGAGGGCATCACCGTCGACCCCGAGGAGAAGCCACGCCTGGTGGCCGACCTCGGTGACCGCGACCTGATGATCCTGCGCAACCACGGCCTGCTGGCGGTGGGACCGACCGTCCCCGCGGCCTTCGCCGCCCTGTGGACCCTCCAACGCGCCTGCGAGATCCAGCTCTCCGCCCAGCAGTCCGGGCAGCCGCTGACGCCGGTGAGCCGGGCGGCGGCGGTGCGCTCGACCAAGGAGTCCTTCCAGATGGGCGACCGCACGGAGGCGGGCAGGACCCTGTTCGACGCACTGCGCCGCAGGATCGACCGCATCACCCCCGACTACGCCGTCTGACACCCTCCCGCTCCCCCGGGCCGACGACGACCCGACGACGATCGGACCTCCCCATGTCCCCATCCGCTCAGACAACCGGCGCCCGGAGCCGGCACCGCACCGTCGCACTGGCCGCCATGGCGGGCACCACCATCGAGTGGTACGACTTCTTCATCTACGCCCTGTGCACCGGACTGGTGTTCAGCAGCGAGTTCTTCGACGGACTCGGCGACGACTCGCTGGTCGTCTCCTTCGCGACCATCGGGATCAGCTTCTTCTTCCGGCCGGTCGGAGCCGCCCTCGCCGGCCACCTCGGTGACCGGCTCGGCCGCCGCGCGATGCTGATCGCCACCCTGCTGCTCATGGGCGTCTCCACGACCCTGATCGGTCTCGTGCCGTCGTCCGCCTCCATCGGTATGACCGCCCCGGTCATCCTCGTGTTCCTGAGGATCCTCCAGGGCCTGTCGGCGGGCGGCGAGTGGGGCGGCGCGGCACTGATCTCCGTGGAGCACGCACCGCCGGGGAAGCGCGGCCGGTTCGGTTCCTACCCCCAACTCGGCGCACCGCTCGGCCTGTTGTTGGCCAACGGCGCCCTGGCGGCCGTCACCGCTCTCACCACCGACGACCAGTTCCTCGCCTGGGGCTGGCGCATCCCGTTCCTGCTCAGCGTCGTCCTCGTCGGCGCCGGGTTCGTCATCCGTCGCAAGGTCGAGGAAAGCCCCGTCTACCAGGAGCTGAAGGAGTCCGGGAACCAGTCGCGCGCCCCGATCGCCGTGCTGTTCAGGAGCCACTGGCCGCTCGTCGTGGCCGGCGCCCTGCTCTTCGCCGCCAACAACGCCGTCGGCTACATGACCACCGGTGGCTATGTGCAGAGCTACTCGGTGAACCATCTGGGCATGGACCCGACGTTGATCCTGATCTGCGTCATGGTCGCCGCGGTCGGCTGGATGGCCAGCACCCTGGCGGGCGGCCGGCTGTCCGACCGCTTCGGCCGGCTACGCGTCTACCGCATCGGCTTCGTCATCCAACTCGCCTGGATGTTCCCGTTCTTCGCCCTGCTCAACACGGCGAACGCCGGTCTCGTCGTAGTGGCGCTCGTCCTCTACAGCATCGGCCTCGGGCTCACCTACGGGCCGCAGGCCGCCCTGTTCTCGGAGCTGTTCCCCACGGCCGTCCGGTACAGCGGTGCGGCCCTGTCCTACGCCATCGGAGCCGTCCTCGGCGGCGCCTTCGCCCCCATGATCGCCGAGGCCCTGCAGGCCGGGACCGGCACCGTGTACTCCGTCGCCGTCTACCTCGCGGGGGTGACGGTGATCGGACTCGCCGTCACCTTCGTCCTGAAGGAGCGCCAGGACGTGCCGCTCAGCGAGGCAGAGGCCGGGTCCGGGTCCGCGTCCGGGTCCGAGACCGGTGAGAAGGACGAGCAGGCGACCGTGACCGCCTGAGGCGACCGCACCACACCACGCCCCCCATTGCTGCCCCCATCGCAAGGAGCCCCACATGAACGAGCCGCAAACCGACCCCATCCGCCCGGCAACGGCCGAAGGCCGCCCCCACGGAGCCCTGACGCGCCGCCGGCTCTGGCAGCTCGGTGCCGCCGCAGCGGTCGCCGCCGGCACCGCCTCGCTGCTTCCCGAACGCGCCTCCGCCGAGCCCTCGCCGGCCACGGCCCCGACCGCACAGGACTACTACGACCGCGCCGCCGAACTGGCCGGCGACAACCCGGTCCTCACGGGCATCGTCGGCGCGCTCACCACCGGCTACACCCCGCCGAGGCCCCCCGCTCCCGCGCCCCTGCGCATCTTCGACAACGTCGCCGTGCTCAGCGTCGGTTTCGTGTCCGCCACGGCGATCCTCACCCCGGGCGGCATCATCCTCATCGATGCCCTCGACAACCCGGACGAGGCCGAGCAGTACATCGTCTCGGGCCTGCGCAGCCTGGGGGCCGACCCCTCGAAGATCAAGTACGTCGTGGTCACCCACGGCCACGGCGACCACTTCGGCGGCGCCCAGTACCTGGCCGACCAGTACGGCGCCCGGGTCATGATGGCCCCGGCCGACTGGGACCTCGTCGCCTCCACGAACCCGGCCAACGCACCCGACCGCGACCTGGACATCGCCGACGGCCAGAAGCTGACGCTGGGCCGCACCACCGTGACCCTCAACCACACGCCGGGCCACACACCCGGCACCGTCTCGCCGATCTTCCCGGCGCACTGGCGGGGCCGCACCCACACCGCGATGCTGTGGGGCGGGACCAACCCGCCCGCGGCCACCGCGAGCAAGGAGACCTACCTCGCCTCCGCCCTCACCTTCGCCTCCCGGGCGAGGCGGGCCGGGGTCGACGTCGAGGTGAGCAACCACGCCTTCGCCGACTACGGCCTCGAGCGCATGGAGGAACTGCGCAGCGCGCCGAACGGCCGCGAGAACCCGTTCGTCGTGGGCGCCCCGACAGCACAGCGCTTCATGAAGATCGTGGAGACCATGCTGCGCGGCCGCATCGCCGAGGACCAGCAGGCCGCCACTCCCACGGCGACCACGTTGGCGGCCACCAGCGCGCATACGGCAGGCTGCTGCTGAGGTCCGCGACAGCGCGGCGACAGGACGGTCACCGGCTGCCGGGGCAGCGGTGACCGTCGGCCGCCGGCGGGGGAAGCTCAGCCCCAGGCCGTCACCGGCACGAAGGAACTGTCCTGGCGGAACAGGTCTGTTCCGTTGGTCCGGTCCACCCGGAGCTGGTAGTTGTAGTGGCGCAGGTAGTACCCGGGATAGTTGTACGACTCCCAGCGGATCGAGCCCGAGGACGAACCCGTGCGGGCGATGAACGTCGCGTCCCTGGCGAAGGTCGAGGTGCCGTCGTTGGCGTCGAAGCGGCCGCGGAAGTCCCAGTGGCGCAGGTAGTTGCCCGAGGAGTCGCGGAAGGAGTAGCCGGCGGAGTCGGCGAGTCCCGCGACGACCGTGAAGGTGGACGCCGTCTTCTCGGCGGAACTGCTGGAGCCGGTCACCACCGGGAGGTTGAGCAGTGCGGACTGCGTCTGCCAGTAGCGGGTGGGGAAGTTGGCCGACTGGAAGGAGCGCGTGACGTTCTTCGCCAGTGCCGGTCCGCCCGAGACGGTCTCCTTGATGACCGTGAAGTGGCGTGCCGTACCGGAGACGACCGGCAGCGCGGCCGGGGCCGACCAGGTCGCGAAGGTGTCGTAACTGTCGCTGTAGTAATAGGTGTTGTCGCCGTAGCCGTCGAAGAAGATCCGCCAGCCGCCGTTGTCGAGCTGGATCACGGACGGGCCCTCGCGGTAGCTGCCCCAGCCCGCCCAGTCGCCGGTCCTGGAGACCGTGTAGGGGCCGGTGAGCGCGGAAGCCGTCGCGTACTCGATGTACTTCGCCGTCTCGTTCTTCGTGAAGGCGTGGTACGTCGAACCGACCTTCACGATGTACGTGTCGATGTGGTTCGGGCCGATGCCGGACAGGGCGACCGGTGAACTCCATGCAGTCAGCGCGGAGTTGGCCGCCTTCAGCCGGTACGGCGTGAAGATCCACTCGTCGCTGGTGAGCGAGCAGGACACGATGACGTTGACGCTGCCGTCACTGTCGACGAACCACTCCGGCGCCCATGCGCGGGACAGGTTGGCGATCGGGACCGTGTAGTCGTACAGGAAGGTCCAGTTGGACCGGTCGGAGCTGCGCGCGAAGCCGATGGTGGTGCTGACGTCCTGCCAGGTGTGCGTCGTGTAGGTGACGTAGTAGTAGCCGTCGGTGTGCTTGAAGACGCTCGCGTCGCGGATCCTGTTCGCGGGCGGGGTGTAGGCGGAGGACTTGAGCAGCCGGAAGTCCGTGGCGTCGTCGGACTGGTAGACGTTCACGGTGCCGTCGTTGCTGTTGAGGAACGGCACGATGGTGTAGCGGGTCGCGGAACCGCTCGGCGGGGCGGCGGCGAAGGCCGCGCCGGGCAGTTCGCCCAGCAGGACGGCCGAGGCGGGCAGGGCCGCCATCGCGCGCAGCAGGGTACGCCGGGACGGCGCGGGGGGTCGTGTGGTCACGGCGGCTCTCCCTGGGGCAAGGACACAACGCGGCTCGTAATGTCCGACATGCCGAACGAGGTTCGGAAAGTCGATCAGAAGGTAAGACTGTGACCCGGACGCGTCAATGCTTTGCGCATGACCTGGTGAGCGTGGTGAGGCAGCTGTGGCGCCCGGCGGACCGCCGCTCCCGCCAGGGTCGTTCCGGCGAAGCGCTTTCGGACGTTACCGTGCGGTAGGCAACATCGTCCCGGAGTCCCGGAGGTGCCCGTATGACGCACGACCGTTCCGCAGGCCTGGCGGAGACCGCCCGTGCTCTGGCCGACGGCACGACCACCTCCCGGGCGCTCGTCGAACAGACCCTGGCGCGGATCGAGACGTCCCAAGGTGCCCTCAACGCCTTCCGGATCGTCCGGACGCAGGCCGCTCTCGCCGAGGCCGAGGCAGCGGACGCCCAACTGGCCGCCGGAACAAGGAAACCGCTGCTCGGCGTGCCGGTCGCCGTCAAGGACGACATGGACGTGGCCGGTGAACCCACCGCGTTCGGCTGCCAGGGGGAGTTCCCGGCGGTCGCCAGGGACGGCGAGGCGGTACGGCGGCTGCGCGCGGCCGGGGCCGTGATCGTCGGCAAGACCAACACCTGCGAGTTCGGGCAGTGGCCGTTCACCGAGGGGCCCGCCTTCGGGGCGACCCGCAATCCCTGGAGTCCGGAGCACACGCCGGGCGGTTCGTCCGGCGGGTCCGCCGCGGCCGTCGCCGCCGGTCTCGTGCCCGCCGCGCTCGGCTCCGACGGGGCGGGATCGGTACGCATCCCCGCCTCCTGGACCCATCTCGTCGGCATCAAGCCGCAGCGCGGCCGCATCTCCACCTGGCCCCGCGGCGAGTCCTTCCAGGGCATCACCGTCAACGGCACGCTGGCCCGCACGGTCGCCGACGCGGCCCTGCTCCTCGACGCGGCGAGCGGCAACCACGCGCTGGACCCGCACCGCCCGCCCGTCGTCGACGCCTCCGCCGCGGTCGGCCGCGACCCCGGGCGGCTGCGCATCGCGCTCGCACTGAAGCCGCCGTTCACCGCCCTGCCCGCACGACTTCACCCAGCGGTGCGGGCACGGGTCGTCGAACTCGCCGAGAAACTGGGCGACTTGGGGCACATCGTCGAGGAAGCCGATCCGCCGTACGGGCAGATCGGGCTCACCTTCATCCCGCGCGCCACCGCCGGCCTCGCCGAACGGGTCCGCGAGGCCCCCTTCCCCGCACTCCTCGACCGACGCACCCGCGACGCGGCCCGGCTCGGCGGACTGCTCGGCGGGGTCCCGCTGCGCGCGGCGCGGCGCGCGGAGGCGGTCCTGCACCGTCGTATCGGCGGGTTCTTCACGTCGTACGACGTCGTCCTCGCCCCGACCACGGCCGCTCCCCCGCCGCGCATCGGCGCGATGCTGAAGCTGGGCGGACTGGCCACCGACCGGGCGATGATCGCCGCCTGCCCCTACGCCTGGCCGTGGAACGTGCTGGGCTGGCCCGGCGTCAACGTACCCGCCGGGTTCGTCGACGGGGGCCTGCCCGTCGGGGCGCAACTGCTCGGGCCCGCGAACAGCGAGCCGCTTCTGCTGTCGCTCGCGGCGCAGTTGGAGGCGGAGCTGCGCTGGCACGAGACCTGGCCTGACCAGCAGGCCGCCGTGGATTCCCCGGCCGCGTGACGGCATCGGGCCCGTACCCTGTGACCATGGACGATGTGTCGATGGTCGGGCTCATGGGGCGGGTCACCGGGACGATCGGGCCGGGGCTCGTCGGCGAGGTGATCGTCCGGGTGCGGGGCGGCGCCGAACACTTCCTCGCCTACCCCGCCACCGGCACGGACCGGATCGAGCGCGGAACGGTCGTGATGGTGGTGGAACACCTGCCGCCGAGGACGGTCTACGTGCAGGCCGCGTACGACAGTTGAGCCCGCTGACGCGCAGGTGAGAGTCGTAGTATCAAGGTTTCGACAAGGAATCGCCGGCGTCTGTATTCCGGTGTCGGACAGGCGCACACTCCCTTCGTTCGGTGCCGAAAGGGCACCATCCAAAGGGGGCGTATGCCGATGGTTGTCGGCGTCGTTGCGGGGGTGGCCGTTGCTGCCATCGCCGTTCTGATCGGTCTGTTCAAACTGATGTGGCGTGTCGCGGAACCCAACGAGGCACTGATCATCTCGGGTTCCAACCACAAGACCGAGGGGCTCGAGGCGGGCATGGGATTCCGCATCGTCACCGGGCGGGGCACTCTGGTGCTGCCCGGTGTGCAGGCGGTGCGCAAGCTCTCGCTCGACCTGAACGAGACCGAACTGCATGTGGACTGCGCGACGCACCAGGGCATCCCGCTCAGGGTGCGGGGCGTGGTCATCTTCAAGGTGGGCGACGACTTCGTGTCGATCGCCAACGCGGGGCGCCGTTTCCTCGACCAGCAGAAGCTGATGTCGGAGCGCGTGCACAACGTGTTCGCCGGTCATCTCAGGTCCATCGTCGGCGGGTTGACCGTCGAGGACATGATCCGTGACCGGGAGAAGCTCACCGGGCAGACCCGGGCCGCCTGCGGCACGGAGATGGAGAAGCTGGGGCTCATCGTCGACTCCCTGCAGATCCACGAGATCGAGGACCCGACCGGGTACATCAAGAACATGGCAATGCCGCACGCGGCCGCCGTCCAGCGGGACGCCCGCATCGCGCAGGCCGAGGCGAACCGGCTGGCCACCGAGGCCGAGCAGCAGGCTTTCGCGCGGATGGCGGAGGCCACCCGGGACAGCGAGATCCTCCAGGCCGGCTACCAGGCGGAGCGGGACAAGGCGGCCGCGAAGGCGCAGCAGGCCGGTCCGCTCGCCGACGCCGCTGCCCGGCAGGAGGTCGTCATCCAGGAGACCCGGGTCGCCGAACTCGAGGCGCACCGGCGGGAGCAGCAGCTCCAGGCGGACGTCCGCAAGCCGGCGGACGCCAAGGCCTACGAGAAGCGCACCCTCGCCGAGGCCGAGCGCGATGTGCGGATCTCCGGTGCCGAGGCCAAGGCGAAGGAGACGGAGCTCGCGGCGGCGGCCGAGGCGACCCGGGTCAAGGCGGCCGCGGGTGCCGAGGCCGAGGCGACCAAGGCGCACGGTACGGCCATGGCCGCGTCGACCCGGGCCACCGGTGAGGCCGAGGCCGCGGCGGCTCAGGCCAGGGGTCTCGCGGAGGCGGAGGCGGTCAGGGCGAAGGGGCTCGCGGAGGCGGAGGCCATCAAGGCCCGCGCCGCCGCCCTCGCCGAGAACCAGGAGGCGGTCGTCGCCCAGCAACTCGCCGAGAACTGGCCGGAGATCGTCAGGGCGGGCGCGTCCGCGTTCGGCAACGCCGACAACATGGTGATCCTCAACGGCGCCGACGGCATGGCGGACATGTTCGCCAAGGCGCTCACCATGGGCGGCACCGGGCTTGGTCTGGCACGTCAGCTGCTGTCGTCGATGAACCAGAACGGAGGGGACCAGGGCGCAGGGGACCGGAACGGGCAGCACCCGAACGGCACTTCGCCGCTGAACGGGCTGGTCAAGTCGCCGGCCGCACAGCGGGTGCCGGTCCAGGAGGACTGACCCACCGCGCTCACGGGGGCACCCCTTAAGGTGCCCCCGTGACTGCGTTTACCCATGACACCGATGAGAACGTCCCCGGCCGCCACGGCGCCGGCGCGACCACCGAGGCCGACCCCCGCGAGGTCGGCACCGTGCGTACCGAGTACTCCCCCGCGCACGACGGGGACCCCGACCCCGGAGAGATCGTCTGGACCTGGGTGCCCTTCGAGGAGAACGACGGGCGCGGCAAGGACCGACCCGTGCTCGTGGTCGCCCGCGAGGCGGCCGGCACCTTCCTCGCCGTACAGCTGTCGAGCAAGAGGCACGACGGGGACCGGGAGTGGGTCGCGATCGGCGGCGGACCCTGGGACAAGTCCGGACGGGACTCCTGGGTGGACGTCGACCGCATCCTGCGGCTCCACGAGGAGGGCATGCGCCGGGAGGCGTGCGCACTGGACCGGGGGCGGTTCAACCTGGTCAGGAACCGGCTGCACGAGCGGTACGGCTGGACCTGACCAACCCTGGATGAGCTGCCCGACCCCTCGTCGACCTGACTAACCCTGGTTCTGGAGCCGCCGCTCCGCGAACGCGGTGACGAACGCCTCGCGCACCACCGCGCCGCGCGTCCGGTCCAGGATCCCGAACACCACGTGCTCGAAGGCCCCGGCGAACCGTCCGCCGGGCCCGAGCAGCTTCCGGAACGCCCCCGCCACCTGTGCGGGGTCGTTCTGGAACACCCCGCAGCCCCAGGCGCCCAGGACCATTCGCGGGTAGCCGTGGGCCGCGGCCACCTCCAGCACCCGCTCGGCGCGCACCGCGAGGGCCCGCGGCAGCTCGGCCGCGCGCTCCGGCGCCGTACGCAGCATAACGCCCGCGTTCGGGGCCGCCGCCGTCAGGAAACCCACGAGGTGTGCCGAGTCCAGCAGTGTGCCGCGGTCGTCGCGGAACACGGGCACGGCCGGTGAGTGGATGACCCGGTCCGTGTAGAACGGGTCGCGGTGGGCCCGGTGGTGCTCGTAGAACTCACGGGCCTGACGCTGGCAGGTGTACAGCGCGGAGGCCCTGCAGAGGGCCTCCTCCTGGGCCTGGGCGCCGTTCAGATAGCCGCCGCCCGGATTGCGGGCCGAGGCGAAGTTCAGCACGGCCACGTGCCCGCCGAGCCGACGGGCCGCTTCCAGACTGCTCTCGCCCGTGACCTCGACGAACGTGTCCCCGGGATCGGAGGGCGGGGCCTCCACCGGGCCCGGACCGTACATCCGCGTCCCCGTCCGCGCCGCCTCGATCTCGGCGGCCACGGAGACCTCCCGTCCGTCCGGCGCGCGGTAGCGTCCCGCCTCGACGATCCGCTCCGTCTCCTGCGCGATGCCGCGCAGCCGCGCGCTCATGGCGCCACCCCCGTGAGCGCCATGAGTGCGGGCCGCGCGGTCTCCCCCGTCGTGCTCATGAACGCATCGTGAGCGATGCTGGTCCTGCGGTGCAACAGAGTTTTCCGGGTGCCCGCACCATGGAGGAAATGACGACCACGAGTCCGGAACGTACCGGTACGCACCCTTGCGCCAAGCGCGGCGGGGGTCTTGGGTAGGACGAGTTGTCTGTCCGGGCCACCTAGGAGGATCCCGACATGTCCGACTCGGTAAGTGGTTGTACGGAGCCCCGTACAGCCGTACCGGAGGCCGAGCTGGAGGCTCTGGTCCGCGGTATCTGCTTCAAGACCGGCCCGCCCCGCCGCATCGGGGTGGAAGTGGAATGGCTCGTCCACGAGCTGCGCGACCCGCGGCTCCCCGTGACACCGGAACGACTCGCGGCGGCCTACGCCGCACTGCGGACCGTGCCCCTGAAGTCGGCGCTCACCGTTGAACCCGGCGGTCAGCTGGAGCTCAGCTCACAGCCCGCCGACTCCCTGATGGAGTGCATCGGTACCGTCTCCGACGACCTCGCCGCCGTCCGGGCGGCCCTCGCCGGGCACGGCCTCGGCCTCGCCGGCATCGGCCACGAACCCTGGCACCCGCCCCGCAGGTTCCTGCACGAACCGCGCTACGACGCCCTGGAGACCTGCCTCGACCGCACCGGTCCGGCCGGCCGCGCCATGATGTGCGGCACGGCCTCCGTGCAGGTGTGCGTGGACGCCGGCCACGAGGAGCCCGGCCCCCTGGGCCTCGGGCGCCGCTGGTGGCTGGCACACCAGCTGGGCGCGGTCCTGCTGGCCGCCTTCGCCAACTCCCCCCTCGCCGGTGGAGAGCCCACCGGCTGGCTCTCCACCCGCCAGCTGCGGTGGACCGAGATCGGCAAGGACCGGGCGGGCGGGCCCGCCCTGGACACCGACCCCCGCAGCGCCTGGACCGCACACGTCCTGGACGCGCCGGTGATGTGCATCCGACGGGACAGCGGCCCCTGGGACGTCCCGGAAGGGCTCGCCTTCCGGGAATGGGCCAGGTCGGGAGTGCCCCGGCAGCCGACCCGGGAGGATCTCGACTACCACGTCTCCACCCTGTTCCCGCCGGTCAGACCCCGCGGCCACCTCGAACTGCGCATGCTCGACGCACAGCCCGGCGAGGACGGCTGGATCGTGCCGCTCGCCGTGACGACCGCGCTCTTCGACGACCCGGAGGCCGCCGAGACCGCCTACCGGGTGGTGAAACCGCTGGCGGAGCGCACCCACTCGCTGCCCGCCCCGCACAACCCACTGTGGATCGACGCGGCCCGTCACGGTCTGGCCGACCCCGAGCTGCACGAGGCGGCGATCGCGTGCTTCTCGGCCGCACTGGAGGCCCTGCCCCGGCTGGGCGCCACCGCCGAGGTCACCGACGCCGTCGAAACGTATCTGCACCGCTATGTGATCCGGGGCCGCTGCCCCGCCGACGATCTGCTGGACCGGACGCACGGTTCGCTCGGGAAGGAAATCCGCACATGACCGACCTCTCCGCCGACTCCCCGGTCGACCCCGAGGCCTTTCGTGAGCGGGCCGTGGCCACGCTGG
Source organism: Streptomyces sp. NPDC005374 (assembly GCF_042872225.1). Lineage (NCBI taxonomy): Bacteria > Bacillati > Actinomycetota > Actinomycetes > Kitasatosporales > Streptomycetaceae > Streptomyces > Streptomyces sp. NPDC005374. The sequence goes on along the minus strand of NZ_JBIAKA010000008.1, from coordinate 478,783 downwards.
TCACCGCCCGGGACCGCACGACACTCCTGACCAGCTGCGTGGAGGACCCCGACCTGACCGCCCAGCACTCACCTCTCATGTCGCCGCTCGTGTGGGACCTCGCCCACATCGGCAACCAGGAGGAGCAGTGGCTGCTGCGGAACGTCGCCGGGCAGGAGGCGATACGGCCCGAGATCGACGGCATCTACGACGCCTTCGAGCACCCGCGCTCCGAACGCCCCACCCTGCCCCTGCTGTCGCCCGTGGAGTCCCGGCGCTACGCCGCCGAGGTGCGCGGGCGGGTCCTCGACGTCCTGGAGAGCACCGCGCTGCACGGCACCCGGCTCACCGAGGCCGGGTTCGCCTTCGGGATGGTCGCGCAGCACGAACAGCAGCACGACGAGACCATGCTGATCACCCATCAGCTCCGCAAGGGCCCCCCGGCCCTGACCGCCCCGGACCCCGGACCGGCCCCGCTGTTCACCGGTCCGGCCGAAGTCCTGGTCCCCGGCGGCCCGTTCACCATGGGCACCTCCGACGAACCCTGGGCGCTGGACAACGAACGCCCGGCGCACCGGCGTGAGGTGGACTCCTTCCACATCGACACCACCCCGGTGACGAACGCCCAGTACCAGGCCTTCATCGAGGACGGCGGCTACGACGAGGAGCGCTGGTGGACGGCCGCGGGCTGGGCCCACATCCGCGCGCACTCCATCCACGCCCCGCTGTTCTGGAACCGCGACGGCAAGCAGTGGCTGCGCAGGCGCTTCGGCGTCACCGAGGTCGTGCCGCCGAACGAGCCGGTGGTCCACGTGTGCTGGTACGAGGCCGACGCCTACGCCCGCTGGGCCGGACGCAGGCTGCCGACCGAGGCGGAGTGGGAGAAGGCGGCCCGCCACGACCCGGCGGGCAACCGCTCCACGCGCTACCCGTGGGGTGACGCCGACCCGGCGCCCGAGCACGCCAACCTGGGCCAGCGGCACCTGCGCCCCGCCCCCGCCGGAAGCTACCCGGAGGGTGAGTCGCCGCTCGGTGTACGCCAGTTGATCGGTGACGTGTGGGAGTGGACAGCGAGCGACTTCGAGCCCTACCCCGGGTTCCAGGCGTTCCCGTACAAGGAGTACTCGGAGGTGTTCTTCGGCCCCGACCACAAGGTGCTGCGCGGTGGTTCGTTCGCCGTGGACGCGGTGGCCTGCCGGGGCACGTTCCGCAACTGGGACTACCCGATCCGGCGGCAGATCTTCTCCGGCTTCCGCACGGCCCGTTCCGCGGGAGCCGCCTGATGTGCCGTCACCTCGCGTACCTGGGCCCCGAGGAGCCGCTCGGCCGGCTCCTCGTGGAGCCCCCGCACAGCCTGTACCACCAGTCGTGGGAACCGCGGCGGCAACGGCACGGCACGGTCAACGCCGATGGTTTCGGGGTCGGTTGGTACGCCGAGGGCGACCCGTCCCCGGCGCGCTACCGGCGGGCCGGGCCCATCTGGGCGGACCTGTCGTTCGCCGACCTGGCACGGGTCGTGCGTTCGGGGGCCGTCCTGGCCGCCGTACGGGACGCGACCCTGGCGGGAGCCGACGCCGAGGCCGCCGCGGCCCCGTACGCCTCGGGACCCTGGCTGTTCAGCCACAACGGCGCGGTCAAGGGCTGGCCGCACTCCCTGGCCTCCCTGACCGCCTCCGTGCCGCCGGCGGATCTGCTGTCGATGGAGGCCCGCAACGACTCGGCGTTCGTGTGGGCCCTGGTCCTGAACCGGCTGCGCGGCGGTGACGAGGAGGGCCAAGCGCTCGCCGACACGGTCCTGGAGGTGGCCGAGGCGGCACCGGCCTCGCGGCTCAACCTCCTTCTGACCAACGGCGAGTCGATCGCCGCGACCGCCTGGGGCGACACCCTCTGGTACCTCTCACGCCCCGGCGGCGGCACGGTCGTGGCCTCCGAGCCGTATGACGACGATCCGCACTGGCAGGAGGTCCCCGACCGCACCCTGCTCGCGGCGAGCCGCACCGATGTCCTGCTCACACCACTCAAGGAACCGTCCGCGGAACCACTCAAGGAGCCCCGCACGTGAGCCCGTTCCCTCAGTGGGGGTCAGACCTCCCGTCCTCCGCCGTCGACCGAAGTGAGGCACCCGTGACCGGCACCCGCACCTACGGCTACACCGACACCCTGGACGCCGAGCACTACGCGAGGGCCCTGCGGGCCGACATCCGGCACGGCCTGACGAGCACTCCCAAGTCCACCGCGCCCACCTGGTTCTACGACGCCCGTGGCAGCGAGCTGTTCGAGGAGATCACCCAGCTCAAGGAGTACCCGCTGTGGCGTGCGGAGCTCGGGCTGTTCGTGCTCCACGCCCGCGACATCGCCGAGCGCACCGGGGCCCGCAGCCTGGTGGAACTCGGCTCGGGCAGCAGCACCAAGACGAAACTGATCCTGGAGGCCCTCGGTCCTGCGGGGCTGCACTACGTCCCCGTCGACGTCAGCGAGGACGCTCTGCACCAGGCCGGAGCCCAACTCGTCCAGGCGTATCCGGAGCTCACGCTCCATGCCCTTCGCGCCGACTTCACGGCTCCTCTGGAACTGCCCGAGCCGCCGGCGGACGCGCCACGGCTGATCGCGTTCATCGGCAGCACGCTGGGCAACTTCCGCCGGCCCGTCCGGGTCCCCTTCCTGCGGGAGATCCGGAGCCTCATGCGCCCCGAGGACTTCCTGCTGATCGGCGCCGACCTGGTCAAGGACACCGAGGAGATGATCGCGGCGTACGACGACTGTGAAGGCGTCACCGCCGAGTTCAACAAGAATCTCCTGTACGTCCTCAACCGTGAGCTGGACGCCGACTTCGAGCCCGACTCCTTCGAGCACCGGGCCGTGTGGAACGACGCCGAACAGCACATCGAGATGAGGCTGCGCAGTCTCACCGAGCAGCGCGTCTCCATCCGGCGACTCGGTCTCACGGTGCACTTCGACCGTGGAGAGGAATGGATCACCGAACGGAGCGCGAAGTTCACCACGGACGGGCTGCGGGCGGAACTGACCGCTGCGGGTCTGGAGACCGACCAGGTGTGGGCCGACTCCGAGGCGGGCTTCGCGATCACCCTCGCCACCGCGCACCGGACAGAGCAGGCCGTCAGGCGCTGAGCGCGTCGATCAGCGCCTTGGTCACGTCCTCGGTCGTGGCCGTGCCGCCGACGTCGCGGGTGAGGATGCCCGCACCGGTCGTGGCCTCGATCGCCTTGTTCAGGCGGGCCGCCTGGTCGGGCAGACCGAAGTGTTCCAGCATCAGGGCCGCGCTGCCGACCGCGCCGATGGGGTTGGCCAGGCCCTGGCCCGCGATGTCCGGGGCGGAGCCGTGGACCGGCTCGAACATGCTGGGGAAGCGGCGCTCGGGGTTGAGGTTGGCGCTGGCGGCCAGGCCCAGGCTGCCGGCGAGGGCGCTGCCGAGGTCGGAGAGGATGTCGGCGTTGAGGTTGGAGGCGACGACGACGGAGAGGTCCTCGGGCCTGAGGACGAACTTCGCGGACATGGCGTCGACCAGGACGCTCTCCGTCTCCACGTCCGGGTAGTCGAGCGCGACGCGCTTGAAGACGTCGTCCCACAGCACCATGCCGTACTGCTGGGCGTTGCTCTTGGTGACGGAGGAGACCTTCCTGCGGTCCCGGGTGCGGGCCAGGTCGAAGGCGAACCGCATGATCCGCTCGCACCCGACCTCGGTGAACAGGGCGGACTGGACGGCGACTTCACCGCCCGGTCCGCGCCCACCGAAGTTGCGGCCGCCGAGACCGGCGTACTCGCCCTCGCTGTTCTCGCGGACGACGACCCAGTCGAGCTCGGTGTCGTCGGCCTTGCGCAGGGGGCTCCGCACTCCGGGCAGGAAGTGCACGGGGCGGACGTTGGCCCACTGGTCGAAGTTCTGGCAGATCCTCAGGCGCAGGCCCCACAGGCTGACGTGGTCGGGGACGCCGGGCCAGCCGACCGCGCCGAAGTAGATCGCGTCGAAGTCCTTGAGCCGCTCCAGGCCGTCCTCGTCCATCATCTTCCCGGTGCGCGTGTAGTACTCGCAGCCCCAGGGGAACTCCTCCCAGTCGAACGCGAAGGGTTCGGCGGAGTCCCGGGAGGTCTCGGCCAGGGCGTCCAGGACGGACCGCCCGGCGGCGACGACCTCCTTGCCGACCCCGTCGGCGGGGATGGCGGCGATGCGGAACGTGCGGGGTGCGGCTGTCATGGGTGCCTCCGGCTCGCGTCGTGCGGTCGGTCCGAGTCAACACACCGGTGTCAGTGCGCGTCCAAGACCTGCTTTCGATACGACGTATAGGCGTGGCCGATCGGTCCTGCGTCAGGTGGGGCGTGCCCGCCGCTCTGCCAGAGACCTGGTGAGGGTGAGGAACGCGCGCGCGGCCGGTGTGAGGTGCGCGGGCAGGCCGACCATCGCCACGTGGAGGTGGGCGGTCGGTTCGATGGGGGCGACCACCGCGCCGCAACGGCGGGCCAGCCGGGTCCACGCGGAGGGCAGGACCGCGACGCCCACCCCGGTGAGGATCAGCGGCAGGATCGACGTGCGGTGGTCCACGACCGTCACGATCTCCGTGCCGGTGCCGCCCGCGGTGATGTCGTCCACGATGCTGCGCATCAGGCTGCCGGTCCGGGAGGCGATGAGTTTCTGGCCTGCCAGGTCCTCGGGCCGGATCGTCACGTCGTCCTGGATCGCGCCGCCGGGTGCGGCGACGACGACGAACGGCTGGTCCTCGACGTGCAGGACGTCGAGGCCGGAGGGGTGCACGGGGGCGGCGCTGCCCAGCAGCCCCAGTTCGCAGGCGCCGCTGCGCACCAGGGAGACGACCTCGTCCGGCGTGAAGGCGGCCCGGGTGCTCACCGTCACCGACGGATGGAGTTCGGAGAAGCGGTGGATGAGGGTGGTGAGCGGTTCGATGCCGGGCGAGGGCATGGTGGCGACCTCGACGCTGCCGCCGTGCAGCCCGGCGAGCGCGGCCGCGGTGTCCCGTACGGCCGTCAGGTCCCGCAGCACGCGCCGGCTCGGCTCCAGCAGTTCCGCACCGGCTTCGCTCAGTACGACGCCCCGCCCGACACGGTGGAAGAGGGCCACTCCGAGGTCGGCCTCCAGGTTCGCCATCGCCTGGGACAGCGAGGGCTGGGCCACGTGGAGGGCGGCGGCGGCCTTGCTGAAGCCGCCGTGCTCGACGATGGCGAGGAAGTACTCCAGTTGCCGGGCGTCCACGGCGCCTCCCCGCTCTGTGCTGGTCCGACGGGCGGGGCGAGCCTACCTGCCGGTTTCCGTTCCGCCGCCTCCAGCATGGGCCGGTCAGGGCGCCGCCTGGGCGGTCTGCGGGGCCGGGGCCACGGCGACCGGCCGGATGTCCTCGGCCTCGGTGGTCAGGGGAGGCTCGCCCGCCTGGCCGGCCAGCACCGCCCGGGCCCGTTCCAGGTCCAGGCCGTTCTCCCACCTGGCGACGACCAGGGTGGCGACGGCGTTGCCGAAGAAGTTCACCAGGGCCCGGCACTCCGACATGAACTTGTCGATGCCGAAGATGAGCATGATGCCCGCCGCCGGGACCGAGCCGACCGTCGACAAGGTCGCGGTGAGCGCGATGAACCCGCCGCCCGCGACACCGGCAGCACCCTTCGACGTCAGCAACATGACGGCCAGCAGGCCGAGTTGCTGCCCGATCGACAGTGAGGTGTCGGTGGCCTGGGCGATGTACAGGGTGGCCAGCGAGAGGTAGATCGCCGCGCCGTCGAGGTTGAAGCTGTAGCCGGTCGGCACCACCAGACCGACAGTGGAGCGCTCCGCGCCCATGAAGTGCAGCTTGCGCATCAGTCCGGGCAGCGCGGGTTCGGCGGTCGAGGTGCCGAGGATCAGCCAGAACTCCTCCTTGAAGTAGCGGAAGAGCTGGAAGATGTTCAGCCGCACGTACAGGGCGAGCACTCCGCCGAGCACGACCACGACGAACAGGGCCGAGGTGACGTAGAACAGGACGATCAGTGAGCCGAGGCTGGTCAGTGTGGACAGGCCGAACTTCCCGATGGCGTACGACATCGCGCCGAACGCGCCCAGTGGCGCGGCCTTCATGACGAAGGACAGGACCTTGAAGACGACCTCCGTCAGCCGCCCGACGGCCGCGATGATCGGCTCGCCCGGCTTGCCCACCATCTTGATCGCGATGCCGAAGACGACGGCGAGGAAGATGACCTGGAGGATGTTCCCCTCGACGAACGGGCCGAAGAAACTGTTCGGCACGATGTTGGTGAGGAACTCCCACCAGTGCTGGTGCTCGCCCTGCTCGACGTACTGGCTCGCGTCGCCCGAGGTCCGCAGCGTCGACGGATCGGCGTGCACGCCGTCGCCGAGCCGGAAGACGTTGATCGCCACCAGGCCCGTCAGCAGCGCGACGATCGTGCCGGCCTGGAAGTAGGTGAGCGCCTTGATCCCGGTGCGTCCGACCTTCTTCAGGTCGGCGACCCCCGCTATGCCGCCGATGATCGTCAGGAAGACGATCGGGCCGATGAGCATCTTCATCGCGGTGATGAAGGTCGTACCGATCGGTTCCATGTCGGTGGCCAGGTCCGGCCATCGCCAGCCGAGCACGATGCCGATCACGATCGCCACCAGCACCTGGACGTACAACTGCCGGTACCACGGCTTCGCCGTGATGCGCGCGGCCTGTTCGGCTCGTCCGTTGCCCGGGGTATGCGTCATTGCAGCCTCCCTGATCGCACGGCACCGAGCCCGATCGGTCCGCGCGGACTTTCGCCACAGTGAACCGGGCCGCGGTTGAGGGGTCCACGACCAAAAATCGATGCCCTGTATAGGCCGGGCCTATCAGTACCGGCGCAGGCTCACCCCGGGCTCGGCGCGCGTCTCAGAGCAGGCCCCGCCAGGCGCAGGCCGCCGCTCCCGCGACCGGTACGGGAACGCTCAGCACCGCGCCGGACGCGGCGGTCGGGTTCGTCACCCCGTACCGGGCCGTGGTGACGAACAGGCGGTTGTCGTCGGGGCGGTTGTCGTCGGGGCGCAGACACACCGACGTGGGGTGAGGGGCTGGCACGGTCAGGGTGTGGAGCAGGCGGCCGTCGGGGTGGTACCGGCGGACCGTACCGGCACCCCACAGCGCGACCCAGAGGCAGTTCTCCTCGTCGACGGTCATTCCGTCGGGGCTGCCTTCGCCGTCACGCAACCGGGCGAAGGCCTCCGGGCCGCCCAGGAGATCGCCCGAGGCGGGGTCGACCCGGCACCTCAGGACGGTACCGACGGCGGTGTCGGCGAGGTACATGGTGGTGCCGTCCGCCGTGAACGCCGGGCCGTTGGCGATGGTCAGACCGTCGAGGACGCGAACCACCGTGCCGTCGTGGTCCGTTCGGTACAGCGAGCCCGCACCGGGGGTGCCGTCGTAGGCCATGCTGCCGGCCCAGAAGCGCCCCGCGGGGTCGGCGACGCCGTCGTTCATCCGGCTGGGGACCGGCGTGCGGTCCTCGGGCCGGTCCAGCCACTCCAGGGCGCCGTCCGCGTCGAGCAGGGCGATGCCGGTGCCCGCGGCGGCGATCCAGGTGTCCGGTCGGCCGTGCACCGGCGCGACGGCGCCCAACGGCACGTCGAGGGCGGCCAGTCGGCGTGGGACGGGGCCGCCCGCGTCGCGCAGTTCGAAGAGCCGGCCGCTGAGGATGTCGACGTACACATACCGGCCGTCGACCCAGCGGCCGCCCTCGGCGAGCTCGTACCCTCCGTCCACGAGTACCGCCGCCGACGCTGCCGTTGATGTCATGTTCCCTCTCTCCAGGTTCAGCGGATGGTCGTGCCCTCGGGCTGGTCGAACAGACCGAGTTCGTCCCGCGTGGGAAGGCCCTCCCAGTCGCCCCGGGTGGCGACGGCGAAGGCCGCGGTGGTGACGGCCCGGTGCAGCCGGGCCGGGATGTCCGCGCCGTCGAGGAGCCCGGACAGGTACCCGGCGACGAAGGCGTCGCCCGCGCCGACCAGATCGACGGCGTCGACCTGTCGCGCCGCGCGGTCGGTCGTCCCGTCGGCGGTGACACTGGTCGCGCCGTTCGCGCCCCGCTTGACGACCACCTCGCTCACGCCTGCTGCCAGGATGCTGTGCACGGCCTCGGATTCCTCCGCGCCGGGCCGTTCCAGCACCAGCGGGAGCTCGTCCTCGGAGGCGATGAGCAGGTCGGTGTGGACCAGCAGGGGCCGGAGCGCGGTGCGGGCGCGGTCCGAAGTCCACAGCCGGGAGCGGTGGTTGACGTCGAGGCAGACGGTGATGCCCGCCTCGCGGGCGGCGGTGGCGGCGGCCACGACGGCCTCGGCCGCCGACGCGCTGAGCGCCGGTGTGATGCCGGTCAGGTGCAGGATGCGGGGCCTTTGCGCCAGTGCGGGCAGGACGTCGGCCGGGGAGACGGCCGAACCCGCCGAACCGGCGCGGTAGTAGCTGACGCGTGTGAGCGTGCCCAGCCGCGGTTCGGTGAGCAGCAGTCCCGTGGGGCGGCCGGTGTCATCGGTGACGGCGTGGTCGATGTCGACTCCCTCGGCACGCAGGGTGCGCAGGACCAGCGCGCCGAGTTCGTCCGCGCCGACCCGCCCTGCCCAGCGCACCCGGTGTCCGAGCCGGGCGAGGCCGATGGCGACGTTGGACTCGGCTCCCGCCACGGACATGCCGAGGCTGCCGCCGAGGCGCAGTGCGCCGTGGGCCCGCAGGGCCGCCATCGTCTCGCCGAAGGTCACCACCTCGGGCGCCTCCAGGCCGGTCAGTGTCGTCACGGGGTCCCTCCCGCGGCCACCTCGCGGAACGCGGCCGCGCGGACGCGGAGTTGCTCCAGGTCGCCGCCGTCGGCAGCGTCCCCGACCAGCGGTGAGCCGACGCCGACGGCGAGGGCACCCCGGTCCAGGTAGTCGCGGGCGGCCCGCGCGTCCACTCCGCCGACGGGCACGAAGGGCACCTCGGGGAAGGGGTCGCGCAGTGCCCGCAGATAGCCGGGGCCGCCGAAGGAGCCGGGGAAGAGCTTGATCGCGTCGGCGCCCCGGGCGAGGGCGGCTTCGACCTCGCTCGGTGTCAGGGCGCCCATCAGCACGGGCACGCCGTACGGCTCGAGTCCGTCGACGAGGGCCGGGGTGACGAGGTAGGAGGCGCCGGCGTCCACGGCGCGGGCCGCGTGATCGGCCGAACGCACGGTTCCGGCACCGAGAGGTGCGTCGGGGCCGAGTTCGGCGCGCGCCTGCCGGATGACGGTCAGGGCGTCGGCGGTGGTCAGCGACACCTCGATGGCGGCGATGCCCTCTTCGGCGAGGGTGCTCACCGTGCGCAGGGCAGCGGCGGGGTCCTTGCCGCGGACGATCGCCAGCAGGCGGTGGGCGCGCAGCGATTCCACCAGGTTCATGGGGGCGGGCTCTCCTTGGGCTCGGGGGTGTGGGGGCCTGATGGTGCTCACCATTCGGTGAACGCCCCGTCCGCTCCCCGCCATACGGGGTTGCGCCAGCGGTGTCCGGTCTCGGCGGCGTGGCGTACCGCCTTCTCGTCGATGTCGACACCGAGACCCGGGCGGGTGGAGGCGACGGCGTACCCGTCCCGGAAGCGGAAGGGTTCGGGGTCCATCACGTACTCCAGCAGGTCGGCGCCCTTGTTGTAGTGGATGCCGAGGCTCTGTTCCTGGATGAGGAAGTTCGGTACGGAGAAGGCGATCTGGAGGCTCGCGGCCAGCGCGATCGGGCCGAGGGGACAGTGCGGGGCCAGGGCGACGTCGTACGTCTCGGCCATGGCCGCGATGCGGCGGACCTCGGAGATGCCGCCGGCGTGCGACAGATCGGGCTGGGCGACGGCGATGCCGCTGGTCATGACCTCGCGGAAGTCCCAGCGGGAGTACAGGCGTTCGCCGGTGGCGAGCGGGATGCTGGTGGACTCCACCAGGCTGCGCAGGTTGCCCGAGTGTTCCGGTACGACGGGTTCCTCGACGAACAGCGGGTGCAGCGGCTCCAGTTGGGGCAGCAGGCGGCGTGACATGGCGGTGGAGGCGCGGCCGTGGAAGTCGACGGCGATGTCCCGCTCGTCGCCCAGCACCTCGCGGACGGCGGCGACGCGCTCGACGACCTCGGCGGTGCGGGCCGGGGTGTCGATCGGGGCGAGTTCGGCCGAGGCGTTCATCTTGACGGCGGTGAAGCCCGCCTTCATCTGTTCCTCGGCCAGTTCCGCGACCTCGCTGGGCCGGTCCCCGCCGATCCAGGCGTACATGCGGACGCGGTCGCGGACAGGGCCGCCCAGGAGGCGGTGCACGGGGACGCCGTAGGTCTTGCCGGCGATGTCCCACAGGGCCTGGTCGATGCCGGCGACGGCGCTGGAGAGGATGGGTCCGCCGCGGTAGAAGCCGCCCTTGGTGAGCACCTGCCAGTGGTCCTCGATGCGCAGCGGGTCCCGGCCGACGAGGTGGTCGGCGAGTTCGTGGACCGCGGCGCGTACGGTCTCGGCGCGGCCCTCGATCACGGGCTCGCCCCAGCCGGTGACGCCCTCGTCGGTGGCGACGCGCAGGAACAGCCAGCGCGGGGCGACGAGGAACGTCTCAAGTCCGGTTATCTTCAAGGAAGTTCCTTCGGCAGCGGATGGGGCGCCACGTCGTTGTGGTCGTCGCGGGCCCGTACGGCCGCCAGGTCGTCGGAGGCCTGGGCCAGGAGGGACTCGACGGCGGCCACGGCGGCGTCCGGATCGCCGGCTTCGACCGCGTCCAGCAGTTCCTGGTGCACGGGGATGGAGTCGGAGAAGTGCCGGGCGCCGTGCACGATCCGGTCACGGATGCGCAGGCCGGCCTCGATGACGACCTCCATCCGGCTGAGCAGTTCGTTGTGCGCGGACTCCAGCAGTGCACGGTGGAAGGCCAGGTCCGCCTCGACCATCGCGTCCGCGTCCGCGCCGGCCGCGGCCATGGCGTCGAGCGCCTGCCGCATCGCCTCCAGGTCCAAGGGGGTGCGTCGGGTCGCGGCGAGGCGGGCTCCGGCGGGTTCGACTATCGCGCGGACCTCGGCGAGGTCCTCCAGGAAGCCGTCGGTGGGGGCGCTGCTGCCCTGCCAGCGCAGCAGGTCGCTGTCGAGCAGGTTCCAGTCGGCGCGGGGCCGGATGGTCGTACCGCGTTTCTGCTTCGACTCGAGCAGGCCCTTGGAGGCCAGCACGCGCATCGCCTCGCGCACCACGGTCTTGCTGACACCGAGTTCGGTCTCGAACTTGACCGGGTCCACCACGGAACCCGGGGGGTAGTCGCCGCGGATGATGCGCCGGCCCAGCTCCTCCACGGCCTGGCCGTGCAGCCCCTTGGGGGGATGGGTCACCACGTGCTCCGTTTCCGTATCGGTCCTGAAGTGCTGTGCGCACTTCTCACGAGGACTCCTTCATGACGCTCCATCCTCCATCGACCACGAGGCTGGCTCCGGTCACATAGGAGGCGTCCGCCGATGCCAGGAAGGCGACGGCGGCCGCCACCTCCTCCGGCTGCCCGAAGCGCCGGGCCGCGGTGGCCGCCACGCTGCGTTCCCGGTCCTGCTCGGGTATGCCGTCCCAGGCGGCGGTGAGGATGGGTCCGGGCAACACGGTGTTGACCCGGATGTCCGGACCGTACTCGACGGCCAACTGCCGTCCCAGCGAGCACAGCGCGCCCTTCGCGGCGGCGTAGGCGGCATGGCCCGGCAGCCCGATGACCGCGTGCACCGAGGAGGTGAGGACGACGGAGCCCGAGGCCTCACGGAGCATGGCCGCGAAGGTCTTCATGGCCCGCCAGGCCGGCTTGAGCAGCACGGCCATCTGACCGTCCCATTCCGCCTCACTCAACTCGTGTGCGGGCTTGTTGAGTTGGGCGAAGGCGTTGCTGTGCAGCACGTCCAGCCGTCCGTGGTGCTGCTCGACGTGACGGGCCAGGTGCTCCCAGTCGGCGGCCGAGGTGACGTCGCAGCGTATGTACTCCGCGAGACCGCCGCTGTCCGCGATCTCTGCCGCGACAGCCTTGCCGGCCGCGTCGTCCACGTCCGTGACCACGACCACCGCCCCTTCGGCCGCGAAACGCCGGGCCGTGGCCGCGCCGATTCCGTGCGCCGCCCCGGTGATCACCGCCACGCGCCCTGTCATCCTGCGGCATTCCGTCATCACGTACGTCTCCCCTCGCTGCTGCCTACGAGCCCACCATAGCTGTTTCAATTAATTATGAATATATCTTGACGGCATGACGGTGACGCTCCGAGACTGACCGGCACGCACCAAGCAGCTTCGGTCGAAGCCAGGAAGGACCTCCTCCCATGAGCCGCACCACACCCCGCCGCAGAAGCCGGGGCACCATCGCCGTGGCCCTTGCCGCCGCCTCCTTGTTCCTCTCCGCCTGCGGAGGTTCGAGCGATGCGCAGGACGACAAGGCACAGGCCCCCGCGAAGCCCGGCCAGAAGGTCGACCTGCGCTTCTGGTCGTGGGTTCCCGGTGTCGACAAGGCCGTCGACAAGTGGAACGCCACCCACCCGGACATCCACGTCAAACTGGAGAAGGTCCCGGCGGGCAGCAGCGGCACCTACGCCAAGATGCGCGCCGCGCTCAAGAGCGGCAACGCGCCCGACCTGGCTCAGGTGGAGTACCAGGAGATCCCCTCGTTCCTGCTGGAGAACGGCCTGGTGAACCTGTCCGAGTACGGCGCGGACAAGGACCGGTCGAAGTTCACGGACTGGCAGTGGCAGCAGGGCGTCTTCGACTCGAAGGTCTACGCGATCCCCCAGGCGTCCGGTCCGATGGGCCTGTTCTACCGTTCCGACCTGTTCAAGAAGTGGGACATCACGCCGCCCACCACGTGGGACGAGTTCGCCCAGGCCGCGCAGAAGATCCACAGCTCCGACCCGAAGGCCTACATCAGCACCTTCCCGGCCGGCAACTCCGCCTGGTTCACCGCCCTCGCATGGCAGGCCGGCGCCAAGTGGTTCGGCGTGAACGGCGACACCTGGACGGTGAACATCAACTCCCCGGAGACCCTCAAGGTCGCCGCCTTCTGGGACGACCTGCGCACCAAGAAGGTGATCAAGACCGAACCCGACTTCGCCAACGCCTGGTACAAGGACCTGCAGACCGGTGGCATCACGTCGTGGGTCAGCGCCCAGTGGGGCGACGCCATCATCAGCGGCAACGCTCCCAAGACCACCGGCAAGTGGGCGGTGGCGCCCATGCCGCAGTGGACCAAGGGCGCGAACGTGTCCGCGAACTGGGGTGGTTCCTCCACTGCCGTCCTCAAGGGCGCCAAGCACATCCCCGAGGCCCTGAAGTTCGCCGAATGGCTCAACACCGATCCCGCGAGCGTCGACCTGCTGCTGCAGGGCGGATACGGCTGGCCCGCGGCGGCCGACGGGTACAAGGGCTCCTCGCTGGACAAGCCGTCGACGTTCTTCGGAGGCCAGAAGTACAACGAGGTCTTCGCCGAGGCGGACAAGAGCATCGACAACTCGTGGAAGTGGATACCGACGATCGACGCCACCTACCAGCACCTCAACGACGGCTTCCAGGCCGCCCTGGCCGGCAAGGGCACGTTCGTCTCCGCGGTCCAGCAGGCGCAGAAGCAGACCGTCGAGGACCTGAAGAGGAAGGGCCTGAAGGTTTCCACCGGCCAGTGACCACCTCCGGAGGGCGCGACACGGCCGCCGCCGTTCTCCCCTCCGGACTCAAGAAAGCACCCAGATGCCCACCCGCACCCGCGCACCCCGCCGCCGCCGCAGAAATCTGACGCCCGTCGTCTTCGTCGCGCCGTTCCTCCTGCTGTTCCTCCTGACCTTCGCCCTCCCCATCGGCTACGCCGTCTACCAGAGCGTCATGGACGTCGAGCACACCGGAGCCCTGGGGCTCGGCGGCAGCCGTACCGTCTTCGTGGGGCTGAGCAACTACGCGGACGCGTTGTCCGATCACGCCTTCGTACGCAGCATCGGTCGCGTACTGCTGTTCGCGGCCGTCCAGGTGCCGGTGATGGTCGCGTTGTCCGCCGGGCTCGCACTGCTGCTGGACAGCGCCTCGGCCAGGGGCGTGCGGTTCTTCCGCGCCGCCTTCTTCCTGCCCTACGGCGTTCCGGGCGTCATCGCGTCCATCCTGTGGGGCTTCCTGTACGTACCGGGAGTCAGCCCTCTCGTGGACGGCATGAGCCACCTGGGCATATCGGTCGACCTGCTGGGCGGAAACACGGTCCTGTGGTCCATCGCGAACATCGTCACCTGGGAGTTCGCCGGCTACAACGTGCTGGTACTCGTCGCCCAGTTGCGTACCATCCCCTCGGAACTGTACGAGGCCGCCCGCATCGACGGCGCCAGTGCGTGGGAGACCGTCCGGCACGTCAAACTGCCGCTGCTGCGCCCCGCGTTGATCCTCACCACGGTCTTCACCATCATCGGCACGCTGCAACTGTTCGCGGAACCGCTCGTGCTGAAACCCGTCTCGTCGAGCATCGACAGCGCCTACACCCCCAACCTCAGCGCCTACAACGAGGCGTTCACCAACGACAACTACCACCTCGCCGCCGCCGAGGCAGTGCTGCTCGCCCTCGCCGCGTTCGCGCTCTCCTTCGGCTTTCTGCGGCTGATCAACAAGAGAGGTGGGGACGCGTGAGTCTCCAGACACCGGCCCGCACAGTCCCGCCACAGGACGGGACGCCGGGCTCCGACGACGGTACGACGCCACGCAGCGACATCACGGGGGTCACCGCGCGCAGCCGCATCCTGGTCACCGGACTGCTGGTCGCGGCCGCCGGGTACTTCCTGCTCCCCGTGTGCTGGCTGGCCGTGGCGTCCACCAAGTCCACCGGCGACCTGTTCGGCACCTTCGGGCTGTGGTTCTCCCATCCCCGGTTCCTGAGCAACCTGCACGAGGTGGTCACCTACGACCATGGGATCTACCTGCGCTGGGCCGCCAACAGCCTGCTGTACGCGGGCGTCGGCGCGGGGATCGCGACGCTGCTGGCCGCGATGTCCGGCTACGCGCTGGCCAAGTTCTCCTTCGCCGGCCGCGACACCCTCTTCAACATCGTCCTGGGTGGCGTCCTGATCCCTGCCACCGCGCTGGCGCTGCCCATGTACCTACTGTTCAGCAAGGCAGGCCTGGCCAACACCTACTGGGCCGTACTGCTGCCGAGCGTCGTCAGTCCCTTCGGCGTGTACCTGAGCCGGATCTACGCCGCGGCGTCCATACCGGACGAGCTGCTGGAGGCGGCCCGCATCGACGGCGCGGGAGAGTTCCGCATCTTCACGGTCGTGGTTCTGCGCATCATGACCCCCGCCCTGGTGACGATCTTCCTGTTCCAGTTCGTCGGTATCTGGAACAACTACTTCCTGCCGCTGGTCATGCTGTCCGACTCGAAGCTGTATCCCATCACCCTCGGTCTGACGTCGTGGCAGTCCTTCGCCGACCGCCAACCGCAGCTCTACCAGCTGACCGTCGGAGGTGCCTTCGTCTCCGTCGTCCCTCTGATGATCGCCATGATCGCCCTGCAGCGCTTCTGGCGCAGCGGCTTGACCGAGGGCAGCGTGAAGGGCTGACGCCGCCGGACCTGACGGTCCTGCCACCTGGGAGGGGAGGGGCGGTCCGCCCCTCCCCCTTCAGTCGTTCGACGCTCACTCGCCGACCGGCACTACCGCCTTCCGGAAGGCGTCGTGGACCAGCTTGGGCCGTTCCTCCGCGAACGTCAGCAGGCCCATCACGGAGATCCCGTTGTAGTCCTGGTTGTACCCGGCCCGCTCCTTGTAGTCCTTGAGCACCCAGTAGGTGAACCCGGCCACGAACGCGCTGCGCGCGGTCACCTGCGCCCAGTGCGCGGTGAAGCTCGCCGCCTGCCACTCCTCCGTGCCCTGTGTGGTGGCGGGCCCGTGGGTGCCGGCCACGGACCAGGTGCCGTTCTCGGTGATCAGGATCGGCTTGCCGGGATACTTCGCGTGCACCGCGTCCAGCGTGGGGCCGAGGTCGGCGTCCTTGCCGTAGAAGTAGCCGAAGTACTCGTTGAACCCGATCACGTCGGCGAGGTCGAACGCGGGGTCGTTGCTCGTGTTGGAGGCCCAGGTCACGGGGCGGGCGGTGAAGTCGACCGACTTGACGGCCGCCTTGAGGTCGGCGAGCCAGGCGCGGTAGACGGGGGCGCCGTCCGCGTCGATCTCCGACTCGTTCTGGAGCCCCCAGAGGATCACCGAGGGGTGGTTGTGCTGGTTCCACGCCATCGTCAGGGCCAGGGCGCGGGCGAGGCCGTAGCGCTCGGTCTGGAGCTTCTCCTGGGCGGTGTTGAGCCACATCGTGTCGATGTCGTCCATCACCAGCACGCCGTGCTCGTCCGCCCAGTCGTAGACGTACGGATGGCGGTTGTAGACGCAGTTGCGGATGAAGTTGGCGCCCACTGCCGTGAGATGGCCCAGTTCCCGGTCGTACTCGGCCGGGGTCATCGCCCTGCCGTGCGCGGCCGTCTCCTCGTGCCAGTTGAGGCCCTTGAGGAACAGTGGCTTGTCGTTCAGGCGCAACTGCGCGTCGGCGATGCTCAGTTCGCGTACGCCGTACACGGTGGACAGGGTGTCCACCCGTGGCCCCGAGGACCTCCCGGCGGCCAGGGTGGCGCGGGCGGTGAGCGTGTGCGGCGCGGCCGGGCTCCAGCGGGGCGCGCCGGGTATGCGGACCACGACCCGTACGAGACCCGCCGACCGGGCGGCGATCCGGGCCGCGACCACGGTGGGCCGGCCGCCGCTTCCCCGGCCGGGATCCAGGGTGAGCCGGCCGTCGAAGTCCCGGTCACTGTGGTTCTCGACGACCGCACGTGCCTCGAGACGCCCGTTCGCGGCGGCCACCAGCAGCTTGGCGACGGTGACCTGCGGGACCGCCTCGATCCAGGCCGACCGGGTCAGACCCGCGTAGGGCCAATAGTCGACGGGCTTGTAGGGCAGCTCGTGGTCGTCGGTGACGGGTTGCGCCGTCGCGGCCGTGTAGTCGGTGTAGCCGGCCCGGCGGAAGACGCGCACGGCGATCGTCTGGCAGGTTCCCGGCCGCAGCGCCCCGCCCACCGGAAGCGCGAAGGGCGAGTTGGCGCCCTCGTGCTTGCCGAGGTGTGTGCCGTCGAGCCAGACCTCGGCGCTGTAGCCGGCGGCGAGGAAGGCGATGCGCACATGGCGGGCCCGCCAGGACGCGGGCACGTCGACGGTGGTGCGGTACCAGGCGTAGCCGTCGGAGAACGCCGTGCCCTTGCCGAAGGGTGTGGTCTCCGAGCCGAATCCGGGCGTGTTCAGCAGGTCCCAGGCCGCCGGGACATCGATGTGGTCCCAGGTCCGGTCGTCGTGGTGCGGGGACTGCCAGGTCTGACCGAGTCCCTGGTCGGCGGGGTCGAAGCGGAAGCGCCACCGCTTGTCCAGGGAGAGGTGGTCACGGGTGGGCTCGTGGGTGCGCCAGCCGTCGAAGGCCGGAAGCACCGCGCCGTACTGGAAGACCACGTTGGTGCCGCCGACGTCGCGCACGTGGGTACCGGAGGGCTCGGTGGCGGGGTGGGAGTCGAGTACCGGGCCGTTCGCGGTGGCCGCGGCCGTGCCGTCCGCCGCTTGTGCCGTCTCCGGCCAGGCCGGCAGGGCGACGACGCCGGCCGCCGCGAGGGCCGTGACGACGGTGCGCCGGGAGGGGTGCATGGGTTCGGTCATGGCACATGAGCCTGGGCAGCCCCATCACGCCTGTCAAGCATTATTCATAATTAATGAATTGAGCTACCGTGCCCTCATGACCACACAGCAGCAACCAATGGCCATCACCCTGTGGGACTTCAGCTGGTACACACAGGCAGGGCCCGGCGAGCCCTTCGCCGATCTCGACCGCGCCTTCGCCGAGACCGTGGACCGGGGCTTCAACACCGTGCGCGTCTGCGCCATGCCCTTCCTGCTGTTCTCCGGACGCGTCAAGGAGCCGGAGTCGATCCAGGTCCGCGGCCTGGGCGAGGAGTTCGGACAGCGCACCCGCTGGTACGACGTGCGCGGCGGCTATGCGCTGGACGGCCGCCGACGGCTCGTCGAGCTGTTCGAGGCGGCCGCCCGCCACGACTGCAAGGTGATCGTGTCCTCCTGGGAGTACCAGCAGTCCCCCAGCTTCGCCGACACCGACGCCTGGCACCGCGCCCTGGCCGAGATTCCCGGCCCGGACCGCGCCGAGGCGGTGGCCGAAGCGCTCGCCGAGCTCCTCGACTTCCTCACCGAACGCGGACTGTCCGACCAGGTCGCCTACGTCGAGGTGCACAACGAGGTCGACAACTGCTCCCTGGTACCGCGTGACGGCGTCACCCACTACGCCTACCTGCGCGAACCCCTCGACCGCGCCGTGAAGCTGCTGCAGGCCCGCCACCCCGGCATCCCCGTCACCTACTCGCTGGGCGAGCCCTGGCCCAGCGAGATCGACGACCTGCCGGAGGGGGCGCAGATCGCGCACTTCCACTTCTACGTCTACGGCGTGCTCGGCGCGCTCTACGAGGCGGTCGGGCTCGGCCACGGCACCGAAGCGGCGCCCGAGACGGCCACCTGGCCCACCCCCGAACTGGTCGCCATGCTGCGCCCCGACGCACCCGCGTTCGCCGACTACCACCCGGACGAGCCCTGGCGACTGGCTGCCACCGGCATCCCACGCGAACTGTTCTACACACTCGACTGGGTCGACCCCGACCGCTGGGACCTGTGGCTCTACGAGAACTATCCGGCGTACCGGCAGTCCATGCGGGAGACGCTGGCCGGGTGGGTCGACTCCGTCGCCGAGTTCGCCCGCCGCCGCGGCATCCCCGCGGTCCTCGGAGAAGGCGTCGTGGGCTACACCCCGCTGCTGACGCGCTTCGAGGAGGACGCCGTCGGCAAGGACATCTCCGAGTTCGTCGTCGACCGCTGCCTCGCGGCGGGCTTCCGGGGCGTCGTCCTGACCTCCAACGCGGCCCCGCACCACCCCATGTGGCACACCGACCGGGACTGGATGCGGAAGGTCAACGCCCGTATCACGGCGGCCTGAACACGGGCCGCGGCGAGGGTTGTCGCCGTCGGCGGTACTGCTGCTCAGTCGAGGGCCGCCGCCATGCGCCGTACCGCCTCGGTGATCAGCTCGGGGGCTGTCGCCAGGTTCAGCCGGACGAAGCCCGCGCCGCCCGTGCCGAACGGTTCGCCGGAGTTCAGGGCGACCCGGCCGCGCTCCAGGAAGACCGCCGCCGGATCGCCGGGCAGGTCCAGCGAGCGGCAGTCCAGCCAGGCGAGGTAGGTGGCCCGGCCCGGTTCGTGGCGCACGGCGGGCAGGTGCTCGGCGAGGAGCCCGGCCAGCAGCCGTCGGTTGTCGTCGAGGCCGGTGAGCAGGGCGTCGAGCCAGGCGCCGCCGTCCCGCAGCGCGGCGGTGTGGGCGATCACGCCGACGTGGCTGGGGCCGTGACCGACCTCCTCCGGGATGCGCGCGAGGTCGTCGGCCGCGTCGGGCCCTGCGACGGCCACGGCGGCTTTGAGCCCGGCCAGGTTCCACGCCTTGGAGGCCGACATCAGCGACAGCCCGTTCCCCGCGCCGGGGACGCCGAGGTAGGGCACGAAGGTCTGACCGGCCGCCATGACCGGGGCGTGGATCTCGTCGGCCACGACACGCACGCCGTAGGTCTGCGACAGCGCCGCCACGGCCGCCAGTTCGTCGGCGGTGTGGACGGTGCCGGTCGGGTTGTGCGGGCTGCACAGCAGATACACGGGCCGCCCGGCACCTTTCCGGGCCCGCCCGAACGTTTCCTCCAGTACGCCGAAGTCGATCCGGCCGTCCTCTCCGAGCGGAGCCTCGACGACCCGTCGGCCCATGTGGCCGACGAACTGGTAGAACGGCGGATACACGGGCGAGTTGACGATGACGGGATCACCCGTCCCGGAGATCAGCTTGAGCATCTCGACGATGCCCAGCATCACGTCGGGGACGATCGTCGTACGCTCCACCGCGAGCCCGTCCCAGCCCCACCGCTCGGCGGCGAAGTCGGCCAGCGCCTCGGCGTACGCCGTCCCGGCCGGGTAGCCCGTGTCGCCCAGCGCCACCGCGTCCCGGATCGCCGCTGCGACCGGTTCGGCCAGGGGGACGTCCATCTCGGCGACCCACAGCGGCAGCACGTCCTCCGGATAGGTCCGCCACTTCATGCTCGTACGCCGCCGGAGCTGTTCCAGGGAGAGCAGGCGCAGCGGATTCACGGCGGTGGCGGGGCTGGGTGCGGGGATGTCACGAGGCATACCGTCCATGGGCCAAAGGTAGGTGATGGCCTCCTGCGGTCCCCTGGATCGCCCGGTGTGCGCGGAGAGTGCCTGCGGACGGCTCGCGTTCCGCCGTGGCCTGGGGCACGGTGGAGTGACGCGTGACACAGCAGTCACGGCGGAGAGGAGCACCCGCATGTCGAACCACACGTACCGGGTCACCGAGATCGTGGGCACCTCGCCCGACGGCGTGGACCAGGCGATCAGCAACGGGATCCGGCGTGCCTCGCAGACCCTGCGGAACCTCGACTGGTTCGAGGTGATCCAGGTGCGGGGCCAGATCGAGGACGGGCAGGTCGCCCACTGGCAGGTGGGGCTGAAGGTCGGTTTCCGCCTCGACGAGTCCGACTGACGGTCCGCCCAACCCCTCTGCAACACCCCGGGCCCACTTCCCGGCTCAGGTCCGCCCCTCCCGCTCCTGCGCCACCTCGAGCTCGGCGGAGGGGGCGGTCCAGCGTGCCCGGACCACGGTGAACCCGGCTCGTTCGGCGTCCTGACAGACCAGTTCGTCGTCGTCCACCAGGACCCTGATCTCCCTGCTGCCGGCGAGTCGCTTCAGGATCTCCAGCTTGGTGCGTCGGGCGGGCCGCCGGTCGTCGTTGCGCCGCATGTGCACGCGCCCCTCGGGGAGCCCCTGCGCGGCCAGCCAGGCGAGCGTGTCGCGTCGGCAGCGCTCGGGGCGGCCGGTGAGGTAGACGATCTCGCACTCCTGAGCTTTCTCGAGCACCAGCGCGATGCCCTGCGCGAGCGGCGGGTCCTTGGGCGCGGCCGCGAAGAAGGCGTCCCAGTCGCGCGGCGCGCGCTCCAGGAACCGCTGCCGGTGGGCCGTGTCGGCCAGTGTGTTGTCCAGGTCGAACACGGCGAGCGGGCGCTTGTCACTGTCGATCACACCGCCACCCTACGCAGGCGCGGCCGGTCCCCCTATGATCGCTCCGCTTCGGCGTCCGCCGCGGCCGTACCCGCCCTCCGAGACAGGCCGAAGACGATGACCGGCAGCGTCCGCAAAGCTCCCTGGTTCCTTGCCCGTTCCGCGCAGGCGGCGATAGCGGTGGCCGCCGTGGCGGACGTGTTCCGCGCGGCGGCGGTCCGCGATCATCAGGTGCGCCGCACGGACGCGTCCCTGCACAGGTCGGGCCTCATCTCCATGATCTTCCTGTACCTGATGACGCTCGCGATCGTGCTGTTCCTCGGTTGGCTCGCCCGGTCCCGGAGCAACGCCCAGGAGCTGTCGGCCGGGTCCCCGGTCCCGGGCACGGGCTGGACGATCGGCGCGTGGTTCATACCGGTGGTCAACCTCTTCGTCCCGCGCAGGCTCGTCCTCGACATCGGGGGCGCGAGCTCCGCGTCGTGGGCGCGGAAGCGCGACACGACGCTGGTGAACCTGTGGTGGGCTGCCTGGATCGGGCACGCGGTCGTGCTCGTGGTGGCGGGCGGGGTGTCCCCGGGATCGATGGTCTCCCTCGGGGGTGGCGGAGGCGCTCATGATCGCGGCGGCCGTGCTGCTGGGGCTCGTCATCGAACGCATCACGACGCTGCAGAGTGCCGCACTCGGCGCCGCGGTCCCGGTCGCACCCCTCGCCCAGGCGTAGGGCGGCTCCCCCGGCACCGCCCCACAGCAACCAGGCGACGGCAACGGCTTCAAGCTCGGCGGGGGCAGTCCCGCGCCGGCGGTGGCACACACCCTGCGCAACTCGATCGCCTTCAAGAACGCCGCCCACGGCGTCACCGACAACGGCAACACCGGCGCCCTCGCCGTGAGTCGGAACACGACCTGGGCCAACGGCGGAACCGGCTTCGACGCCGATGTCTCCGGCGGCACGGCCAAGTTGACCGCGAACCTGTCCGTCGCCGACACGAAGGCGGCCGCCCTCGGTTCGGCGACCGTCTCCAGTGGCAACTCCTGGGACCTGGGCGGCACTTGGAACGCGGCCTCGGTCCTGAGCACGGATCCGGCGGCCATCACGGGACCGCGCGCGGCGGATGGTTCTCTGCCGTCGGCTCCTTCCTTCCTGGTGCCGCGTGGCGGGGCGGCGATCGGAGCGCGCTTCTAGCGGGAGCCACCCCACCCACACGCGGTGATCGGTGCAGGCCGCATGCTTCTCCCATGTCCTCGACGTCTCGTACCTTCCTGGCCGGCTCCGGCTCCTGCACCCTCGTCGTCTGCCGGGGCTGCTGCTGCGGCGACGCCCGCAAAAACCCCGGCACCGACCACGCCTGGCAGCTGGAGCTGTTGCGGGCCGGTGCGGCGGAGCACGGCTTCCAGGTCCGTACGACCGACTGCCTGGGCCCCTGCGACCAGGCGAACGTCATCGTCGTGCGCCCCTCGGCCGCCGGGCGCCGGGCGGGTGGGCGGGCCGCCTGGATCGGGTTCGTCATGGACGACGAGGCCACCGAGGAGGTCGTGCGGTGGGCGGCGGCGGGCGGGCCGGGGGTCGCCGAGCCGCCGCTCACGCTGGAGTTGCAGTTCATCGAGCCGCCCCGGGAGGCCCGGGTGAAGTCCCGGCGCCGCCGCTGATTGTTAATGGGATCCATTTTCATGTAGCGTCCTCGGTGCTCACCCACCGAGGCCACCGAAGAGGTTCCCGCCATGGCTGTCCCCAAGCGGAAGATGTCCCGCAGCAACACCCGCCACCGCCGCTCCCAATGGAAGGCCACCACCGCGCAGTTGGTGCCGGTCACGATCGAGGGCGTCGCGCATCTCGTCCCGCAGCACCTGGTCAAGGCGTACGAGCGCGGCCTGCTGCGCCCCGAGGGCTGAGGGCCGGACCGGATGCCGTACGACCGTCTGCCCGTCACCGTCCTCTCCGGGTTCCTCGGGGCGGGCAAGACGACGCTCCTCAATCACGTCCTCGCCAACCGCGAGGGCCTCAGGGTCGCCGTCATCGTCAACGACATGAGCGAGGTCAACATCGACGCGGCGCTGGTGCGCGGCGGCGAGGCCGCGCTGTCGCGGACAGAGGAACGCCTGGTCGAGATGACCAACGGCTGCATCTGCTGCACCCTGCGCGACGATCTGCTGGAGGAGGTGGACCGGCTGGCCCGCGAGGGCCGCTTCGACCATCTGCTCATCGAGAGCTCGGGAATCTCCGAACCCATGCCAGTAGCCGCCACCTTCGCCTTCGCCCGCGACGACGGCGCCGCCCTCGGGGACGTGGCCCGCCTCGACACCATGGTCACCGTCGTGGACGCGGCCAACTTCCTTCCCGAGCTGGAGAGGGGCGACGAACTCGCCGAGCGCGGGCTCGCCCCCTTCGAGGACGACGAACGCACAGTCAGTGATCTGCTCGTCGACCAGATCGAGTTCGCGGACGTCCTCGTGCTCAACAAGCTCGACCTCGTCGACGCGCAGGCGGCGGCCCGGCTGCGGGCTGCTCTCATCCGCCTCAATCCCGTCGCCCGGATCGTCGAGGCGGAGCACTCGCGCGTGGATCTCCAACAGGTCCTGGGCACCGGCCTGTTCGACCTGGAGCGCGCCCAGCAGGCGCCGGGCTGGGTCCAGGA
The DNA here is from genome assembly GCF_042872225.1 of Streptomyces sp. NPDC005374. NCBI lineage: Bacteria > Bacillati > Actinomycetota > Actinomycetes > Kitasatosporales > Streptomycetaceae > Streptomyces > Streptomyces sp. NPDC005374. The sequence continues at coordinate 455,073 of NZ_JBIAKA010000008.1, read as the reverse complement.
GCTCAACGGCGAGCACGTGCCCGAGACCGAGGAGTACGGCGTCTCCTCCACCGTCTTCCGCGCCGAACTGCCCTTCCACCCCGGCCGGTTGTGGGACCTCGTCACCGCGGGCCTGGACAGCGGGGCGTACGGGCGGATCCTGCGCTCGAAGGGCTTCTTCACCCTGGCCAGCCGCCCGCACGTGACGGGCCTGTGGTCCCAGGCCGGTTCGGTGGCCCGCTTCGAGCCGTCCGCGGCCCGCGACACCGAGGCGTCGTACGCCCAGGAACTGGTCTTCATCGGCACCCAGTTGGAGCACGCCGAGCTGCACAAGGCGCTCAGCGCCTGTCTGCTCGCCCCTGACGAGCACTCCCCCGTGGTCGACCCGTTCCCCGCCTGGGAGACCTACGGCGTCGACGACACCTGCGACCACGAACCCGCCGAAGCCCACGCTCACGCGGCAGTGTCGTAGAACTCGGCGCGCACCCGACGCAGCCACGCCTCGGCCGGCGCCTCGTCGGGCCGGTCGGGCAGGGCGCTGCGGGTCTCGGCGAAGGCGGTCTCGTAGCGCGCGAGCAGCGACCTGGCCGCCGAGGTGTCGGCGGCGACCGAGTCGCCGAAGCGGTGGTACTCCTCGGGGTCCTCGACCCGCACCGCCAGCCGGCCGGTGACGTACAGCTCCAGACCCTGGTGGCAGAGCCGCTTCAGGTGCCGGGCGTGCTTGGCGGTGCGCCGGTCGCCGCCGCGGTTCTCCAGCCGCCTGAACTGCTGGGCGGCGTACCCGAGATAGGCGTCCCGGACCCGCTCGGCGCTCAGGAACGACCCGCGGATGCCGATGAGTTCGTCACCCAGCGGGGCGCGCACCTCGTACAGCTCGTCGGGCAACCACACCAGTTCCATGACGGTCGGGTTGCCGCCGAGGGCGAGCCGGCACCACTTCGCCGCCTCGTGCAGGGTGCGGTCCGGCGCCGTGGTGACGTGGGACTCCCTGGGCGTGTGCAGACCGAGCAGGGTCTCGGTGGGCGCGGCGAACATGCCGAGCCGGTCCACGTCGGAGCCCTCGCGGGCGAGTCCGTACGCGGTCGAACCGACGATGCCGGAGAGCAGGATGTTCTGGACGGTCACCGGCCCATTGTGCTGACCTGCGGTGATCGCGGTCATCAGGTTTTCCGGGGGAATACCGCTGCCGGTCGGGCGTTGAACCCTGTGTGAGTTCCGTGATCGCCGCCACCCGCTTCTCCGTCCTGGACCGCTCCCGCACCCGCGAGGGCGGCACGAACGCGCAGGCACTGCAGGACACCGTCCAGCTGGCGCGGGAGTTGGAAAGGCTCGGCTACCACCGCTTCTGGGTCTCGGAGCACCACGGTGTGCCGGGAGTCGCGGGCTCCGCACCGACGGTGCTGGCAACCGCCGTCGCCTCCGCCACCGACACGATCCGGGTCGGCACCGGCGGCGTGATGCTGCCCAACCACCAACCCCTCGTCGTGGCCGAACAGTTCGGCGTACTGGAGTCCCTCTTCCCCGGCCGTATCGACATGGGCCTGGGACGCTCGGTCGGCTTCACCGACGGCGTGCGCAGGGCGCTGGGCCGCGGCAAGGACGACGCCGACGACTTCGCCGTACAGCTGGAGGAACTGCTCGGCTGGTTCCGCGGGACCTCCCCGACGGGGGTGCACGCCCGTCCGGCCGAGGGCCTGAGCGTGCCGCCCTTCGTGCTGGCCATGGGCGAGGGCGCCCAGATCGCGGCCCGAGCGGGTCTGCCGATGGTCATCGGCGACCTGCGGAACCGGGAGAAGATGCAGCGCGGCATCGACCACTACCGCGCCCAGTTCCGCCCCTCTCCCTGGGCGCCGGAACCGTACGTCGTGGTCTCCGGCACGATCGCCGTCGCGGCCACCCCCGAGGAGGCCCGCCGTCTGCTGATCCCGGAGGCCTGGTCGATGGCGTACTCCCGAACCCACGGCACCTTCCCTCCCCTGCCCTCCGCCGAGCGCGTCGAAGGGCTCACGATGTCGGAGAAGGAGCGCGGCTTCTACGAGTCCGGTCTCACCGGGCACATCGCGGGCACCGAGGAACAGGTCGCGCATGCACTGGAGACGCTGCTGAAGGAGACGGGCGCGCAGGAGGTCCTGGTCACCACCAGCACGTACGACCGTGGCGCCCTTGTGGACTCCTACCGGCGGCTGGCCGCGATCACCGCCGGTTAGCGGCTGGGGCCGGCCGCGTGCTCCCCGGTCGGCCCGTGGCACGCGCACGACTGTGCCGCCCGGGCCAGTGAGCGGCGGTCGGGGTGGCTGCCCGGGCCGACCGGCTCCGGGACGTCCACCTCCGCCACCAGCCCGCGCGCCGACACCACCCGCCACACCGAGGCGAGCAGGGAGTCGTCGCCGATGAACGCGGCGGCCGTGCCGGGCCCGCCGTCGACGAGGCGGTAGCGCAGGCTCACCGGCTGGACGGGCACCCCCGCGTCCAGGGCCGCCTGGAACACCGCGCGGCGGAAATGGCCCTGGGCACGGCCGCACCAGGTGCTTCCCTCGGGGAAGACGGCGACCGCGGCGCCCCCACGCAGGGCTTCGGCGATGCGGGCGACCGTGTCCGGCAGGGCCCGCAGCCGGTCCCTCTCGATGAACAGCGCGCCGCTGCGGGCCGTCAGCCGGCCCGCCACGGGCCACTGCCGGATATCGGACTTGGCGAGCATCCGGGCGGGGCGTACGGCGGCGAGCAGCGGGATGTCCAGCCAGGAGATGTGGTTGGCGACCAGGAGCACACCGCCCTCGGGCGCGGTGGCGCCGGTCATGCGGACCCGGACCCCCGCGGCCCGCACCACCGTCCGGCACCACCACCGGACCGCCCCGGCCGGCACCCGGCGGCCGACCGGCAGCAACGCGATCCCGGCGAGCAGCACCGCGGTGACCGCGACCAGCCGCAGCACGGCACGGGGTACGGCCGTGGCGGATGCCGCCGGACCCACGCACACCCCGGGGGTGCAGGGAGCACTGGGCAGCCAGACGCTCATCAGACCGGGGCCAGCGAGAGGAAGTGCCGCAGGTAGCGGGCGTTGACCCGGCGCATCGACAGCAGCACGTACATGTCGGCGACCCCGAAGTCGGGGTCGTGGGCGGGCCGGCCGCACACCCAGGCACCGAGACGGAGGTAGCCGCGCAGCAGCGGGGGCAGCTCGGTGTGGGCGGCGGGTGTGCCCTCGGCCGGCTCCCATGGCAGCAGGGGCCGTACCCGGAACTCCTCGGGGGCGAGGTACTTGGTGCGCACCCGGTCCCAGGTGCCGGCCGCGAGCGCCCCGCCGTCGGCGAGCGGGATCGAGCAGCAGCCGGCCAGCCAGTCGTGGCCGCGGTCCACCATGTAGCGGGCGATCCCGGCCCAGATGAGGCCGATGACGGCCCCGTCACGGTGGTCGGGGTGCACGCAGGAGCGGCCGACCTCGACGAGGCCCGGGCGGATGGCGGCGAGGGGTGAGAGGTCGAACTCGCTCTCCGAGTACAGGCGTCCGGCCACGGCGGCGCGTTCCGGGGGCAGCAGCCGGTAGGTGCCGACGACCTGGCCGGTCACGGTGTCGCGGACGAGAAGGTGGTCGCAGTGGGCGTCGAAGGCGTCGACGTCGAGGCCGGGCTCCTGGGTGGGCAGGAGGGCACCCATCTCCCCGGCGAACACGTCGTGCCGCAGCCGCTGCGCGGCCCGTACGTCGTCCTCGTCGCGGGCCAGGCTGACGGTGTAGCGGGTGGGGGCGACGCTCTGCGGGGGACGGTCGAGGGTGGAAACGCCGGTCATGGCACTCTCCAGGTCTCATGCGGAGGCGGCGAGCGGTGCCGCTGTCCCTGTTCTCCCGATGCTGGTTGGCGTGTACGTGACCAGGTCGGAGAGCGCGGATGTGGGGAGGTTGAACGGCTCGGACAAGGTGTCCGGGGCCTGCGACTCCGTCGACCGGACGGTGTCCCACCGGTGACCGGAGGGCAGCGCCCGTTCAGAGGCGCGGGGAACTGCGCGACCGGCCACGACGCACCCGCGCCCGGCGAACTACCGCTTGCCCGCCTTCCGCGTGGCCCGCAGCCATTCCCTGTTCATGCTCGTGATGGACACCAGCGGAATCCCCTTGGGGCAGGCGGTCGCGCACTCGCCCGCCAATGTGCACCCCCCGAACCCCTCGTCGTCCATCTGCGCCACCATGTCCAGCACCCGCGTCTCCCGCTCGGGCGCCCCCTGCGGCAGCACGTTCAGGTGGTTGACCTTGGCCGAGGTGAAGAGCATCGCCGCCCCGTTGGGACACGCGGCGACACACGCCCCGCATCCGATGCACTCGGCGTGCTCGAAGGCGAAGTCGGCGTCCGGCTTCGGCACCGGCGTGGCATGCGCCTCCGGAGCCGCTCCGGTGGGCGCGGTGACGTATCCGCCGGCCTGGATGATCCGGTCGAAGGCCGACCGGTCGACGACCAGGTCCTTGATCACGGGGAACGCGGACGCCCGCCACGGCTCGATGTCGATCGTGTCGCCGTCGGCGAAGGACCGCATGTGCAGCTGGCAGGTGGTGGTGCGCTCGGGCCCGTGGGCATCGCCGTTGATGACGAGCGAGCACGCGCCGCAGATGCCCTCGCGGCAGTCGTGGTCGAAGGCCACGGGGTCCTCACCGCGCAGGATGAGCTCCTCGTTGAGGGTGTCCAGCATCTCCAGGAAGGACATGTCGGACGAGATGCCGTCCACCTCGTACGTGGACATCGCTCCGTCGGCGTCGGTGTTCCGCTGCCGCCAGACTCGCAGGGTGAGCTTCATGCGTAGCTCCGCTGAGTGGGGTGGACGTACTCGAAGACCAGGTCTTCCTTGTGCAGGACGGGAGCCTCGCCGGTTCCGGTGAACTCCCAGGCCGCCGCGTAGGTGAACTCCTCGTCCCTGCGGGCGGCTTCGCCGTCGGGTGTCTGGGACTCCTCACGGAAGTGGCCGCCGCAGGACTCCTCGCGGTGCAGCGCGTCGAGGCACATCAGCTCGGCGAGCTCCAGGTAGTCGACGACACGGTTCGCCTTCTCCAGCGACTGGTTGAACTCCTCGCCGGTGCCCGGGACCTTGATGCGCCGCCAGAACTCCTCGCGGATCTGCGGGATGCGCTCGAGCGCCTTGCGCAGACCGGAGTCGGTGCGTGCCATCCCGCAGAACTCCCACATGAGTTCGCCGAGTTCACGGTGGAAGGAGTCGGGGGTGCGGTCGCCGTCGACGGCGAGGAGCAGATGGAGCCGGTCCTCGGTCTCCGCCAACACCTCCTGCACGGCGGGGTGTTCGTCTCTCACCTCGCCCTGGGTCGGGTTGCGGGCGAGGTAGTCGTTGATGGTCGCCGGCAGCACGAAGTAGCCGTCGGCCAGGCCCTGCATCAACGCGGAGGCGCCCAGGCGGTTCGCCCCGTGGTCGGAGAAGTTGGCCTCGCCGATCGCGAACAGGCCGGGGACGGTGGTCTGGAGGTCGTAGTCGACCCACAATCCGCCCATCGTGTAGTGCACGGCGGGGTAGATCCGCATCGGCACCTCGTACGGATCCTCGTCGGTGATCCGCTGGTACATGTCGAAGAGGTTGCCGTACTTGGCCTCGACGGCCCCCCGCCCCATCCGCTCGATGGCGTCGGCGAAGTCCAGGTACACGCCCTGTCCGCCGGGCCCGACTCCCCTGCCCTCGTCGCAGACGTTCTTCGCGGCGCGGGAGGCGATGTCGCGCGGGACCAGGTTGCCGAAGGACGGGTAGATGCGCTCCAGGTAGTAGTCGCGCTCGTCCTCGGGGATCCTGTTCGGCGGACGGTCGTCACCCTTGGCCTTCGGCACCCAGATCCGGCCGTCGTTGCGCAGCGACTCGCTCATCAGGGTGAGCTTGGACTGGTGCTCACCGGTGCGCGGGATGCACGTCGGATGGATCTGGGTGAAGCAGGGGTTGGCGAAGTGGGCGCCTCGGCGATGGGCCCGCCAGATCGCCGTCGCGTTGGAGTTCATGGCGTTCGTCGACAGGTAGAAGACGTTGCCATAGCCGCCGGAGGCCAGTACGACGGCGTCCGCGAAGTAGGTCTCGACGCGCCCGGTGACGAGATCCCGGGCCACAATCCCCCGCGCCCGTCCGTCCACGACGATCAGGTCGAGCATCTCGGTGCGCGCGTGCAACTCGACGTTCCCGGCGGCGATCTGCCTCGACAACGCCTGATACGCCCCCAGCAGCAACTGCTGGCCCGTCTGCCCGCGGGCGTAGAAGGTCCGGGAGACCTGCACTCCGCCGAAGGAGCGGGTGTCGAGCAGTCCGCCGTACTCCCGGGCGAAGGGCACGCCCTGTGCCACGCACTGGTCGATGATCTCGACGGAGATCTGCGCGAGCCGGTGCACATTCGACTCCCGCGCCCTGAAGTCGCCGCCCTTGACGGTGTCGTAGAACAGCCGGTGGATCGAGTCGCCGTCGTTGCGGTAGTTCTTGGCCGCGTTGATGCCGCCCTGCGCGGCGATCGAGTGGGCGCGGCGCGGAGAGTCCTGGTAGCAGAACTGGACGACGTGGTAGCCCTGTTCGGCGAGCGTGGCCCCGGCGGAACCACCCGCGAGCCCCGTCCCGACGACGATCACGGTGTGCTTGCGGCGGTTGGCGGGGTTGACCAGCCTGGCCTCGAAGCGGCGCTTGTCCCAGCGTTGGTCGACGGGGCCCGTCGGCGCCTTGGTGTCGACGACCGGCTCGCCGGTCGTGTAGTCGGTGTACGTCATCTTCAGCTCACCACTCCGGTCATGACGCCCACGGGTACGGCGATGAAGCCGGCCGTGAGCAGTAGTGCGAGGACGTTGGCGACCGTCTTGAGGGCGCGGTCGCGGGTGCGGCTGCCGACGCCGAGGGTCTGGGCGGCGCTCCAGAAGCCGTGCCGGACGTGCAGACCGAGGGCGAGCATCGCGACGATGTAGATGACGTTGCCGTACCAGGTGGAGAAGGTGTCCACGACGTTCTGGTACGGGTGGCCCTCCTGGAAGCCGCCGGAGTGCACGGTGCCGGTCGTGAGGTCGAGGATGTGCCACACGATGAACAGGGCGAGGATGATGCCGCCCCAGCGCATGGTGCGGGTCGCGTAGCTCGCCCGGGGCTTCTTGTGGACGTACTTGCCGGGCCGCGCCCTGATGTCACGGCGGCTGAGCTGGTACGCCGAGACGGCATGGGCGACGACGGCGGCCACCAGCACGATCCGGATGAGCCAGAGCGTCCACTCGTAGTGCATGAACGGTTCCCCGACCGTGCGCAGCCAGTGCGCGTAGTGGTTGAACTCGGTCGCCCCGAAGAAGATCTTCAGGTTGCCGATCATGTGGACGACCAGGTACAGCAGCATGATCAGGCCGCTCACGGCCATCACGGTCTTCTTTCCGACGGAGCTGTCCCACACGGTGCGTGCCATGGACGGCCGTCGGTCCGTCCGCGTTGCCAGAGCCATGGGTCAAGACGCTAGAGCCGGAGGACCTGATCGGTCCAAGACATGGTCCGGCTCGTTTCCATAGGGAACGGCTATCGTGAGGGGGTGCAGTTCCAGCAGCTCCAGTACTTCGTAGCGGTCGCCGAGGCCCGTCACTTCACCCGCGCCGCCGACCTGGTCCATGTCGCGCAGCCGTCCCTCTCCCAGCAGATCAAGGCGCTGGAGCGGGAACTCGGGGCCGATCTGTTCCTGCGGGCGCGCGGCAACATCACCCTCACCGACGCGGGCGAGGCCCTGCTGCCGCTGGCCCGCCGCATCCTCGCCGACGCGGACACGGCACGGCACGAGGTGCAGGAGCTGGTGCAGCTGCGCAGCGGCCGGGTCCGGCTCGGCGCGACCCCGAGCCTGTGCACCGGACTGCTGCCGGACGTGCTGCGGGCCTTCCACGACCGCTATCCCGGGATCCGGCTGATGATCGAGGAGGGCGGCTCCCACGACCTCGTACGGGAACTCGCGCGCGGCGCCCTCGACCTGGCCCTGGTGGTCCTCCCGCTGCCCACTCCGTCCCCCGCACTGACGACGGTGGAGCTGCTGCGCGAGGACCTGGTCGTCGTCTCGTCGCCGGAGTCGCCCCCGCCCGGCGGTCCGGGCCGGCGGACCGTGCGTGTCGCCGACCTGGAGAACGAGCCCCTGGTGATGTTCCGGCACGGCTACGACCTCCGCGAGCTGACCGTGGCCGCGTGCCGCGCCGAGGGCTTCGAGCCGGACTTCGCGGTGGAGGGCGGCGAGATGGACGCGGTGCTGGGTTTCGTGCGGGCGGGCCTGGGCGTGGCCGTCGTACCGCGCATGGTCGCCACGCGCTCGGGACGGGGGCTGCGGGTCACCCCGCTCGCCCGGCCCGGCCTGCACCGGACGATCGCGCTGGCCCACCGCAGCGACGTGGCTCCGCCGCGGGCGGCACGGGAGTTGCAGCGGATGCTGCTGGAGCGGTGAGCGGTCATAGCATGGGGTTTTCTCGCACGGGGGTGGGCGGATGGCACGACAGCGGATCATCGCGGTGGGCGCGGCGCTGATGGCGCTCGCGGGGTGCGCGGGTAGTGCCGCGTCCGACGGTTCCGGGGGCCCGACGGCTTCCGGCGGTTCCCGGTCCTCAATGGCGACGACTTCGATGTCGGTCTCGGGCCCGTGGCGCGCGTGGACGGCGACCCTCACCCGCCAGGAGGCCCACGGCGGTTGCGGCGCGACGGCGCACCAGGTGGTGTGCGCGACCGACTCCGGCGGATTCGTGGGCCGTTCGCGGGCCGACGGCCGTATCACCTGGACCGTGCCCTCCGACGGCCACGGCAAGAGCGCCGGACTGGTCGTCGACGCGGCCGCCGAACGGGCCGTGACCGGGGTCGCCGGAGTGCTGCGCGCGGCGAACCTGAGGACGGGCGCGCAGGCGTGGACCCATCGGTCGGCCACCGGGAGCATCTACGCCGCCCTCGGCGCGGCGGACGGTGTCGTCTATGCCGTCGGAGCGACGGACCCCACGTCAAGTACCGCCGTACTGGACGCCGTTCGCGCATCCGACGGCGCGCCCCTCTGGCACCGGACCGTCGCCTGGAGCACGGGCGAACCCCTCGCCGCCTTCGGGGGCCGTGTCTACACCGGCGACGGCACCCGCCGGGTCACCGCCCGCGACGCCCGTACCGGCGCCACGGTCGCGACCAGCCCCGCAAGCGTCGAGTGCCAGCACCTCGTCACCGGCGGCCACTACCTGGTCTGCACCGGCAGCCCGTTCTCCGCCGGGGACATCTTCCCGCCCATGCGGCGCCTGGATCCGGCGACGCTGAGGCCGCTGCCGACCCCCAGGAACACGATCGACAAGCCGGTACGCGGGGTGATCTCCGAGGACGGGGTCCTGGTGCTGTACGAGGCCGGCGCCGAGGATACGAGCGCGGGCAACTGGTTCGCGTACGACCTGAAGAACGACCGCAAGCTGTGGAGCACGTACGCCACCGAGGCGGACGCCGCCGTGGCCGACGGCCGGTTCGTGACCTTCACCCCCGTCAACGACCAGACCAATCGGGGCCGCGTGCTCACGATCGACCTGCACGCCGGACCGCAGGGGACTGGGACCGCCGCGCCCCGCATGGCCCCGCCGTACGCGCAGACGCGGGACGGCGAACACCCCACGCTCATCGCGCCGGGTGGAGACGCGGGCCATGTCGTCGTCATGGCCCGCACCCACGGCTCCCTGCGCTCGCTCCCGCTGCCCTAGTCCGAGGCGGGCCTCAGCCCGTCGCGTCCGCCAGCGCCAGGTCGTGCAGCCGGTCCGGCGGGCCCGGGCGGGCGTAGTACCAGCCCTGGGCCGTGTCGCAGCCCAGTATCCGCAACTGCTCGGCCTGGGCGCCGGTTTCGACGCCCTCGACCGTCACCGCGAGGTTCAGGCTGTGGGCGAGCGAGACGATCCCCTCGACGATCTTGAGGTCGACGGTGTCGGCGGGGAACTGCTGCATGCTCTGGGTGAAGGAGCGGTCGAGCTTGAGGATGCTGACCGGGAGGCGGCGCAGGTTGGCCAGGTTCGAGTAGCCGGTGCCGAAGTCGTCGAGGGCGATGTCGACGCCCATCTCGGCGAGCCGGCGCAACGGCTTGAGCAGGTCGTCGTCGGCGCCGATGAGGGCCGACTCGGTCACCTCCAGGCAGAGCGCCTCCGGTTCGACGCCGGTGCGCTCCAGGATGTCCACGGTCTCCTGGACCAGGCCGGGGTGGGTGAGCTGGCACGGCGAGAGGTTGACATTGATGCGGAGAGGGCCGTTCGCCTCGTCCGCACCGTAGCGTTCTCGCCACTCGCGGACCTGTCGCACCGACTGCTCGAGGACCCACCGGCCCAGCGGCACGATCAGCCCGGTGTGCTCGGCGAGCGGGATGAACCGGTCCGGGCCGAGGACGCCGTGCTGTGGATGCAGCCAGCGCACCAGCGCCTCGGCGCCCCGCACGCTGCCGTCGCCGAGGTGGACCAGCGGCTGGTACTCGATGAAGAACTCGCCCCGCTCCAGGGCCGCGGGCAGCGCCGTGGTCAGTCCGTGCCGGGTGATCGCGCGGGCGTCGGCCTCCGGGTCGGCCAGCTCGAAGCGGTTGCCGCCCGCCGACTTGGCCCGGTACATCGTGATGTCGGCGCTGCGCAGCACCTCCGCGGGGCCGCGCTCCCCCGCCGGGCCCTCGACGATGCCGATGCTGCCGCGCACGGTCAGCTCCCGGCCCTCGATGCGGACCGGGGCGAGCAGCGCGTTCATGATGCGCGCCGCGAGGTCGTCGACCTCGGCCTCGGTGTCCGGGCCCGTGGTCAGCGCCACGAACTCGTCGCCGCCGAGGCGGGCGACCATCTCGCCGGGCGCGGTCGCGCAGGACTGGAGCCGGTCGGCGACCTCGACGAGCAGCCGGTCGCCGGCCGCGTGGCCGAGGCTGTCGTTGATGGTCTTGAAGCCGTCCAGGTCGAGGTAGCACAGGCCGAACCGCTGGCCCTCGCCCGCGCTGACCGCCTTCTCCAGTCGCTCGAAGAACAGCGTCCGGTTGGGCAGTCCGGTGAGGGCGTCGTGGGTGGCCTCGTAGCGCAGCCGGAGGTTGAGCAGCCGGCGCTCGGTGGTGTCCTCCATGAGGGCGAGCTGGTACTGCGGGACGCCGTCGGCGTCACGCAGCAGGGACACCGTCAGGTTGGTCCACAGGACGGTTCCGTCCGGGCGGGAGAAGGCCTTTTCGACGTGGTAGTGCTCGCGGTCGCCGCGGACGAGTTCGTCGTACAGCGTCCAGGTCTGGGGCGCGTCGTCGGGGTGGGTCCACTCCTGGACCCTGCGGCCGCGCATCGTCTGGTCGGTGAGGCCGAACATGCGCAGCAGCGCGCCGTTGACCTGGAGGACGTTGCCGTCCAGGTCGGCGATGCCGATCCCTATGGCCGCGCCCTCGAAGACCGCCCGGAAGCGGGCCTCGGTCGCGTGCAGCGCCTGCGCCACGACGCCCTGCGCCTCCAGCGCGGCCTGTGCGATGGCCTCCTGCTCGGCCAGCGTCCGCTCCCGCAGCGCCTGCGCGAACCCCGCGGCCATGGCGTGCTGGAGCCGCGCGGACCGGCTGCGCAGGTCCTCGGGGTCGCCGTCGCCGCCGCAGTAGAGCACCAGATAGGCGTCGACGCAGTCCAGGGAGCGGGTCAGCGCGTCCGGGTCGGTGCAGTGCGCGGCGACGAGGGCGGCGCCGACCGCCCGGCCCTCGTCCGTGTCGGGGATCCTGGCCAGCAGAGCCTCGCTCAACCGGCGGGCCAGCGGCAGCAGTTGCTCCTCGAACTCCGGGCGGGTCGAGGACGTCGACGTCACCGGGAACACGGCCCGGCTCCAGATCGTCACGAACCGGCGCAGTCTGTCCTCCGGGCTGTCCGGCTCCGCGCTCACGCCGTCCGCCCCACGCCGCCGAACTGGGAGAAGGCCCACGGGTCCTCGTCGTCGGGGTCCCAGTTCTCCGACTCCGGCCGCCACCGCGGCATCGGCACCAGTCCGGGTTCCACCATGTCGTACCCCTCGAAGAACCGTGCGATCTCGTCGTGCGAGCGCATGACCAGCGGGTTGCGAATGTCCTCGTACACGTCCATCGCGCCCTGAACCTGCTCCTGCGACAGCGGGATTCCCTCGTACGCGGCATGCGTCAGCACCAGCAGGCTGCCGGGCGCGAGCGCGTCGCGCAGCCGCGCCACCGCTCCGTAGGGGTCGTCCGCGTCTTCCACGAAGTGCAGTATGGCAACGAGGAGCAGCGCCACCGGACGGTTCAGGTCGATCAGCCGCTGGACCTCGGGGCTGTCCAGGATCTCCTGGGGCTTGAGGAGGTCGGCCGCGACGACGCCCGCGTCCGCGTTGTCCGCGATGACCGCCCGGCTGTGCGCGACGGCCACCGGGTCGTGGTCGACGTAGACGACGCGGGCGCCGGGGCTGGCGCTCTGGGCGACCTCGTGGACGTTCCCGAAGGTGGGGATGCCGGAGCCGACGTCCAGGAACTGGGTGATGCCCTGATCGACCGCGAACCGCACCGCCCGCCGCATGAACGCCCGGTTCGCCTGCATGATCTTCGGCAGTCCCGGAACGTGCTCCATGGCCTTGCGGGCCGCCTCCCGGTCGGCCTCGAAGTTGTGCGAACCGCCCAGGTAGAAGTCGTAGATACGCGCCACGCTCGGCACCGAGATGTCGATGCTCCGGGGAGCCCAGGCGGGACGCTCCATGTATCTCTCCAAGGCGTAGGCGATCCGGTGTTCGAGCTGAGGCTACTGATCGCCCGCCAAAGGAGCGAGCGGAAACGGAAATTGACCGTCCGTTCCCGGTCACTGCCTACGGCACGTGCCGCTGTGACGCCCCTTTCGGATCCCTACGAAAAGTAGGCGCCGCACTGCGGAGAGTTCCGAAGTGGGCGCCGACTCGCGGGGAGTTGGGGGGAATGACGGCAAACCGGTCCGACCCCTCCGTGCGGTGCGGAGGGGTCGGGCCGGTGGATCGGTGAGGCCGGTGTCACTTGTCGGAGACGCCGACCATGTCTCCGTTGGGGCGGACGGCGTACCAGGTGCCGCCGACGCCCTGTCCGTTGGTGTCTCCCGCCGCCTTGTCACCCGCAAAGGTGTAGATCGGCGAGCAGTTGACCGTCTGCTGCTTGACGCCGTCGGAGCGGGTGAAGCTCATCAGGCCCTTCTTCTGGACGTCCTTGGTGTCGTTCGCCGACACGGGACCCACGACCGGCCACTTCTCCAGGCAGGCGCCCGTGCAGTTGGAGACCGGCTCGGGCCACGCCTTGTCCTTGGCGAAGCGGTAGACCGTCATGCCGTTCTTGTCGACGACGATCTCGCCCAGGTTGGGGTCGTTGCGCGTGGACAGTCCGGGCAGGCTGGCGAGTGTCGCCTTCTTGCCGGTGGGGGCCAGCGCGTACCACTTGCCGCCCACACCCTGGCCGGTCAGATCGCCGGCCTTGGTGTCCTTGGCGTAGCGGTAGGCCGGCCAGCCGGCGATGGTCAGCTGCTTGGTGCCGTCGGTGCGGGTCACCTCACCGAGCAGCGCCTTGTCGATACCGGCACCCGCCGAGGCGTCGTCCGCGGGCACCGGGGGCCAGGCCGAGGCGCAGTCACCGTCGCAGTTGGACTTCGGCGGCTCCGCGGTGTCCTCGTCGAATCGGTAGAGGCTGAGGCCGTTGCTGTCGGTCAGCACTTTCCCGATCTCGGCGTTCGCGGAAACCTCGAGCTTGCCGGCCGAGGCCGACTGGGCTCCCAGGTTTCCCTGCCCGATCGCGGTCGAACTCGCGCTGGGGCTGGTTTCGGTGCCGGTGCCGACACCGGTGCCCACACCGCCGTAGCCGCCCGCCGGCGCTGTGGCACCGACGTTCTGGCTGCCCACCGACGAGGTGCCGCCTTCCTGGCCGCACGCCGTCGTCAGCGCCAGCACGACCGCAGCACTCGCCACGAGTGAGGCGTTCCGCCAGGAGGTCTTCATCGTCAACTCCCCATAATTGCTAAGGGTGTTGCAGCGCCCGTCTGCGCCGCCGCACGACAATGGATACGCACCGGACCAGGGGTTGCGTTCAGCCGTCCCACAAATTTCTTTCCGGAGACTGTGACCGCACCCGCCTCAGGTCGCACACACGTACGTCTTCTCGGACGGGCGAGCGTTCCGGATTCAAACATCGGGCGATGTTTTATCCCTCTTTCGGAGCAATCTCTTCGCGCCCGCGCGTGAGACGGCGCGGCAGGCCTCATGATCTCCGTCGTGCACCGACCCGAATCGCCCCAAGCGGCCTCCGCCATACGGATGTTGGCCCTGTTGACATTGACGTGGGCGCTCATCGGTCCGACGGCCGGGGTGGCCGAGGCGGATGCCTGCGCCTACGCCTCGGTCGGTCCCGACGGCGCCGAGGTCGTCGCGGCCGCCGGGAGCCTCACGTGGCCCACTCCGCCGTCGTGCCACAAGCCGAAACCCACGCCCACCCCGACCCCCACTCCACCCGAGCCGCCTTGCACTCCGACGCCCTCCCCCGACCCCACACCGACGCCGCGCCCGACGCCGAGGCCCCCGAAGCCGACGCCGACGCCGACGCCCGAGCCGACGCCCACGCCCCCGCCGCCGCCCGCCCCGGCACCAGAGCCGGCGGCACCACGGCCGCGACCGACGCCGCCCCCGGCACCTGCCCCGCCCCCCGCTCCGACACCGACTCCCACCCCGACCCCCAGCCGGACGCCGCCGCCCAGGCCGGCCCCCGGCCCCTCCGCGTCCCCGGTGAACTACCCGGTCTACCACCGCGCGAAGGCGCCCGACCGGTCGCCGCACAGCACGACCTCACCCGTGATCTACGTCCTGCTCATCACCGTCCCCGCGGTGGTGGCCGTGGCCGCCCTGCGGCCCCGCTAGTGCCGATCTTGGAGGCACACCTTGCCTGAATGGCTTGTTCTCATCCTCGCGATGGTGGCCGTGTGCGCCGTGGTGGTCACCATCACCCTCGTCCGCCACAAGACGGCCGCCGTGGACGAGGACCCCAGCGAGACCCCGGACGTCATCGAGTACATGACGATGTGGATCGGGGTGGTCTACGCCATCGTCCTGGGCCTGGCCATCGCAGGCGTCTGGGAGGCCCGCAGCGCCGCCCAGGACCACGTCCAGGCGGAGGCCCAGGCGCTCCACGAGGTCTCGGAGCGGGTCCAGGTGTATCCGGTCGACGTCCGTGACCGTATTCGGGGCGATGTCAACGCCTATGTCGGACACGTCGTCACCGTCGAGTGGAAGGAGATGGCCGACCACGACCGCACGACCGAGCGCGGCACCGAGCTCCTGGACCGGCTCCGCACGGACGTCACCTCCTACCAGCCGAAGTCCGACTTCGAGGCCCAGGCCTACCAGCCCCTCGTCGACCAGGTGGCGGCCGTGGACCAGGCCCGCAACGCCCGCGCCGACTCGGTCGCACCGACGATGCCCGGGGTGGTGTGGTTCGGCCTGCTGGGCGGTGGCGTCATCACCATCGGGATGGTCTTCGCCCTCCAGATCCGCCGGACACCGCGTGAACTGGTGCTCGCCGCCCTGTTCTCCTCGCTGATCGCGTTCCTGCTCTTCCTGATCTGGGACTTCGACGCCCCCTACAGCCGTGGCATCACGGCATCGGCGGAACCGTTCCTCGCGCTCTTCCCGGGCGTCAAGGGCTGACGGCGTCTCACCACGGGCACCTTCGGGGGACGTCCGGCGTCCGACACGCCGCCGGCGTCCCCTGAGCGGCCCACACGTGTGCCCCATTCGGCGCGACTGCGATCGCGCGGACGTACACCTGTTCCTAGCGTTTCGGTCATCGAGGTGCATTTCCGACGTAGGCGGAAAAGGTCCGCAGCTGCTCCTCGGGGACCGGAGGATCCACCATGCGCGCGATACGCGTCGCCTCGGCCGCACTGCTGGGCATCAGCGCCCTGACCTTCTCCGCGCCGGCCGCCGTGGCGAAGGGCGACAACAACATCACGCCCTTCGGCTTCAGTGTCCTGCCCTCGACCATCGCCGCGGGCGGACAGGTGACGCTGCGCCTGGAGCGGGACCACGGCGGCTGCAAGGGCTCGGCGACGGTCACCTCGGCGGTCTTCGACACCATCACCATCCCCTCGCACAGGAACCAGGCGACGGCCGTCGTCGACTGGGACGCGAGACCCGGCGCGGCGTACCAGGTGACGTTCACCTGTGACGGGGTGAGCGGGTCCACGGGCCTGACCATCGCCGGCGGCCGCCCGGTCGGCCCCACCCCTGTGCCGCTCCAGCCCGGCCGCGGCGTGCACGCCGGTGAGGGCGGCAGCCTCGCCGGGTTCGACCTCAAGGAGATCGGTATGGGTGCCGCGCTCATCGCGGGCTCGATCGGGGCGGCGTACCACTTCTCCCGTCGCCGCACCGGCGAGGACGGCGGCTGACCCTACGTACACGGACGTCCGCCCCGGTCCCTTTCGGCAACCGGGGGCGGACGTCCGTGTCACGTGCGGTCGGAGTTCTCCGAAGCGGCGGGGATCAGATGTGCCGCTCGGACCGGCGGCGCATCCAGAAGACTCCGCCGCCGATGACCGCCAGGGCCACGAGACCGCCGCCGATGGCCATGTCGGTCGGGGTGGCCCCGGTGGAGCTGCTGCCGCCGAGACCACCGCGGACACCACCGATGACGGTGAACGCCGTGGGGTTGATCACGGTGCCGTTGGCGCAGACGACGCTCATGCTGTGGGACCCCGTCGCGGCGTTCTGGTTGACCGTGGCGGTCCCGGTCGCCACGTTGCCGGGACTCACCGTCAGCTTGGTCGCCGGGAACGCGTCCGAGCTCACGGTGGCGGGGTTGGTGCAGTTGTTGACGGTGATGGTCAGTTGGCCGCCCCGGGCGATGACGCTGGGCAGGGCGACGGCGTTGCTCGGGTTCAGGTTCATGCCGTCCCGCGCGACGGCCGCCGGGGCGGCGAGTCCGAGTACGGCGATCGCGGCGCCGGCGGCCGCCAGGGCACGAGTAGTACGCATGTGATCCTCCGCGGAAGACGCCCCGGGAACGGTCCCCCGGTTGATCGGCGAGAAAGCGCCTCCCAGACAGACCCTCAGATGCCTTGCGCCGGACCGCATTTCGGCAATGCTCCGTCCTGGTGAGAGGACACGCCGAACGAACATCGCACAATCGGATATCTCCGCAGGTCACGGACCGTCAGAAAATTCCTGTTCACGGCAACTCGGATGGCGCACCACACGCATTCGGGGCCACCCGTTCGCGTCTGCCCCGTCGCCGCATTCACGCGCGGGACTTAGCGTTCTTCCATGCGCGCATGACGTGGCGACGGCCGTGTCGAGAGGGGAAGTCAATGTCTGCGTCCGAGCTGGCCGGTCTGGCCGAAGAGGAGGAGCGGCGCAGGAAGCGCGCTCCCTGGGGCGTGATAGCGCTAGTTCTGCTGACCGGCCTCGCGCTCATCCGGAACGGTTCGGGGGAGTTCGACGTCGGGCCGCCGCAGCCCGCGTCGGCGGCCGCGGCGGACAGCCGGGTGGCACCCGGCAGCACCTTCGGCAACTCCCCCGCCCCCCTGCCGTACGCCGCGCCCGACCGGGTCTCCATCCCGTCGATCCGGGTCGACGCGCCGGTGATGCCGGTCGGCCTGGACGCGGACGGCTGGGTCGGCGCGCCGCCGCCGGAGGACCCGAACCTGGCCGGCTGGTTCACCGGCGCGGTCTCCCCGGGCGAGAAGGGCACCGCCGTCGTCGTCGGCCACGTCGACAACAAACAGGGCCCCGCCGTGTTCTACGGACTCGGGGCCCTGAAGAAGGGAAATCGCGTCGAGATCAGACGCAAGGACGGAAAGACGGCGGTCTTCGAGATCTACGGCATCGAGGTGTTCGAGAAGAACGATTTCCCGGGCGACCGCGTCTACGGCTCGAAGGGCACGCCCGAATTGCGGGTCATCACCTGCGGGGGCGGCTTTTCCAAACAGAGCGGTTACGCCGGGAACGTCGTCGCCTTCGCCCGCCTGGTCGAGGTCCGCTGAGCGTTCCCCGACCGGGCGGGCGTGTTCCGGTTATGTGTACTGCCGTCGCGGGACGGTGATGTGGTAGCCGGAATCGAGAAGCTGCGGAAGATAGTCGCGCAGCGCCCGGACACTCTGGGAGCGGTCGCCCCCGGCATCGTGCGAGAGCACCACGACGCCGGGGGCGGCGCCGTTCTCCACGCGCCCGACGATGCTGCGGGTGCCGGGGGTGGTCCAGTCGAGGGTGTCGACCGTCCAGGCGAGGGGCTCCATGCCGAGTTCGGCGCCGAGTTGGAAGGCCGTGCGGTTCCAGGCGCCGTAGGGGGCGCGGAACCATTCGGGCCGCTCGCCGTAGCCGTCCTCGATGACGTCGCAGGTGCGTTCCATCTCGGAGCGGATCCGGGAGCGGGTGAGCCGGGTGAGCAGGGGGTGGGACCAGGTGTGGTTGCCGACGATGTGTCCCTCGTCCGCCATCCGGGCCAGCAGGTCCTGGTTGTCGACGGCCATCTCGCCGCACACGAAGAACATCGCGCGCACGTCGTACTCGGCGAGGGTGTCCAGGATGTGCGGGGTGTAGCGCGGGTCTGGGCCGTCGTCGAAGGTCAGCACCATGGTCCGGCCGCGTCCGGAGATCTTCAGCAACGGCTCGTGGCGTACGAGCGTCTTGTGGGGGGCGGCGCGCGGCGGGCCGTATCCGGTCAGGGGCTGCAGGCGGTAGGCCGAGGGTTTGGCCACGCGGTGGGCCGGGGGGCCGGCGGCGGGGAGGGCCGGGCGGACCGGCTCCTCGCCGGTGACCGCCGTGAGCACACCGGCCGTGCCGGCGGACGCGACCGCGACTGCGCCGGCCAGCAGGGCCCGACGCCGTGTGAGCACGGCTGCCGCCTTCGACGACAGCCGTGTGAGCAACTGATCCTTCGTCATGACTCATCAGTCGCCCGGCGGACGACCGACGCACCTCAGCAACACCGGTGCGGCGGCACGAATACACCCGGCCGGCCCAGCGAAGGCCCGGGCCCGCGGGCGACGCACGACGGTACGTCAGGACGAGGCCGTAGGAGGTCGATCGGCACCGGCACCCGGCCTCGTCCCCTCCGGCGACTCCGTCGAGGCCGGGTGCCGAGAGCCGCGGCGGGCTTTCGGTGATGGCCCGCTCACGGCCCGCCGTTCGGGTGCCCCGTTTCCGCAAAGCTTGCGCGGTCAGGTCGCGTGGATCTCGTATGCCGTCCGGACCTGCGGCTTCCGATAGCCTCACAGCCGTGACGGAACAGCACTCGCACCAGTTCGAACGGGGCACGGACGGGCCCAAGGTGATCGTCGTAGGCGTGGACGGCTCCGACTCCTCGCTCCGCGCCGCCGCGTACGCCGGAGGCCTGGCCCGGCGGCAGCACGCGCTGCTCGCCGTGGTGTACGTGCAGCCGGTGCTCGCCGCGGGCGCCGCGCTCGGCGCTCCGGTCGCCGAGACCACGGACGAGATCGCCGAGGACCTCGTGGCCCAGATCCGGCGCGCGACCGAGCAGAACAAGGGGATATTCGATGTGCGCTGGGAGTTCCACACCTTCCGCGGCGACCCCTACAGCGGGCTGACGAAGGCCGCGGACGAGCTCAAGGCCGACGCGGTCGTCGTGGGCGCTTCGGAGCAGGCGGGCCACCGGATCGTCGGCTCCGTCGCGGTACGGCTGGTCAAGGCCGGACGATGGCCGGTGACGGTGGTGCCGTAACCCCGGGCGGGGCCGGGTGATCACCCGGGGTGCCGGAGTCCGCGCAGGAACTCCAGGAGGAGCGCGTCGAACTCCTCGGGCCGCTCCAGGTTCGGGAAGTGCGCGGCGCCCTCCACCAGCACCGAGCGGCCGTGGCGGGCGGTACGGGCGAAGCGTTCCGCGTCCTCGATCAGGTCGGGCGAGTCGAGCGCGCCGTTGACCATGAGTACCGGGACGTCGATCTTCGGGACCCGGGCCCAGGTGTCGCTCATGGGCACGTGCCAGTTCCGCTCGCCCGGCGTGTGCTTGGCGATGGTGTGCAGGGCCATCTCGCGCAGGTGGTCCAGGATGCGGGGGTCGAGCTCGTCGGGTGAGCGGAACGGGCCGGCGGCGGACCCGAGGAAGATCTTCAGCCAGCCCTCGATGTCGCCCGAGTGCAGGGTCCGTTGGGAGTCCTCGACGACCTTCCGGGTCGCCTCGTGGGTGTACTGGAAGTCGCTGACGGAGGCGCCGCTCAGGACGATCCCGCGGACCAGTTCCGGATACTCGATCGCCGTGTCCCCGGCGACGGCTCCGCCCATCGAGACGCCGACCAGGACCGCGGGGCCCACGTCGAGGTGGCGCAGCAGGGCGGCGAGGTCGTCGGCCCAGCGGAAGGGCCTGGTGGCGTTGGCGGTCCAGCCGTGGCCGCGGATGTCCACGGCGAGGACGCGGTGGCCGGCGGCCAGGACCGGTGTCTGGGCCGCGAAGAGGCGGTGGTCGACGTAGCCGGCGTGCAGGAGGACGACCAGGTCCCCGGCGCCGGTGTCGAGATAGGCGATCTCCCCGTCGGCAGATGCGAAGAAGCTCAGTTCCGAAGCAGCCGTCATGACAACCAAGGTGTCATCATCGGTCGACTTTGACAACCCAGGTGTCATGATCCGGGTGCCATCATGGCCAGGTGAACGACATCGACGAGCCGCTGCCACCGGACGATCTCGGCCACCGGGTCAGCGAGGTGTTCGACCTGATCGGGGCGCTCTACCGACGCGGCCTTCGCAAGCTCGAGCAGGGCGAGGACGTCGAGGGGGCGTCCGTCGGGGTGCGCTCCGTCCTGGTCCTGCTGCACAGGTACGGCCCCATGACGGTGCCTCAGATGGGCCGGCTGATGGCACTGAGCCGGCAGTTCGTCCAGCGCATGGTCAACGACGCGCTGGACCGCGACTGGGCGGAGACCGCCCCCAACCCGGCGCACCAGCGGTCCTCGCTGATCCGCATCACCCCGGAGGGCGAGGCCGTCATCACCGCGATCCTCGCGCGCGAGCACGCCCTCAACCGGCAGGTCGGTGGCGGCGAGCTGACCGACGCCGAGCTTCGGGCGTGCGTACGCGTACTCAAGGAAATGCTGCGGACGTTCGACCACGTGGAGGTGGACTGACCCGGGCTACCGCCCCATCGTGAGCCCGTCCTTGCCCGCTCCCCGACTCAGCACGACCTCCCGGATGCGGTCGCGCACGCCGTCCAGGTCGGCGCCCTGCGCGATCGCCCGGTTCAGGTTCACCACCCGGCCCGCGTCCACGTCGAACATCTGGGGCACGAACTCCGCCTTCGCGACCCGCCAGCGCTCACCGGGCCGGGCGGGCGGGGCGAAGGTGAAGCGGGCGAGGGTGGACTGGTTGCCGCGCGGGTCCCGGGCACCCTCGTGGTTGAACATCTCACCGGCGATCTGGTCGCCCATGCCGTAGACGACCCAGGTGCCGTTGACCTTCTCGTAGGCCTGCGGGACATGGGCGTGGGTGCCGAGGATCAGGTCGATGTCGGGGCGCCCGCCGGTGCGGGCGGCGGTGAGGTCGCGGGCCAGGGCCAGTTGCTGCTCGTCGGGCGCGTCCTGCCATTCCGTGCCCCAGTGCAGCGATACGGCGACCACGTCGGCGCCCGCCTTCCGGGCGGCCCGGGCGTCCGCCAGGATCCTGTTCTCGTCCATCAGGTCGACCGCCCAGGGCTGTCCCTGGGGCAGCGGGAAGCCGTTGGTGTCGTAGGTGTAGGCGAGGTGGGCCACCTTCGCCGGGCCCGCGCGCAGGACGGTGACCGTGCGCGCCTCCTGCTCGGTGCGGGCCGATCCGGCATGCCGTACACCCGCCCGGTCGAGGGCGTCGAGGGTGCGGCGGATACCGTCGGCACCGTCGTCGAGGCTGTGGTTGGAGGCGGTGGAGCAGCCGTCGTAGCCGGTGGCGGCCAGGGCCTGGGCCACCTCGGGCGGCGACTTGAAGGTCGGATAGCCGGTGTAGTCCCCGTTCGCGCCGTAGACGGTCTCCATGTGACACAGCGCCAGATCGGCGCGGGAGACGACGGATCGGACCCCGGCGAGCATCGGCCGGAAGTCGTAGCCGTTGCCTCCCGCGTCGAAGCGGGCCCGATCGATGATCGAGCTGTGCGGCAGGACGTCCCCGGAGGCGACGAGTGTGAAGCCGCGTGGTGCGGCGGCGGACGGGGCCGGATGCCCGGGCGTCTCGTGGTCGTGCGCCTGGCAGGCGGCCCCTCCGGCGAGAAGTGCCGTGAGGGCCAGGGCAATCTGCCGTCTGCGTGCAATCATCAGCTCACCCCACTCTGGTCATATTTACTGACGAATAGGTATGAGCTTGTCCGTGTCCGCAAACGGCCCGGACGGCTGGTTGACCCTTCCGGGGCGGAACGAACCGTTCACCGAACCGTTCGTCGACGCGATCGACCGTCCGCCGCAGATCCTTGTGCGCGCCCTGTCCCTGGGCCCCCGCCTGAGGTGCCATACGGCCATGACGGCCGGAACCACCCTCACGAACGGGACGACCGCCGAGCACGAGCTCGCCGCACTGCAGCGGGAGCACGGCCGGCCCCTCTTCGCGCTCCTGCTCCGGCTCAGCGACGGCGACCGGCAACGCGCCGAGGACCTCGTGCAGGAGACCCTCGTCCGCGCCTGGCAGCACCCCGAGGCGTTGCGCGCCGACGACTTCGACTCCGTACGGCCGTGGCTGCTGACCGTGGGGCGGCGGCTCGCGATCGACGCCCGGCGGGCCCGGCAGGCGCGTCCCGCGGAGGTCGGCGACGCGGTTCTGGAGAACGCGCGGGTGTGCGCCGATCACGCGGAACGGGCGGCGGCCACCCTCGACGTACGCGAAGCTGTGAAGACACTCACTCCGGAGCACCGTGAAGTCCTGGTGCTGGTGTATTTCCAGGGGGCGAGTGTGGCGGAGGCCGCCGAAATCCTGGGGATTCCGCCCGGTACCGTGAAGTCCCGCGCGTACTACGCGCTGCGCGCCCTGCGCCGGGTGCTTCCGGGATACGCGGCCGACCTGCGGTGAAACCAATGGAAAAGTCAAACCTCCGTAAAGTGCCTTGCTGAGGACCCCGGTTGAGTAATCGGCTGTCCTCATCCGTGTTCCGGATGGGGTCCGGGCGCGGGATTCACACCGTCCGCCCGAAGGGCAGGTGGGAATCCCGCGCCCGGACCCCACCGGCCCGGCGACGGGTTACGCGCACGCACCGGAGGAAGGCAGGAAGGGATGCTGCACAGAGGGCAAGAGAGCACGGACGGGGGCGAACTCGTCGTCCCCATGGCCTGGTTGTACGCCGAGTACATCGCCGACGAGCTGCTGCGTTCCGGCGATCTGATGCCGCCGACGTCCTTCGAGTTCCGCGCCGGGCGCGACGCGCTGGCGCTCACCGTCTTCCTCGCCGACGCCGACGGCGAACTCTCCGGCATCCAGGTGGTCTCCCAATTGGAGACCTGGCTGTCCCTGACGGCCTACGACCAGCCCTGGCAGGACTGGGTGGACGACCGGATGGCCGCGCTGACCGCCGAGGCGGTCGCCTCCGGAGAGCCGGTGCCGGACCTCGAACTCGCGGCGGCGGCATGGCGCTGGCTGGAGGAGACGGAGCTGCTCGCACCCGATCTGAACGCCGTGCCGGGCGGCGGAGGGGGCCTCGGTGAGGACGAGGGCCCCAAGGTGTGGACGCCTGCGTGGCAGCTCGGCCTGCCGCTCGGTCACCTCGCCATCCACCTGTTCTAGATTCCTTTCGATTCGGACCAATCCGCGGCGCCGACCGCTCCGAATCCCTTGGTCACGATTCTGCGCATGCCTTGAGTGATTCGGCGGGCTGGTGCGTACCGGTGGGAGCAAGGAGTAACCCCACCCACACTCAACGGCACGAGGTTTCCGCATGAGGTCCTTGGAAAGGCATCGCGACGTCGGCGCGTACGCGCTCGGCGTGCTGGACGAGGCGGAGGCCTTCCGTTTCGAGGACCACCTCATGGAGTGCCCCAAGTGCGCGGCACACGTGACCGAGTTCGGTCCTGTGACCCGTCAGATGATGCTGTACCGACGGGCCACGCCCCGCGTGGTGCACCCCATGGCACAGCCGGGCCCCCAGCTCCTGAACCGCCTCCTCGCCGAGGTCGCGGTCCGGCACCGGGCGCGCCGCAGGCGGGTCCTGTACGCCGTGGCCGCCTCGGTGGTCCTGGCGGTGGGCGGTCCCACGCTCGCGCTGACGGCCGCCGGTGGCGACTCGGGGCAGGCCGCCAGCGTCGAGGCCACCGACGCCCGCTCCGGTGTGTGGGCCCAGGTCACCACCGAGGACGAGGACTGGGGCACCCAGGTGGAACTCAAGGTCAAGGACGAGTCCGGCCCCCGTGCCTGTCACCTCGTCGCGATCAGCCGCGACGGCAAGGAGGAAACCGTCACCGGCTGGAACGCCACGGGCCACGCCACCGACGACGACACCATGATGGGCAGCTCCACCTTCCACGCCGACCAGATCGACCACTACGAGGTCAGGACGTCGGGCGGGGAGCACCTGGTGACACTGGATCCGAGCTGAGCGGCCGGATCACTTGAGCAGCCTCGACATCCTCCGGTCCGCCAGCGGCTTCCCACCCGTCTGGCAGGTGGGGCAGTACTGGAGCGAGGAGTCGCTGAAGGAGACCTCGCGGACGGTGTCACCGCAGACGGGACAGGGCTCGCCGGTGCGGCCGTGGACACGCAGGCCGGACTTCTTCTCCGCCTTCAGACGGCCGGCCGCGACGCCCCGGGAGCGTTCGACCGCCTCGGTGAGTGTCGTCCGCAGGGCCCGGTAGAGGGTTTCCGTCTCCTCGGGGGTCAGGGATGCCGCCAGTTTGAACGGGGACATCCTCGCCGCGTGCAGGATCTCGTCGCTGTACGCGTTGCCGACTCCGGCGATCAGGCCCTGGTCGCGCAGGGCGCCCTTCAGCTGCCGTCGTTCCTTCGTCAGAATCGCCGTCAGGCGGGCCTCGTCGAAGTCGTCCGCCAAGGGATCCGGGCCAAGTCGTGCCACCCCCGGGACCTCCAGCGGGTCCCGCACCACGTAGACCGCGAGGCGTTTCTGCGTGCCCGCCTCCGTCAGGTCGAAGCCCGCACCGGTCTCCAGGGCCACCCGCAGGGCGAGCGGGCCCTTGCCGGGGCGGGGCGGGCCGTCGGGGAGCCGGTCCTTCCAGTGGAGCCAGCCCGCCCGGGCCAGATGGGTGACGAAGCGGGGGCCGTCGGCGGTCTCCAGGTCCAGGAACTTGCCGTGCCGGTGCACGGCGACGACCTCGCGGCCCTCGATCGCGGTGAGCGGCGGGTCGTACGTCTTCAGGACGCTGATGGCGACCGGCAGTACGCGCACGATCTCGTGGCCGACCAGGTTGTCGGTCAGGAAGTCCTTGAGTGCTTCGACCTCGGGGAGTTCCGGCATAGGTCCAGAGTGCCACCGGGGACGGCTGTGGTCAGTTCCGCTCCGGTACGACGAACTCGCACCACACGCATTTGCCGCCGCCCCGCGCCTCCACGCCCCAGACGTCGGACAGCAGGTCGACCAGGAGCAGACCCCGGCCGGAGACCCCCGACGCCCCCGCCTCCCTGCGGCGTGGCAGGGCGCTGGAGGAGTCCTCGACCTCGACACGCAGCCGCCGGCCGGCGCCGGTCAGGACCCGCAGGGTGACGATCGCCGCGCCCTCGGTGTGCATCAGGGCGTTGGTGATCAGCTCGTCGGCGACCAGTTCGATCTCGTCGGAGCGCTCCCGCGCCCCCCAGGCGACGACCGCGGCCCTGATCATGTGCCGGGCCTGGGTGAGGGCCTCGGGGTCGCCGGGCGCCACGTGCTGCTGCAGACGGCCTCCGGTCTGCGGGGTGTCCAGGCCGCGGCGGCGCAGCAGCAGGAGCGCCACGTCGTCGTCGCCGCTGCGCTCCTCGGCCACGTCGATGAGCCGGTCGGCGAGCTCCCACACGTCGGCCGGGCCGCCGGCGACGAGGGCCATGAGGGTCTGCATGCCCTCGTCGAGGTCCGCACCGGGCTGTTCGACCAGACCGTCGGTGCACAGCAGCAGGGTGCCCCCGGGGTCGAGCTCGACGGTGCCGACGGGGTAGTCGAGCTGCCCGAACTCGGCGGACAGGCCCAGCGGCAGCCCGCCGTCCACGGTCACCCGGTGGCAGCTCCCGTCGGCCCACCGGACCAGCGGGTCGATATGGCCCGCCCTGACCACCTGGACGACTCCGGTGGCCAGGTCGGCCTCCGCGTACAGGCAGGTCGCGAAGCGTGCGGTGTCGAGCTCGTGCAGGAACACGGAGGCCCGGGCCATCACGGTGGCCGGGGTGTGGCCCTCGGCGGCGTAGGCCCTCAGGACGATCCGCAGCTGGCCCATGACGGCCGCGGCGTGCGTGTCGTGGCCCTGGACGTCTCCGATGACGGCGCCGACGCGGCCGCCGGGCAGGGGGATCAGGTCGTACCAGTCGCCGCCGATGTCCCGGCCCAGCGAGCCCTCGGCGGTGGCGGCCCGGTAGCGGACGGCGACGTCGGCGCCGGGCACGCTGGGGATGCTGCGCGGCAGCATGGCCTGCTGGAGGCCGGTGGCGAGATCCTTCTCCTGCTCGTACAGCATGGCTCGCTGAAGGCTCTGGGCGATGCTGCTGCCGAGGGCGATGAGGACGTTGCGGTCCTCGGGGGTGAAGCCGTGGCGGTCGCTGTAGAGGAGTCCCATGGCGCCGATCGGGCGGGCTTCGGCGATGAGCGGGAGGTAGGCGGCGGAGGTGATGTTCAGGCCGGTGATGTGCGGCCACAGGATCGGGTAGCGGTCCGCGAACTCCTCCGGCGACTCGATGAACCGGGGGCTGAGGGTCCGTACGGCCTCGCTCATCGGGTACGGCTCGTCGATCCGGGTGATGTCGGTGCCGGGCACGAAGCTGCCCGCGGGGCCCTCGGCGATCAGCCTGATCCGGCCGGCCTCGACCAGGCCCATGACGAGGCTGGTCGCGCCGAGGTGGGTGAGGCCGTGGGTGTCCTTGAGGACGTCGATGACGTCCTGGACGGTCCGGGCGTGGGCGAGGGCGGCCGTGGTGAGCTGTACGACGTTGGTCTGCCGGCGTTGGGCCTCGTCCTGGGCCGCCTGCGCTCTGCGGGCCTCGAGTTCGCCCATCTCCTGGGTGGCGTCGCGGACGATGCCGATGATCCGGCGCGGGCGGCCCGTCTCGTCGCGGCGGATGTAGCCCTGGGTGTGGGTCCAGCGCAGGCTCCCGTCGCGGCACCGCAGGCGGAAGTAGGTGCCGTAGTTCTCGCTGCCGTCCTTCATGGCCTGGGCGACCAGGGCGTCGA
This sequence comes from Streptomyces sp. NPDC005374, assembly GCF_042872225.1. Taxonomy (NCBI): domain Bacteria; kingdom Bacillati; phylum Actinomycetota; class Actinomycetes; order Kitasatosporales; family Streptomycetaceae; genus Streptomyces; species Streptomyces sp. NPDC005374. The sequence continues at coordinate 427,883 of NZ_JBIAKA010000008.1, read as the reverse complement.
GCCGGTGGGCCTCGGCGGTCGGGACGCGTACGGCAAGGCTCGTGGGGTGTCCGTCGTATTCGTCGGGGCGCAGGTCGAAGACCTCGTGGGCCTGGGCGTCCATGTGGAACAGACCGGTGCCGAGGTCCCAGTCGAAGCTGCCCATGCGGTTGAGCGCCAGGATCGGATCCGGGTGGGCGGGCCAGTCGTCCGGGAGTGACAGGGCGCTCGCTCCCCGATCAACCATGGGGCCACCTTGACAGGATTTGTCCGATTCTTCGACCGGGGAGAGGCGCGCCGGGCCCGGCATGCTCGTCCGGGTTACGCACGTGCGGAGGAGGTACACGGAGAGTCACGCGGGGTGGCGGCGTGACAATGGAGGCAGGAGCGCACGGCTGTGGACTGGTTCACCGCACCCGACTACTGGCTGGGCCGGCTGGTCTTCCAGCGGGCCCTGGCCGTGCTGTACGTCGTCGCGTTCCTGGCGGCGGCCCTCCAGTTCAGGGCCCTGCTCGGGGAGCGCGGGATGCTGCCGGTCCCGCGATTCGTGGCGCGGGTGCCGTTCCGGCGGGCGCCGAGCCTCTTCCAGCTCCACTACTCGGACCGGTTCTTCGCGATGTGCGCGTGGACGGGCTGCGCGGTGGCCGTGGCCCTGGCGGCGGGCGTCGACTCCCGGCTGCCGCTGTGGGGCGGGATGCTGCTGTGGCTGCTGCCGTGGCTGCTGTATCTGTCGATCGTCAACGTGGGCCAGACCTGGTACGGCTTCGGCTGGGAGTCGCTGCTGCTGGAGGTGGGCTTCCTCGCGGTGTTCCTCGGCAACGACGACGTGGCCCCGCCCGTCGTGGTGCTGTTCCTGCTGCGCTGGCTCCTGTTCCGGGTCGAGTTCGGCGCGGGACTGATCAAGATGCGGGGAGACGACTGCTGGCGCAGGCTCACCTGCCTCTACCACCACCACGAGACCCAGCCGATGCCGGGTCCGCTGAGCCGGTACTTCCACCATCTGCCCCGGCCCGTGCACCGGGTGGAGGCGGCCGCGAACCACGTCACCCAACTCGCCGTGCCCTTCCTGCTGTTCACCCCGCAGCCGATCGCCATGACAGCCGCGTCACTGATGATCGTCACCCAGCTGTGGCTGGTGCTCTCGGGCAACTTCGCCTGGCTGAACTGGATCACCGTCGTGCTCGCGGTCCCGGCGCTGGAACTCCCCGGCGACGCACCCGGCCTTCGCGCCGCCCCGCTCTGGTACGAGGTCCTGGTCCTCGCCGTCGCCGCGCTCCTGCTCGGCCTGAGCTTTCACCCGGTCCGCAACATGATCTCCCGCCGCCAGATCATGAACCGCTCCTTCGACCCGCTCCATCTCGTCAACTCCTACGGCGCGTTCGGCAGCGTCAGCCGGATCCGCTACGAGGTGGTGGTCGAGGGCACGGCGGACGCCGTACCGCGCAGGGACTCCGAGTGGAAGGAGTACGACTTCAAGGGCAAGCCGGGCGATCCACGGCGTCGGCCACGTCAGTTCGCGCCCTACCATCTGCGCCTGGACTGGATGATGTGGTTCGCCGCGCTGTCCCCGGCGTACGCCGAGGCGTGGTTCGGCCCGATGATCGAACGGCTCCTGGAGAACGACCCGGCCACGCTGAAGCTGCTGCGTCACTCCCCGTTCCCGGCCGACGCTCCGCCGCGCCATGTCCGCGCCCGTCTCTTCCGGTACCGGTACACGACGTGGCGGGAGCTGCGGGAGACGGGCGCGCACTGGGAACGGACGTACGTCCGGGAGTTCTGGCCGCCGACACGGCTGACGGGGGGCGCGACGCCCTGAAGAGCGAGAAGGGTGGCGATTCAGCCCGGGTCGCGCACCGCCAGGTCGGTCAGGAGGCCCGTGTCCCGCAGCTCCTGCCAGAAGGCGGCGGGTACCGGCATCGCGAACTGGTCGGCCGCGTCCCGGACTTCGTCCGCCGTGCGGGTGCCCACCAGGACGCTCGCGACGGCGGGGTGGGACGCGCAGAACGCCAGGGCGGCGGCCCGGAGGCTGATGCCGTGCCGCTCGGCGATCTCCTTCATGCGCAGGGCCTTGTCCAGCAACCGCGCGGGGGCCTGGGCGTAGTTGTACGCCGCCTCGGGCCTCGGATCCGCCAGCAGGCCCGAGTTGAAGGCACCGCCGACGACCACCGAGACGCCCCGCTCGACGGCGGCGGGCAGCAGTTCGGTGAGCGCGCTCTGGTCGAGCAGGGTGTAGCGGCCGGCGCACAGCACCACGTCGACGTCGGTCTCGCGGACGAAACGGGTGAGCATCTCCGCCTGGTTCATGCCGACGCCGATCGCCCCGACCACGCCCTCCGAGCGGAGTTTCTCCAGGGCCGGACAGGCCTCGCGGAAGGCCTGTTCGGCGTGGTCGTCCGGGTCGTGGAGGTAGACGACGTCCACGCGGTCCAGGCCGAGCCGTTGCAGGCTGGCCTCCAGGGTGCGTCGTATGCCGTCCTCGCTGAAGTCCCAGACGCGGCGCTGCGTGGCGGGGACCGCGAAGCCGTTGGCCAGGTCGTCCCCGCCGCCCATGGAGGGTTCCAGGCGGCGGCCGACCTTCGTGGAGATCGTGTACTCGGACCGGGGGCGCTCCCGAAGGGCCTCCCCCAGCCGCCGTTCCGACAGTCCGAGGCCGTAGTGCGGGGCGGTGTCGAAGTAGCGGATGCCTCGCTGCCAGGCGGCGGCCACCGCCTCGTGTGCCTGCTCGTCGCTCACCTCGGTGAAGAGGTTGCCGATGGCGGCGGCGCCGAAGCCGAGTCCGCCGACCCGGACGCCGCTGCTGCCCAGCGTGTTCACTGGCCCACCGGCCTCAGGCGCAGGCCCTGCATGCCGCCGTCGACGGCGAGGGAGGTGCCGGTGGTGGCACCGGACAGGGGACTGGCCAAGTAGGCGATGGCGCCCGCGACTTCGGCTGCGGAGACGAGACGTCCGGTGGGCTGTCGGGCCTCCAGCGCGGCGCGTTCGGCGGCCGGGTCGGGGGCCTTGGCGAGCAGGCGGCCGATCCACGGGGTGTCCGCCGTACCGGGGTTGACGCAGTTCACGCGGATGCCGTCGCGGACGTGGTCGGCGGCCATGGCGAGGGTCAGGGAGTACACCGCCCCCTTGGTCGCGCTGTACAGCGCCCGCTGCGGGAGGCCCGCGGTGGCCGCGATGGACGAGGTGTTGACGATCGCCGCGTGTGCGGACTCGCGCAGGTGGGGCAGGGCGGCGCGGGCCACCCGGACCATGCCGACGACGTTGACGTCGAGCACGCGGTGCCATTCCTCGTCGTCGTTGTCCGCGACGGTGCCCTGGGCGCCGATGCCCGCGTTGTTGACCACCACGTCCAGTCCGCCGAGGTCCGCGACGGCCGCGGCCACGGCCGCGCGGACCGAGGCGTCTTCGGTGACGTCCGCCCGGTAAGCGAGCAGCGGCTTCTCGACCGAGGACGGGTCCAGGTCGAGGACGGCGACCTGGGCGCCGCGTGCGACGAGGAGTTCAGCGGTGGCCCGGCCGATGCCGGAGGCCCCGCCGGTCACCAGCGCCTTGAGACCCTCGAAGTCGCTCATGCGGCCCGTCCCTTCTTCTGTGCGTCATCGGCGAGGTCTTCTGCCCAGAAGGCGCCGTCGGGGAACGTGTACCGCGCGATGGACTCGGGGCGCATGGCGGCCGAGAAGCCCGGCGCGGTGGGTGCCGTGTAGTGGCCGTCCCTGATCACAACGGGGTCGAGGAAGTGGTCGTGCAGATGGTCGACGTACTCGATGACCCGGTCCTCGGTGGTTCCGGTGACCGCCACGTAGTCGAACATGGAGAGGTGCTGGACGAGTTCGCACAGGCCGACCCCGCCCGCGTGCGGGCAGACCGGTACGCCGAACTTGGCCGCGAGCAGCAGGATGGCGAGGTTCTCGTTGACGCCGCCGACGCGGGCCGCGTCGATCTGGACCACGTCGAGGGAGCCGGCCTGGAGCAGCTGCTTGAAGACGACCCGGTTCTGGACGTGCTCGCCGGTGGCGACCTTCACGGGGGCCACGGCCCGGCGGATCGTGGCGTGCCCGAGGATGTCGTCAGGGCTGGTGGGCTCCTCGATCCAGTACGGGTCGAACTCGGCGAGTGCCTTGGTCCAGCGGATCGCCTCGTCGACGTCCCAGCGCTGGTTGGCGTCGATCGCCATGCGGATGTCGGGGCCGACGACCCGGCGGGCGACGCGGCAGCGCCGTATGTCGTCCTCCAGGTCCGCGCCGACCTTCAGCTTGATCTGCCGGAAGCCGTCGGCGACGGCCTCGGCGGCGAGCCGGGTGAGCTTGGCGTCGTCGTAGCCGAGCCAGCCGGCGGAGGTGGTGTAGGCGGGGTAGCCGCGTTCCGACAGGAGCACCTTGCGGTCCTGGGCGCCCTCCCGGCCCCGCCGCAGGATCTGCAGTGCCTCCTCGGGAGTGAGCGCGTCCGTGAGGTAGCGGAAGTCGACCTGCCGGACCAGCCACTCGGGCTCGGCGTCGGCCAGGAACTGCCACAGCGGCTTGTCGGCGCGTTTGGCGGCCAGGTCCCACACGGCGTTGACGACCGCTCCGATCGCCATGTGCATCACGCCCTTCTCGGGGCCGAGCCAGCGCAGCTGGCTGTCGCCGATCAGGTCGCGGTTCAACGTCCCCGGGTCCGCGCACAGTTCCTCGACCGGCCGTCCGACCACGTGTCCGCGCAACGCCTCGATCGCGGCGACCTGGACCTCGTTGCCCCGCCCGATGGTGAAGGTGAAGCCGTGCCCCTCGTGCCCGTCGGCCGCGTCGGTGCGCAGCACGACGTAGGCCGCCGAGTAGTCGGGGTCCGGGTTCATCGCGTCGGAGCCGTCGAGCTCGCGCGAGGTGGGGAAGCGGATGTCGTAGGTGTCTACCGCAGTGATGCGGGCGGGGGTCGAGGACACGGAGGACCTTTCGGTAGGTGACGGGCGGCCGGACTCAGTCCTGGGCGCGCCCCGTCGTCACACGGGCGATCATGAGGGCGACGAGGATGATTCCGCCGTAGATGGCCTGGATCCAGAAGGACGGCACCTGGGCGAGGGTCAGCAGGTTCTGTACGACTCCCAGCAGGAGTACGCCGGTCAGGGCGCCGAACATGGTGCCCTTGCCGCCGTCGAGGCTCAGGCCGCCGATGACCGCGGCCGCCATCACCGTGAAGATCATGTTGTTGCCCTGGTTGGCGCTGATCGCGCCGACGTAGCCGGTCTGCATGATTCCGCCCACCGCGGCGAGGACGCCCGCGACGACCGAGACCCCGAGCACCACACGGTCGACGCGGATACCGGCAGCGCGGGCCGCGTCCGCGTTGCCGCCGATCGCGTACAGGGCGCGGCCGACCCGGTGGTACTTGAGGATCAGCCCGGCGACACCGAAGGCGACCGCGGCCAGCCACACCGAGAGCGGGACGCGCAGAAAGGTGGAGGTGGCCAGGGTGAAGAACCCGTCGGGCATGCCGAACAGCGTCTTGCCCTTGGTGGCGCCCACCAGCAGTCCGCGCAGGACGATCAGCATCGCGAGGGTGACGATGAAGGCGTTGAGCTTGAACCGCACCACGAGGAAGCCGTTGAAGGCGCCGATGGCTCCGCCGACGACGAGGATCGCGACGAGGGCGAGCGCGGTCGGCCATTCCGTGCCCCAGCCGGACTGGGCCGAGGGCAGGACCAGGAGTGCGCCGACGGCGGGTGCGATGCCGACCACCGACTCCAGTGACAGGTCGATCTTGCCAGTGATGAGGATCAGGGACTCGGCCAGGACCACCATGGCGAGCGCGGCGGACGCGCCCAGGATGGAGATCAGGTTGCGTTCGGTGAGGAAGGAGTCGTTGACGAAGGCGCCGATCACCAGGAGCACCAACAGGGCCGGTACAAGGGCGAGTTCGCGGGCCCGGCGCAGCATCACGGCACGGGCGGCTCGCGGGTCCGGTACGCTCACCGGCTTCAGCGGCGGGGCCTTGGTGTCAGCCATGGTCCACTCCTTCGATGGAGGCGATCAGCTCGTGGTCGCGCCAGCCGGCCGGGTGCTCGGCGACCACGCGGCCGTGGAAGAGGACGAGGACGCGGTCGCAGCGGCGCAGGTCGTCGAGTTCGTCGGAGACGACGAGGACCGCGGTGCCGTCGTCGCGGGCGCTGTCCACGCGGGAGAGCAGGGATTCCTTGGACTTCACGTCGACGCCCGCGGTGGGGTTGACGAGGACGAGCAGGCGGGGGTCGGAGGCGAGAGCGCGGGCCATGACGACCTTCTGCGCGTTGCCTCCCGACAGGTCGGAGACGGGCTGGTCGGGACCCTCGGCGTGGATGTCGAGGCGGTCGATCAGCTCGGTGGCGAAGCCGCGCTTGCGATCGGTGCCGACGAAGCCGTAGCGGCCGAGGCGGTCCAGGACACTGAGGGTGGCGTTGTCGCCGATGGTCATGCCGAAGACCAGCCCCTGGGAGTGCCGGTCACGCGGCACGAAGCCCACACCGGCCTTCAAAGAGGCCTGCACATCGCCGAACGGCAGTGGCCTGCCGTCCAGTTGAGCGGTTCCGCTCGTCGGGGTGTGCAGTCCCGTGAACGACTCGGCGAGCTCGATCTTGCCGCTGCCGCTGATCCCGGCGAGGCCGACGACCTCGCCGCGGCGGACGGTGAGATCGATGTCCTGGTAGGCGCCGGAGGTGAGGCCGCGGGCCTCGAGCAGGACGGGGGCACCGTCCTCGACTCCCCTTACGTCCACGGCCTGTTCGGCGACGGTCTCGCCGGCCATGGCCTCGACCAGGGCGGCCCGTGGCATGTCGGCCACCGCCGCCGTGGTGATCCACCGGGCGTCCCGCAGGACCGTCACCGTCTGGCACACCTCGTACACCTCCTGGAGGTGGTGCGAGATGAACAGGAAGGTGACCCCCGAGTCCTGGAGCGCCCGCATCCGGCTGAAGAGGCGCTCGATCTCCCGCTTGTCGAGCTGCGCGGTCGGCTCGTCGAGGACGATGAAGCGGGCGCCGAAGCTCAACGCCCGTGCGATCTCCACCATTTGGCGGTCCTCGACCTTGAGGTCGGCGGTGCGCGCCTCCGGGTCGACACGGACGTCCCAGGTGTCGAGGAGCTCGGCGGCCTCCTTCTGCAGCCTGCGCCAGCTGATGAAGCCCCTTTTCAAGGGCTGCCGGTTGATGAAGAGGTTCTCGGCGACCGTCAACTCGGGTACGACGGTGGGCTTCTGGTAGACGCAGGCGACCTTGCCGCGCCAGGCGTCCCGGTCTCCGAGCGGGGGCGCGGGCTCGCCGTCGAAGCGGACGGTGCCCTCGTCGGGGGCCTGGAGACCGGTGAGGACGGTGACAAGGGTGGACTTGCCCGCGCCGTTGCGCCCGACGAGGGCGTGGGACTCGCCGGACACGACGGTGAGGCGACCGTCGGCGAGGGCGGTCGTGGGACCGTACCGCTTGACGATGCCCTGGGCTTCAACCAGTGGGGTGCTCATTTGGCGGTGTTGCCCCACAGCTTGGGGTCGTCGACGTTGTCCTTGGTGACCAGGGGCGCGGGCAGCTGGTCCTCCAGGATGCCGCCGGCCAGCTTGACGATCGTGGAGTCGTGGTCGGTGGGCCCGGGCTTGAAGGTCTTCCCCTCCATCGCCGCCTTGATGTAGTACATGCCGTACTTGGCGTACAGGTCGGCCGGCTGGGAGACGGTGGCGTCGATCTCGCCCTTGCGGATGGCGTCGAACTCCTGCGAGATGCCGTCGTTGGAGACGATCGTGATGTGGCCGGCCTGCCCGGCCTTCTTCAGCATCCCCTTGGACTTGAGGGTCTGCAGGGTCGGCGCGAGATAGACGCCGCCGGCCTGCATGTAGATGCCCTTGATGTCGGGGTTGGCGTTGAGGAGGGTGTTCAGCTGCGAGGCGGCCGTGTCGGACTCCCACTTGGCGGGGATCTCCAGGACCTTCAGCTTCGGGAAGTTCTTCTTCACACAGGCCCGGAAGGCCTCGGAGCGGTCGCGTCCGTTGACGGAGGCCAGATCGCCCATGATCTGCACGACCTTGCCGGACGGGATCTGCCCGCCGAGGTACTGGCAGGCCTTCTCGCCGTACGACACGTTGTTCGCCCGTACGACCATGGCGACCTTGCCCTTGTCGGGGGCCACGTCGACGGCGACGACCGGGACGCCCTTGCGTTCGGCCTGGTCGAGGCCGGCCTCGATGGCGGCACTGTCCAGCGGGGCGACGACCAGGCCCTTGACGCCCTGGTTGAGCTCGTTGTTGATGTCGGTGATCTGCTGGGAGGGATCGCTGTTGGAGTTGACGGTCTTCAGCGCGTCCACCCCCTCGGACTTGGCCATCTTGGGCACGTAGTCGTTGTACGACTGCCAGAACGGCGAGGTCAGCAGCGGCAGGACCACGCCCACCTTGCCCGTCCCGTCGCCGCCCTCACTGCCGGCGCTGCCGGTGTCCTTGGTGCTGCCGCACGCGGCGAGCACGAGCGAGGCCCCGGCGACCGCGGCCACCGCGCCGACCATCCGAAATCTGTTCCGCTTCCCCACTGTCCTGACGGGCATCTTGCGGCTCCTCATCGAGCGTGTCCGAGCGTCATCGAGCTGAGCGAGTTCGAGCGATGACCGCATACTTATCAGACCACTCGACCCCCGCAATACCCTTCGACGGCATTTTTTCCCGACTTTCGGCCATAGTGGTCCGACCACATCGGCGGTTAGACTGCGGCGCACCCGGTGATGTGGAGGAACGGCGTGGACCAGACAGCCCCGCAGAAGGGCACTGTGACGCAGCGCGCCATCGAGCAGATCAAGGCGATGATCGGCGAGGGCCGGCTGGAACCGGGCCAGCGGTTGCCGACCGAACGCGATCTGGCGGTACAGCTGGGCATCTCCCGCAGTTCGATGCGCGAGGCGATCCGCGCGCTCACCGTCCTCGGAGTGCTGGAGGCACGGCACGGCTCGGGCATCTACGTCACCCAGCTGGAGGCCGGCGACCTGCTGGAGACCTTCGGGGTGGTCGCCGATCTGTCCCGGGGCCCGCAGCTGGTGGAGCTGCTGGAAGTGCGCCGCATCCTCGAGTCGACGGCGACCGCGCTGGCCGCCGCCCGGATCACGGCCGACCAGCTGGCCGAGGTCGAGAAGCACCTCACGGCGATGAACGCCACCGACGACCCCGAGGTGATCCTCGCCCACGACCTGGCCTTCCACCGCGAGATCGCGGGGGCGGCCGGCAACGACACGATGGCGGCGATCCTGGAGGGACTGTCGTCCAGGACGTTCCGCGCCCGGGTGTGGCGGGGGTACCAGGAGGAGGGCGCCTTCGAGCGGACCCGGCGCGAGCACGCGGCGATCCACCGCGCCCTGGTCGCCCACGACCCGGAGGCGGCCCGGGCGGCGGCCGCCGCGCATGTGGGCGAGGTGGAGGAGTGGCTGCGGGCACAGCTCGGAGCCTGACGCGGAGCTGAGGCCGGGACGGAGTGGTCACCGGGTCGCCGATGCCCGGTGACCACCCGCTCCCTCAGACCCGGGACCGGTACAGCCCGAACTCCGCGATGTGCACGGTGCTTCGGGCCTGCGTCACCCGAAGTCGCCACCGGCGGGCGCTCACCGGAGCCGGCAGGAGCAGGATGCGGCTGGCGCCGATGGTTCCGGCCTCCGCGACCTGCGTCCAGGCGCCGTCGCGGAACGCCTCGACGACGAAGCTCTCCACCTGCTGTCCGTGCCGGATGTCCTCCGCGAGGCGGATCCGGTCCACCTCCTGCTCGCGGCCCAGGTCCACCGTGACGCGGTCCGGTGCCACGGTCCTGCGGGCGCCCCGTGCCAGGTCGCGGGGCAGCTCGTGCTCGATCCGCTCGCGGAACTCGCGCAGGCGCACGACGTCGGTGCTGTGCAGCAGACCGTCCGTGTCCGGCGGAACGTTGAGGAGGAGAACGGCGTTGCGGCCCACCGAGCCGAAGAAGATCTCCGCCAAGTAGTCCACGGACTTGGGCTGTTGGTCGGGGTGGTAGAACCAGCCGTCGCGGATGGAGACATCGCACTCGGCGGGCCACCACTGGAGGTAGTCCGTCGCCGGCTGCGCCTTCACCAGTGCGGCACGGCCGCCCTCGTCGGGGGTGTCGTAGGACAGGGCCCAGTCGGTACGGCCGTACTGGTTCTCCTTGACCGGGATGACGCTCCACTCGTCCTCGCGCGCGATCCCGCTCTCGTTGCCGACCCAGCGCAGGTCGGGCCCTGTGACGGCGATCGCCGCGTCGGGGGCGAGGGATCTCACCAGGGTGTACCAGCTGTCCCAGTCGTAGCTCTCCACCTTGTCGGGCGGGATGTGCCCCTGGGCGCCGTCGAACCACACCTCGTCCACGGGTCCGTACTCGGTGAGCACCTCGTACAGGGTGTTGAGCATGTGGGCGCCGTAGTCGGTGGCGGCGAGGGTGTGGAAGCGGTCCGGCGTACGGTCGTCGCCCGGCACGAGGGTCGGGATCGTGCGCGGGGTGCGGGCGCTGCCGTTGGCGTACACGCCGTGCAGGTACTGGTTCTCGTCGGCGGGCGAGAGATAGACGCCGACCTTGAGGCCGTACCGGCGCATCGAGTCGGCGAACGAACGCAGTACGTCCCCCCGGCCGTCACGCCAACTGCTGGACGCCACCGTGTGGTCGGTGTAGCGGGAGGGGTAGAGGACGAAGCCGTCGTGGTGCTTGACGGTGAGGATGGCGAGCTTGAAGCCGCCGTCCTTCAGGGCGGCCGCCCACTGGTCGGTGTCGAGGCCGGCCGGCTGGAAGACGTCCGGGTCCTCGTCGCCGGTGCCCCACTCCAGGCCGGTGAAGGTGTTCACGCCGAAGTGCAGGAAGGCGGTGCGCTCCAGGCTCTGCCAGGCGATCTGCCGTGCGGTGGGCCGGACCTGGGAGGCCTTGCGGACGAGGTCGGCCTCGGTGTCGTCCGCCGAGACGGGGATGCGGTAGAAGCGGTCGCCGGGGGAAGCCGCGGCGGCAAGCGTGGGGATGCCGGTCACGGCGAGCGCGGTGGCCGCGGTGACGAAGAGGCGTCTGGAGACAGTCATGGGGTAGGGCTCCTCAGCTCAAGTGCCAGACCGCGGGGGTGCGTTGATCGGACGGGTACTGCACGATCCGGCCGTCGTCCGTGACGGTGAGCGCCATCTGCGTGATCGCGTCGACGAGCCGGTGGCCGCCCGCCACGGGCTCCAACTCCCAGCGCTGCAAGGTGTTCGTGGCGTCGCAGGTGTCCCAGGTCGCCTCGACTCCTGGCTGCAGCGGCACGTTGAGGGTGAGCTTGCCACCGCTGATCGCGAGACAGCCCGCCGCCGACCGGAGGGTCACATAGCCGTCCGCCGTGCGCTGCACGGAGGCCGTGAAGGACTGCCCGAAGGTATAAGTCCCGTCCGCCACCGGCACCTTGGTCAGGTCCCGCCATCCGGGCGCGTGCCCGACAGCCGTACCGCGCGCCACGAACTCGCCGTAGGTGGCGTCGGGATGCGGATCGCCCCACGTCGCCTGAGCGACATGGCGCAGCGCCGGCCAGAGCCGCACGGCGACCTCATTCTCGGTCTCACCGCGCCCGTTGTCCGGCCACAGGCTGATCTTCGCCCCGGTCACGCCCTGCGCGGACGCCAGTTTCTCGCCCTCGAAGCTGCGCGGGTCCCAGCTCTGGTCGTACAGCGACGCGGTGTCACTGTGGAAGCCTCCGCGGATCAGGTACAGCGAGTACGAGGCGTTCATCACCGAGTAGCCCTGCGCGATGAGCCGGCTCGGCTTCACCGCCACGTCCAGCCAGTGTTCGACGGTGGTGTCGGTCTTCACCGGGACGGTGTTGGCGCCGGTCAGTCCGTCGTTCCAGATCCGCAGCCTGACGCCCTTGCTCGCCGCGTAGTCGTGGACCCGGTTGACGAAGTCGATGAAGGCGTCCTGCGGGGTGGCGCCCGAACCGTACTTCTGCTGGGCGTACTTGAGGATCTGCGGGTACTTCGCGAAGTCGGAGCCGAGCATGTACTCGTCGGCGCCCATGTGCCAGGACTTCGAGGTGAAGACCTGGGCGTACTCGTCCATCAGGCTCGTGTAGTAGTCGAAGGCGGCCGACTGGGTGATGTCGAGCCGCGAGGGCTGCTTGACGCCGTCGGAGTCGGTGAGCTGGAGGTCGGGGCGGTTCTCGATCCACGGGTCGATGTGCCCCGGGGAGTTGATCTCGGGGATGATCTCGACGTGGTACTTGTCGCCCAGCGCGACGAGCTGCCGTATCTCGTCCTTGGTGTAGTAGCCCCAGGTGTTCGCCTCGGGGTGGGCCGCGCTCTTGACCTTCAGTTCCACGAGCAGCTGGTTGAGCTTGTTGTAGGACATCTCGCGGACGAGGTTCTCCAGCCAGGGCAGCGAGATGTGGATGTAGCAGGCGCACACGCCCACGCCCCGCTCCTTGTAGCGCGGCACGTCGACGGTGTGTCCGGCGGGGATCCGGTCGCCCTGGGCGAGGAGCTGCAGGAGGGTCCGGGTGCCGTAGAAGGCTCCGGTCTCGGTGCCGCCGGTGATCGACAGGCTTCTGCCGGCGTGGAGTTCGTAGCCTTCGGCGCCGAGGGCTCTGCGGGACGGCTCGACGTCGATAACGATGTCACCGGCCCGGGCTCGGCTCCGCACGACGGAGATTTTCCCGTGGCCCGCCGTCCGGAGATCACCGGCCAGCGTCGCGGCGACCCGCCGTTCGACAGGGCTGTCGGCCACCAGACGCGTGCCGTCGGCCCGGTACACATAGCTGCCGGACTCCGCGGTCCAGTCGGTCAGGGCCGGCACGGTGACCGGCGGCCCCTGGTCCGAGCGGGCGAGCGCCGGAACCGGCGCCAGGAGCAGCGTCAGCAGCGCCACGACGGCGGCGAATCTCAGCCGTTTCCTCATGAGCGACTCCCCTATTCATCGGAGGCCTGATAATTGAGCTGAGCCTTGGACCTGTCAATGGGGCCATTCACAGCCAAAGTTGCCTCATTGATCGGATGACCTGCCCGTCAGTCGCCGCCCCTCGACCGGGTGGCCGCGAAAAGTCCAAGAACACCGGACCGAATGTCCAAGCGCGAGCGCTCTCGACTCGACAGCCGCCTCCGGGCAGAGTTCTCCCTACGTACTCGCCAGTAGCCCCGAGGAGCGCACGTGACCAGCTGGGTCGGCCGCACCGCCGCCGAGATCGCCGCCGCCGTCCGCGAGAAGCGGGCCACGCCCCGGGAGGTCGTGGCCGAGCACCTTGCCCGGATCGAGAAGCTCGACGGGCGGGTCGGGGCCTTCCGGCTGGTGCGGGCCGAGGCGGCACTGGCCGAGGCCGACGAGGTGGGCTCCCGGGGCGACCTGGGCGAACTCCCGCTGGCCGGCGTCCCCGTGGCCGTCAAGGACAACCTCGCCGTGCGCGGCGAGAGCAACCGCGTCGGCACCGCCGCGACCCCGGACACCCCGGCCGACGCCGACCATGCCGTCGTGGCCCGGCTGCGGGCCGCCGGCGCGGTGGTCGTAGGGCTGACGAACGTGCCCGAGCTGTGCGTCTTCGGCACCACGGAGGGCGTCCACGGCACCGCCCGCAACCCGTGGGACACCTCGCGCACCGCGGGCGGCTCGTCCGGCGGCAGCGCGGCGGCGGTCGCCGCGGGCCTGGTCCCGGTCGCCCTCGGCAACGACGGCATGGGCTCGCTGCGCATCCCCGCGGCCAACTGCGGCCTCGTCACCCTGAAGCCGGGATCGGGGGTGGTACCTGCCGGCATCAGCGACGGCGACTGGTTCGGCATGTCCGAAAACGGCCCGCTCGCGACCACGGTCGAGGACACCCGGCTGCTGCTCTCGGTCATCGCCGACGCCGAGTTCGCGCGCCGGGACGCACCCGCCACGCTCGACGTCGCCGTGTCCCTGCGCAGCCCGCTCGCCGGGGTCACCATCAGCGCCCCGTACGCGAACGCGGTCCGGGAGGCGGCCGCACTGCTGATCAAGGCGGGGCACCAGGTGCGGCGCGCCGACCCGCCCTACCCGCTGTCGCTGGGCGTCACCTCGCTCGCCACCTGGACGGCGGGCACCTCGGTGGACGCGGCGGGGCTGGACCCACGGCTGCTGGCGCGGCGCACCCGGGTGCACGCGGCGATCGGCCGGCGCTTCGTCAACGGCGTGCGCAAGGGTACGGCCCGGCAGGCACTGCGTGAGCGCCTGGAGCCGTTCTTCGCCGAGCACGACGTCCTGCTGCTGCCGGCGCTGGCCCGCCGCTCCCCCAAGGCCGAGGCCTGGCACGAGCGGGGCTGGCTGCGCAACGTCCTGGCCAACTCCAACTACTCGCCGCTCACCCCGCCGTGGAACCTCACCGGCTGGCCGGCCATGTCGGTCCCGCTCGGCACTCTGCCCTCGGGCGCCCCCACCGCCGTACAACTGGTGGCGCGGCCGGGGTCGGAGGCGCTGCTGCTGGAGGTGGCGGCGGAACTGGAGCAGCGGCAGCCCTGGCGGCGGACGGCACCGCTCGACTGAACTACGCCTACAGGGCTCGGTACATGATGTGCAGCCCGACCCGCCCGTGCCGGGGGTGCTCGAAGGCCTCCGGCACGGTGCCGAGGATCGTGAAGCCGAGCGAGGTCCACAGCTTCACGGCCGGGTTGGTCTCGACGACGGCGTTGAACACCATCCCGCGGTAGCCGTCGGCCGCTGCGGCGGCCAGGATGTGCTCGGCGAGCGCGCGGCCGAAGCCGCGGCCGCCCCGGTCGGGGTCGACCATGAAGCCGGCGTTGGCGATACGGGCGCCCGGGCCGCCGTAGTTGGGGGTGACGTAGGCCGAGGCGACGATCTCGCCGCTCTCGTCCTCGACGACGTACACGCGCTTGGCCGGGTGCATCCACAGGGCGCGCGCGGCTTCCTCGGAGGTGTCCGGGTCCCAGGTGTAGGTCTCCGCGGCGGCCACGATCCGGTGCCAGAAAGGCCAGATCCGCGGCCAGTCGTCGGCCGCGGCTTCTCTGATCGGCATGGGCGCCAGTCTCGCACGCCCATGCCGTCGGCGATCACGAAGGGTCGTGCGGTCAGTCCACGCTGGGCAGGATGTGGGGCTCGGCGAGGTCGTCCTCGTAGCCCGCGAGACGGATGGGGGCGGAGCGCGCCCACACGTCGAGACTGCCGATGTCCCCGGGCCGTCGGCCCGCACGCTCCGGGCGTTCCTTGGGGCGTTGCTCGCGATTCGTCTTCTCCGGTGTCACCGCGCACTCCTTATGTGTCGGGCTCACCCTCGGAACGTCACCTGTCCACTGCTACGGCCGGGTGCCAGGGCGTCCGCTCGGGTCTTGGGTCGAGATCGGGTTCGGACGCGGTGGCGCCGGTAACTCAGGTGAGAGCAGGCCGTGGTGACCGGCTTGTCCCGGGACGGACCGTGGGTGTGGGTAGGACCCCGTACTGCCGTCCGTCCGCTACAGATTAACCAGATGAGCGGAGGCGCGCTCGATAGGGGCGGAAAACATGGTGTAACCATTACGAGTCGCCCGCACTCTTCGGCCGGTTTCCGGTGGATTTCGGCCCGTTGAGGGCATTGTGCGGTTCACCCGCTCGGCCTACATCGTCGCTCGGCTCTTCGACCGGCCCGGGGTGAGCAGTTCAAGTCCCGTTGGCCGAATCGCAAGCCGCCCATGATCTGCTGCCGTACGGCAACGGCTGGACCGGCGGAAGGTCTGACGTATGGAGCTGCGCAGTATCGAAGAGCTGATGGATCTGCTGTACGCCTGCCGGCACCAACACGCGCTGCGGACCGCCGCGCTGCTGCGCCGGGGGCGCCCCGCCGACAAGGAGCTCCAGGTCGCGGGGCTCGTCCAGGGCATCGGGCAATTGCTGTGCCCGGACGACGAGGTGCTGCGGGCCGCACGGACCGCCGAGGCCGTACGACCGTTGCTCGGCGAGCGGGTCCACCGGCTGGTGCGTCACCACGGCCCCACGACCGACGACGACCTGCTGCGGCTGCGCCAGGCCGCCGAGGAGAGCCGGACCGCCGGGTTCGACGCGGGTGTCCTGGAGGACTGGCGCGGCGTGCTGGAACTGGTCGCCTCCCATAACTCCCGTATGCAGACTGTCGACTGACGGCCCGTCATGAGACGGTACAGCGATGACGTCGTCGTACGGACTTGCCGGGAGAGCCGCCGTCGTCACCGGCGCCACCCGCGGGATCGGCCTGGCCGTCGCCCGGCAGCTGGCCGACGCGGGGGCGCTGGTGTGCGTGACGGCCCGGGACGCGGCGGAGGTCCGCCGTACCGCCGCCGAGCTGGGCGGCATCGGCCTGGCGGGCAGCGTCGCCGACCCGGAGCATCTGCGGGCGCTCGTCGAACTGGCCCTGAGCGAGTTCGGGCGGGTCGACGTCCTCGTCAACAACGCCGCGACGAACCAGCCGTACGGCCCCCTGATGGACGTCGATCCGGACGGGTGGCGGGAGGCGTTCACCGTCAACGTGGAGGCGGCCCTGCGGCTCGTGCAGGGCGCGTGGCACGGCTGGATGCGGGAGCACGGCGGGGCGGTGGTCAACGTGTGCACGGAGGGCGCCGGGCATGTGGGGCCGAACGTCGGCGCGTACGGCACGAGCAAGGCGGCGCTGCTTCACCTCACCCAGCAGCTGGCGGGCGAGCTGGCGCCGGGAGTGCGGGTGAACTCCGTCTCCCCCGGGCTCGTACGGACGGAGATGGCGCGGTTCGTGTGGGAGAAGGGTCCCGTCGAGCTGCCGCTGGGGCGGATCGGTGAGCCCGGGGACATCGCGCGGGCCGTGGTGTGGCTCGCGTCCGACGCGGCCGAGTGGATCACTGGGGCGGATCTGCTGGTGGACGGAGGCACGCGGGTGCGGGCGGCGCACCCGGGCGGGTACGCCGTCCACGACCGGCTGCGGTCCGGCGCGCCGCCGCACTCATGACCGCGTCACGGGAACAGGGCGATGCCCATGAGGACGATCACGCCCGCGAAGACGACGAGCGCGATCATGCCCCAGCTCCAGGGGTGCCTGATCGGATCGGAGGCACCGCCGCGGGGACGGTCCTCCGGGAGCTCGTGCAGGACCGGACGGTCGCTCGCGTAGAACTCCTCGTCGGTCGGGTAGTGGTTGCGCGGATCGTTGAAGGCGCGCGGATCGATGCTGTGTGGACGTGCCATGACAACTCCTGGCGCGGGGAACTATCCGGGCTCCGGGTTCCCCCGCCGACGGCGGCCCACACGTCAGGGCTGCCGGCTCACCACTTGCCGGGCGCGTAGTCCTTCAGGAAGACCCCGTACACGTCCTCGCCGACCTCGCCGCGCACGATCGGGTCGTAGACGCGGGCCGCGCCGTCGACCAGGTCGAGGGGGGCGTGGAAGCCCTCCTCGGCGAGGCGGAGCTTGTCGTAGTGGGGGCGTTCGTCGGTGATCCAGCCGGTGTCGACCGAGGTCATGAGGATGCCGTCGCTCTGGAACATCTCCTGGGCGCTGGTCCGGGTGACCATGTTCATCGCGGCCTTGGCGGCGTTGGTGTTGGGGTGGCCGGCGCCCTTGTAGCCGCGGCCGAAGACCCCTTCCATCGCCGAGACGTTCACGACGTAGGCGCGTCCGCTCCTCGCCTTCTTCGCCGCGTCGGCCATGGCCGGACGCAGGGCGCTGATCAGGATGAAGGGCGCCGTGTAGTTGCACAGCTGGGTCTCGAGGAGCTCCACCGGGGAGATCTGCTCGATGGTCTGCACCCAGGTGTTGCTGTCGACGACGTCGGGGACGAGGCCGCCCGCGTCGATGGCGGTGCCGTCGAGGTGCCGGGCGACGCTGGCGTTGCCCGCGACCAGGGCGAGATCGGCGACCTGCTGGGCGTCGAGGCCGGAGATCCCGGCGGGCAGGGAGGCGAGTCCGTCGACCGCGCCCGAGCCGAAGGCACCGATGACGTGGTGGGCGGGGAGCTCACCGGCGGGCAGCGGGGCGCTCTCGCCGTCGACCAGGGCGGCGTAGGCGGAGGGCAGCCGGCGTACGGTCTGGGTCGCGTTGTTGACGAGGATGTCGAGCGGCCCCGCCTCGGCGACCTGCTCGGCGAGGGCCACGGCCTGGGCGGGGTCGCGCAGGTCGATGCCGACGACCTCCAGGCGGTGGATCCAGTCCCCGGAGTCGTCCATGGCCTTGAAGCGGCGGATGGCGTCCTTCGGGAAGCGGGTGGTGATCGTGGTGTGGGCGCCGTCGCGCAGCAGCCTCAGCGCGATGTACATGCCGATCTTGGCGCGGCCGCCGGTGAGCAGGGCCCGCTTGCCGGTCAGGTCCGCCCGGACGTCCCGCTTGGCGCGGTTCAGGGCGGCGCAGTCCGGACAGAGCTGGTGGTAGAAGTAGTCGACCTCGACGTACCGGGTCTTGCAGGTGTAGCAGGAGCGCGGGCGCTGGAGTATCCCCGCGACCCGGCCCTCCTCGGTGACCGACGACGGCAGGATGCCCTCGGTCTCGTCGTCGATGCGCTGGGCGGAGCCGGTCGCCGTGGCCTCCGTGACCGCCTTGTCGTGCGCGGTCTTGGCGGCCCTGCGGTCCTGGCGGCGGCGCTGCTTGACGGTGCGGTAGACGCCCGCGGTGGCCCGGCGCACGGTGATGGCGTCGGGGTGGTCGACATCCAGCTTGTCGAGTTCCTCGAGCACGCCGAGGCAGACGGCCAGTCGCTCCGGGTCGATACCGGGGCCGTGCACGACCTCGTCACCGGGCTCGGGCAGGACCTCGTCCGTGATCGTCGCCGAGCCGTCGTCTGTCACCGTCATCGCGCTGCCGTTTCCCTGGTCACCCGCGCGGCGCTCCGGCCGCTTCCGCCTGTCGAACAGGAAATTTTACTTCAGCGCCGGAGCCGGTCCGCACATCCACAAACGATCAAGAACCGCAGGCGGTCAGCAGTTCCTTCACCTCCTCGCCCAGCGCCCGGGCGAGCCGGTCCAGGTCGGGCACGGCCTCGGCGTCGGCGACCAGGCCGTAGTGGACCTGTCCCCGATAGGTCGAGATGGCGACCGCGAGGGACTGGCCGTGGGCGAGCGGGGCGAAGGGGTAGACCTCCGTGACCGGGTTGCCGCCGAGCTTCAGTCCGATACTGGGCAGCGGCACGCTGGTGACGAGGATGTCGAACCAGAGCTTGGCACCCTGGCCGGCCAGCGGTCCGCCGAGGCGGTGGCCGAGGGCCGGGACGTGGTCGGCGAGCAGGGCGACCGCGCCCGCGCCCCGGTTGGGACCCGCGTCCTTGTTGCGGTCCATGGCCGTACGGACCGTGTCGAGGCGGGCCAGCGGGTCGGGGTCGAAGACCGGAAGCCGTATCAGGTAGCCGGAGAGCCGGTTGCCCTGAGGGTGCGCGGTGCGCGGACGGCGCTTGGAGACGGGGATCAGGGCGCGGGGCGCCACGCCCTCGCTGCCGTCGCCGCGCTCGTCCAGCCAGCGCCGCAGGGCACCGGCGACCACCGCGATCAGGACGTCGTTGACGGTGCCGCCCCGGGCCTTGCGGACGTGGTGCACGTCGTCGAGGTCGACGACGACTCCGGCGGTACGGCGGGTGCCGCTGGACTCGGCGGTGAGCGCGGCCGAGGAGCACACGCCCACGGAGGACAGGGCTACGGAGGCGCCGATGTCGAGGGCGCGGCCCAGGTCGGAGACGGCGCCCCGGACCAGGCCGGGCAGCTTGCGCACGTCCGGCAGCAGTGCCTTGGGCGGCTCCTCGGGACGTGGCCTGCGCGCGGGCAGGTCCATCGGGTCCAGGACGGCGGCGGCGAGCGTCAGCGCCCGCAGCCCGTCGGCCAGGGCGTGGTGGAACTTGAAGAGCACGGCGAAGGAGGTGCCGTCCTCGCCGGGCAGTACATGCGCCTCCCATGGGGGCCGTTCGCGGTCGAGCGGCCGCTGCATGAGCCGGCCGGCCTCGGTGTGGAAGTCCGCGGTCGGGGCGTGCAGCAGGACATGCCTGCGCGGGTCGAAGCCGGGGTCGGACACCCGGGCCGCGCCCCCGAAGGCGTACGGGAAGCCCAGCGGCCACACGTCGCGGATCCGCATCCTGAGGCCGGGTACGGCGGCCGCCCGGCCCGCCAGCAGGTCGGCCGCGTGGGCGCCGGCTGTGGGCGAGTGCGCGGTGAAGACGCCGAGTGCTCCCAGGTGCATCGGGTGCTCGGCGGATTCCATGTTCCAGAAAGCCAGGTCGAGAGGTGCGAGCAGGTCAGAGGTCAATGGCTTGCCTCGCGTCGACGAAGGGTGAGCCAGCAGTCAACAGCCCCTCGGCGATTACGGTCAAGTACGATCAAGCTACGCACAGTTAACGTCACGTAAAGTCCCGCCCCTCTTGAAAGAGGCGGGACTCATGGTGCGGAAGTGACCATCGGCCGGTTGTCCCCCAGCCCGCCGGAGCGCCACGACCGGCCGTTCGGGTGCGCCACGACCGGCCGTTCGGGTGCGCGCGGCGAGGCCGGTCCTCACGACACCAGTTGTCCCTTCCCGAGCGCGATCACCCCGCCCTTGGAGACCGTGTACAGCTCCGCGTCCCGCTCCGGGTTCACCCCGATCGTCGCGCCCGGCGGGACCTCCACGTTCTTGTCGAGAACCGCTCCGCGGACCACCGCGCCCCGCCCGATCTTGACGTTGTCGTGCAGCACCGAGCCCTGGACCACGGCCCCCGGGTCGACCAGGACACCGGGCGACAGCACCGAGCGCGAGACCTGCCCGCGGATGAGGCAGCCCGCGCTGATGATGGACTCGCTGGCGATGCCCCCGGCGTTGAAGCGGGCCGGGGAGAGCTGGCCGGAGTGCGTGTAGACGGGCCACTGCCGGTTGTACAGGTTGAAGGCGGGGCGCTCGGCGATCAGGTCCATGTGGGCGTCGTAGTAGGCGTCCAGGGTGCCCACGTCCCGCCAGTAGCCGCGGTCGCGGGTGGTCTCGCCCGGGACGTGGTTGGCGCTGAAGTCGTAGAGCTGGGCCTCGCCGCGTTCGGTGAGCTGCGGGAGGATCGAACCACCCATGTCATGGATGGAGTGGGGGTCCTCGGAGTCCCGCTGGAGCGCCTCGATCAGGGCCTTGGTCGTGAAGATGTAGTTGCCCATCGAGGCGAACACGCTGTCCGGGTCGTCCGCGAGGCCCGGTGGGTCGGCGGGCTTCTCCAGGAAGCCCTCCACCGTGAGGCCGTCCGAGCCCGGGGAGATCACCCCGAACGACGGGGACTCCGAGCGCGGGACACGGATCCCGGCCACGGTGACGCCCGCGCCGGACTCGATGTGCTGGGCGAGCATCTGGCGCGGGTCCATGCGGTACACGTGGTCGGCGCCGAAGACCGCGACGTACTCGGGGCGCTCGTCGTAGATCAGGTTCAGGGACTGCAGGATCGCGTCCGCGCTGCCCAGGTACCAGCGCGGGCCGAGGCGCTGCTGGGCGGGCACCGGCGTGATGTAGTTGCCGAGCAGGCTCGACATCCGCCAGGTGGTGGTGATGTGCCGGTCCAGCGAGTGCGACTTGTACTGCGTGAGGACGCAGATGCGCAGGATGTCGCCGTTGACGAGGTTGGACAGGACGAAGTCGACCAGTCGATACGTTCCTCCGAAAGTGACCGCCGGTTTGGCGCGGTCTGTGGTCAGCGGCATCAGGCGTTTGCCTTCTCCGCCCGCCAGTACGATGCCGAGCACCGAAGGTCCGCCACGACGCATGGCCGCTCCCCTCACCCTGGTTTGACCCATCACTGCCCTCGCGAGGGGCTTAGTACGCCTGTTTGACGATCTCCTCGTAGAGCCGGGCCGTGCGCCGCGCGACGGCGTCCCAGCCGAACTCGCCCACCGCTCGCTCCCGTCCCGCCTCGCCCATCCGCCGCGCGGTCTCCGGATCACCGATCACGGAGTCGAGTGCCCGCGTGAGGCCGGTCTCGAACTCGTCGTCGAGGGGTACGAGCAGCCCGGTCCTGCCGTGGTCCACGACCTCGGGGATTCCGCCGACCCGGGAGGCGACGACGGGAGTGCCGCAGGCCATCGCCTCCAGGTTGACGATGCCGAGGGGTTCGTACACCGAGGGGCAGACGAACACGGCCGCGTGCGTGAGCAGCTGGATGACCTCGGGGCGCGGCAGCATCTGCGGGATCCAGTGCACGCCCTCACGGACCCGGCTCAGCTCCTCGAAGAGCTCCCGGAACTCCCGGTCGATCTCGGGGGTGTCCGGGGCGCCCGCGCACAGCACGACCTGCGCCGCCGGGTCGATGTCCCGCACCGCGCGCATCAGGTGCGGCACGCCCTTCTGCCGGGTGATGCGGCCGACGAAGAGCACGAACGGACGGTCACGGTCCAGACCGATGCGGTCCAGTACGTCGGTGCCGTGGTCGGGGCGGTAGAGGGCGGTGTCGATGCCGTTGTGCACGATGTGGACCTTGGCCGGATCCAGCGCCGGGTAGCTGCCGAGGATGTCCTCGCGCATCGCTCCGGATACGGCGATCACCGCGTCGGCGGACTCGATCGCGGTGCGCTCGGCCCAGCTCGACAGCGCGTATCCGCCGCCGAGCTGTTCGGCCTTCCAGGGGCGCAGGGGCTCCAGGGAGTGGGCGGTCATCACGTGCGGGATGCCGTGCAGGAGCTTGCCGAGGTGGCCTGCGAGGTTGGCGTACCAGGTGTGGGAGTGGATCAGTTCCCGGTCTTCGAGGCCCGCCGCCATGGACAGGTCCACGGAGAAGGTACGCAGCGCGTCGTTGGCGGTGTCGAGCGTGGACCAGGGCCGGTGCCGGATGACGCCGGCCGCCCTCTCCTTCACGGAGACCTCGCCCCAGCAGTGCACCTCCAGATCGACGAGGGCTCTCAACTCCCGGGCGAGAAACTCGACATGGACACCCGCGCCGCCGTACACGTCCGGCGGGTACTCCCGGGTCAGCAGGCCCACACGCACCCGGAACCCCCTTCTCAGAGCTGGTCGACTTCATGGTCACCCAGATGCGCCGCGCGGGGAAGAGCGCGGGGCTCGTGTGAAGCAACAGTCACCGCACACGCCACCGCCCGGCAACCGGTAGTACAGACAGCAGCTGCGGCGCCGCAGGGTGGTTCCGTCGAGCGTGCCGGCGAGCAGGGGGTGGGCGAGGAGTTCGGCCGCGAGAGCGCGGGCCCGGGCGGAGACGTCGGTGCGGCGGCCCAGCTGACGGGCGGCGCCCGCGAGCGCCGAGGCGGCGTTGCCCCACAGCAGTCCGGTGGCGAGCCGGTACTCGGCGTGCAGCGCCGCCGTGAGCGGTTCGAGGTGACCGTGCAGGACGACGTCGGCGATCGCCCCGGCATCGCCCGGGAGCGGCCGCACCGCGTCCAGCCACAGGTCGTCGGGCGCGCTCGCGTCGGGATCCCAGTGCAGCCGGTGCGGGGCGAGGTCCGGGATGTGGCCGTACAGGACCGCGCAGCCGAGCGCCACCGACCACAGCCGTGCCGCGAGGCCCTGGTGGGCGATGGAGGCGGCGATCCGCGGCTCGGGCGCGTTCAGGGCGTGGGCGACCTTCCGGACACGAAAAGTCATGGAATTTCCGTAAACATCCGAAGCCTGGTTCTCGTAGACTTGTGCGAGGGTCGGCAGCGCCGGGTGCGATGCCCCGGGGGCGCCGCCGATCGTCCGTAGTACGAAGAAGGCGCCGAGCGGTCGCAGTGCCGCGAGATCAGGGTCGAGGTCCACGACCAGCAGTAGTACCAAGACCCGTAGGGGAACCCACCAGGGGGCCTCCACCCCGTGTCACCCGTCTTGGGGAGGACACGGACCCTTTTGTACTCCATCGGCAGTAGGACCCATTGCCTGCTCAGGTACGACGACGGGAAGAACTTTTCACGGCATCGTGTTGGGCATGGAAGACGACAGTCCGTCGCGCCGGGCAGCCCGCCCTCGCCTCACGCAGAGGAGCAGCTCATGAGTGCCCTCGCGTTGTCCGTGCTCCTCTCCCTCGTCTCCGCCGTCGCCTACGCGGGCGGAGCGATCGTGCAGGAGCAGGTCGCGGTGTCGCACCCCGACGAGCACTACGCTCCGCTGCGCCGGCCGAGCTGGTGGGCGGCGGTCGCGCTCAACGGCCTCGGCGGACTGCTGCACGTGGTGGCGCTGGCCTACGGCCCGCTGAGCCTGGTCCAGCCGCTGGGCGCCCTGACGATCGTGTTCGCGCTGCCGATGGCCGCGCTGTTCGTGGGCCGCAGGGCCGGGGCCACCGCCTGGCGGGGCGCGATCATGGCGACGGTCGGTCTGGCCGGTCTGCTCTCCCTGGTGGGCACGTCCGACGCGCAGTCGCTGAGCACGGCCCAGCGGGTGTTCGCCGGGATCGTGACGGCCGCCGCGGTGGTATCGCTGATGATCGCGGGCCGTGCCGCGCACCGGCACCCGGTGGTCCGCAGCGTGCTGCTCGCGACCGCGTCCGGCATAGCGTTCGGCATGTCCTCGGTGTTCACCAAGACGGTCGCCGTCGACTGGAGCGGCGGCGTGTCGGCGGCGGACCTGCCCGCGCTGGCCGCGATCGGCGTCCTGGCCACGGCCGGACTGATGCTGTCGCAGGCCTCCTACCGCGGTGCGGGACTCGCGGCTCCGCTGGCCACGCTGACGGTCGTGAACCCGGTGGTGGCGGCCGCCGTCGGCATCACGATGTTCGGCGAGACCTTCCGCTACGGCGCCACGGGCACCATGCTCGCCCTGGGCTGCGGCGTGGTGGCGGCGGGCGGCCTGATCCTGCTGACGACGGAGCGGCTCCAGCGCACCCACGCGGAGCAGGAGCCCGCCGCGGCCCACAGCGCGGAGGTGTTCGTCCCGGCGCCCGCCGAGGACCCGACCCCCGCGGCACAGCGCGAAGGCATCCACGCCGAGCAACCGGCCGAAACAGCCCTGCGCGACAGCGCCCTCATCGAAAAGGTCACCGCCGCCCTGCGCGAGGACATGCTCGTCCCGGCCCCCGACCGCGCGGAGGTGTTCGTCCCCGCACCCGTCCAGGAGCCGATCCCCGCGGCACAGCACGAAGGCATCCACGCCGAGCAACCGGCCGAAACGACCCAGCGCGACAGCGCCCTCGTCGAAAAGGTCACCGCCGCCCTGCGCGAGGACATGCTCGTCCCGGCCCCCGCCGCGGCCGAGGCGACGCCGTCGGACGAGCCCCTGGAGCCGGGTGACGAGCTTCCGGTGTACTACGGGCCCTTCTACGGCGCCGCGTACTTCCCGATGCCGGTCCTCGACCGACACCGCATGCGTGTCAAATCCTGATGCCGCCGGTCCTGAGATAGGCCACCGGGTCGATGTCGGTACCGAAGCCGGGCCCCGTCCGCACCTCGAAGTGCAGATGCGGGCCCGAGCTGTTGCCGGTGGACCCGGACCGGCCGATGCGCTGCCCACCGCCCACCGTCTGGCCGGACTTCACGGAGATCGCGGACAGGTGGGCGTACTGCGTGTAGCGGCCGTCGGCGTGCCGGATCACTACCTGGTACCCGAAGGATCCGGCCCATCCCGAGCTGACCACCTTGCCGGCCGCCACCGCCTTCACCGTGGTCCCGGTGGGCACCGCGAAGTCGACGCCGGTGTGGTAGCCCTTCGACCAGACGGCGCCCGCCTTGCGGTAGGGGGTGCCGAGGGAGGCGTTCACGGGGGCGACCAGGCCCGTGTCCGTGGCCTTCTTCGTCGCCTCCCCGGTGTCGGAGGAGGTCTTCTTCGTCGAGGTGGTGTCGGCGGTGGTGGTCGTACCGGCGGTGGCCCGCAGTTTCAGCCGCTGCCCGGGCACGATCAGGTCGGGGTCGGCGCCGACGGTCCGGCGGTTGGCCGCGTACAGCCCGTGCCAGCCGCCACGGACCTTCTGGGCGTCGGCGATCCCCGAGAGCGTGTCGCCGCGGACCACCGTGTACATCTCGGCCGTTCCCGCCCGTGACTGCGGTGTGGTCTGCGGCTGGACGTCCTGGACGGAGGTCGTTTTCCTGGTCGTGCCCGTCGTCCCCGCCGGGTGGATGTCCGGGGCGGATCCGTCGCGGGTGAGTCCGGCCCGCACCGAGCACGTCGGCCAGGCGCCCGGGCCCTGCCCCCGCAGCACCTTCTCGGCGACGGCGATCTGCTGGTCCTTGGTGGCCAGATCCGCGCGCGCCGCGTACCGGGTGCCCCCGTACGACTCCCAGGTGGACCGGGTGAACTGGAGCCCGCCGTAGTAGCCGTTCCCGGTGTTGATGCTCCAGTTGGCGCTCGACTCGCACGCGGCGACCTTGTTCCAGATGTCCACGTCGGCCGCGTGGGCGGTGCCGGTGCCGATGAGCGGGACCGCGATGCCGACTCCGCCCGCGGTGACGGTGAGCGATGCGCGGTTGATCCTGTTCGGCTGATACCGGCGGTGCCGGCCGCGTACGGCCATGGAGGCCTCCCCCTAGACATGCGTCATGCGCCAGGAGGGGCAAAAGTAAGCGCTGCGAACAGGCCATGACAAGACGGCAACCAGCCGCCTCCGGCAGCGCACCGAACCGCCGCCCCCGGCTGAACACAACGAGCGGCCCGAACCGTATCCCTGGTGTGCGAACCGTCCCCCGACAAGCCAGGATGACCGGTGGACGATACTGACAAGCACGACCGGCAGCAGCGTTACATGACCAACGCGATCCACAGGATCTTTTGAGAGCAGGCGGTATGAGCACAACAGCGCAGATCGGCGTCACGGGCCTCGCGGTCATGGGCCGCAACCTGGCCCGCAACTTCGCCCGCAACGGCTATACGGTCGCCCTGCACAACCGGACCGCGTCGCGCACGCACGCCCTGGTCGAGGAGTTCGGGAGCGAGGGCGAGTTCGTCGCGGCGGAGACCGCCAAGGAGTTCGTGGCGGCCCTGGAGCGGCCGCGCCGGCTGGTCATCATGGTGAAGGCTGGCGAGCCGACGGACGCGGTGATCCAGGAGTTCGCGCCGCTGCTCGAGCCCGGCGACATGATCATCGACGGTGGCAACGCGCACTTCGCGGACACCCGGCGCCGGGAGCGCGACCTGCGCGAGCAGGGCATCCACTTCGTCGGCATGGGTGTCTCCGGCGGCGAGGAGGGCGCGCTTCTCGGCCCGAGCATCATGCCGGGTGGCCCGAAGGAGTCGTACGACTCTCTCGGCCCGATGCTGGAGAAGATCTCCGCGAAGGCGGCGGACGGTGCGCCCTGCGTGACGCACGTCGGTCCCGACGGCGCCGGGCACTTCGTGAAGATGGTCCACAACGGCATCGAGTACGCCGACATGCAGCTGATCGGCGAGGCGTACCAGCTGCTGCGGGACGTGGCCGGATACACCCCCGCGCAGATCGCCGACATCTTCCGCACCTGGAACACGGGCCGCCTGGACTCGTACCTGATCGAGATCACCGCCGAGGTGCTGTCCCACGTGGACGCGGCGACGGGCAAGCCGTTCGTGGACGTCGTGGTGGACCAGGCCGAGCAGAAGGGCACCGGCCGCTGGACGGTCCAGATCGCCCTCGACCTGGGTGTCCCGGTGTCGGGCATCGCGGAGGCCGTCTTCGCGCGGTCCCTGTCCGGCCACGCGGACCTGCGGGAGGCGTCCCGCGGTCTCGCCGGTCCCAAGGCGTCCGCCCTCTCGGAGTCCGAAGCGGGCGCCTTCGCGGACCGCGTCGAGCAGGCGCTGTACGCGTCGAAGATCGTGTCGTACACCCAGGGCTTCCACGAGATCTCGGCGGCCCGCGAGGAGTACGACTGGGACATCGACCTGGGTGCCGTGTCCGCGATCTGGCGCGGCGGCTGCATCATCCGCGCGGCCTTCCTGGACCGTATCCGGGCCGCGTACGACACCCGCGCGGACCTGCCGAGCCTGCTGTCCGACGACACCTTCGCCCAGGAGATCGCGTCGGCGCAGGACGACTGGCGTGACGTGATCATCGCGGCGACCCGGCAGGGCGTGCCGGTGCCCGGCTTCTCGGCGGCGCTCGCCTACTACGACGCGCTGCGCGCCGAGCGCCTGCCGGCCGCGCTCACGCAGGGACAGCGGGACTTCTTCGGAGCGCACACCTACCAGAAGGTGGGCCAGGAGGGGTCGTTCCACACGCTGTGGGGTGGAGACCGGTCCGAGGTGACCTCGTAAGAGGGCTTCTGAGGGTGCGTGAGGGCTGGTCGCGCAGTTCCCCGCACCGCTAGGGAGTAGGAGTGGGGCGGCACTCTCGTGCCGCCCCACTTTTCGATCTTTTCGTTCAGGTGAGCGGAGGACCCGGTTCCGGCGTCGGCAGCGGCTCCGGGCCGGGCGGGACGGGAGAGGGGTCCGGAGCCGGGTAGGGGCCCGGGGACGGTACCGGGGGCGAGGGGGGATCCGGGGTCGGGCCCGGTGTGGGACCTGGCGTGGGCCCCGGTGGGACCGGTTCGGGATACGGATTGGTCATCGTGTCCTCCAGCCTGTCGGTCGACGTCGGCTCTGGATCACTCCCCCGCGTACCCGTGAGCGGCGACGGCAGTCACCCGGTCGGAGGGCACCGGCGGGCGCTACGGGCACCCGCGGCTCAGAAACCCTCGGGGTGGGCCTTCAGCCAGTCCTTCGCCGCGCGCAGAAGCTCCGGGTCCGCCGCAGGGGCCTCGTCCGGGTGACGTTCGGCCCACTTGACGACGTACGGGCAGAGGGGGGCGACGGGAACGCCCTCGCGAGCCGCGATGGTGTAGAGCTCGCGGGCCAGGGAGCCCGCGATGCCCTTTCCCTCGTGGGCCGGTTCCACGATGGTGTGGACCGGGACCAGGGCGCGCCCGGGGGATTCGAGGACGAAGTACTGGATGTGGCCGACGACTTCGCCTCCCCCGGAACCGAGGGCCTCCAGGCGGCCGGCCTGTCGGTCGTCGCGGATCTCGATGTCGCTCATGGGCACGCTCCTGGTCCGAAGGTCGTCGAGCAGCAAGGTCAGGCCGGCACCGCCTGCGGGCTGCGCTCCTGGTCCGAACCCGGCACCGGCTCGGACGGATCGGCACCCAGGGCCACGATGCGGTTGTCACGGTCCACATGCACGACCCGGGGCCGCAGTGCCCGCGCCTCGGCGTCGGTCACCTGAGCGTAACTGATGATGATCACCAGATCTCCGGGGTGGACGAGATGGGCGGCGGCACCGTTGATGCCGATCACGCCGGAGCCTCGCTCACCCTCGATGACGTACGTCTCCAGCCGGGCGCCGTTGGTGATGTCGACGATGTGGACGAGCTCACCGGGCAGCAGGTCGGCGGCGTCGAGAAGGTCCGCGTCGATGGTCACCGATCCCACGTAGTGCAGGTCGGCCTGGGTGACGGTGGCTCGGTGGATCTTGGACTTGAACATGGTGCGCAACATCGGAGCACTCCTGAACGTAGGCTCCCTGCCCGCGTTCGTGCAGGTCAAGGGCTGTGGGGGGATTTTACTGCGGGTCCGGGCCCCCGCTCCGGCCCCGGACGCGTTCGTGACCATCGCCACAGCAGGGCAGGCTTCCGCACCCCGCGTCCCCGGGTCGAGAACTGCCATGACTAGCTCCCGCCGGACTGGTTACACGCCCCCGACACGACACCTTCACACGCGCCTCCGGGCGGGACGGGGGAATCGATGGCGACGCATACCGAACCGGTCTCCCCCGTCCCCGTGGCGGGGCGTCGGAGCAAGGGGCGCGTGGTGGTGTCCTGGCTGACCACCACCGACCACAAGAAGATCGGTCACCTGTACCTGATCACCTCGTTCTCGTTCTTCCTGGTCGGTGGGGCGCTGGCGATGGCGATCCGGGCGGAACTGGCCCGCCCGGGGCTGCAGTTGATGTCGACCGAGCAGTACAACCAGGCGTTCACGATGCACGGCACGATCATGCTGCTGCTCTTCGCGACGCCGACCTTCGCCGGGTTCGCCAACGCGGTCATGCCGCTGCAGATCGGCTCGCCGGACGTCGCCTTCCCCCGGCTGAACATGTTCTCGTACTGGCTGTTCCTCTTCGGCGGCCTGATCGTGCTCGGCAGCTTCCTCACCCCGCAGGGCGCCGCCGACTTCGGCTGGACCGCGTACACCCCGCTCAGCGGTCCCATCCGCAGCGGCTATGTGGGCGCCGATCTGTGGATCATGGGGCTGGCGCTGGCCGGGTTCGGCACCATCCTCGGGGCGGTCAACTTCATCACCACCATCATCTGCATGCGCGCCCCCGGCATGACCATGTTCCGGATGCCGATCTTCACCTGGAACGTGCTCCTGACCTCGGTGCTCGTCCTGCTGGCCTTCCCGGTCCTGGCGGCCGCGCTGCTCGCGCTGGAGGCGGACCGGCGTTTCGGGTCCCATGTCTTCGACGCCCAGTACGGCGGGCCGCTGCTGTGGCAGCACCTGTTCTGGTTCTTCGGGCATCCCGAGGTCTACATCCTCGCCCTGCCCTTCTTCGGGGTGATCAGCGAGATCATCCCGGTGTTCTCCCGGAAGCCGATCTTCGGCTACGTGGGGCTGATCGGCGCCACCATCGCCATCACCGGTCTCTCCGTGACCGTGTGGGCCCACCACATGTTCGCCACCGGGGCCGTACTGCTGCCGTTCTTCTCCTTCATGAGCTTCCTGATCGCCGTGCCGACGGGCGTCAAGTTCTTCAACTGGATCGGCACCATGTGGAAGGGCTCGCTCTCCTTCGAACCACCGATGCTGTGGGCGGCGGGCTTCCTCGTCACGTTCCTGTTCGGCGGCCTGACCGGCGTGATCCTCGCTTCGCCGCCGATGGACTTCCACGTCACCGACAGCTACTTCGTCGTGGCGCACTTCCACTACGTCCTCTTCGGCACCATCGTCTTCGCGATGTTCGGCGGATTCAGCTTCTGGTGGCCGAAGATGACCGGCACCATGCTCGACCACCGGCTGGAGCGGATCCACTTCTGGACGCTGTTCGTCGGCTTCCACACCACGTTCCTGGTCCAGCACTGGCTCGGCGCCGAGGGCATGCCCCGCCGTTACGCCGACTATCTCGCCGCCGACGGCTTCACCGCCCTGAACACCGTCTCCTCCGTCGGGGCCTTCCTGCTGGGCCTGTCCACGCTGCCGTTCCTCTACAACGTGTGGCGGACCGCGAAGAAGGGCGAGCGGATCGACGTGGACGATCCATGGGGATTCGGCCGCTCCCTGGAGTGGGCCACCTCCTGTCCTCCCTCGCGCCACAACTTCACCTCCCTTCCGCCCATCCGCTCCGAATCGCCGGCCTTCGATCTGCACCACCCGCGGACGGCGGAGCACGACCAGCGCAAACACGCCGGGAAGCGCGACGTCGTGGACGCCGAGGGCCACGAGCAGGGATGAGCGCATGAGCGCGTCCGTCCGGCCCGGCACCACTCCGGGCGCCCGTGCCGAGCCACTCAGGTCGATGTCCGTGTGCGCGCTGATCGGGGCGGCGGTGACGGCCGCGGTCGACGAGATCGTCTTCCACCAGATCCTGGGCTGGCACCACTTCTACGACCGCTCGACCACCGCCGTCGGCCTGCTCTCCGACGGACTGCTGCACACCGCCGAACTGCTGGGCCTGTGCGCCGGGTTCTTCCTCTACGCGGATCTTCGCCGCCGCCGTTCCCTCGCACCGTCCCACGCCCGGGCCGGACTGTTCCTGGGCATGGGTGCCTTCCAACTGTTCGACGGCGTCGTGGACCACAAGCTGCTGCGCCTGCACCAGATCCGCTACGGCGTGGACGTCACCCCGTACGACTGGGCCTGGAACCTCACCGGCCTGCTCCTGCTGCTCATCGGCGTGGGCCTCGCCGTGCGCGCTGCCCGGCACGGCACCGGCGGTCCGCCGGGATGACGCCGGCGCACCTCCACCCGGACCCGGGTCCGGTCGGGGCGGCCGTCTCCGGAGCCGCGCTGCTGGTGACCGTCGGCTATCTGGCCGCCGCACGACGGCTGCGCCGACGTGGGGACGCCTGGTCCCCTTGGCGGGACGTCTCGTTCGCCGTCGGGGGCGCGGGGACGGCGTGGGCGACGCCGGGAGGACTGTGGGGAGGACCGTTCACCCAGCACGTGGTCCAGCACCTGGTCGTCGGTATGGCGGCGCCGGTGCTGCTCGTCGCGGCGCGTCCCCTCACCCTCGCTCTGCGCGCCCTCCCGCCCGGCCGGATACGGCGGCTCCTCGTGTCCGTCGCGCACAGCGGTCCCGTCGGTCTGCTGCTCTGCCCTCCCCTGACGGCCCTCCTGGACGCCGGCGGTCTGTGGCTGCTGTACCGCAGCGAGCTGTTCGCGGTGACAGCACGGCATCCCCTGCTGCACGGCGTGGTGCAGCTGCACATGTCGATCGCGGGTCTCGTGTTCACCTACGCCGTCTGCGGGCTCGATCCCGTGCCCGCAGGCCGACGGTGGAGTCCCGTCGTGCGCGGCGCGACCGTACTGGCCGCCGGTGCCGCGCACGGCGTGCTGGCCCGGACCCTCTACACCCGCCCGCCGCCCGGCACCGGCTTCGCCCTCGCCGACATGCATCAGGGGTCCCGGTGGATGTACTACGGCGGCGACCTCGTGGAAGCGGGACTGGCGGTGCTGCTGGGGGTGGGCTGGTACACCGCTGCGGAACGGACCCGAGCCCGCGGCCACGCCAGGGGTGTCAGGGCGAGGCGGTCGATCGGTCCGGCCGGGGCACCCGGTGGTCAGGACACGACGCATCACAGGACTCCGGCAGCCGGAGGGCGATCATGAACATGACGGCACGGGCCTCTCGAGGCGGTCCGACCCGGCAGCAGCGGCTGGGGATCTATCTCAACGACCATCTGGCCGGCGCGACGGCGGGGGTGGAACTCGCCCGCCGCATGGCACACGAGCACCGCGATGCGCCCTACGGCGAGACCTTGGCGGACCTCAGCCAGGAGATCTCGCAGGACCGGCAGGCCCTGCTGCGTGTGCTGGCCGATCTCGGCGTCCCCGTCAGGCGGTACAAGGCGTACGGGGCGTGGCTGGGTGAGAAGGCCGGGCGGGTCAAGCCCAACGGCCGTCTGCTGCGCCGCTCCGGCCTGGCCGTGGTGATCGAGCTCGAGGCGCTGCGGCTGGGCGCGCAGGGCAAGGCGGCGCTGTGGCGCGGTCTGCTCGCCGCGTCGGCCCAGGACTCCCGTCTGGACGCCGACCGGCTGGAGGAGTTGCTGCGAAGGGCCGGGCGGCAGATCAGGACGCTGGACCCCCTGCACGCCAGGGCCGCCACGACCCTGCTGTTTCCCACGGCGCCGCCGGAGCCTCCCTCGGCAGCCGCTGGGGAGAACTCGGCACCGTGACACGGCCCGTGCGGCGGAGACGGCCCTCCGTCATCTGGCCGGTTCCACGACCGCACCATTCCCTCACCCCGGTTACACCCAATCTCCACGGGTACCCGCGCGCGGCCCCGTTCCGGCCCACAGCCGAGGAGACCCCCATGGGCTTCAACCCCCTGGAACACCGAGGAATCCCTCTGGACCGCCAGTTGCGCACCTGGCGGGAGCTCGACGTCGAGCCCGTCGACCCCGACCACGGCGACCCGTACACCAAGTGCCGGATCATCGCGATGAACGGCATCGAGATGGAAGCGATCCAGTTCAGCCACCAGTTCGCCCGTCACTGTCCCGACCTCGAGGTCAAACGGCAGCTGGCGGAGGTCCGTTACATCGAGCAGCAGCAGCAGAAGGCCGTCAACTGGCTGCTGCCCGGCCTCGCCTCGGTCCTGGAGACGACGATCTCCTACGAGCAGGTCGCGGTCGACCTCACGGGCTGGATCGCCCGCCACGAGCCCGACCCGTATCTCAAGCAGGCGTACGAGTTCGGCGTCCTGGAGGACTTCGACCACCTGTACCGGTACTCCAACCTGTACGAGATGATCGAGCACCGCAAGGCCGAGTCGATCGTCGAGGGCCTCACCGAGGTCATGCCGGGACGGCCGACCAAGTTCCACCACCGGCACCCGGCCGACAACGTGCGCGAGCCCTACGACCGGACGACGGTCGACCCGATCTCCCGGCTGCACGCGCTGACCATCATGGCGGCCGAGCAGCAGACCCTGAACTTCTACCTGAACGTCGGTCCCCAGTACATGGAGCCGATCGCCCGCCAGCTGTACCAGGAGATCGCCCTCGTCGAGGAGGAGCACGTCACCCACTACGAGTCCCTGGTCGACCCGGGCGAGACGTGGTGGGAGCAGCTCGTCAACCACGAGTACAACGAGTGCTACCTCTACCACTCCTTCATGGAGCAGGAGCCCGACCCCAAGGTGAAGGCGATCTGGGAGCTGCACCTGAACATGGAGCTCGAACACCTGCGGATCGCCTGCGACCTGATGCGCCGTCACGACGGCCGCGAGCCGCAGGAGATCCTCGCGCCGGAGCTGCCGAACGTCCTGACCTTCGAGGAGAACAAGCAGTTCGTGCGGGGTCTGCTGGACACCCAGATGGATCTGACGACCCTGGGCACCGGCTATGTCCGGGACGCCCACGAGCGCTTCCAGAAGATGCAGGAGCAGCTGCACGGCGGCGAGGAGCCGCCCAGTGAGCGGGTGATGGCCCAGCACCGGGAGACGTTCGGCCGCGAGTACCGCATCGAGTCGGAGGGCGAGCACCCGGACGTCGCCTCCCGGGAGAGGAGCTGACATGGCCGGGATCGCCGCGAGCGACGCCGATGTCGTCGCCCTGCTGATGCGTCAGCACGGTGACATCCGCAACCTCTTCGACGAGGTGGAGCGGACCTCCGGGGACGAGCGCCGGAGCGCCTTCCGGAACCTGATCCAGCTGCTCGCCGTGCACGAGACGGCCGAGGAGGAGGTCATCCACCCCTTCACCCGCAGCTCCGTGCCGGACGGCGCGCGGATCGTGGAGGAGCGGCTGGCCGAGGAGCGGGAGGCGAAGGAACTCCTGTCGCGGCTCGACGGGATGGACACGGACGACGCCAAGTTCCTTCCCGAGCTCCAGAGTCTGCGCACGGACGTGATGAAGCACGCCCGCGCCGAGGAACGCTACGAGTTCAACCACATCCGCCGTCACGCGGACAAGGCCCGGCTGTCCTCCATGGCAACCGCGCTGAAGGCGGCCGAGGCCATGGCCCCGACCCACCCCCACCCCGGCACCGAGTCGGCGGCAAAGAACATGGCCCTGGGACCGGTCGCCGCGCTGGTCGACCGCACCCGGGACGCCGTACGCAAGGCCATGGGCAAGGACGGCTGACCGGCCCCTTGCCCGACGGCACGATCCGACTCCTGGGCCGCGGCGTCGATGTGACCGCCGCGGCCCAGGAGTCGTGCGTCCGGTCCCGGGGTACCCGGTCCTCCGCCGATACGCGTGACCGGGGTGGTGGCATGGTGAACACCGGGAACACCGGGTGGATGCTGCGTCGGCTGATGCAGGACGCGCACACGGTGGCGCTGGAGCAGTTGCCCGGCCTCGTCGCCGGCCATGCCGCCACGGTCGGCCTGTACGACGTGGCCGTCTTCGCGGTCGACCTCCGCGAGACGCTGCTGCGGCAGATCACCGGCCACGGCCTCGACGCGGGGGCGGGCGGGGAACGGATACGCATCGACGGCACCCTGCCCGGGCGGGCCTATCAGCGGGTGGTCCTCGTCGCCGAACCGCAGCGCGTGACGCGGACACGGCGACGGTGGTGGGTGCCGGTGACCGACGGAGTCGAACGCATCGGGATCCTGCGGGCCGACTCGGAGGACGGTGACGAGAAGGCCGTACGGCGGGATCTGCGCGACCTTGCCTCGATGGTGGCGCTGCTCCTGCTCAGCAAGCGGCCCTCCAGTGACTCCTATGCCCGGCTTGTCCGTACCGAGGCGATGAACGTGGCGGCGGAGATGCAGTGGAAGCTGCTGCCCCAGCCCGCCTTCGCCGGCCGTGACGTGACCGTGGGTGCCGTGAGCGAGCCCGCGTACGAGATGGGCGGTGACGCCTTCGACTACGCCGTCAGCGACAGCACCCTGCATCTGGCGGTACTGGACGCCATGGGCCACGACACCACCGCGGGGATCACCGCCAACGTGGCGGTGGCCGCCTGCCGCAACGCCCGCCGCCAGGGCGCCACCCTGGCCGAGACCAGCCGGGCCGTCGAGGACGTCCTCGTGGCCCACTTCGGCACCAGCCGCTACATCACCGGCATCCTCGCCGACCTCGATCTCGACACCGGGCGCCTGACCTGGATCAACCGCGGTCACCATCTGCCGCTCGTCATCCGCGGCAACCGCTGGACCACCGAACTGGCCTGCCCGCCGGCCGGGCCGATGGGCGCCGACCTGGGCCTTCCGATCGTCGTCAGCCAACACCAGCTGGAGCCGGGCGACCGGCTGCTGCTGTACACCGACGGGGTCGTCGACGCCCGTGACGCCGGGGGGCGCCGGTTCGGGCGCGACCGGTTCGTCGACTTCGTCGTCCGTCACCACTCCGACCGCCAGACACTCCACGAGACCCTGCGTCGCCTCATGCACGCGGTCCTCGACCACCACCGCGGCGGCCTGGACGACGACGCCACCGTCCTGCTCGTCGAATGGCGTGCCGGTGACCAGCAGCGGCTCGTGCCCTGACCTGCCGGTGTCCTCAGGCCACGGCCTCGCTCGCCGCCGGGATCTCCGTCGGCCCGTCGCCGTGTGACGCGAACTGGGTCCGGTACAGCTCCGCGTACCGGCCGTCGAGCACGAGCAGTTCCTCGTGCGTGCCGCGTTCCACGATCTGCCCGTCCTCGACCACCAGGATCTGGTCGGCCGCGCGTACCGTCGACAGCCGGTGGGCGATCACGATCGCCGTCCTGCCCTCCAGTGCCTCGGTGAGTGCCTCCTGCACGGCGGCCTCGGAGGTGTTGTCCAGGTGGGCGGTGGCCTCGTCGAGGATGACGACGCGCTGGCGGGCCAGCAGGAGCCGGGCGATGGTCATGCGCTGGCGTTCGCCGCCGGAGAGCCGGTAGCCGCGTTCGCCGACCACGGTGTCGAGGCCGTCGGGCAGGGACCGTACGAGGCCGTCGAGGCGGGAGCGGCTCAGCGCGTCCCACAGCTCTGCCTCGTCGGCCTCGGGGCGGGCCAGCAGCAGGTTCGCGCGGACCGTGTCGTGGAAGAGGTGGCCGTCCTGGGTGACCATCCCGAGGGTCGCCCGCAGGGAACCGGCACTCAGGTCGCGGACGTCGACGCCGCCGATGCGGACGGCACCCTCGTCGACGTCGTACAGGCGGGGAAGCAACTGGGCGACGGTCGACTTGCCCGCGCCGGACGAGCCGACGAGTGCGATGGTCTGGCCGGGTTCGGCCCGGAAGGAGATGCCGTGCAGGACCTCGGCGCCGCCGCGGGTGTCGAGTGAGGCGACCTCCTCGAGGGAGGCCAGGGAGACCTTGTCGGCGGAGGGGTAGCCGAAGCGGACGTCCGCGAACTCGACGGCGACCGGTCCCTCGGGGACCTCGCGGGCGTCCGGCTTGTCCTCGATCAGCGGTTTGAGGTCCAGCACCTCGAAGACCCGCTCGAAACTGACCAGCGCACTCATCACCTCGACGCGGGCTCCGGCCAGCGCGGTGAGCGGGGCGTACATGCGGGTCAGGAGCAGCGCCAGGGAGACCACCGCGCCGGGTTCCAGGCTGCCGCGCAGGGCGAACCAGCCGCCGAGGCCGTAGACCAGGGCGAGGGCAAGGGCGGAGACCAGGGTCAGGGCGGTGATGAACACCGACTGGGCCGTGGCGGTCCGTACGCCGATGTCCGCCACCTGGCGGGCCCGGGCCGCGAACTCCACGGACTCCTGTTCGGGGCGGCCGAAGAGCTTGACCAGGGTGGCGCCGGGCGCGGAGAAGCGTTCGGTCATGCGGGTGCCCATGGCCGCGTTGAGGGTGGCCGCCTCCCGCTGCATCCGGGCCATCCGGCTGCCCATGCGGCGGGCCGGGATCACGAACACCGGGAGCAGCACGAGGGCGAGCAGGGTGATCTGCCAGGACAGGGTGAGCATCACCACAAGGGTGAGCAGCAGGGTGACCAGGTTGCTGACCACGCCGGACAGGGTGTTGCTGAAGGCGCGCTGGGCGCCGATGACGTCGTTGTTGAGACGGGAGACGAGCGCTCCCGTACGAGTGCGTGTGAAGAACGCGACCGGCATGCGCTGCACATGATCGAACACAGCCGTGCGCAGATCGAGGATGAGGCCCTCCCCGAGCGAGGACGACAGGCGTCTGGCGAGGATGCCGAGCGCCGCCTCCGCGACCGCGATGAGGGCGATGAGCAGGGCCAGGCGTACGACCGTGCCCTCGTCGTCGCCCGACACGATCGCGTCGACGATGTGTCCGGCCAGGACGGGCGTGGCGACGGCGAGCAGCGCGGACGCCACCCCGAGCACGACGAAGCGTGCGATGCGCGTGCGGTGCGGGCGGGCGAAACCGCCGATGCGGCGCAGGGTCGCTCGGGCGAAGGGGCGGCGTTCCTGCTCGGCGTTCATGACACTGTGAAGCTGTGTCCAGGCTGTGGTCTCCATGCTCATGGGGGACAACGTAGGACCTCAAGCGTCGTTGAGGTCAATGCCCGACCATCGACTGCCCGACCGAAGGACTCGATGACCGTACGTAAGACACTGGCCCCGCTTCCGCAACCCGCCGTTGGCGCGGTACGGAGAACCTCTCCGGGTGTGACAGCGGTAGAACTCCCCCAGGGACGCCCTCTCCAGCGCCTCCCCGCCCGTCGAATCCGCCAGATCCTGTGTCTGGTCCCGCTCCTGCTGGTCACCGTCGTCGCGGTGCGGCACCGGTCCGTGCTCTCCGAGGGCTTCGGGCATCTGCGGCACGCCGAGTGTCCGTGGCTGCTGACGGCGGTCGGTACCACCTGTCTGACCTGGGTGGCCGCCTCCTTCACCCGGCAGGGTGCCGTCGTGCAGCGGCTGCCCCGGCGGCGGCTGCTGGCCACGCAGTTCGCGGCGGGCGCGGCCAACCATCTGCTGCCGACAGGGCTCGGCGCGGGCGCGGTGAACCTGCGCTTCATGACCGTGTGCGGGGTTCCCCTGGCGCGCTCCTCGGCCGCCCTCGCCCTCTATCTGCTGGCGGAGTCGATCGGCCGGCTCGCCCTGCTGGCCGCGCTCTTCGTCGCCTTCCCCGACGCGCTACGGCTCGGCACGCTGCTGCCCGACGCGACGGCCGGTCCGCTGCTGCTGGGTCTGGGCACGGTGCTGGTGGTGGCCGTGGCCGTGCTCCTCGGCGTTCGCCGGGTCCGGACGGCCCTGTGCTCCTTCCTGCGGACCGCGCTGCGTGAGGCCCGCTCGGTGCACACCCGCCCGTCCCGGGCGCTGGCGCTGTGGGGCGGTTCCCTCGCCTTCCCCGCGCTCCAGGCGGCCGGCCTTGCCGCGGTGGGACAGGCGATGGGGCTGTCGGTGCCGCCCGTCCACATGGCCCTCGCCTACCTCGCGGCGACCTGCGCGGTGGCGCTCGTGCCGACGCCGGGCGGGGTCGGCTCGGTGGAGGCGGCTCTGGTGGTCGCGCTGGTGGCGGCCGGCGGTCCGGTGGCCGTGGCCACGGCGGTGGTGCTCGCCTACCGGATCATCACGGTCTGGGTGCCGCTGGTGCCGGGCGCGCTGACGCTGGGCGCGCTGGTCCGGCTGAAGGTCATCTGACCGGGCGGCACGGGGCATTCGCCGTCCGGCGAAGGGGATTGTTTTCAGCCGGGTCCGTGGAACCCGGGCCGGTGAAGCGAGCCCAGCGGACGGACCGCTGTGACGTGGGTGACGGTGGACACGAGGAAACCCGTGTCCGTCACCCGGCCGCGAGCAGGCAGAACACGTCGAGGACATCGTCCGAAACCCGGCGATCCGCCGCCCGGCCAGGTACGAACTCCCGTACCGGATACGGCAGGATGAGCGGTCGCGTCGGCCACGGAACCTTCACACGGCCGACGCGCTCGCACTTCCCGCACTTTCGAACAGGTGGCAACGTGACGGCATTTCAACGGGATCTCACCATGGACGACATGGTCGGCGCCGGCATCGCCATGGTGGCGGGCCTCTTGGCGGCGTTCCTGCTGCGCATGCTGCTCAAGTGGCTCGGCAAGCACGCGGACCGCACCAAGTGGGGCGGTGACGACGTCATGGTGGCCGCTCTGCGGACCGTGGTGCCCTCGGCTGCGATCGCGGGCGGTGCGGCGGTCGCCGCGGCGGCCCTGCCGCTGACCAAGGGGGTCCAGCACACCGTCAACCAGGTGCTGACCGTGCTGCTGATCTTCGTCGTCACGGTGGCGGCGGCCCGGCTGGTCGCCGGTCTCGTGCGGACGGTCACCACGTCCCGCTCCGGGGTCGCCGGCTCGGCCACGATCTTCGTCAACATCACCCGGGTGCTGGTCCTCGCGATCGGCTTCCTGGTGGTGCTCCAGACCCTCGGCATCTCCATAGCGCCCCTGCTCACCGCGTTGGGCGTCGGCGGTCTGGCGGTCGCGCTGGCCCTTCAGGACACCCTCGCGAACCTCTTCGCGGGCATCCACATCCTGGCCTCCAAGACCGTCCAGCCCGGCGACTACATCCGTCTGAGCAGCGGCGAGGAGGGCTACGTCGAGGACATCAACTGGCGTCAGACGACGGTCCGCGCGCTCTCCAACAACCTGATCGTCGTCCCCAACGGGGAGCTCGCCAAGACGAACATGACCAACTTCATGCGTCCCGAGCAGCAGTTGACGATCCTGGTGCAGGTCGGGGTGGCCTACGACAGCGATCTGGAGCACGTCGAGCGGGTCACCTGCGAGGTCGTCGCCGAGGTCATGACGGAGGTCGAGGGCGCGCTCCCGGAGCACGAACCGCTGGTCCGCTTCCACACCTTCGGTGACTCCCGGATCGGCTTCACGGTGATCCTGGGCGTCGGGGAGTTCAGCGACCAGTTCCGGATCAAGCACGAGTTCATCAAGCAGCTGCACAAGCGCTACCGCCAGGAGGGCATCCGGATTCCGGCGCCCACGCGGACCGTTGCCCTCCAGCAGGGGTCGGTGTCGATTCCGCACCAGCGTGGCCATGAGACGGTGATCGAGCCGGGCGAGGTGTCCGCCGCCCGGCTCGACTGACAGGACCGGCCTGACCGGATCGGCCTTACAGGGTCGCCGAGTTGTCGTGGGAGCCGCTGGGCCGGCTCTGCGGTGTGCGCAGGGTCGACACCACCGGGGTCACGGTCCAGTCCGGGTGGCCGGGCATCCGCGGGGTCTTCGTGCCGTAGAGCCAGTCCCGCAGGAAGCCGGACTGGTCCGTGCCGGAGACCTCCGAGGCGACGGCGATGTAGTCGTCCGTCGAGGCCGAGGAGTTGCGGAAGCGCTCCAGGAAGGCGAGCTCGATGGCGCTGAAGACCGTCTCGCCGACCTGCTGGCGCAGCGCGTACAGGACGAGGACGCCGCCGAGGTAGCGCTGGCTGTCGAAGAGGTTGGCCTCGTTCGGCGCCGCGACCGGGCCCGAGGACTTGCGCCACTGGTCGCCGCGCGCGTACGTGTCCTTCATGCGCGCTTCCATCGTGGTGAGGCCGAGGGAGTCGGTCCAGCCGCGCTCGTAGCGGTACAGCAGCCCGTAGAAGTCGGCGTGGCCCTCGTTGAGCCACAGGTCGGCCCAATTGGCGGGGCTGACGCTGTTGCCGAAATAGGAGTGGACCAGCTCGTGCATCATGTGCGAGCCGATGCTCTTCTCGGCCTGGAGCAGGAAGTTCGGCTTGTACAGGGTGAGGGTCTGGGTCTCCAGGCCGGTGAAGTCGAAGGCGTTGGCGTCGTCGGAGTTGCAGGGCAGAAGGCCGTAGGTCTCGAACGGGAAGGCCCCGAGCCGCTGTTCGAGCCAGCTCACCAGGTTCGGGGTGAGGGCGAGCGCGGGCTCCAGGGCGGTGGCCCGGGCGGCCGGGACGACGTCCCGGAGCGGCAGTCCGTGCGGGCCTGCCCGGTCCTTGATGACGTAGTCGCCGACGGTGATCTGCACGAGCTCCGTGGCGATGGGCTCCCGGGAGCGGTAGCAGTACGCGGTCCGCCCGTCGGCGAGGTCCTCCGTGCTCACCAGGTGGCCGCTCGCGACACCCTTGAGGCCGGCCGGGACGGTGACGCGGAAGGTGAAGTCCGCCTTGTCCAAGGGGTGGTCGTTGCACGGGAAGACGGTGTGGGCGGAGTTCGGCTGGGGGCAGATCGCGAACCCGTCCGGCGTGGGGACCCAGGCGGTGTGGGCGAGGGAGCGGCGCGGGTCGGCCGAGTAGGCCACGACGACGGTGACCGTCTCCTCGGCGGACAGCGGGCCGGCGGGAGTGATCCGCAGCTTCTCGCCGACCTGCTCGAAGACGGCCGTCGCGCCGGCCACGCGCACGGTGCGTATGTCCAGGCCCAGGGCGTCCAGGGAGAGACGGCTCAGCTCCTGGCCGGCCGTGACCTTCAGGGTCGCCGTCGCGTCGACGAGCCGGGTCGTGGCGTCGTACGCGATGTCCAGGTGGTACGCGAAGACGCGGTAACCGTCGTTGCCGAGGTCGGGGTAGACGGAGTCCCCCAGGGTCTCCGGGCCAGGCGTGCCGGTCTCCGCGTCCGCGTGCGCCGGGGAGGCCACGGACAGGGCCGCCATCGTGCCGAACAGAACCGCCGGGGCCGTCACTCTGGTGCGATATCTCATGGTCCGCTTTCGCTCGGGCGGCCGGGTGGTCGGGTCCGGCCGTCGGATGAGTGTGATCAACCTCCATGACCACAAGATCGGACGGATGAGTTGCCCCGGAGGATGTACGGGTTCTCGGACAGCGTGCGCGGACCGCTGTCGAGCCGGAGTCGAGCACGAGATATCTTGATGTCGAGCAATGTTGCAGACGTGGAGCGGAGCACCCGGTGACTGACTCGACCATCATCTATACGCACACTGACGAGGCCCCGGCCCTGGCGACGTATTCGTTCCTGCCGGTGGTCCAGGCGTACGCCTCGCAGGCGGGTGTCTCCGTGGAGACGCGGGACATCTCGCTGGCCGGCCGCCTCATCGCGGTGTTCCCGGAGTACCTCGCCGAGGACCAGCGGATCCCGGACGCCCTGCAGGAGCTGGGCGAACTGGCCAAGACGCCCGAGGCCAACATCATCAAGCTGCCGAACATCTCGGCGTCGATCCCGCAGCTCAAGGCCGCGGTCGCCGAGCTGCAGGCCCAGGGCTACGCGCTGCCGGACTACCCGGACGACCCGAAGACCGACGAGGAGCGGGACATCCAGGCCCGCTACGACAAGGTCAAGGGCTCCGCCGTGAACCCGGTCCTGCGTGAGGGCAACTCCGACCGCCGCGCCCCCGCCTCGGTCAAGAACTACGCCAAGACCCACCCGCACCGCATGGGTGCCTGGTCGGCCGACTCCAAGACCAACGTGGCGACGATGGGTGTCGACGACTTCCGCTCCACCGAGAAGTCCGTCGTGATCTCCGAGGCCGGCTCGCTGAAGATCGAGCTGGTCGGCGACGACGGCTCCACCAAGGTGCTGCGCGAGTCCGTACCGGTCCTCGAGGGTGAGGTCGTCGACGCCTCGGTGCTGCACGTGGCCCCGCTGCGGGAGTTCCTCACCGCGCAGATCGCCCGCGCCAAGGCCGAGGACGTGCTGTTCTCGGTGCACCTGAAGGCCACGATGATGAAGGTCTCCGACCCGATCATCTTCGGCCATGTGGTCCGCGCGTTCTTCCCGAAGACCTTCGCGCAGTACGGCCAGGCGCTCGCCGCGGCCGGCCTCACCCCGAACGACGGCCTGGGCGGCATCTACAAGGGCCTGGAGTCGCTGCCCGAGGGTGCCGAGATCAAGGCATCCTTCGACGCCGAGCTCGCCGAGGGCCCCGCCCTGGCGATGGTCGACTCCGACAAGGGCATCACCAACCTGCACGTGCCGTCCGACGTGATCGTCGACGCCTCGATGCCGGCCATGATCCGCACCTCGGGCCACATGTGGGGCCCGGACGGCCAGGAGGCGGACACCCTCGCGGTGCTGCCGGACTCCAGCTACGCGGGCGTGTACCAGGTCGTCGTCGACGACTGCCGGGCCAACGGCGCCTACGACCCCTCGACGATGGGCTCCGTGCCGAACGTCGGCCTCATGGCGCAGAAGGCCGAGGAGTACGGCTCGCACGACAAGACCTTCGAGATCCCGGTCACCGGCACGGTCCGCCTCGTCGACCAGGCCGGCAACGCGC
This sequence comes from Streptomyces sp. NPDC005374, assembly GCF_042872225.1. Classification (NCBI taxonomy): domain Bacteria; kingdom Bacillati; phylum Actinomycetota; class Actinomycetes; order Kitasatosporales; family Streptomycetaceae; genus Streptomyces; species Streptomyces sp. NPDC005374. Next base: position 384,020 of record NZ_JBIAKA010000008.1, on the reverse strand, counting down.
TGATCGAGCAGGCGGTCTCCGCCGGTGACATCTTCCGCGCCTGCCAGACCAAGGACGCGCCGATCAGGGACTGGGTGAAGCTGGCCGTCACCCGCGCCCGCGCCACCGGGAACCCGGCCGTGTTCTGGCTGGACGAGACCCGCGCGCACGACGCCAACCTGATCGCCAAGGTCAACGCGTACCTGACCGAGCACGACACCGAGGGCCTGGACATCCGGATCCTCAACCCGGTCGAGGCGACCAAGCTGTCGGTGGAGCGCATCCGCCGCGGCGAGGACACCATCTCGGTGACCGGCAACGTCCTGCGCGACTACCTGACCGACCTCTTCCCCATCCTGGAGCTGGGCACCAGCGCCAAGATGCTGTCGGTCGTGCCGCTGATGGCGGGCGGCGGCCTCTTCGAGACGGGCGCCGGCGGCTCCGCGCCCAAGCACGTCCAGCAGCTCGTCAAGGAGGACTACCTGCGCTGGGACTCCCTCGGTGAGTTCTTCGCGCTGGTGCCGTCCCTTGAGCAGTACGCGACGGCCACGAACAACCCCAAGGCCAAGGTCCTCGCCGACACCCTGGACCGCGCCACGGCGACCTTCCTCAACGAGGACAAGTCCCCGACCCGTCGGGTCGGCGGCATCGACAACCGCGGCAGCCACTTCTTCCTCTCCCTGTACTGGGCGCAGGAGCTGGCCTCGCAGACCGACGACGCGGACCTGGCGAAGGCCTTCGCCCCGCTCGCAGAGACGCTCGCCGCCAACGAGCAGAAGATCGTCGACGAGCTGAACGCCGTCCAGGGCAAGCCGGCCGACATCGGCGGCTACTACCAGCCCGACCCGGCCAAGGCCGCGAAGGTCATGCGCCCCTCCACCACGTGGAACGAGGCGCTCGCGTCCCTGAGCTGACGCGACCAGCTGTGCGACACCGCCCCGGTCGGCCCGTGCCCGGCCGGGGCGGTGCGCGTCTCACCAGTCGCGGGGGGCGATCAGCTCCTCGACGTCCGCGTCCGCGAAGCCGTAGGCCCGGGACACGAACCAGAACTCCTCGGCCAGTTCCTCGCGGGCCACGGTCTCTATGTCGAAGTCCTCGTCCTGGAGGTCGTTGAACTCCTCTGTGGCCGCGTGGGTCAGGACGTACAGCGCGGCGAGGTCGGCGGGCCGCTCGGCCTCGATGCGCGCGCACAGGCGCAGCAGGATGTCCTTGCCCCGGTCCACCGCGTGGTCCGGGTAATAGGCGTCCTCGTAGAGCGCCTTGAGGAACGGGTGGGTGCTCACCTGCGTGTTGCTGAGGGTCATGCTGAGATGGTGCACCACGCCACTGACAACGCCCCGGGAGCGGCCGTATGCCCTCGTTCGACCTGCTGCCCGGTGCCGGAAGGTCGCCGGTGATCCTCCATGTGCCGCACTCGGCGCGGGAGATACCGGCCGAGGTGCGGGCTCGGATCGTGCTCGACGACTCCGCGCTGGAGCGGGAGCTCGACCACATCGTCGACGCGCATACGGCGGAGCTCGCCGAGGAGGCGGCCCAGCGGGCCCACCTGATGCCGTGGCGGTTCGTGAACCGGCTCTCGCGGCTGGTCGTCGACCCGGAGCGGTTTCCGGACGAGCGGGAGGAGATGCTCGCCGTGGGGATGGGCGCCGTGTACACGCGGACCACGCACCGGGAGGCGCTGCGGCCCGCGGACACCGACCCCGAGCCGCTGATCGCCCGATACTTCCGGCCGTACGCCCGGGCCATGGCCGAAGCCGTGGCCGAGCGGCTGGCCGTCACCGGGCGGGCCGTGATCATCGATGTGCACTCCTACCCCAGTGAGCCGCTCCCCTATGAGTTGCACGGTGACGGGTTCCGACCGCCCGTCTGCCTCGGCACCGACCCCTTCCACACTCCGCGCGAGCTGCTCGCCGCGGCCCGGGAGGTGTTCGGGGACGTGGGGCTGGACAGTCCGTTCAGCGGGACGTACGTACCGCTGGAGTTCTACGGCCGTGATCCCCGGGTGAGTGCCCTGATGGTGGAGATCCGGCGGGACACGTACATGACGGAACCCGGCGGGTCCGCAGGGCCGGGGCTGCACGGGCTCGCCGGCGCGCTGGCCGCTCTCGTGGACGCCCTCGCCTGACCTCCGCCTGGAGCACTCCCGCGCGACACGCGCCCGGGCGGCGGTGAGGGTGGGTGACATGACCGAGGAGACCACCACGCTGGCAGAGCAGGCGCCGCCCCCGGTGCGGGAGTGGCCCGCGCTCGACCTGACCGGGACCGAGTTCGACCCGGTGCTCGCGGAGCTGATGCGCGAGGGACCGCTCACCCGGATCCGGCTGCCGCACGGCGAGGGCTGGGCGTGGCTGGCCACCCGCTACGCCGACGTCAGGGCGATCACCAACGATCCGCGGTTCAGCCGCGCCGAGGTGACGGATCGTCAGGTGACCAGGCTGGCACCGCACTTCAAGCCCCGGCCGGGATCGCTCGCGTTCGCCGACCAGCCCGACCACAACCGGCTGCGCAAGCCGGTCGCCGGGGCGTTCACCGTGGCGGCGATGAAGCGGCTGCGGCCCCGGGCGCAGGAGATGCTCGACCTGCTCGTCGACGGTCTCGTCCAGGACGGGCCGCCCGCGGACCTCGTCGAGCGGGTCCTCGAACCCTTTCCGCTCTCCCTGGTCAGCGAGGTCATGGGGGTGCCCGCCGCCGATCGCGAGCGGGTGCACGGCTGGACCCGGCAGATCATCTCGACCTCCGGCGGGGCCGAGGCCGCCGAGAAGGCCAAGAACGGGCTGTACGGCTGGATCACGGACACCGTCCGGGCCCGCGCCGACAGCGGTGGCGACGACGTGTACTCCCTGCTCGGCGCCGCCGTGCGGCGGGGTGAGATCGGTGAGTCGGAGGCGGTCGGGCTCGCCGGGCCGCTCCAGATCGGCGGCGAGGCCGTCACCCACAACTGCGGTCAGATCCTGTACCTGTTGCTGACGCGGCCCGGGCTGATGGAACGCATGCGCCATCAGCCCGAGGCCCGCGCCGCCGCCCTCGACGAGCTGCTGCGGCACATCCCGCACCGCACCTCGGTAGGCCTCGCCCGCATTGCCCTGGAGGACGTCGACCTGCACGGACTCCGCATCCGTGCGGGTGACGCCGTGTACGTCTCCTACCTGGCCGCCAACCGCGACCCGGATGTCTTCCCCGACCCGGACCGCATCGACCCCGACCGGGACCCCAACCCGCATCTGTCCTTCGGCAACGGGGCCCACTACTGCACGGGCGCGGTGCTCGCCCGGCTCCAGACCGAGCTCCTGGTCGACACCCTGCTCGACCGGCTGCCGGAACTGCGGCTCGCGGTGTCGGCCGACGACGTCGTCTGGCGCCGGAGGACGATGATCCGCGGGCCGCAGACCCTGCCCGTCACCTGGTGAGCGGGCGCGGCCGGATCAGACGGTCAGCCAGTCGGTGACGATCACCTCGTCACCGGTCCTCAGCCGCAGGGCAAAGGGTCCTGCGGGGGCCGTCTCGTAGGTGAAGCGGCCCATGTCGTCGGTCGTGAGCGGGGAGCCCGCCTGCGGACCGGTGAGCACCTCGATGCGGGCCGAGCACGGCGGCAGCACCTGCCCCATCAGGCCATGCGCGGTGAGTTCGACGTCGACCGTCACCTCACCCGCGTGGAAGGTGAGCATCCGTGGCGCCCCCGTCGCTCCCCGCACGGGGAGGGCGTCCACCACCGAGTCGAAGGTCAGCTCGGCGATCCGGCTGTCCAGGTCGTGCAGCGCGAACGCCTCGACGGCGATCTGCCGCAGGGCGGGCGGTACGGGGTCCAGGATGGCCGCGGCCTGCCGCAGCTCCTCCTCCAGCAGATCGAGGGCGAACTCCTCGTCCGGCAGCGCCACTTCGCCGAAGTCGAGGACGTCGTCGTCGCCGAGGTCGTCGTTCATGTCGCTCATACCGCCCCCCGGGCTTCGAGTCGCGCCCGCAGCCGCCTCAGGCAGCGTTGGCGCAGTGGTCCGATGCTGCCCACCGCGATACCCAGGGCGGCGGACACCTCCTGGTAGCCGGGCTTCGGCGAGGCCATCAGGATGCGCAGCAACTGCCTGCAGCGGTCGCCGAGTTCCTCGAACTCCTGCCACAGGTGCCGAACGCGCTCGCTCTGGGCGGCGGCATCCTCGGAGTCGATGAAGGACTGCTCGGGCGTACGGTCCTCGCTGATCCGGTCCAGGAGATGCGGATCGTCCGTGACGGTCAGCCGCCTTAAGCTCTTGAGCACCTTCAGGCATTCGTGGCGGGCGGTGCTCGCCAGCCAGGACTTGGCCTTGTCGGGTTCCCTGATCCGCCCGAGGTGCTGGGCGAAGCGGAACCACACGGTCTGGTACACCTCGTGCGCGTCGGCGTCGGAGAGCCGGTGCGCGCGCACCACGGACCACACCAGTGGGCTCAGCCCCTCCACGAGCGCCTTCCAGGCCGCCGCGTCACCGTCGACGGCGGACTGGACCAGCGCACCGACATCTGCTCGGTCCACGGTCCCACCCCTCGTGTACGGAGGGTCATCGTACGCCGTGGAGGGAGCCACTCCGGCCGTCATGCGCCGACAGGACGCTGCACGACCGGCACCGGGTGCCAGCCGGCCGGCTTCAGCGCCGGTACGTGCGCCCCACGCACCTCGGCGAACTGTGTGGTGGCGGCGAGCAGTTGCTGCCGGGCGGTACGCGCGGCGGTCTCCTTGTTCGCGGTCATGTGGGCGGCGACCAGACCGGCGACGACCGGGGTCGCGAAGGAGGTGCCGCTCCAGTGGGCGTACCCCTCGAACATCACCTGGTCCGGCTTGACCGTGACGCCGTCCTCGCTCAACAGGCCGACGTGGGACGGGGACTGGCAGGTGCACACGTAGGTGAAGCCGAACCGGCAGGCCTCGTACGTGGAGTGCTGGTAGACGTAGGGCACGGGCGCGTCGAAGCCGGTCAGGGTACTGGTGAGGCGCTCGCCGGGCGCGAAGACCTTCACCCAGGGCCCGTGGTTGCTGAAGCAGGCGCCGAACTCGCCGTCGCCGCGCAGCGCGCCGACCGACAGCACCACGTCCTGGTACTCGGGCAGGTCGGCGTAGGCGGCGGGCCAGAACGGACTGGCGCTGGCGTTGTTGCCGGCCGCCGCGACCAACAGGGTGTCGTGGGCGCGCAGTTCCTGCATGAAGGCGTCCATGCCGAGCAGGCCGTCGGTGCGGCCGTTGGAGGTGCCCGCGGAGAGGCTGATGATGTCGGGCCAGCCGTCGGCGACGGCCTCGAAGAGCTTCTCGCCGAGCTCGGACTCCAGGATGGCGCCCGCGTCGTTGAGGGTGTTGCGGACGGTGATGTCGGTGTTGGGTGCGACGGCCGCGAGGACTCCGGCGATGAACGTGCCGTGGCCGACGTACTGGAGGAGGTTGCCGGCCCCGTCGGTCTCGGTGCCGTGCAGGTCGCCCTCGACGTGGGCGAGCAGCGGGACCAGGCCGTGGTCGTGGGTGAGGCCGTTGTCGACGACCAGGACCCCTACGGCGGTGTCGGCGTCGTAACCGGCTTCCGCGGGGGCCGGGTTGGTGCCCTGGCTGAGCGCGGCGGGCACGGGCTCGTCCCCGGGGCAGGAGTTGACCGCGATCGACACCACGTGGTTGCGGCTGACCAGTCGGCGTCCGGCGCGTCCCTCGCGCTCGCTCAGGGCGCGCAGGGCGTGGGTGACCGCGCGGTCGCCGCGCCGGTCGCCGTGGCCCGGGTCGCCGACCTTGATCCGGGTGATGCCCGAGCGGTTGGTCTCCGGGCTGTCCCTGCGCACGTGGTCGCCGGTCAGGCCGGTCGCCTCGGTGAAGTGGGTGCGCACGGTCTGTTCCACGAGTGCGGCGTCGTGGCCGTCGCGGGCGAGGACGACACCCTTCTCATAGATGAACTCCGAGGCGTCGTCGGGTCCCAGGGCGAGGGGGACGTCGGGCATGGAGCGCTGGATCTGGTCGAACTGCTCATGGAATCGCTGAGGGGCCATGGCGTTTCCTCCCACTGAGGCGGCGGTCGTCAGTCAGAGCCGAGGGGCCGGTGATTGATACAGCGCCAAACCGGTGTGGCCTGCCACCTGGGCCACTACCATCCATGGAGTGACAGCGGGAAGCGACACGGTTCTCGAACTGCTGCCGATGGTGTTCGCCGCCCCCAAACAGGCGCTGGCGAGGGCAGAGGAAGTACTCGGCTCGGATCCCTCACCGCTGCACGCCTCCGTCGCCCACCAGGTGATCGGCATCTGGCAGCGGGACTGGGGCGACATGCGGATCGCCCTGGACCATCTGCGCCGGGCCCGCGATCTCGCGGCGCGCTCGGAGTCGGCCGACCGGGAGGCGGACGTGCTGGCCGCGCTCGGGGTGGCACTGGTGCACGCGGGGCGGACGCGGCAGGGTCTCGCGGCGCTGGAGCGGGGTGTCGAGGTCAGCAGCGGCCACACCCGCGCGCGCGTCCTGTTCCGGCGGGCCTACGCGTCCTGGGTGCTCGGACATCACCGGGCGGCGCTGGAGGACGTACGGCGGGCGGTTCCGGTGTTGCGGCAGGCCGACGACGTGATCTGGACGGCGCGGGCGCTGACCCTGCGGGCCACTGTGCATCTGGCGCTCGGCGCGGTGGAGCGGGCGGACGCCGACTTCACGGCGGCGGAGGCACTGTGGGACACCACGGGCCAGGAGCACGACAAGGCCGACGCGGTGGAGAGCCGGGGGCTTGCCGCGTACCGGTCGGGGGACATTCCCGCCGCGCTGCGGCTGCTCGACGAGGCCCAGGAGCGGTACGCCAAGCTCGGCACACCGACGTTCATGCTCACCGTCCGGCGCTGCGAGGTCCTGATGGCCGCCGGGCTCGCCCCCGAGGCGCTCGCCGAGGCGGACGCGGCCGTCAGGACGCTGGACGGGATCGGCGGGCAGTCCACCCTCAAGGCGGAGCTGCTGCTCGCCGCCGCTCGGGCGGCCCGGCTCGCGGGCGACGCGCACACCGCGATCGCGCGCGCCGACATGGCCGTACGGCTGTTCGCGGGGCAGCGGCGGACCTGGTGGGAGACGCACGCGCGGCTGGTGCTGATCGAGGCGCGGGTCGCCGCCGGGCGCGGCTCGGGCCGGCTCGTCGCGGACGCGGCCGCGGTCGCCGACCGGCTGGCCTCGTTCGGGGCGCCCGCCGCCCCGGAGGCCTCGCTGCTCGCGGGCCGGATCGCGCTCGGCCTCGGTTGGCGGGAGGACGCCCAGCGGCATCTGGAGGTCGCCGCCCGCAGCCGGCACAGCGGGCCACCGCTGGCGCGGATGACGGGCTGGGCGGCGCGGGCGCTGTGGGCGCGGGCCGTGGGTTCCGACCGGGGGGTCCTCGAAGCCTGCCGCCGGGGCCTGGACGTGCTCGACGACCACCGTACGACGCTGGGCGCCTCGGAGTTGCGGGCGCGGGCCACCGCGCAGGGCGCGGAGCTCGCCGGTCTCGCGGCGCGGGCCTCGCTGACCTCGGGCGGTCCGCGGCGGCTGCTGGTGTGGAGCGAGCGCTGGCGGGCCACCGTGCTGTCCGCGCCGCCGACCCGCCCGCCGGCCGACCCCGAGCTGCTCAGCGAGCTGACGGCGTTCCGGGAGATCGCGGCCCGCGCGGAGGCGGCCCGGATGGAGGGGCGGCCGGTGCCGACGCTGGAGCGTGACCAGCGGCGCCTGGAACGGGAGATCCGCTCCCGCACCCTCCGCATCCGCGGCGACGCGCCGGGCGACGGCTACCGGTTCGACCCCGGCGGACTGCTGGAACGACTGGGTGACGACGTACGGCTGGTCGAACTCGCCGTGCTCGACGGGCGGGTTCAGGTGCTGCTGTGCGGACAGGGGCGGGTGCGGCGGTTCGAGGGCGGGCTGCTGGCCGACGCGGAACGCGAGGCGGAGCACGTCCAGGCGGGGTTGCGGCGGTTGGCGCACCCCGGGGCGGAGGCGCGGCTTCCGGTGGTGGAGGCGGCCGGGCGGCGCCTGGAGGAGCTGCTGCTCGGGCCGGCCGCGGACCGGTTGGGCGACGGGCCGGTCGTGGTGGTGCCGCCGGGACGGCTGCACCGGGTGCCGTGGGCGCTTCTTCCGGCGTTGCGGGAGCGGGTGTTCAGCGTGTCGCCGTCGTCGAGCAGCTGGCTGCGCGCCCGGGACACCGTGCCGCCGCCGGGCGCGGGACAGGTGCTGGTGCGCGGGCCGGGGCTCGCGACCGGCGGCGCCGAGGTGCCCGAACTCGCCGAACGGTACGGCTCCGCGACCGTCCTGGAGTACGACGAGGCCCGCGCGTCACGGGTGTTGGAGGAACTGGACGGGGCCGCACTGGCCCATATCGCCGCGCACGGCACGTTCCGCGCGGACAGCCCGCTGTTCTCCTCGCTGCGGATGGCCGACGGGCCGCTCATCGTCCACGACTTCGAGCGCCTGGACCGCAGCCCGTACCGGATCATCCTGTCCTGCTGCGACACGGCCCGGTTCGCCTCGGTCGGCGCGGACGAACTGCTCGGCCTGGTCACCGCGCTGCTGCCGCTCGGCACGGCGGGTGTGGTCGCGTGCAGTGCGCCGGTCAACGACGAGGCGGTGGTGCCGTTGATGCTCGCGCTGCACGAGGGGCTCGGCTCGGGGCTGTCGATGGCGGAGGCGCTGCGTGACGCGCGGGCCGCGCTGCCGGGGGACTCGGTGCATCGGGCGACGGGGTGGGCGTTCTCGGCGTTCGGGGCGGCGTGATCCGTGCGGCGTGCGTGTCGCGGGAGGGGTCGGTGATGTGTGGGGCGGCCTGACCCCTCCCCCGAATACTGGGGGTCAGACCGCCCCGGTCCGGTGTGCGGCTCAGGCCGGCTGTGCCTCGGGCAGCTCCAGCAGACACGGCAGCGCGTCGCGGTCGCTCGCGCCGAGGCGGGCGTACGCGCCGTAGAGGTGGTTGCCGACGGTGCGGATCGACAGGGTGAGCTTCTCCGCGATCTGGCGGTTGCTCAGTCCGGCGGCGGCGAGGGTGACGATCTGCCGCTGGCGGGCGGTGAGTTCGCCGAGGACCAGCCCGGACAGGGCCGGGGTGCGGGCGCCCTGGCAGCGGCGGGCCAGGGCGACGGCGCGGGTGCGTGAGGTGCGGGCCGCGCTCGGGTCGCGGTGCGCCCCTGCCGCGTGGGCGTACGCCTCGGCCGCGAAGAGCAGGAAACCGCGCTCCTCCAGCGCCTGTGCGGCGCGGTCGAGAGCGGGGCCGTCACCACGGGCGAGCGCCTCGGCGTGCTCGGCGAAGACACCGGTCAGCCGGCCGACGGCCCGGTCTGGCCTGCCGAGTCGGACGGCGTCGTACGGCTCCTCGGTGACCGTGTCGAGCGCCGCGCCGAGATCACCACGCGCGGCGGCCCGCCAGGCGGCCGCCGAACCGCCCGCGATCTCGCGGGAGTTGGCCGCGCCGCCGGACGGGGTCGGGCCGCCGGCAGGTCGGGGGGAACCGGAGTTGCGTGTGGGCGAGGCCGATTGGGAGGTACCGGAGTCGGTGGTGGGCCGAGGGAGTTGGGTGTGTCCGTGATCGCTCACGGCACCGTTGTGACCGGGTTCGGGCGAGCAAGCGGGAAGTCGACGGTGACCGAACCGCCCCCCGCCTGCGTGATCGACCGCCACGGTGGAGAAGGAGTCGCCGGAGCCGACCTGGGATGTGCCGGGCCGGTCATTCCCGGGCCCGACCGAGGATGTGGCGGGTCGGTCGTCGGCGGAGCCGGCCGGCGTCGCCGCGAGTTCCGTGTCTCCCGACTGGGCCGCGGCCAGGGTGAGTTCGAGGCGGCAGGCCGGGTCGTCGGTGGCGGTCCGCAGTCCCTGCCTCGCCCAGGCCGCGGCCTCCCGCAGTTCCCCCCGCAGACGCGCGAACCGTGCTCGCACGGCGGCGTGCCGGGCCGGGATGCCAGCGCCCTCGTCCAGGAGCCACTCCCCCACCGGCGCCGGAACGGCCCGCACATCCTTCGCGCCGATCGCCCGGGCCAGCATGGCCGTCTCGGCCTCCAGGGCGGCCGCGCAGCTGTCCGGGGTGCGGGCCAGGCGCCGGGCCCGAAGGCGTCCGGCGGCCGCTCGCAGCGCCGGGCCATGGAGGGGGTGGGCGAGGCGTGCGGTGCCGTGCTCGTCGACGTCCACCAGGCCGTCGGCCTCCAGGCCTTCGAGGGCGTGCAGATCCAGGCTGTCGGCGTGCGGCGGCAGCGGTTCACCGAAGGCCAGGCGCTCCAGGGTCTCCCGCTCGCCGGGAGCGGTGCGGCCGAGGAGGTGCGCGGTGCGTTCGCGCACGGTCGCGGTGACCGGCACCGGACCCCGCCACTCCCACTCCGCCGAGTCCGGGACACGGTCCAGCAGGCCCTGCTCGCGCACCGCGCCCACCAGTTCGCGCAGCAGCCGCAGATCACCCTGGCACAGGCGGTGGAGCCGGTTCACGGTGAGGGCGTCGAGGCGGCCCGCTCCGGCCGCGAGCAGGTGCGCGGTCTCCTCACGGGGCAGCGGCTCCAGGGCGAGGCGCGGCAGGAGCTCGCCGGTCCACAACCGCTTGACAGCGCCGGGCGTCCGCGCTCCGTCGGTGGCGACGACCAGGAGACGGGTACGGCCGTGCACGGCGAGCTGGTGGACGAGGGCCGCCGAGGCGTCGTCCAGGAGATGGGCGTCGTCGACGAGCAGAAGGCGTACGCCTGAGAGGAGTTGGACCGCGCGATGCAGGGACACCGTGTCGGGCAGGAGGTGTGCGAAGGCGGCGAACGGGAGCCCGCGGGACTCGGGCGTCCCGGTCACCCTGGCGCAGTCGGTGCCGCGCACGGCCTCCGTGACGAGCCGGGTCTTGCCCCGTCCGGCGGGACCGGTCACCACGATGCCGTGCCGCCCCCCGGCCACGGATCCGCGGACCAGCGCGAGTTCGTCCTCCCGGCCGGCGAAGGGCCAGGGCAGCTCCAGGGTCTTCGGGTCCCGTTCGTAGGTCGTCACGGAAGCAAGAGCACCGCTACTCAGTCCTGATACACGGGGACTTGAGTAGCCCCCGACTCAGGCGCCCCGAGACGCCCGACGGCACGCTGAACCCCATGACCGCACGCTACTGCTCCCTCGCGCAGCAGTCGGCTCCGGTGTTCGCCCCGGGGCTGGCCGCCGAGCGGCTGAGTGCGCTCGTCGGCGGAAGCCGGATGTGGGTCAACGGCACGGTCCTGCACTACTGCTTCTTCGACGGCGACACCGACGGGTCGGTCATTCCTGTTCCGGGGACCGGGCAGTCCCGGCAGGTGTCGTGGGTCGGTGCCAAGGAGCAGCGGGACGTGGTGCGCGAGTGTTTCAAGGAGTGGCAGGACCTCGGTATCGGAGTGAGGTTCACCGAGGTCGGTGACCGCTCGGAGGCGGAACTGCGTATCGGTTTCCAACTGGGCGACGGCTCCTGGTCGACCGTGGGCAGGGACGCTCTCCAGGTGGGTCTGAACGAGCGCACGATGAACTTCGGTTGGGACCTGACCGCGCCGGGGGAGCGCGGGACGGCCCTGCACGAGATCGGGCACGCGCTCGGCATGCTGCACGAGCACCAGAGTCCGTTCGCCGGTATCCACTGGGACGACGAGGCCGTCTACGCCGATCTGGCGGGCCCGCCGAACTTCTGGAGCCGGGACCGGACGTTCTTCAACATCCTGCGCAAGCTCGGCCCGGACGAGGTCAACGGCTCCGTCTGGGACCCGCAGTCCGTCATGGAGTACCCGTTCGAGGCGGGGCTGATCCTGGAGCCCGAGCAGTTCCGCGCGGGCCTCAACCCGCCCGGCACCCTGTCCGGCGCCGACAAGGAGTACGTCCTGCGCTGGTATCCGCCGACCGGGTCGGCCCGGCCGTCGGCGCTGGTGCCCTTCCGGTCCGCGCCGCTCGGGCTCGGTCCGGGCGAGCAGGCCGACTTCACCGTGGAACCGCCGGAGACCCGCGAGTACACCGTGGGCACCTTCGGCGACAGCGACACCGTCGTGGTGGTCTTCGAGGAGCGGGACGGGGAAGCCCGCTACCTCACCGGCCGGGACGACGGAGGCACTCCGCACAACGCAACGATCAGGGCCCGTCTCGTCAAGGGCCGCCGATACTTCGTCCGTGTGCGCCTGTACTCCGCGTGGGGTTCGGGGGAAACCGCGGTCATGTGCTGGTGACAGCACATACGGGCCGCACACGGGCGAGGCTGGACCACCTGTCCGGCGCCGGGGGAATGGCCGGTGTTCGTCACCTTCGGGGGAGGGAGACGAACACCGGCCACACGGCGTTCACCCCCGTTCGGTACCCGCGCCGGCCCGGTCGTAGAGTCACCCGCAAAGGCCACGATCTGCGGGGAGACAGCACGTGATCACTGGATACGTCATCGGCGAGAGCCTCCGGACCGGTGCGGTGTTCGAGCCGCGCGGGCTGCGGTTGCGGAAGGTCAGCAGGGTCGGGGTCGACGCGGTGGCCGGCGGGCAGCCGGCCGTGTGGACGCTGGTCGAGTGGGAGTCGGACGGCGAGGACATCGGTGCCCTCGCGGACGCGCTGGCCGACGCGTTGGAGCCGGACCTCGGCTGGTACGCCGATTTCACCGCCGGGGACGAGCGGGTGGTGGTCTTCGCCGGGAAGGTGTTCCGCTATCGGCGCGGCGACGAGGCGGGTCGCGCCGAAGCGGTGGCGTACGGACGGTCGGTGGGGACGCCCGAGCATCAGCTCGACTGGGAGGAGTGACCCCGCTTCCGCCATTCCCTGGCGAGGAGTTCGTAGGAACGGACCCGGTCTCGGTGGTCGTGGGTGATGGTGGTGATGAGCAACTCGTCGGCGCCCGTGGCCTCTTGGAGCTGTTCCAGTTGGTCGGCGACCTGAGCGGGCGAGCCGACGAACTGGGTGTCGACGCGGTCCTGGACGAGGGCCCGGTCCTCGTCGGTCCAGGTGTGGGCGCGGGCCTCCTGCGGGGTGGGGAACGCGATGGCGCCCTCGGCGGTGCGGATGCTGCGCACCCAGGCGCCGTAGCCGGTGGCGAGTTCGCGGGCGGTGTCGTCGTCCTCGGCCACGACGATGTCGGCGGAGACGCTGACGTACGGCTTGTCGAGGATGGCGGAGGGCTTGAAGGCGGCACGGTAGCCCTCGGCGGCCTCCAGGACGGTGCCGGGACTGACGTGGTAGTTCGCCGTGAAGCGCAGTCCGCGGGCGCCCGCGACCTCAGCGCTCTCGCCGCCGCTGCTGCCGAGGATCCACACCTCGACGTCGGCGCCCTCACCCGGCACCACGTGCGCCTCGACGCCCTCCGGGGAGCGGTAGGTGCCGGCGAGCAGGGCGAGGACGTCGTCGATCTGCTCGGCGTAGTCCTGCGACTCGGCGCCCGGCAGCAGGAGCAGCTTGCGCTGGAGGGCGATGCGGGGCGAGCCGAGCAGGTACGCGAAGGAGAAGCGGGGCGGGATGCGCAGGCCGTTCGGGGTGCGGCCGTCGACGACCGGAGTCGCGTCGGGGAGCGGGGCCTTGGGCGCGCCCGGCGGGCGGCCGCCGGAACGTCCGAGGCCCAGGTCGAGCCGGCCGGGGTGCAGGGCGTCGAGGAGACCGAACTCCTCGACCGTGCTCAGCGCGGTGCGGTGGCCGAGCTGTACCGCGCCGGAGCCGAGCCGGATCGTCGAGGTGGCGGACGCGGTCAGGGCGAGGACGACCGCGGGGGAGGTACCCGCGACGCCGGGGTTGAGGTGGTGCTCGGCGAACCAGTAACGGGCGTAGCCGAGGCGTTCGGCCTGCTGGGCGAGGTCGATGGAGTTGCGCAGGGCGTCGGCGGCGGTGGATCCGGAGGAGATCGGCACCAGGTCGAGGACGCCGAGGGGGATGTCAGGCATGGGCCGGCTCCTCCAGTCCGGGGTTCTGCGGTCGGGGGCTCTGCGGTCCGAGGTTTCGCGGTCCGGGGTTCTGCGGTGGTGGCTCGTCCGCCGCGGGCCGGTTCCCCACCGGCCCCCAGGAGAAGGGCGGGTCGGGGATGTCGCGGCGCAGCACGGGGGCGACCTCGGACTGGAACAGTTCCAGCGAGTCGCGGTGCTGAAGGTCCGTCAGTCCGCTTGCGTCCGCGTGCAGATGGGTCACGGTGTGGCCGAACTGTTCGTGGTAGCGGTGCACCTTGTCGATGATCTGCTGCGGGCTGCCGATCAGGGCGGAGCTTCGCTCGACGAAGTCCTCCAGCGTCTCGAAGACGACGGGGAGGCCCGCCTTCTCGTAGAAGGCGAGGTTGGCCTCGAAGACCGGCCGGTAGGCGTCGAGTGCCTCCTGGGAGGTGCGGGTCACCAGGAGCCCCGCCGTGCCGGCGCCGACGGTGATGCCGGCGGGGTCGTGGCCGTAGAACTCCCAGCGCTCGCGGTAGTGGCGGATCAACTCGGCATACGGCTCTATGGGGTTGGTGACGTTGGCCGAGAACAGCGGGTCCCCGTAGCGGGCCGCCAGGTCCACCGACTCCTTGCTGGTGGCGCTGCCGTGCCAGACCCGGACCGGACGCTGGTACGGCCGCGGCCACACCTCGGCGTCCTTCAGCGAGGGCCGGAAGCGGGTCCGAGCGGTGACCTTGTCCTGGCGCCAGATCTGCCGGAACACCTCGTAGCTCTCGGCGTTGCGGTCCCACTGGTCGTCGGGCGTGACCTGGAACAGGTCACGCTGGGCGGCGCCGTTGCCCTTGCCGATGATGAGGTCGAGGCGGCCCTCGGAGAGATGGTCGAGGGTGGCGTAGTCCTCGTAGGCACGCACCGGGTCGAGGAGGCTCAGGGTGGTGACCGCGGTGAAGAGGCGGATGCGCTTGGTCAGGGCGGCGATGTGACTGAGGACGACGGTCGGCGAGGAGGAGATGAACGGCCGTTCGTGCCGCTCCCCCACGCCGAAGCCGTCGAAGCCCAACTCCTCGGCGAGCACGGCGTTGTCGAGCACCTCGTGGAAGCGGTCGTGCGTCGATTTCTGAACGCCCGTGACCGGATCGGGGCGGTGCACGATCAGCGTGATCGCGAGGAACTTCACGATGCCGCCCGCTGCTCGCCCCGGAGGTCGTCCGGGTGGGCCAGGCCGAGCTGGTGGCGCAGGGTCGGGCCCTCGTACTCGGTGCGGAAGACGCCCTGTTCCTGGAGGAGCGGGACGACCTTGTCGGCGAAGTCGTCGAGTCCGGTGGGGGTGATGTGCGGGACGAGGATGAAGCCGTCGCTCGCGTCGGCCTGTACGTACTCGTTGATCGTGCGGGCTATCGTCTCCGGCGAGCCGACGAAGTTCTGTCGGTTGCCCGTGTTGATGACCAGGTCGCGGATGGACCAGTTGTTGGCGGCGGCCAGTTCACGCCATTCGCGGGCGGTGGCCAGCGGGTCCCGGTACATGCGGACCTGGGCGCGGCCCTTGGAGATGTGGTTGTCGCTGACGTCCGGGTCGATGTCGGGCAGCGGCCCCTCGGGGTCGTACGACGACAGGTCCCGGTTCCAGACGAACTCCAGGTGCTTGAGGGCGGTGGCCCCGCTGACCTGCTGGCGTCGGACGATCCTCGCCAGTTCCTCGGCCTCGGCGTCGGTGTCCGCGAGCGCGAAGGAAGCGGCGGGCAGGATCAGCAACTGGTCGTGGCGGCGGCCGTACTTGGCGAGGCGGTTCTTGACGTCGGTGTAGAAGGCCTGGCCCTCCTCGAGGGTGGCGTACCGGCTGAAGATCGCGTCGGCACCGGAGGCGGCGAACTCGCGGCCCTCCTCGGAGTCACCGGCCTGGAAGATCACCGGGCGGCCCTGCGGTGAGCGCGGGACGTTGAACTGGCCGTGGATGTCGAAGTGCCGACCGGTGTGGACGAAGGAGCCGGCCTTCGCGTCCCGCAGGAACACCCCGGACGCCTGGTCGGCGAGGATCTCGTCGCCCTGCCAGGAGTCGAAGAGTTCGTGTGTCGTCGCGAGGAACTCCTTGGCGCGGGAGTAGCGCTCGTCCTGCGGGAGGAAGCCACCGCGGCGGAAGTTCTCACCGGTGAAGGCGTCCCAGGAGGTGACGACGTTCCACGCGGAGCGGCCGCCGGAGAGGTGGTCGAGGCTGGCGAACTGGCGGGCCACCTCGTAGGGCTCGTTGAAGGTGGAGTTGATGGTGCCGGTCAGGCCGAGGTGCTCGGTGACGGCGGCGAGCGCGGCGAGGATCGTGAAGGTGTCCGGGCGGCCCACGACGTCCAGGTCGTAGATCTTCCCGCCCTGTTCACGCAGGCGCAGGCCCTCGGCGAGGAACAGGAAGTCGAACTTGGCGCGTTCCGCGGTCCGCGCGAAGTGCGCGAAGGAGCTGAACTCGATGTGGCTGCCGGCCTCGGGGTCGCTCCACACGGTGGTGTTGTTGACGCCGGGGAAGTGGGCGGCCAGGTGGATCTGCTTCAGCGGCTTACTCATGGTCTGCGGTCCATTCCTACGACTCGGAGGGCCAGTGGCCCAATGGCTCAGTGGACTACTGGCTCAGCGGACGACTGGCTCAGCCACTCAATGGCCCAGTGGCTGGCCCACTGATTCAGTGGGCCAGTGGCTCAGCCACTCAATGGCCCAGTGGCCCAGTGGCTCAGGCGGTGGCGTAACGGTTGGCGGGGCGGGCGAGGCCCAGGAGACCGCGCAGGGTGTCGGCCTCGTACGCGGTGCGGAAGGCGCCCCGGCGCTGGAGTTCGGGGACCAGACCTCGGGTGATCGCCGGGAGGTCGTGGCCGAGGACCGCGGGCCGCAGCCGGAAGCCGCTGAGTCCGGCCGCCTGGAACTCGCCGAGCAGATCGGCGAGTTGGGCCGGAGTGCCGGTGAAGATACGGGCGTCGCTGCGGTACTGCTCCCCCGCGAGCGTGTCGAGGCGGTCCCTGCGCGCGGCGGCCTCGGCCGGGTCGTCGTCGAGGAAGACCACCAGGTCACCGAAGATGTGCAGGGGTTCGCCGGCACGACCGGCCGTTGCCTGCTCGGCGCGGATCTCGGCGACGATCGCGCGGGCCTGGTCGGTGTCGTGCGGGGTGATGTAGCCGACGTCGGCCTGGCGGGCGATGAGCCGGTAGGGGACGCTCTGGTGGCCGAGGGCGGTGACGAGGGGCTGCCCCTGCGGCGGACGGGGTGTGATGGAGGGGCCCTTGACGCTGAAGTGCTTGCCCTCGAAGTCGATGTAGTGCAGCTTGTCCCGGTCGACGAAGCGGCCGGTGGCGGCGTCGCGGATCTCGGCGTCGTCCTCCCAGCTGTCCCAGAGGCGGCGTATGGCCTCCACGTGGTCGGCGGCCTCGTCGAAGAGGTCGGTGACGACCGGGCTGTCGTAGTCCTCGATCGGGGGGATGGTGCGGCGGCCGAAGTGCGCGGCCTCGTTCGGGCGCGCGGTGATCTGGACGCGCAGCCCGGCCCGGCCGGTGCTGACATAGTCGAGGGTCGCGATGGCCTTGGAGATGTGGAAGGGCTCCGTGTGGGTGACCACCGCGGTCGGGACCAGGCCGATGTGCCGGGTGAGCGGGGCGATGCGGGAGGCGATGAGCACGGCGTCGAGGCGGCCGCGGACCTGGTCGGTGCGTTCGTCCGGCTCGAAGAAGTGGGAGGACTGCGGGCCGAGGCCGTCCTCGATGGTGACGAAGTCGAGCAGGCCGCGCTCGGCCTCGGCGACCAGATCGGCCCAGTATCCGGCGGTGAGCAGCTCACCGGGCCGGGCCACCGGCTCGCGCCAGGAGGCGGGGTGCCAGCCGGTGCCGTCAAGGGCGACGGCGAGATGCAGGGAAGAAGAAGGGGACACGAGTGGGTGCCTTCCTGGAAGTCCGTACGAGAGGGCCGGCCCTCGGGTGGGCGGGGCACGGCTGCTGGGGCAGGTGACGGTTCAGGAACAACAGAGCGCGGCGGACACACGCTGGAGATCGATGTGGGGCCGGGAGTGGAGGTGGGCGGAGCGCAGGGTGCGGAGCACGCCCGTCACCTCCTCCTTCTGGGCGCACGACAGCGCCCGGCGGATCTCGTCGTGAGTCACAACGCCGTACCGTCGCGGGATGTTCCTGGGCTGCGGACCAGGAGGACCGGCGAGCGGCGGCGCAGGGTGAAGCCGAGGGACTCGTAGAGCCGGATCGCGTTCGTGTTGTCCGCGGCCGCGTGCAGGAACGGCGTGTCGCCGCGCTCCCGGATGCCCGCGGCGACCGCGCGGACCAGCCGGGTGGCCAGGCCCCGGCCGCGGTGGGCCGGGTCGGTGCAGACGGCGCTGATCTCGGTCCAGCCGGGCGGCCGCAGCCGCTCGCCCGCGAGGGCGATCAGGCGTCCCTCGTCGCGGATGCCGAGGTAGGTGCCGAGTGCGATGGTCCGTCGGAGGAAGGGGCCAGGTCTGGTGCGGGCGACCAGGTCCAGGATCTCGGGCACGTCGTCGGGGCCGAGCCGTACCGCCTCGGGGGCCGGTTCGGCGCGCAGCGCGGTGTCGACGAGCTGCACGCCCACTCCCCCGCCGACGATCTCCCAGCCTTCGGGGACCGTGTCGACGGGCTTGATCCGTACGGTGGTTCCCGGGCCGACGAGTGTGTGCAGGTCGGCCCACGCGGCAGGGTCACCGGGATCGTCGAGCGCGGCGAAGGCGTAGACGTCGTTCGGGTAGCGGGCGGCGCGGCCGACACGTTCGGCGAGGTGGGCGTGCGGGCCGTCGAGGGCGGCCCATACGGCGTTGTCGAGGACGGTGGTGTCGAGGACGGTGGTGTCGGGTGCGGTGTCCCCCAAGGGGGCTCCGCCGCTGCGGACTTCGGTCTGCTGAACCACTGAGGCGGAGTCCCCTTCTCGATGGACGTGCGGGTCGGCCGGGCTGTTCGGCGGGGAGTCAGGAGTTGTCGAGCGGCAGCCCGGGCGGGTTGACCTCCGACTTGGTGACGGCGTCGTTGGAGAGGTTCCACGCGGCGAGCCACTTGGCGTACTGGCCGTTGTCGATCAGGTAGTTGATCGCGTCGGCGAGGGGCTTGGCGAGGCCGCTGTCCTTCTTCGCGGTCGCGGCGATCAGGCCCTGGAGTGTTTCTCCGGCACCGGAGAACTGACCGGCGATCTTGGTCGGGCTGGGCGTGCTCGCGGTCTGGGTCGCGTGGTAGGAGAGGTTCGGGCTGGGGCCGAAGTAGGCGTCGATCTTGCCGCTGTTGAGGGCGAGATAGAGGCTGGCACTGTCCTGGAAGTACTTGATGGTCAGCTTCTTGCCCTCTTTCTTCAGCTTGCTCTGCCACTCCAGCAGGATCCGCTCCTGGTTGGTGCCGGCGCCGACCGAGACGGTCTGGCCCGCGAGCGCCTCGTAGTCGCCGTCGAAGCTCCACTTCGCGCTCTTGAGCGTCTCGAAGGCGAGGTCGTCCTTGCGGTAGGAGGCGAACTCGTACTTCTTCTTGCGTTCCTCGGTGTCGGTGATGTTGGAGAAGCCGACGTTCACCTTGCCGCTGTCGATGCCGACGAAGAGGTTCTCCCAGGTGAACTGCTTGACCTCGGGCTTGAGGCCGAGGACGGCGGCGACCAGGCGGGCCAGGTCGGGCTCGGAGCCGGTGACGGTCTTCTGGTCGCTGCCTATGTAGCCGAGTGGCGGGGCGCCGGAGGGGAGGGTGCCGGAGCCGATGACGAGCTTGCCGCTCTTCTTGACCGCGTCGGGCAGTTCGGCGCTGATGGACTTGACCTCGGCGACCTTGAGGGCGGTCTCCTTGGCGGCACCGTTGGAAATCTGGCCCACGGTGACCGTGCCGGCGCTGTCGGTCGTCCGGGTGGCGGCGTCGCTGTCACCGCCGCAGGCGGCGAGCCCGCCGGCAAGGGTGGCGACGGCGGTCGCCGCGGTGATGCCGCGTATCAGACTGCGCCGGGAGGGGTGAAGGGGCATGGCTGTCCTTAGGAGTTGGGCCGAAAGGGATGATGGGGGCGAACGGGGTTCAGAGGACCTTGCTCAGGAAGTCCCGGGTCCTCTCGTGCCGTGGCTTGTCGAGGACCTCGGAGGGCGGGCCCTGCTCGACGATGCGGCCGCCGTCGATGAAGACGACCCGGTCGGCGATCTCGCGGGCGAAGCCGATCTCGTGGGTGACGATGACGAGAGTGGTGCCGCTGGTCGCCAGGTCCTTGATGACGGCGAGGACCTCACCGACGAGTTCGGGGTCGAGGGCGGAGGTCGGCTCGTCGAAGAGGATCACACCGGGGCGCAGGGCGAGGGCCCGGGCGATGGCCACGCGTTGCTGCTGGCCGCCCGACAACTGGCGCGGGTAGGCGGTGGCCTTGTCGGCGAGGCCGACCCTGTCGAGGAGTTCGCGGGCCAGTTCCTGGGCCGCCGCCTTGGTGAGCTTCCCGGTCGCCACGGGGGCGGCTGCCACGTTGTCGAGCACGGTCAGGTGCGGGAAGAGGTTGAAGTTCTGGAAGACGAATCCGATGCGGCTGCGCTGGGTCAGTATCGCGCGCTCGCTGAGCTCCTTGAGGCGGTCGCCCTGCCGACGGACGCCGATCAGCTCGTCGTTGACGCTGACGTGGCCGATCTCCGGTTTCTCCAGGTGGTTGATGACCCGCAGCAGGGTGGACTTCCCGGAGCCGGACGGGCCGATGATCACGGTGACCTCGCCGGGGCGCACGGTGAGGTCGACGCCGTCCAGGACGCGGTGGGCGCCGTACCACTTGTGCACGCCGTGCACTTCGAGCGCGACGGGCGTGATGTCGGTGACGGTCATACGGCGGTCTCCCTGCGGATGCGGGCCCCGAGACCGGTGACGGCGGCCCGCAGTTTCTGGAGCGGGGTCGGTGGCAGGGAGCGCGTGGCGCCCCGGGCGTAGTACCGCTCGACGTAGAACTGGACGACGGAGACGGCGCTGGTCAGGATCAGGTACCAGACGGTGGCCACCAGCAGCAGCGGCACGATGTCGCCGGGGTAGGTGGAGCCCATGGACTGCACGGTGCCGAACAGGTCGAGCAGGGAGACGTAGAAGACCAGCGAGGTGCTCTTGATGAGGCCGATGAGCTGGTTGACGTAGTTCGGGGTGATGGAGCGCAGCGCCTGCGGGAAGACGATCCTGCGGAACTGGTAGCCCTTGGGCAGGCCGAGCGCGGCGGCCGCTTCGTGCTGGCCCTGGTCGACGGAGAGGATGCCGCCGCGGACGACTTCGGCCGCGTACGCCGCCTCGTTGAGGCTGAGGCCGATCACCGCGATGACCATGTCGGTGGCGAGCCGGGACTCGTCGAAGGTGAAGAAGGCCGGCCCGAAGGGGACGCCGACGCTCAACGTCCGGTACAGGGCGGAGAAGTTGTAGAGGAACAGCAGGAGCACGATCAGGGGGATCGAGCGCAGCGCCCAGACGTAGGTCCAGCTCACCGCCCGCAGCACCGGGCTCCTGGAGAGCCTGGCCAGAGCGAGCAGGACTCCGCCCAGGAGCCCCAACACCGCGCTGTAGGCGGTGACTTCGAGGGTGATGAGGAGCCCGTCGAGGACGGTCGGCCGCAGGAACCAGTAGCCGAACCGGTCCCACTGGTAGAAGGGGTTGGTCGCCAGACCGTGGACGAACTGCGCCGCCAGGACCAGGACGACGGCGGTGGCGATCCAGCGTCCCGGCCGCCGGAGCGGCAGAACCCGCTGTGCGGCGAGTGGTTGTGACGGGGTGTCGGCTTGCGGCGGTGCCTCGGTGACGGACACGGCGGCGCCTGGGGGCTCACTCATGAGGGGCTCCGGCGGAGTCGGTGTTCCCCGGGGGCACGGCGGGCTCTGCGTACTACGGCGGTAGGACGCGAACGCACGGGCACCGGGGCTGGGCGGGTGACGGCACACCGCGAGCGCGGCGTTCGTCAGGAACGCGGGGGCTGGAGAGGAGAAACGTCAGCCCCGACAGCGGGCACGGCCCGGTGCGGTACACAGTGCGCTGCTGACGCGGAGCAGATCGACGCTCCGGTCGGCCACGAGCACGTCGGTGTACGGCTGTACGCAGCTCTGGGCGCGGCGCGGGGCCGTCCTGGAGGCTGCGTACATGTCCGTCACCGTGTTCTTCCGGCCCCTTGGGCCCTCGCGCTTACCGAAAAGTGATCCGGTCCGGTCGTCACCTGGGGCACCCCACCGCGGAGCGAGGGTTGCCGGTCAGCAAGCCAGGGCTTGTCGCTGACACTCATGACCGTTCTGAGCCGTAGTTAAGACAAATGCCCGAAGGAATGTCAATACCGGTCCAACAGGTGAAACAGGTCCATCAGTTGAAAGGTCAGGACGTGCGGCCGGTGTGCGACGCCCAGTCCAGGATCTGCACGGCGGCTCCGGCGGCCTCCAGGCCCTGGCAGTGGGCGTGGTGCCGGCGGGCGATGCCGTCGAGGTCGAGGTGGGTGCCGAAGGCCGGGTGTGCGGCGAGGCGGCGCGCGTAGGCCCACAGGGTCGGGTGGTCGGCGATGCGCTGCACCGCGGCGGCGTCCAGGTGGTCGCGGTGCACGGTGTCGAGTTGGACCAGGGTGACCCACAACTCGACGTCGGCGGCGGTGACGTGATCCCGGATCAGGTACTTGCGTCCGATGAGCCAGCGCTCCAACGAGCTCAGGGAGTCCAGCAGTTGCTCCAGCGCGGCGGCACGCTCGGCCTCGTCGCCGCCCGCGGACCCGGCGTGCTGGGCGGACCGCTCGATGCCGGCGCACATCCGCTCGACGGCCTCGGTCTCCGACTCCGCCCCGCACGGGTACAACGCCGGCCGGCCGGCGCCGAAGTGCTGGGCGAGGTCGCGGGTGATGTCGGCGGCGTGGGTGCTGACGATCCGCCCCGACCAGGCGTCGCTGAGCACCGGCGCGACGGCCGCGCCGGTGTACCGGTGCGCACTGGCCTCGTAGAGCGGGCGCAACGCGGAGTGCCCGCCGTCGGGACAGTCGGGGACCGGGTCGAGGAAGGTCACGGGACAGACGTCGTCGAGACCGAGCAGACTGTGCACGACGGCGATGCGCAGGCCGTCGGCGCAGGCCGCGGCCACATGGAGCCGGTAGCGGAGCGGCACGGCGTAGTGCCCACTGCGCGCGTCCTGGCCGATCCGGCCGCGAAACGCGGGGGCCGGGTGGGTGGTGGGGACGTGGGCGAGCGGTGTGACGGTCATGAGTCTCCCCGGGATGTCGGTGCGCAGACGTACGCGCGGCGGAAGCGTCGTCGGGCGGGAACAGGCAGCCGTCCCTGTGCGCGACGGCAAGGGCGTGCGGTCCGGGTACGGAACGGTGGGAGCGGCCGGGCTCAGCCCAGGGGCCTGATCGCGCTGCAGACCCGCTGCAGATCGATGTGCCGGCGGGAGGTCAGAAGAGGCGACGGCCGAGACGTACGGCTCACTCGGCCGACGGCCGGTTCAAGGCGCCCCATGTTTCCCTACCTGTTCACTAGGATTCCCATCTGGAGTGTCGATCTGCCACGGGCACACGTCAAGAGGGCGTCCAGTGGGCGGGCAGTGCGCGGGCAGGCTGTGCCGCCGATCGCCCCCCTGGTCAGTGCGACTCGCGGCTGACCTCCGAGCCGCTGGAGCCGAGGAGGAAGTCCAGGTCCGCGCCGGTGTCGGCCTGTTGGACGTGGTCGACGTAGAGCCG
Organism: Streptomyces sp. NPDC005374; assembly: GCF_042872225.1. Taxonomy (NCBI): domain Bacteria; kingdom Bacillati; phylum Actinomycetota; class Actinomycetes; order Kitasatosporales; family Streptomycetaceae; genus Streptomyces; species Streptomyces sp. NPDC005374. The sequence continues at coordinate 360,611 of NZ_JBIAKA010000008.1, read as the reverse complement.
CTCCCAGCCCCGCCGCGGGTCGGCGAAGCCCTCCACGGTGGCCGCGTTCGGGGTGCGCGCGGCGAGTTCTTCGGCGGGCACCTCCAGGTCGATGCGGCGGGCCTCAACGTCGAGGCTGATGACGTCTCCGGTCCGTACGAGCGCGAGGGGCCCGCCCGCCGCCGCTTCCGGTGCCACGTGCAGTACGACGGTGCCGTACGCGGTGCCGCTCATCCGGCCGTCGCAGACGCGGACCATGTCCCGCACGCCCTGCTCCAACAGCTTGGTGGGGAGCGGCATGTTGGCCACCTCGGGCATGCCCGGGTAGCCCTTGGGGCCGCAGCCGCGCAGCACCAGGACGGAGTCTGCGTCGACGTCCAGGTCCGGGTCGTCGACGCGGGCGTGGAAGTCCTCGATGCTGTCGAAGACGACCGCCCGGCCCCGGTGGCGCAGCAGGTGCGGTGAGGCCGCCGCGGGTTTGATCAGGGCGCCGTCGGGGGCGAGGCTGCCGCGCAGGACGGCGATGCCGCCCTCCTCGACCAGGGGCCGGGCCCGGGTCCTGATCACCTCGGTGTCCCAGATCGGGGCGTCGTCGAGATGGTCCACCAGCGGTTTTCCGGTGACGGTCAGCGCCTCGGGGTCCAGGAGGTCGGCGACCTCGCGGAGCACGGCGAGCAGACCGCCGGCCCGGTGGAAGTCCTCCATGAGGAAGCGTCCGGCGGGCTGGAGGTCGACCAGGACGGGCACCCGGGAGCCGATGCGGTCGAAGTCGTCGAGGGTGAGGTCGATGCCCGACCGGCCCGCGATGGCGAGGAGATGGACGACCGCGTTGGTGGAGCCGCCGATCGCGGCCAGCGCCACGATCGCGTTGTGGAAGGACCCCTTGGTCAGGAGGGTGCTCGGGCGCCGCTCGGCGGACACCAGCTCGACGGCGAGGCGTCCGGTGCCGTGCGCCGCCTCCAGCAGCCGGCTGTCCGGAGCGGGCGTGCCGGCCACCCCGGGGACGACCGTGCCCAGCGCCTCGGCGACCAGGGCCATGGTGGAGGCGGTTCCCATGGTGTTGCAGTGCCCGCGGCTGCGGATCATCGAGGACTCGGAGCGGGTGAACTCCTCCTGGGACAGGGTGCCGGCCCTGACCTCCTCCGACAGCCGCCACACATCCGTGCCGCAGCCCAGCGGTGTGCCGCGGAAGGTGCCGGTCAGCATCGGTCCGCCGGGCACCACCACGGCGGGCAGGTCCACCGAGGCGGCGGCCATGAGCAGGGACGGGATCGTCTTGTCGCAGCCGCCCAGCAGGACGACTCCGTCGATGGGGTTGGCCCGCAGCATCTCCTCCGTGGCCATCGCCGCCATGTTGCGCCAGAGCATGGCGGTGGGCCGCACATTGGTCTCGCCCAGCGATACCACGGGCAGGTCGAGGGGGATGCCGCCCGCCTCGTACACGCCGTCGCGGACGGACCTCGCCACCTCGTCCAGGTGCGCGTTGCAGGGCGTCAGGTCGGAGGCGGTGTTGGCGATGGCGATCTGGGGCCGGCCGGTGAAGGCGTCGTCCGGTACCCCGCGGCGCATCCAGGCCCGGTGGATGTAGGCGTTGCGGTCCTGTCCCGCGTACCACTGCGCACTGCGAAGCCCCATCGCTCTGCTCTTTCCGGTCATCGGTACGGCGGTCTACTATCCGGAACGCGATGCAGCCTACGCAGGCGTTCCACGCTTCGACAGCCCCCGTCCCGCACGGCGCCGGGGGTGACCGCCTCGTGGGATCGGACCGGGTGCTCGCCGTGCTGAAGCAACTCGCCCGGCATCCGGACGGCGTGGCGCTCGACGAGCTCACGCGAGGCGCTCGGCCCCTGAAGGAGCCCTTCTGATGCGCGCGTTCGTCCTCACCGCCCCCGGCGAGTTCGCGGTGCGGGAGGTGCCGGCACCTGTCGCCACTCCCGGTGAGGTCGTCGTCGAGGTGGAACGGGTCGGCGTGTGCGGCACCGATCTGGAGTTCTTCACGGGGGCCATGACCTATCTCCACCAGGGACACGCCGCCTATCCGATGCGGCTGGGCCACGAGTGGGCCGGCCGGGTCCGCACGGTCGGGGCCGGTGTCGATCCCGTCTGGATCGGCCGCCGGGTCATGGGCGACACCATGCTCGGCTGCGGAACCTGCCGCCGCTGTCGGCGCGGACGGCAGCATGTGTGCGAGAAGCGCGAGGAGGTGGGCATCCGGGGTGGCCGAGCGGGTGCCCTGGCCGAACAACTCGCCGTACCAGTGGGCTCGTTGCACGTCCTGCCCGACTCCGTGGACCCGGTGCTGGGCGCGCTCGTCGAGCCGGGCGGCAACGCCCTGCGGGCCGCGCGGGCCACCGGTGCGGGGCCCGGCGACCGGGTCCTGGTGCTGGGGCCGGGGACCATCGGTCTGCTGGTCGCGCTGTTCGTCCGGGCCGCCGGTGCGCAGGTGCATCTGATGGGCGCCACCGAGGACTCCCTCGCCTTCGCGCGCTCGCTGGGCTTCCCGCACGCCTGGCGCGAGGACACTCTGCCGGACCTGCCGTTCGACGCGGTCGTCGATGCCACCAACGCGGTTCATCTGCCCGCCCGTGCAGTGGAGTCGGTAGAGCCCGGCGGGCGGCTCGTGTACATCGGTCTGGCCGCCGGACCGAGCAGGATCGACACCCGCGCGCTCGTCCTCAAGGACGTGACGGCGGTCGGGGTCCTGTCGGCCTCACCGGGGCTCGACGCCACGATCGAGGCGTACGCCGAGGGGGTCGTCGACCCGAGGCCGCTCGTGGCCGCGACCGTGGGGCTGGACGGGGTCGGCGCCGTACTCGCGGGCGGGCGCCCGGCCGGAGCGGGCAACGGCCCGAAGATCCACGTCGATCCGCACGTGATCTGATCCCGTCTCTCATGCAGGGGGAGTCCCGGTGCACTACAAGGCGCAGCCGACCGCTCAGGTCGACGAGACAGCGACGGTCGGCGACGGGACGACGGTCTGGGATCTGGCCCAGATCCGCGAGGACGCCCGGCTGGGGAGCGGGTGCGTCGTGGGCCGGGGCGCCTATGTCGGTCCCGGGGTGCGGATCGGCGATCACGTGAAGCTCCAGAACTACGCGCTGGTCTATGAACCCGCCGTACTCGAGGACGGGGTGTTCGTCGGCCCGGCCGCGGTCCTCACCAACGACTGCTTCCCGCGATCAGTGGACCCGCAGGGCCGGCCGAAGCGTGGCGGCGACTGGGAGGCCGTGGCGGTGATCGTGGCCGAGGGGGCGTCGCTGGGGGCCCGTTCGGTGTGTGTGGCGCCGGTGCGCGTAGGCCGGTGGGCGCTGGTCGCGGCGGGCGCCGTGGTGACCAGGGACGTACCGGACTTCGCGCTGGTGGCCGGTGTTCCCGCGCGCCGGATCGGCTGGGTCGGCCGGGCCGGCGTCCGGCTGGTGGGGCGGGAAGGCGAGCCGGGCGGCTGGGAGTGCCCGGAGTCGGGTGCGCTGTACGACGAGAGGGACGGCCACCTCGTCGAGCGCGCATGAGGCCTGTTTCCACCACAACGCCCGTGGCGGTGCCGTCGATGCGACCGACCGGCCACGGCTGCCTGGACCTTCCGATAACGTTTTGTCCGTGATCACGGGCGAGATCAAGGGCAGAGTGGGTCGACCGGACGCGGTGGGCATGTGACCGGCCGGCCGTCGACCGCGGTGCTGCCCCCGTCGCTGCGCGCGCGGCTCGGGCTGGTCGCGGCCCTCGCCGCACTGGTGGTCGTCGTACTCGGGGTCATGTACGCCGGCCACAGCGAGCCGGGCAGGGTGGACAGGTGGATCTTCCCGCCGACGGCGGACAGCGTGCGGCCGCCGTGGCGGCATGTCGCCGACACCCTGGACTTCCTGGGGGAACCCGCGGGATCGGTGATGGTGGTCGGGGCCGCCGTGACGGGCTGCCTGCTGCTTCGGCGTCCTCGCGCGGCCGTACTCATGGTTGCCGGCGCCGGCCTCGCCGTGGGAACGGTGACGCTGCTCAAGCACCTGGTGGGACGCACCATCCACGGCGCCGACAACCTGTCCTACCCGAGCGGACACACCGCCTTCCTCACCGCGCTCGCCTTCGCCGCGGCGCTGCTCGCGACCGACCGGCTCGGCGTCGGCGCCACGGCCGGCACGTCACTCGTGCTCGCCGCGACGCTGGTCGCCGGCGCCGCGATGGGATGGGCGGAGGTCGCCCTGGGGGCGCACTACCCGACCGACGCCCTCGGCGGCTGGTGCACCGCCCTGGCGGTGACACCGGCGACCGCCTGGCTGGTCGACCGGATCGCCGACCGGATCACCGACCGGTCGGCCGACGCCGGTCCGCGGGCGCGCCGTTGACGTCTGCTCACGCCGAGCGGCGGAACACGGGCTTCACCGGTCGTCCGCCCACCCAGGGGGTGGGGTCGGCGGCGTCCAATGCCTTCCGGTACACCGCACAGGCCTGGGCCACCACGTCGACGGTGTGATCGATGTCGGCGTCGCTGAGCGCGCTGCTCACCACGAACGACGGGGCAAGTACCCCGCCCGCGAGGAGCCGGCGCAGGAACAGGGTGCGGTACTCCTGCGACGGCTGCCCGTTCTCGTCGAGGGTGGCGAAGACCAGGTTGCTGGCCCGGCCCCGGACCACGATGTGCTCGCCGACGCCCATGCCGGCCGCCGCGTCGCGGACACCGGCGGCCAAGCGCTCGCCGAGGGTGTGCAGCCGCGCGGCGATGCCCTCTTCGGCGTAGGTGGCCTGCACGGCCATCGCGGCGGCCAGGGAGTGCGTTTCCGCGCCGTGCGTGGTGGACAGCAGGAACACCCGGTCGCCGGAGTGGCGCAGCCCGCCCCGCTCCATCAGGTCGCGGCGCCCGGCCAGTGCGGAGACGGCGAATCCGTTGCCCAGCGCCTTGCCGAACGTGGAGAGGTCGGGGACGACGCCGTACAGGCCCTGGGCGCCCGCCTCGGACCAGCGGAAACCGGTGATCATCTCGTCGAAGATCAGTACGCAGCCGTGCCGGTCGGCCAGTTCGCGCAGGCCGGCGAGGTAGCCGGGCGGCGGCTCGGTGTGGGTGGCGGGTTCGAGGATCAGACAGGCGACCTCGTCCTGGTACCGGGTGAGCAGTTCCTCCGTGGCGGCCAGGTCCCCGTAGGGGAACGCCACGGTGAGCTCGTTGGTCGCCGACGGAATGCCGGCGGACATCGGTGTGGTGCCGATGAACCAGTCGTCGGTGGAGAAGAACGGATGGTCGGCGCAGAGGGCCACCCGCTGGCGCCCGGTGGCGGCGCGGGCGAGGCGCACCGCGGCGGTGGTGGCGTCGGAGCCGTTCTTCGCGAACTTCACCATCTCGGCGGTCGGCACCGTCGCCAGGAAGCGCTCCGCGGCTTCGACCTCCACGATGGACGGCCGGACGAAGTTGCTGCCGCGGTCGATCTCCCGCCGGACCGCCTCGGTCACGCGTGGGTGGGCGTGTCCGAGGCTGACCGACCGCAGGCCGGAGCCGTACTCGATGTACCGGTTGCCGTCGACGTCCCACACGTGGGCACCGCGGCCGTGGCTGATGACCGGGGCCAGGTCCTCGGGGTACTGGTCGTCACCCTTGGCGTAGGTGTGCGCGCCCCCGGGGATCAGGGTGTGCAGCCGTTCGTTGGCCGCACGCGACCGGGGCAGTTGGAAGTCTTCGCTGTGCAAGCCGACTTCACCTTTCCATGTGCTTCAGGACCTCGGCGAGGCTCGGTGCCTCCCGGTCCCGCTGGGACATCGATGTGACGGGCAGTGGCCAGGGAATGGCGAGTTCCGGGTCGTCGAAGGCGATCGTCACGTCCTCGGAAGGATCGTGCTCCCTGTCGATACGGTAAGAGGTATCTGTGAATTCGGTAAGAGCCTGGAAGCCGTGAGCGCACCCCGCCGGGATGTACACGGACTTCTGCGTCTCACCGGACAGCTCGAAGAAGGCCCGGTTCCGGTACGTCGGCGAGTTGGGCCGCAGGTCCACGACGACGTCGAAGATCTGCCCGTAGGAGCATCGCACCAGCTTGGCCTCGCCGGCGCCGGAGCGCAGGTGCAGGCCGCGCAGCACGCCCCGGACCGAGCGGGACACGCTGTCCTGGACGAAGGCGTGCGGATCGAGGCCCACCGAGCGGACCACGTCGACGTCGAAGGTGCGGCAGAAGAAGCCGCGTTCGTCGGCGTACGGCGTCGGCTCGAACAGGTACGCGCCGGCGATCTCCGGGACTTCGGTCGCTTTCATCGGGCCTTCCGCGGGGCGTGGGCGTGGGAGTTCGCCGGGAACAGGGTCGTGGTCAAGGCGGTGAACTGCTGGGCGAGTTGCTGTGCGGCGACCCGGTTTCGCTCGGCGAGGGTCTGCCGTAGCTCCACCGCGTGCTTCTCCAGGTCCCGGAACTGTTCGAGCAGCCGGTCGGCGTCGACCTCGCGTGCCGGGTGGCAGTACGCGCCGAGGCCCATCCGGTCCATGAGGGCGTCGCTCTTCGCCGCATAGGAGACGGCGAGCACGGGCGTTCCGGTCTTCAGCGCGCAGATCAGGTTGTGGTAGCGGACGGCCACCACGGTGTCGGCGGCCGCCATCTCCTTCATCAGGTCGGCCAGTGAGGCCGGTTCGGCCGCGGTGACCATCGGTGAGTCGACGGCGTCGAGGATCGCTGCGACCACCGGCAGGTCGCACTCGTCGCCGGTGAGCAGCCGGACCGGTCTGCCCTCCTCGACCAGGGTGCGGACGAACGTGATCGTCCCGTCGAGGTAGCGCCGGTAGATCTCGTCGGCCCGGGCGCGGTCGTCGTTGCTGCCGTGGAAGTCCATGACGCCGAGGCAGACTAAACCCGGTGTGCGGGCGGGCTCGCTCGCCCGAGGCGCCGGCAGGGAGAACGCGAGGTCCGGGTAGACCTCGTCGCGCGCGGTGTCCACGCCCATCGCCCGCATCGCGTCGCGGGACTGGTCGTCCCGGTACGAGCGGTACGCGGCGAGCCGTGCCGACCAGCGCACCAGGGCACGGGTGGGCCGGTTGCGGATCCCGGCGGCGCCGACGCTGACCAGCGCGACCCGGGTCCCCAGCAGCCGGCCGCTCGCGCAGAGCAGGAACAGCGAGTATGGGAAGCCCCACGGGCGCAGCGGCAGGGTGGCCTCCAGGACGCCCATGCCCGGCACGATCACCACGTCGTGCCGACGCACCCAGGCGGCGGTGCGGAAGATATCGACGAGTTTGCCGAGTCCCTTCGACGCGATGGCGCCCGCACGGGACGCGGTCCCGTACTCCGCGCGGTTCCAGTGCAGCCGCGTCGCGGGGATCCCGAACCTGGCCGTCACCGCATCGGGTCCGCCGCACAGTGCGTCCACGCTCGCGTCCGGGTGCTCGGCGCGGAGGTAGCCGAGGACGGCCTCGAGTGACCCGTCGTTGCCGAGGTTGCCGGAGCCGAGCAGGCCGAACACTCCCACGCGTGTCGCCGACGTCATGCCCGCCGCCCCTCACGGCCCGCGACGAGGGCGTCGACGGAGACGGTCAGCTTGGCCGGGTCGACCGGGGCGCGGTCCTCGACCCGCTCGCCGGCGCCCGGCCGGACCCGGCTGGTCATCCATGCGGCCAGGTGGCGGTAGCACTCACGCCGGTCGGCCGGCGACAAGGGGGCCCGCCGGATCGCCGAGGCGAAGCCCCAGACGTACTCGGCGAGCAGCCGGGGCGTCGGGTGCAGCGGGCCGGCCCGGCGCGGGTCCAGGTTGACGCACCGGGAGCGCTTGGACGGGTTCGCCCGCTCGGCGCGGTTGGGGTGGTCGCGGCGGAAGTACAGCAGCTCCGGCACCTGGTGGAAGCGCCCGTGCAGGGTGATCTCGGCGACGTACGTGCGGTCCGCGTGGTGGTAGCTGTCCATCGGTTTCACCCGGCGCAGCACGTCGGTCCGCATCACCCCGTAGAAGTCGTCGCCACCGGGCTCGAACAGCAGACTGCGGAAGCGGTCCGGAGCGTGCGGCGAGTCGGTGGCGAGCGTGTAGTCGTAGGGGACCTTGACCTGGCCGTCGCCGTCGATGACCGCCTGGTCGGTGTGCGCGAGGATCACGTCCGGACGCTCGTCCAGCGCCTCGATGCAGCGCCGCAGCAGATCACGGCCGTAGAGGTCGTCGTGCGAGGCCCACTTGAACAACTCGCCGCGGGCTTCGTCGAGCACACGGTTGTGGTTCGGCGTGGCGCCGACGTTCCGGGGCAGCCGGACGTACCGGATGCGCGAGTCCTGCGCGGCGTACTTGCGGCAGATGTCCTCGGTCCCGTCGGTGGAGGCGTTGTCGGAGATGACCAGTTCGAAGTCCTCGTAGGTCTGTCCGAGCAGCGCGTCGAGCGATTCCGCCAGGTACTCCTCGCCGTTGTACACGGGCAGGCCGATGGTCAGCCTGGGTTGGGAGGTCATGAGGTCCTCACTTCGGGGATGGGGTTGTGGCGGTGCTCGCGCAGGGCGGACCGCAGTTGCAGCCACCACACGGCCGAGCCGCTGACGGTCGCGGCGGCGACGCCCCAGGCCGAGCCGACCGTGCCGGCCAGGGCCGCCCCGCCGAGCCCGCCGCTGACGTAGAAGGCGGAGGCGAACAGTTGGCAGCGCAGGCTGCGCCGGGCGGCGCCGAGGGCGCGCAGCCCGGCCGCCGCGCCGGTGCCGAGGCCCGCGCCCGCGACGCTGAGGGTGATCGGCACGATGAGATGCGAGGAGGAGTGCCAGACGCCGCCGAGCAGGAGGTCGCCGAGCCGGTTCGGCAGCAGCAGCAACGAGCCGCCCCACAGCAGAGCGGCGGCGGCCTGTCCGCCGCCCAGCAGGAGGCAGAACGTGCCCAGGCGGTGCGGGGCCTGCCGCAGTACCCGTGCCGCCTCCGGGACGGTGACCAGCGACAGGCCCATCAGTACGGCGAGGAAGGGGCCCATCAGGAGCTCGGCACCCCGCACCGCGCCTACCGCTCCGACCCCGACGATCGCGCCGAGCCCGTAGGCCCGCAGTTGGCTGGCGCCGCTGAGGCTGACGTTCTCGACCAGGTACCGGTAGCCGAGATCGCGCTGCTCGCGAAGCCACCCGCGCGCCTCGGCCATCCGGGGCCGGATGCCGGACTGGTAGCAGCCGTACGCGGCGGCCACCGCGGCGGACGCGCCCCAGGCGAGCACGAAGGCGGCCACGGTGTCCACGTGGGCCGCCGCCACCAGGGCCGGGACGAGCGCCACGCACCATACGACGTCGTTGACGAAGGCCTTCCGCCCGGCGCCGGCGGCGAAGAACGAGAACCGCCAGGCGTCCTGCAGCAGCAGTCCGGGCAGCATGACGCCCAGGCAGGCGAACGCGGGCCCCAGCCGGCCGCCGAGCGCCAGCCCGGCCACCACGGACACCGCACCTATGGCGGTACCGACGCCGAGTGCGGTACCCGTCGACCGGGCCACCGCCCCGCGCCAGGAGGCCTCCGGCACGCCGCTGAAGCGCACCATGAGCGGATCGGTGGCCAGGCCGCGGGAGACGTTGAGCACCACGCCGTAGGTGACCCACGCCAGGCTGAACACGCCGAACGCGGTCACCCCCAGCGAGCGGGCCACGTAGATGCCCACCGCGAAGTTGCTGATGCTGGAGGCCGCCTGGTCGGCCAGTCCCCAGGACAGCCGGCCGACGAGGGCCCTCTTGGCGGATCCGGCCGCCGCCGTCGTCTGCTCCTTCTCGGTGGTCATCGGCGTCAGGCCTTGATCAGCCCGGCGCCGTGCAGGGCCCCGGCGGCGTCGGCGACGGTGTCGAACGGCAGCCCGGACCGCTGGGCGACGTCCAGCAGACTGTGCTCGCCGTCGGAGAGGTTGAGCACCCAGAGCATGGCCATCTGGGCCTGCTTGGTGTCGCTGCGGCCGCCGAGCGCGTCGTACAACCCGCGGCGGCCCAACTGCGGTTCGCCGTAGGGGCTGAGGTTGAGATACCGCCGGTTGCGGTCCAGGACGGCGAACGCCTCGCGGCAGACGGCGAGGGTGTCCGCCATCGCCTCCGGGGAGACGAAGTCCAGGTTGTCCGCCGACGTGTGGTACTCGGGGTAGCCCGCGTACGGGGTCCGGGTGAGCGAACCGACGCCGAGGTTGAACCCGGGCGAGCAGTACTGCCGCTCGTCGTAGCCGTACGGGGTGAACTCGGCGACGCGGTGCGGGCGTTCGGAATCGGCCAGCACGTGCTGCAGCACCCGGTCGATCTCCGCGTCGCCGCGCCTGCTCTGCTTGTACGTCAGTTGGCCCCGGTCGCCGGCGCAGGCCAGCACGACGCCGTGCTTGACCCGTTCCACCCGCTCCCTGTTCTGCGCCAGCCAGGTGATCGCCCCGATGGTGCCGGGCGCGAAGATGAACCGGTAGGTGTAGTACGGCGTTTGCTCGGCCAGCGCCTTGGCGAGGAACACCGCCACCGCGACGCCGGCCATGTTGTCGTTGGCCAGCGCCGGGTGGCAGACGTGGCAGGAGACGATCACCTCGTCGGCGACCTGACCGGGGACCACGTGCTCGGCGTAGGTGAGGTGGCCGTCGGCGAGCGTGGAGTCGATGCGCACCTCGTACTCGCCGTCGGGCATCGCATCCAGCGTGTCCTGGGCCAGGCAGAAGCCCCACTCCGGCTTGTAGTAGCTGGTCCGGTACGGCACCCAGGACGGCTGGTCCGGCAGGGTGTGCAGGTGGTCGCGCAACTCGGACAGCGGCATGGTCGCCGACACCGGAACGCTGTATCCGAGCACGTGCAGGCTGGACTCGGCGAAGTCGACGACCCGGTTGCCGGCGGGGTCGGCGATGTACGCGTCCCGGATGTTCCACTCCTGCGGCACCGTCCAGTCGAGGACCTGGGTCCCGGTCGGCACCTCGTGGACCTGCAGCGGGATGTACTCGCCGACGATGTCCAGGGTGGCGCGCACACCGTCGCCGGTGATGCTGCGGCACAGCGGGTACAGCCGCTCCACCAGCGCGTACATCTCCTCGCCGGCCGAGGTCGTCGGCTGTTCGCCGCCCGCGGTCATCCGCGCCACCGCAGGGTGTCGTCGACGGTGCCGGCCTCGGACGCCGCGCGCAGCACGGCCAGGCGGGTGAAGCGCTGCTCGAAGTTCTCCTTGGTCAGCCCGAACTTCCGGTAGGCGTCGGCGAGTTCGAGCGCGCCGCGCTTGACCGACCACTCGATGTCGAAGCCGGGGATCGCGGCGCGGAACCGGGAGAAGTCCACCCGGTAGGACCGCGGGTCGGCGCCGTTCTCCCCGGTGATGTTCACCTTGGAGCCGGGCACCGTCTCGGCGACCTGCTCGGCGATCTCGGCGACCGTGACGTTGTTGGTCTCGCTGCCGATGTTGAACGCCCGGTCGTGCACCGCGTCCCGAGGCGCGGTCAGCGCGGCCGTGAAGGCCCGTGCGATGTCGGCGGCGTGCACCAGCGGGCGCCAGGGGGTCCCGTCGGAGAGCACCAGGACCTCGCCGGACAGCAGCGCGTGGCCCACCAGGTTGTTCAGCACGATGTCGGCGCGCAGCCGGGGCGAGTAGCCGAAGGCGGTGGCGTTGCGCATGTACACCGGGGTGAAGTCGTCGTCGGCCAGCGCGTGCAGGTCGTCCTCCACCCGGACCTTGGACTCCGCGTACGGGGTCACCGGGCGCAGCGGGGCGTCCTCGCCCACCAGGTCGTCGCCGCCTGCGGCGCCGTAGACCGAGCAGGTGGACGCGTACAGGAAGCGCCGCACTCCGGCTTCGCGGGCCAACCGGGCGAGGTGGACGGACGCGTGGTGGTTGATGTCGTAGGTGAGTTCAGGCGCCAGCGAGCCCAGCGGGTCGTTGGACAGGGCCGCCAGGTGGATCACGGCGTCCACCCCGGCCACGTGTTCGGCGGTGACGTCGCGCAGGTCCACCCGGTGCCCTTGCGGGTCCGCGGGCGTCGGGCCGAGGACGGAGTCGGCGAACAGGCCGGCGTCGAGGCCGACGACCTCGTGCCCCGCGGCGGCGAGGACCGGGGCCATGACGGTTCCCAGGTATCCCTGGTGTCCGGTCAGTAGTACGCGCATGGTTCAAGCCCCCAGGTCGAGCGTGAGTTTGGTGACGGCGAACGCCTCGGCGTATCGCTCGTGGCATTCAATGCCGCGGATCCGTGCGAGGCCGAGGAAGGCCTCACGGTCGTACCAGGGCCGGTGCCGCTGCGAGGCGTAGTGCTCCTGCAGCAGCCGTACCTTCTGTTCGGCGATCTCCGTCGACAGCGGCTGGTACGCGGCCATACGGCCGAGGTCGCCGTCCCACTTGACGATCTCGTAGCCGAGCACGAGGTGGTCGCGGAAGGCGGTGGGTATCAGCTGCGCCAGGCCGCGGTGGTCCTGGTGCGCGTCGTCGGTGCGGGGGGCCAGGATCAGGTCCGGGTCGGTCTGCGCGCGCAGTTCCTCGACCGCGGCCTTGGCCTCGTCCCAGTGCACGGGCATACGGCCGTCCGGCAGTTTGAGCACGGTCAGCCGCAGGTCGGCGCCCGGGCAGAAGGCGGCGAGCGCGGCCCGCTCCTCCTGCTCGCGGTCGGTGCCACCGCCGGAGAGCACCAGCGCGTCGACACGGAGGCCAGGCCGTGCCTGACACAGCGTCAGCAGTGTGCCGCCGACGCCGATGGCGATGTCGTCGCAGTGCGCGCCCACCGCGACGATCCGCTCCGGGCGCCCGGCGCCGAGCCGGATCACGCGCTCACCCCGGCGTCGTCCCGTTCCCACACGGCCCACGGGCGGTCGCCCAGGGTGTAGGCGGCGTCGAGCGCGGCCCGCTCCTTCACGGTGTCGGTCGGCTTCCAGAAGCCGCGGTGCTGGTGCGCCACCAGCCGCCCGCGCTTGGCGAGTTGGCCGCATCCGTCGGCCACCAGGTCACCGTTCTCCGGTATGTGGTCGAAGACTTCCTGGCGGAGCACGAAGTAGCCGCCGTTCTCCCACAGCGGCATGTCGCTCACCGCGGTGATGCCGCCCACCAGGCCGTCCTCGCCCAACTCCACGCAGTGGAAGGAGGACTGGGGCGGCACGACCATCATCGAGGCGCCGGCGTCGCGCTGGGAGAACTTCTCGATCATCTCGGGCAGCGGGGCGTCGGTGAGGACGTCGGCGTAGTTGGCGAGGAACATCTCGTCGCCGTCCAGGTGGTGGCGCACCCGGCGCAGCCGCTCCCCGATCGGTGACTCGATGCCGGTCTGCGCGAACGTGATCGTCCAGTCGGCTATGTCGGTGGACAGCAGCTCGGTCTGGCCCTTGCGCAGCACGAAGTCGTTGGACGTCGTCTCCTCGTAGTTGAGGAAGAAGTCCTTGATGTGGTGGGCGCCGTAGCCGAGGCACAGGATGAACTCCGTGTGCCCGAAGTGCGCGTAGTAGCGCATGACGTGCCAGATCAGCGGTCTGGGGCCGACCATCGCCATCGGCTTGGGCACGTCGTCGGCGGCACCGCTCCGCATCCGCATCCCGTAACCGCCGCAGAACAGAACGACCTTCATGCTGTGACCTTTCGGGACGCGCCTTCGACAACGCTCAGTTCCGGGATGGGGAAGACAAGCCGGCCGCCCCACTCGTGCACGAAGGACAGCTGCTCGGTGAGTTCGGCCCGCAGGTTCCACGGGAGGATGAGCACGTAGTCCGGCTTGTCCTCGGCTATCTGCTCGGGCGGCAGGATCGGGATGCGGGTGCCCGGGGTGAACCGGCCGTGCTTGTAGGGGTTGCGGTCGACCGTGTACGCGAGCAGGTCGGGGCGGATGCCGCAGTGGTTGAGCAGGGTGTTGCCCTTGCCGGGGGCGCCGTAGCCGACGACCGTCTCGCCGCGCTCGGCCGCCTCGATGAGGAACTTGAGGAGGTCCCGGCGCACCTTGGCCACCCGGGCGGAGAACTCGGTGTAGCCGGACAGCTCCTGCAGCCCGGCGGCCTTCTCCCGGGCCAGTACGTCGGCCACCCGCTGTGTCGGCTCGCCGGCCACCTCGGCCGGGCGGGACCACAGCCGGATGGAGCCGCCGTGCGTGGGCAGCAACTCGACGTCCACGAGCGTGAGTCCGCCGCTCGCCAGGGCCTGGATCGCGGACGCGACCGTGTAGTACTGGAAGTGCTCGTGGTAGATCGTGTCGTACTGGTTGTCCTCGATCAGGGTCAGCAGGTGCTGCACCTCGATGGAGACCCAGCCGTCGTCGGCGACCAGGGCGCGCAGTCCCTGGGTGAAGCCGACCACGTCGGGGATGTGCGCGTACACGTTGTTGGCCACGACCAGGTTCGCCGGGCCGTGCTCCTCGCGGACGGCCGCGCCGGTCTCCGGGCTCAGGAACTCGGTGAGTGTGGGTACGCCCTTGTCCCGTGCCGCCGCGCCGACGTTCACAGACGGCTCGATGCCCAGGCAGCGGATCCCCCGGTCCACCACATGCCTCAGCAGGTACCCGTCATTGCTCGCGACCTCGACCACGAAGGCGTCGGAGCCGTCGGATCCGTCGGTGTCGATCCCCACTCGCTGTACGGCGTCGGCGACGAACGTACGCGCGTGCTCCACCCAGGAGGTCGAGAAGGAGGAGAAGTACGCGTACTCCTTGAACGTCTCCTCCGGCGTGATCAGCGGCGGGATCTGCGCGAGCCAGCAGTCGGTGCAGACCTGCAGGTGCAGCGGGTACGCGGGCTCCGGCTGGTCGAGTTGGTCCGCGGCGAGAAAGCTCTCACATGGTGGCGTCGCCCCGAGGTCGACGACGCTCGCCATCGCTTCCGAGCCGCACAGTCGGCATCGTGTCATCTACTGTTCCCATCCCCCCAGCTCGCGCGGGTGTCCCCGCCGCGAGTCAGCGCTGACCGACCCGCGATCGCGGTGCGGTACTCGTCAACCAGGCGGTCAAGGCCGACCGTCGGGCTGAAACCCTGTTCGTAGCGGCGCCGGGCCGCCTCGCCCATCTCCCGGTTGCGGGCCGGCTCGGCCGCGATCCGGCGTAGGCAGGACGCGAGCGAGGCGGATTCGCCCGGCCGGTGCAGCAGCCCGGTCACCCCGTCCTCGACGAGTTCGACGAAGGCGCCGTGGCCGGCGGCGACGACCGGGACCCCGGCCGCCATCGCCTCCACGACCACCAGGCCGAACGCCTCCAGCCACGTCGACGGAGCCACCACGGCGACCGACCGCGCGATGGCCTTCTGGCACTCCGCCGTGTCGTACAGGCCGACGTACCGCACGTCGTCCCGGCCCGCCGCCCAGGCGATGACCTCTGCCTCCAGTGGTCCGGTGCCGGCGATCACGAGCGGTACTCCCACCCCGCCGCTCGCCGCGATCTCGTCCCACGCGGCCATGAGCAGCCGTACGCCCTTGGCCTCCGCGAGCCGGCCGAGATAGAGCAGATGCTCTCCCCCGTCCTCTCGGCGCGCGTCCGGGTCGGGCACGAAGTTGTGCTTCACCGCCAGCCGCTCGGCCGGCATGCCGGCCCGCACCAGGACGTCACGCTGCGCCGCGGAGATGCACAGGAAGCGCTCCACGCCGGACCACCACCGGCGCCGGTTGGCCGACAGGCTGACCGCGAGCGGCACGGTCGCGAGGCGGGAGCCCCGGTAGCAGCCGTGCCGGACGGCGGGCAGCGGCGTCGATCCGACGCATTCGGTGCACGGCCTGCCGTCCCGCTGCAGGGTGCCGGGCGGGCAGACCTGGGTGTAGTTGTGCAGCGTCGCCACGGCGGGCACGCCGGCGTCGGCGCAGGCGGCGAGCACCGCGGGCGACAGGAGCGGGAAGACGTTGTGGACGTGGACGACGTCCGGCTGCTCGGTGCGGAGCCGGGTGGCGAGTTCGGTGCGGACCGCCGGGTTCCACGGCACCCGCAGGGGCACCGCTACCTTGGCGAGGAGGGACATGGCGCCGATGTCGTCGCTGCGCCGCTCGAACGTCTCGACCCGGTGGCCGCCCTCGCGCAGCAGCTCCACCTCCTGGTCGACGACCTTGTTCTCGCCGCTCGGCTGCGCCGAGCCGTAACGGTTGTGCACCACGAGTACGTGCATGCTCACCTCACCTCCGATCTCTGGGCCCAGCGCGGGACGCGTGGTCGCGGGACGGCCGGCGTCGCGAGGGGGTTCGCCTCGGCAGGTGCCGCCAACAGCGAGACGGCCAGGGCCAGATGCAGCAGATACGGCGAGGCGTCGCCGAGACCGGCCTCGGTGTACGACGCGATCGCGCAGTAGCTGATCAGGAAGATCGCGCAGGCCCGCTGCAGCGACGGTGGCCGCAGCAACGCGACGCCGCCCAGCACGATGATGATCGCCGCGACGAGGCCGACGCCGATCAGACCCTGCTCGTTGTAGACGGCCAGCCAGCTGTTGTCGATCGGCAGCCCGCCGAACGACTTGTCGCCCAGGCCGACGCCGAACCACTTCTCCCCGGTCGACCGGGGTGCGGCCAGCAGGGCGTCCCAGACCTTGGCGCGACCGGTGAGGCTGGAGAAGTTGTCCTTGGTCTGTCCGCGCAGGAACCACGCCTGCAGAGCGGAGGCGAACCCCACCGCGGCCACCGTGGCGATCGCCACCGCCCAGGTGAAGAAGCGGCGGGCCGCGGCGCTGGTGAGCAGGAGCGATCCGATCGCCAGCACCAGCCCGAGGAGCAGGCCGAGCGTGGCCGTACGGGTATGGGTCAGCGCGAGCAGGACGAGTGACGGCACGATGATGACCGCCGCGCTGGTCCGGTCGGTCCGGCGGCCCAGGAGGAGCAGCACGGTGAGCCCGATGATCACCGCGGCGTACTGGCCGATCTGCGGCGGGGTGAGCGGCCACAGCGCGCCGACGAGGCGCCCGCCGTAGAGGTCGGGCAGGGCCGCGCCCGGTGAGACGGCAAGGCCCAGGGCCACCGACCCGAGCACTGCGAAGTACATCCGGATGTGGTGCCGTACGAAGGTCAGGCTGCCGTCCCACCAGCGGCTGAGCAGCCACAGCGTGCCGACGAAGAGCGTCAGCCGGAAGCAGCGGAACAGCGCGCCGAACCCGGACTCCAGGTGAGCGCTGGAGATCACGCTCGTCACCAGGAGCAGGGTGAGCAGGAACACGTATGCGCTGGCTCGGATGCGCAAGCGGGCATTGATGGCGAGCGCCAGCGTGAACGCGGCGACCAGCGCGCCCATGGTGACCATCTGGATGAGGGAGCGGGGCAGCGGGACGATGGTCTTCGCCCCGGCGGAGCCGAGCGTGTTGAGGACCAGCAGCCCCCAGATCACCCCGACGATCTTCGGTGTGCGCTCTGCCTCCATCTCAACCACCGGCCTTCGGGTCGGCGTCGAGGGTGCTGCCCGTGTCCTGCCGGTACGGCATGCCCTGCCATTGCGTGAAGTCGAGGACGCGGGCCGGGTCGTGGGCGACGAACTTCCATGGTCCGACGTAGACGTTGTCGTGCCAGCGGTTGTGCTGCTTCTGCGTGATCGCGTCGGCCACCTTCTCGCCCTGGTACGGCGACCAGTCCGGATAGGTGCCGTAGTTGGACAGCACCGCCATCCGGTCGCACTTGGTCGTGCACTTGACGACGGACATGTCCAGCACGAAGCGGTTGTCGTGGATGTCCACCCGCTGGGTCTTCCACCGGCAGTCGGCGTAGAGCGGCGCCTTGGCGATCGCCGGTTCCTTGCAGCTGCCGGTCTTCTTCACCAGCAAGGTGCAGTCACCGGACGAGGTGTTGGCCGGGCTGTTGCAGAACCGGTCGGCGTTCTCCCACAGCGTGATCCCTGACCAGTTGTTCTCCAGCACGTTCCGGTAGACCTCGATCTTGTCGGTGCGGGCCTTGACCCGTGGTTCGCCGCCCGACTCGGACAGGTAGATCGTCGCGAACGGGAAGCTGTCGCCCTTGTCGGCCGCCTTGCGGCCCTCGACCCAGTTGTTCCGCCGGATCGTGTTGTTCCGGATGATCGCGTTGTAGCTGATCTCGTAGATCAGCGCGGCACCGTCGTTGGCCTCGATCACGTTGTTCTCGATGAGGAAGTCGTTGTTGTTGGTGTCCGCCCACAACCCGGTCCCCCGGTTGTCGTGCACCCAGTTCCCGCGTACGTCGGCGCCGTCGACTTCCCAGAACTTGATGCCTCCGGTGCAGCCGCAGCCCGGCTTGCGCCGCTCCCAGTCGCCGGTGTTGTTGCCGACGATCTCGTTGTCCTCGACCACCAGGCCGGTGATACGGCCGTTGCCCTTGTACGCGTTCATGCCGTACTGGCCGTTGTTCCGCAGGCAGTTGGCGCGGACCTGCTGGCGGGCGCCGGCCATCAGCCCGGCACCGTCGTTGTCCTGGATCGTCGAGTCCTCGATCACCCAGCCGTCGGCCGAGTCGTGGTTGACGACGCCCTCGTCGGACGGTGCGGCGAAACGCTGCACGGTCAGGTAGCGGATGGTGACGTCGGGGGCGCTGCCGCTGAACGCGTACTGGTTCTTCTTCCCGCCGTCGAGGACCGCGCCCGGTGCGCCGAGGTAGCGGTCCCCCTTCTTGGGGACGACCTGGGCGTAGCGGTCCGGGTCGAGCCGGTGCTTGCCCGGTCGGAGCCAGAACGTGGTGTTCGGGGGGTGTTTCTTGGTCTTGGCCGCCAGGTCGCCGACCTTCCCGGGGGCGACCGTCACCGCACCCGCCGGTGCCTTGGTCGGTCCGGCCGCGGGGTTGGCGCACACCCGGGCCACGGACGTGGACCGGACCCCGGACGTGGTCGGCGTGGCGGTCGGTTTCGCATCGGCTTCCGGTGAGCTGCTGTCACAGCCGGTCGCCGCCAGCAGGGCCAGCGCCAGCGGTGCCATCGCCAGCGCCCAGGGCCGCCTCTTGATCCCCACGTGCCCCCCCTAGCCGCGGAACCCGAGCACGGTGGTGAAACTCTCCGTGCCGTCGGTGGGGCCGGTGCCGATGAGGGTGGTGGCGGGTTCCTTGCGTCCGAATCCGGCGGAGTACCAGCCCAGTGGCGGCTCGGTCTCGCCGCGGTGCGCCTGCCAGGACAGCCCCTCGGGCAGGTCGAGTACGGCGGAGCGGTCCTCGCCGTCGCGGGTCCAGGTGAGCTGTGCCCGGTTCCCGACCAGGTCGGCGGTGATCGCCGGGCCGAGGTGGAACGCCAGGCGTGCCTCCCGGCGCGGGCCGCTCACCTCGTCCACGATCCTCACCTCCTGGACCCCGGCGGTCAGTTCCACCTGCCGACGGTGCACGGAGCCCTGGTAGCCGTCGTGTTCGGCGCTCCAGCGGGCGTCCTCCGCCGTCAGGACCCTGCTCTGGGCATGCCGGGTCCACAGGAACGGGCCGCCGGAGACGGACTGGTCAGCGCCGTCCAGCTGCAGGGTGTTGTGGCCGAGGGTCGACCGGAAGTACTGCCGCCACTCGGGCTGCCCGTGGTAGCAGTACGTCCCCGGGTCGGCGAGCACGTCGACCCCGTCGTGCCGGACCTCCACGGACAGCGCGTCCGCGTGGGCGTGCGCGGCGATGGACAGGAAGCCATGGGGCCCGCCGTCGCAGCGGCACCAGATCTCCTCCGGGCCGCGCAGGATCGTCATGCCCGCGTCGGCGAAGTGGGCGGGCCGGCTCGCCGGGCGGGTCACGGACGGTTCGGTGGGTTTGACGAGCGCTGCCAGCAGCGGGGTGCGCACATCGGTGGCGGTCACCTGCGGCCACCAGTCGAGCCGGCCGAACACGGCGTCCCCGGTGGCCAGCAGCGAGGCCCAGCGCTCGGTGCCCGTGCCGTCCACGATCAGTCCGTGCCCGTCGTCCGCGTCCCCCTGACGCGGCGGCCGGAGCCGGTTGTCCACGACGGCCGCGAGCGCGTCGGTCATGCGCAGCAGCACAAGACGGGTCGTCGCGGGGACCGGCACGCCCGCGGCATCCGCCTCGGCCAGCGCGGCCAGGCCGAGCTCCAGGACCAGTCCGTGGTACTCGGTGGCCAGCTCGCGGTTGAGGCCGGAGCCGTAGGTGTTGCCGCGCAGTTGCCGGTCCAGCGAGCGCAGCGCGTCGGCCCGCCAGCGCGTCGAGGCCGGGAACCAGTCGAACGCGCAGGCCGCGGCGAACTGACCGGCGGTCTCGGCGATGACGTGGTTGTTCGCCGAGGAGCCCCGGCTGGGGAAGGCGGCCAGCCAGCGCTGGTGGTGCCAGATCTGGTTCCGCGCCACCGGGTTGTCCTCGAACAGGTCGGCCGCACCCGGCCAGCCGTCGAGCAGTCGGCGGACCCACACCCAGGACAGCAGCCGGATGCCCAGCTCGATGCCGCTGATCCAGTGGACGCCGCGCAGCGGCGGGTTGGCCGACCACCACGACCGCAGGTGCTCGGCCACGCGCTCGGCGTACCGCTCGTTCCCGGTGATCGCGTAGGCGGCCGCGAGCTGGGTGAGGTACTGGTGCCGGGACGGCTCCCAGATCTGCTTGATGTCCCCGACCGCGTCCTCGCTGCGGTACGGCACGTCGAAGGCGTAACCCGAGGGGGCCCGGCGCCCGGTCTTCGGGTCGCGCCACCAGTCCGGGTCGGCCAGGTCGTCGCGGACCACGCCGAAGAACTCGGCGTGCCCGTCCATCAGCCGGTCCGCCTCGGCGATGAGGCGTTTCGCGGCGTCGGCGGGTACGGCGGCGATCGTCCCGGCGGGCAGTACGGCGGTGAACCGGGCGCCGGTCACGCTCGGGCAGTCGGGCGGCGCCGACCGCCAGCGCCGTCTGCGCACCGTGTCGCCCACCCGGCCCGCGACCTCCTGCGGCCCCATCCGGGACAGCCGCCGGAGGTACCAGCCCACGCTCATGGTCATCAGGGCCTCGCCAATGTCACCGGCACGCCACCGGCCAGGCCGGCCTGCACGGCAAGGGTGGCCGCCGTGGTGGCGACCAGCGACTCCAGGGGCACCGGCATCGGCCCGCCGGTCCGAACCGCCTTGACGAACGCGGCCAGTTCGGCGTTCTGGCCCTTGTCCCGGGCCTTGGGCAGCCGTGAACTGACCCACTTCCTGGGGCCGTAGACCGAGGCACGCACGAAGTCGTCGAGTCGCAGCGCGCGGCCGTCGGCGACCAGGTCCAGCGTCTCCTTGGGGAAGCCGGACGGGCCGGTGGTGACGTAACTGATGGTGGCGGTGGAGCCGTCCGGGTAGCGGAGCACGACCTGCAGGTCCTCGTTGCCGGACGTGGCGGTCGCGTACACCGAGACCGGGTCCGCGTCGAGCAGCCAGCTCGCCGTGTCGATGAAGTGTCCGCCCTCGCCGGCGAACCGCGAGCCCTCGGTGCCCTGCTGGAGGTACCAGCTGCCGTGCGTGAGGCGGCCCGCGTTGACCAGGTAGCGGAGGTTCGCCGGACCGCTCCGGGCGCCGAACCTTGTTCTGGCCTCCTGGAGCAGCGGTGCGAAGCGGCGGTTGAAGCCCACCTGGAGCCGGTCGTTGCCGGACTCCTCCACCGCCGCGAGCACGCCGGCCAGTTCGTCCTCGGTGAGGGCCAGGGGCTTCTCCACGAACACGGTCTTGCCGGCCAGGAGGGCCTGCCGGGTCAGTTCGGCGTGCGAGCTGTGCCGGGTGACCACGAACACCGCGTCGATGGACTTGTCGCCGAGCACGGCGTCGAGGTCGGTGGTCGCCTGGGCGAAGCCGAACTTGCGCTGCGCGTTGGCTCCGGACAGCGCCGTCGTGGTGACGACGGTCGACAACTCGACGCCCTCGCGCTGTGCCAGGTGCGGCAGCAGCATCGACGTCGCGTAGTTCCCGGCGCCGACGAACGCCAGCTTCACCGGCGTCGTGACGGCGCGGACCGGACTCGTCTTCCCATGCACCGCGGGCACGGCGACCACAGGGGCCTTCGCTTCCCCCGCCTGTCCGGGGTACCGGAACAGCGCGGTGATGGCCTTCAGCTCGCCGTCCTTGAGGCGCTGGTAGGTCTCGACGGCGTCGTCGAAGTCGGCGACGTGGGAGATCAGGGGCTCCACGTCGACCTTGCCGCGGGCGGCGAGGTCGAGGAAGCAGGCCAGGTTGCGGCGCTCGGTCCAGCGCACGTAGCCGATCGGGTAGTCGCGTCCCTCCAGCTCGTACGACGGGTCGTAGCGCCCGGGGCCGTAACTGCGGGAGAACCGGACGTCGAGTTCCTTCTCGTAGTACGCGTTCCACGGCAGGTCGAGGCGGCACTTGCCGATGTCGACGACCCGGCCGCGGTCCCGGGCCAGCTTGGCGGCCAGTTCGACGGGCTGGTTGCTGCCGCCGCCGGCGGCCAGGTACACCTGGTCCACGCCGTGTCCGTCGGTGAGTTCGGCGACGGCGTTCTCCACGGCTGCGGAGGCGGGGTCGCCGCAGGCCGCGGCGCCCAGGCTCTCGGCGAGCTCGCAGCGCGCCGGGTCGGGGTCGGCGCCGACGACGCGGACTCCCGAGGCGGCCAGGAGCTGCACCACCAACTGCCCGATCAGGCCGAGGCCGATGACGAGGGCCACTTCGCCGAGCTGCGGCTCGCCCTGGCGGACGCCCTGCATGGCGATCGACCCGACGGTGCCGAAGGCCGCGTGCCTGGGCGCGAGGCCGTCCGGCACCGGTGCGTAGAGGTTCTTCGGCACCCAGTTCAGCTCGGCGTGCAGCGCGTGCTCGTTGCCGGCGCAGGCCACGAGGTCACCGACCTTCACGTCGTCGACCCCGGCGCCGACCTCCTCGACCACCCCGCACAGCGAGTAGCCCAGCGGTGTGTAGGAGTCCAGCTTGCCCATCACCTTGCGGTAGGTGGCGGGCACCCCGTTGGTGGCCACACTCTGCATGACCTTGGCCACCTGGTCGGGGCGGGAGCGGGCCTTGCCCAGCATCGACATGCCGGCCTCGGAGACCTTCATGAGCTCGGTCCCCGTGGAGATCAGCGAGAAGGCACTGCGGACCAGCACACCGCCCGGCTTGCACCCCGGGACCGGAACGTCGAGCACCGCCAGCTCGCCGCTCTTGTAGTTCTGTACGACCTGTTTCACCGAAGTCCCCTGATTCCTAAGCCGTTTGCCGAGTGCTCTGGCCGGACCCGGAGGTCGCGTCGCGATACCAGTACTCGAGGGTCAGCACATGCCACAGATGCTTGGAGAAGTCCTGCTGTCCGGCGGCGTCCTCGGCGACCATCCGGTTCAGCGCGTCACGGCGCAGGAACCCGGAGCGCACCAGCTCGCCGTCGTTGAC
This sequence comes from Streptomyces sp. NPDC005374, assembly GCF_042872225.1. Lineage (NCBI taxonomy): Bacteria > Bacillati > Actinomycetota > Actinomycetes > Kitasatosporales > Streptomycetaceae > Streptomyces > Streptomyces sp. NPDC005374. Next base: position 337,596 of record NZ_JBIAKA010000008.1, on the reverse strand, counting down.
CACCTCGCGCACCAGCGGTGCCAGATCCCTGCTCATCCAGGCCCGCAGCGGGGCGCTGAACAGGCCTTTGGGCCGGTAGACGATCTCCCGGGGCAGGATCGAGGTGGCCGCCTCCTTGAGGACCGCCTTGCCCTGTCGTCCGACGATCTTGCGGTCACCGGGCACGGCGAACGCCGCCTTGACCACCTCGACGTCCACGTACGGCACCCGCACCTCGGTCGACGCGGCCATGCTGGAGCGGTCCGTGTAGGCCAGGTTGAGGCCCGGCAGGAACATCCGGGCGTCGCCCAGGCACATGCGGTTGACGAAGTCGTCGAGTTCGTTGTCCTGGTAGGTGTCCGCGTGCTCGGTCAGCACGTCGTCGACCGTCCCGGCCAGGTCCGGATCGACCAGGGCGAGCAGCTCGTTCTGGTCGTACATGGTGTAGCTGCGCCGGAACGCGGTCTCCTCCGGCAGATCGGCGAAGGACAGGAACCGCTTCGCGAAGCGCACCGAGCGCAGTCCCCGGCGGGACGTGGCGACCGGCAGCCGGTCCACGGCCGCGGACACTCCGCGCCGCAGGGGTCGCGGGACGCGCTGGTAGCGCAGTGCGAGGAGGTTGGCCAGGTGCTTGCGGTATCCGGCGAACAGTTCGTCGGCGCCCATCCCCGAGAGCATCACCTTGACCCCGGCCTCCCGGGCTGCCTGGCAGATCAGGAAGGTGTTGATCGCGGCGGGGTCGCCGATCGGCTCGTCCAGGTGGTACGTCATCTGCGGCAGCAGATCGAGCACGTTCGGGGCGATCTCGATCTCGTGGAGGTCGACGCCGAACTGCTCGGCCACCTGCCGGGCGTAGCGCAGGTCGTCGGGCATGGCCTCGAACTTGGCGTCCTCGGCGCGGAACCCGATCGTGTAGGCGGAGATCCCCGGCTGGTGGCGGGCCGCGAGGGCGGTCAGCCAGCTCGAGTCGAGGCCGCCGGACAGGAAGGTCGCCACGGGGACGTCGGCGAGCAGGTGCTGACGGGTCGACTCCTCGACGATGGCGGCCAGGTCCGGCCGTTCACCGGCCCGGGCTCGTTCCTGGCCCTCGGCGGCGACGTCCTTCAGGTTCCAGAACCGGCCGCGCTCGACCCGGCCGTCGGGCCGGCACCGCAGCCAGCTCCCCGGCGGCAGCTTCTCCGCCTCACGGTAGGCGCAGCGCGAGTCCGGCACCCAGTAGTAGAGGAGCGAGGCCACCAGCGCCGCGTGGTCCACCTCCAGCTTGCCGCCGGTCGCGGCGGCGAGCGCCTTGAGCTCGGAGGCGAACACCAGGCCCTCGCCGCGCCGGAGCAGGAACAGCGGCTTGATGCCCAACTGGTCGCGGACCAGCACCAGTTCGCCGGTGCGCTCGTCGAAGACGGCGAACGCGAACATGCCGCGCAGCCGGGGCAGGCAGTCCGTGCCCCAGCGCCGCCAGGCCTCGAGCAGCACCTCGGTGTCGGAGGTGCCGCGGAAGCGCACCCCGGCGGCCTCCAACTCGGCCCGCAGTTCGGGCGCGTTGTACAGCTCGCCGTTGTACGTCAGGACGAGGTTGTCCTTGACCATCGGCTGCGCGCCGGTCTCGGACAGGTCGATGATGGACAGCCGGCGGTGCCCGAGCTGCACCTCGCCGTCACCGACGGGGTGGCCGTAGCGGCCCGCCCCGTCCGGGCCGCGGTGGGCGAGGGTGTCGGTGAGCCGGTCGGTCACGATCTTGCCGTCCGGCCATCGGTACGTCCCTGCGATGCCACACATGTCCTACCGCACCTCCTGGTCGCTGTCCGGGATCCGTGCGGCCCACATCGGCTGTCGCTCCGTCTTCACCTGGCCGTCCCCCACTGCCTGAACGGCGTGGGAGGTACCCCCACCGTTCTGCCGGGCCGTCCGCTCGCTGTGTCCCCGCAGCGCGATGTGCAGCCCGTCCCAGAGCGTGCCGTCGGTCCGGTCCCGTGGATCGGGGTCGATCAGCACCACACCGACCACCGCGATGCGCTGGTCCGCGAGTTGCCGCGCCACCATGTGCAGCCAGGCGGCGCTGCCGTGCCCGGCGCGCACGACGAGCACGGTCCGGGTACCGAGGTACTGGAGGTCGGTCCACGCGGTGCCGGGTGCCACCGAGCCGACGCCGAGCAGGCGTCCGTGATCCGGCACGGCCGTGGCCTGTTGGCCGCTGACCACGGTGGGGTCCCCCGGCTTCGGGCGGTGGCCGGAGAGCTCCGAGCCCGGCAGCCCGTCGACGACGACCACGGGCCCGTCGGCCGCCAGTGCCCTGGCGACGTTCAGGGCGATCGCGCTCGTGCTGCGCGCACAGCCCAGTTCCAGCAGCGACAACGGTTCCGCGGAGCCGCGCGCGGTGCGGGCCAGGGACGCGGTGAGCCGTTCCCGCGCCAGCCGGGTCCGTCGGCGCTGCCACGGCCTGCCGGAGCGGCGGGGCAGCTCCGAGATGACCGAGGCACCCAGGTTCGCCGCGATGTCCCGGCGCAGTACGGGGCGGTCCGCGACCACCACGCCGACCGCGGCCAGCGCGAGCCCGAGGAAGAGCCCGAGGACGAGCCCGATCCCGGCGTCGGTGGCAACGGCCTTGGGCAGGGAGTGCCGTACGGCGCTCGGGTCGTCCACGATCTGCGTGCCGGCGACGACCGCGGGCGTGCCGGTGCGGGCGTCGGCGGCGCGCTGGTCGAAGTCGGCGATCCGCGAGTTGAGTTCGGCCCGGCGGGCGTAGAGCGACTCGATGGTCGCCGCGCCCGTCGTATCGCCGGTCACGGCTCGTTCGTTGATCTCCTTGTTGACCGAGGCGAGCTCGTCGCGTGTGCGGTCACGCTGGTCGAGCAGGGCCTTGGACTCGGCCTTCGCGGTCGCCTTCATCCGCTGCACGTGGTCCGCGACGAACGCGTCGGCCAGCGCCTTGGCCCGGGCCACCGCCTGCGCGTCGTCGTCGCCCGTCACCTCGATCTGCAGCAGGTTGTTGGTCAGGCCGGTGCCCCGGTAGTCCTTCATGAAGTCCTCGGGCTTTTCCGGGGACTTGAGGGACTTCAGGGCCGCGTCGGCGATGCGCGTGGTCTGCAGCAGCGCGACGTCGGTGCGGATCAGCGTTCCGGTGTCGTTCGGCTGGTCCTCCGCGTGGGCGACCAGCACCTTGGTCATCGCGCTCGGCGGCGGCGGCAACAGAACCGCCACTGCCAGGCCGGCCAGGAAGCCCAGGGCCGCCATGGCGCACCACAGGCGGCGGCGCCTGCGCACCGATACCACCAGCGCCTGAAGGTCCAGGAGCGGAGTGGCGGCCGATTCCGTTGAAGTCGTGTTCGTCGTCACGCCCGGCCTCCCGTCGCGCGGCCGGGAACCGCGAAGGTCAGCGTGGCATCGTCCGGCAGGTCGGCGGCGGTACGCGTGGGGCGGGCCTGGACCGGGCCCGCGACGACGACGCCGACGACATCGTGCCGGCCGTCCGCGCACGCCTCGGCGATGCCGGCGAGCTCCTCCGTGGTCCACCTGTTCGCGCTGAGGACCACCACGGCACCGTTCTCCGTCTCCCGGTCCGGCACGATCGGCCGGTCCATCGACACCTCCACCACCCGCAGTTGCGGATCGTTCCTGGCCTCGGCGAGGAGCTGACCCACGGCCCGGCGGGCGATCTCGTCGCCGTCCGGTACGACGAGCAGCAGCCGCCGGGGAGCCGGCAGCTGCTCCCGGAGTCGGGCGCACACCCGCCGGTAACGGAGCCGTCGGCCGGCCTCGTCGCCGGACTTCTGCAGGGCCGGTGCGTCCCACGGGGTGTCGGCGCCGATGAGCCGGAGGATCCGGGCTCGCCGGCCCCCGCCTTCCGTGCGCGTGGGCCATTCGCCGGGTACGTCCACGGCGCCGAGCGGCGTCGAGCCCAGTGCCGCGGCGATCTCGGGTTCGGTGCGGAGTCGGCGGTTCATCCGTGCGGCGACGAGATGGCCGAGGACCGCGAGCAGGAAGAACACCAGGGCCCCGCCGACGATGAGCTGAATCCTCGTCGGCGGCGCCTCACCGGTGGGCCGGGGGGCCTGTCCCATGACGACCATGCCTGACTTGTTGGTCGACGGGTCGGCCTCCGCCAGCTTCTTCATGGCCGCCTCCAGCGAGGTGCGCAGGTTCTCGAGCGCCGTGCGGGACTGCACGCTCTCCACGGTCTGTCCCGGATCGGCCGCCTTGGCCAGGTCGGAGATGCGCCGGTTGGTCTCCGCCACCTGCTTGCGCAGCGCCTCGGTCTGCGTGGCCACCGAGGCGTCGGTGCCGCTGCCCGCGACCTCCGCGGCGAACAGCACGAACTGCTGGGCCACCCCGTCGGCGAGCCGCTGCGCGCGCTCCGGGGTGTCGGCCGTACCCGAGATCGTGATGATGTTCCCGTCGGCGGCCGTGGCGCTCACGTTGTCCTGCAGCTCGGAGCGGCTGACGTCGGTCCAGTGCAGGGCGTCGGCCGCACGGTCGACCACGGTCAGACTGGTGACGATGTCGACCTGGGTGAGCAGCTCTCGTTCCTCCCACACCCCTGGCAGCAGTACCGGTGCCGACGCGGTGTATCGCGGCGGGAACACCAGCACCGAGGTGCCGTAACCGAACAGTGCGCCCACCACTGCGAGGACGGCCAGAAGCCGCCACCGCCGCCGGAGTATCCGCCCGATCGTGACGAGGCGGATGGTGTCTTCGTTCAACTGCGCTGCCTCTTCTTCCTTGTGCGCACCGGACCGCTCGCCGACACCGCTTCGCGGTCCCGGCAGGCGGCGGTATAGGCGGCGAGCAGCGACGCCTGCGAGTTGCTCCAGGAGAGCTGCCCGCCGATGCGCTCCTGGCCGATCTTGCCCATCCGGGCCCGCTTGTCCGGATCATCCAGCAAGTCCGTGATGAGCTCGGCGAACCGGGCCTCGTCGTTGGCCGGCGCGTAGACGGCGGCGTCACCGGCGGAGACGCGCGCCTCCTTCAGGTCGAAGGAGACGATCGGCCGGCCCATCGCCATGTACTCCAGGACCTTGTTCATGGTCGACACGTCGTTGAGCGGATTACGCGGGTCGGGAGAGAGACACACGTCCGCGGTGGACAGGTAGCGCACCAGGTCGGCGTCCGGGATGCGCCCGGTGAACTCCACCTGGTCGGTGAGCCCGAGCTCCCGGGACAGCTCCACCATCGCGTCGAAGGCGTCGCCGGAGCCGACGAACACCGCGTGCCAGTCGGTCCGCCCGAACTCGTCACGCAGCTTGGCGAGGGCGCGCAGGGCGTAGTCGACGCCGTCCTGCGGGCCCATGACGCCCAGGTAGCACAGCAGATGGGCCTTGCCGCGCTTCAACTCCGGCTCGGGCGGCACCGGTTGGAACCGCTCGATCTGGGGCGCGCTGCGCACCACGTAGACGTCCTCGGGCCGCTTGCCGCCGCGGCTCACGGCGACGTCCTTGTAGCTCTCGTTCGTGGCGAGCACGACGTCCGCGGCCCGGTAGGTCCGCCGTTCCACGGCGCACACGGCGCGGTAGAGCAGGTCCTTGCCGCGGTCGAAGCGGGAGAGGTACAGCTCGGGCACCAGGTCGTGCTGGTCGAAGACGAACCGCGCGCCGCGCCGCCGCAGCCAACGGGCCGACAGGAACAGCAGGTCGGGCGGGTTGCAGGCGTGGACCACGTGGACCGGGCCGACCTTGCGGGCCAGCCGGGCCGTGTGCCAGAGCGCCGTTCCGTACTCCTTGAGGTAGCCGGCCGGTCCTCCGGTGGCGGCGCTCAACGGGTAGCGGTGGATCCGCACCCCGTCGATCACCGCCTCCGGCTCCGTGTCCCGCTTCTCCCCCTGAGGGCAGATGACGTGCACTTCCCAGCCCGCGTCGCGCAGCGTCGTGCACTCCTGCCACACCCGTCGGTCGAACGGCACCGACAGGTTCTCCACCAGGATCAGCGCGCGTCGGCCGGAGCCGTCGCCGCTGACTTCGTTACCAAGCAAGGCCCATGTATCCCGGTTCGGTCCGGCGCGTCTCGGCGTCGGGAAGGTGGATGAGGTCGACGATCACCGGGCTGCCGCCGTGAGGCAGCGCCGCGAGGACAGCCGGGTCTTTGGTCCCGACCAGGCACACCTCGGCATGGTCGAGCACCTCCTCGACGGAGTCCGCGAGCAGCTGCGCGAGGTGCGGCAGCCGGGTCTCGATGTACTCGCGGTTCGCGCCCATCAGCCGGGAGAGGCTCACGTTGGCGTCGTGGATCCGCAGGTCGTACCCCTTGCCGTGGAGCCGCTCCGCCAGCTCGACGAGCGGACTCTCCCGGAGGTCGTCGGTGCCGGGTTTGAAGGACAGCCCGAACAGGCCCACCCGGCGCTTGCCGGTGCGCTCCACCAGGTCCACCGCACGCTGCAGATGGTCGGAGTTGGAGGCCAGCACGTGGGAGAGGATGGGCACCGAGACGTCGGCCCGCTGCGCCGCGTACACCAGGCTGCGCAGGTCCTTGGGCAGGCACGAGCCGCCGAAGGCGAAGCCGGGCCGCAGGTAGGCGGGGCTGATGTTCAGCTTGCGGTCGGCCAGGAACACGTCGATCACCTGGTGCGAGTCCACGCCCAACGCCTGGCACACGGCGCCGAGCTCGTTCGCGAAGCCGATCTTGAGGCCGTGGAACGCGTTGTCCGCGTACTTGATCGCCTCGGCCGTCGGGACCGGCACCCGGAACACCTCGCCGGGCAGGCCCTCGTACAGCGCCGCCACCACGTCGCCGCTGGCCGGGTCGAGCTCGCCGATGACGGTCTTGGGCGGGTCGAAGAAGTCCCGCACGCTGGTGCCCTCGCGCAGGAACTCCGGGTTGACCGCGACCCCGACGTCCACTCCGGCGGTGCCGCCGATGTTCTTCTCCAGGATCGGTACCAGGAGGTTCAGGCAGGTGCCCGGGAGCATGGTGCTGCGGAACACCACGGTGTGCCGCCCGCCCCGCTCCGCCAGCGCGGCGCCGATCTCCTCGGTGACCCGCTCCAAGTAGGTGGTGCACAGGCTGCCGTTGGGCTCCGACGGGGTGCCCACGCAGATCAGCGACACCTCGCTGTCCATGATCGCCTCACGGACGTCGGTGGTGGCGCGCAGCGCTCCGGTCCGCACGACCTCCGCGGTGAGCTCACCGATCCGCTCCTCGACCACCGGGGCCTTGCCGTCGTTGACCAGGTCGACCTTCACCTGGTTGACGTCCACGCCGATGACCTCGTGCCCCATGCCGGCCAGGCACGCGGCCGACACGCAGCCCACGTAGCCGAGCCCGAACACGCTGATCTTCATGACCCGTTCCTCCCCCCAGGCAGGCCCTTGTGGCCTGCGGTCTGCCCGCCCTCAGGCCGGCGCCCCCCGCACATCAGTAGGCCCCCTGGCCGTAGAGCACCGCGCGCAGCGTCTTCCACAAGATCACCGCGTCCAGGGCGAGCGACCAGTCCTCCACGTACCGCAGGTCGAGGCGCACGGCCTCCTCCCACGGCAGGTCGCTGCGTCCGCTGATCTGCCACAGGCCGGTGAGGCCGGGCTTGACCAGCAGTCGCCGCCGGATGTCCGGGCCGTACGCGGCGGACTCCTCCGGCAGCGGAGGGCGCGGACCGACGAGCGACATCGATCCGGTGAGTACGTTGAAAAGCTGCGGGAGTTCGTCGAGCGAGTAACGGCGCAGCACTGTTCCGACCCGGGTCACGCGCGGATCCTGGCGCATCTTGAACAGCAGCCCCGCGCCCTCGTTGAGCTCGATCAGCTCGGCACGTGCCCGGTCGGCCCCTGCGGTCATGGTGCGGAACTTGAGGATGGTGAACTCGCGGCCGTCCTTGCCGACCCTGCGCTGGCGGTAGAACGCCCCGCCCCGGCTGTCCGTCACCACGAGGAGTCCGACGCAGAGCATGAGCGGCGCGAACAGGATCAGCAGGATCGCCGAGCCCAGCCGGTCGGCGACCGCCTTGATCGCCCGGCGGCCTCCGGTGAACGTCGGCATGCTGACCCGCAGCAGGGGGATCCCGAGCACGGCGTCGACGTGCAGCCGCGGGCCGGCCACCTCCATCAGCACGGGGGCCACGACCATCTCGGCCTCGCTGCCCTCGAGGTTCCAGGCCAGCCGCTGCAGCCGGTCCGGTGTCCAGTACGGGTCCGGTGTGATCGCGACGACACGGTAGCCGTCGTTCTCCACGTACTTGGCGACGTCCGTCAGCTGGCCGACGACCGGCACTCCGTCCAGCTCGTCACCGTCGAGCCCGCGGCCTTCCGTCGTGCACACCCCGTCCACGCGCCAACCGAGGTGGGGGAACTTGCGGGTGCGGCTGATCAGGTCGCTCACGGTGGCCGGGCTCCCGGCGGCGAGCACCGGTCTCAGACACTGCCCTTCCTTGCGCTGTTTGTGCAGCCCGAGGCGGAGCACATAGCGCGCGGTCATGGTGACCAGCGCGATGGCGGGGATCGCGACGAAGATCCAGAGCTTGATGTTGCGTGAGGTGAGGGCGATCCCGCCGAGCGCGAGCACGACGGTCGCCGCGAAGAGTGAACGTCCGAGCCTACGGAATTCCTCGGCACCCTGGCCGAGCACGGCCGGTGCCCACGCCCGGCCCACCGCAAGTGCTCCCAGCACGAGCAGTTCGGTGCCGAACGCGAGAATGCCCCACTTCTCGTGCCAGTTGGCCGCGTCCCGGGCCCCGAAGAACTCGCCGATCCCCGCCACCACGATGGCAGTGGTCACGGTGTCGCTGGTGATCACGGTACGGCGGTAGCGCTGCTCCCAGTCGTTCGCCGACTGGCTTGTCGCCCCATCCGTCAGTCGCTCCTGCGCCGACGGAAAGGGCTTGACTATTCCCCCCTCCCGCACAGAACCCCCCCGGTCCCCAGTGGTACGACGTGATGGCCAGACATCGTTCCCTCCCCCCGGGAGGCCCCCGCCTCCCGCACCGTTCCTCGCAGGACCCCCCGCCCTGCGCCGCACTTTTCCTCCGCCGGGAGGCACGACCCCCCGGGCATGGCATGCCTACTTCAACATTGCATGAGCAACTCGCCTTGGCAGCAGCAGACTTAGGTGTTTTTTTCCGCCAGACTCTCGAGTCGCGCGGGAACCTACTGAAACCCCGGATGCTCCCCGCACCCGAAGCCCCCCTCGGGTTCCAAGAACTGACCACCCCCGAGCCTGCCGCCGAGACGTTTCTGCTCAGTATTCGCAGCGCCAGACCCATAGATCACTATTTGTTGCCCCGTGTCCCACCATGGGCAGCAAGGTCAATCTAGACCATCGAGACCCGTCTGCAAGGGGGCATGTGTGGAATATGTGCTTACGATTTGGAGATGGGTCAGCGGAGCCGTCACCGCGGCGTGTGCTCCCGCCACGAAGGCGGGCCTCGTGACCTGCGACGACGGGGCCCCGGGTGGCAGGATGACGTCCTGCGGGGTGACCGCCGGGTGCCGCAGCCGATCAAGAAGCCGGGATCCGCGGGGCGGGGACGGCGACCGGGTACGGCGGCTCCGCCGGACGGATTTGTCCAACTCGCCTCAGCAGGGGGCCTCGTGGGCAACCGCTTACCGACCGCCGAAGGCCGGACACGGCTCATACGAAAAGGGCCCCCGCAGGCTCCCGCCTGCGAAGACCCTCATCACCGCCGGGACGACAGGATGTGAACCTGCGCCCCCTTGACCCCCGACCGAGTGCGCCACCGTCGGCGTACGGAGCGGGGTGGGCGCGGTGGAGAGGTGGACGTCGAGCCGGCTCAGCCGCCAGGGCGTGGAACCAGCCCTTGCGTTCCCGCCAGTTCAGCTGACGGCCGCCGCGGGCCACCGGTCCCGCTGACGTCCCACGGCATCACCGTGCACATGGTGGCGCCGCGTTCGAGGCCGGCGTGATCGGCCCTTACCGTTCCCGGTGGGAAACTCCGGGCGGCCGGAGCATCGTCGACGGCCTGAACGCAGGGCCAGTACGGCAGCCCTGGAGGTCGACCAGAAATCCTGGCCGCTCAGCGCAACTCGGCCTCCACGGGGTCGTCTTCGAGGAACCCGCCCGACTGGTGGTGCCACAGCTTCGCGTACGGGCCGTCCAGCGCGAGGAGTTCCTGGTGACTGCCCTGCTCGACGATCCGTCCGCGGTCGAGGACCACGAGCTGGTCCATGCCCGCGACCGTGCTCAGCCGGTGCGCCACCACGAGTGCCGTCCTCCCCTCCATGAGCCGCCACAGCGCCTCCTGGACCAGGATCTCGCTCTCCGAGTCCAGGGCGCTGGTCGCCTCGTCGAGCAGCAGGATCGGCGCGTCACGCAGGATCGCCCGGGCGAGCGCGACGCGCTGGCGCTGTCCTCCGGACAGTTTCACGCCACGCTCACCGACCAGGGTGTCGAAGCCCTCCGGCAGCGCGTCGGCGAACTCCGTGACGTGCGCCGCCTCGGCCGCACGGCGGATCTCGGCGTCGGTGGCGTCCGGCCGGGCGAAGGCGATGTTGTCGCGCAGCGTGCGGTGGAACATCGCCGGATCCTGCGGGACGTAGGCCATCAGGCTGCGCAGGTCGGCCTGGCGCAGCCGGCTGATGTCCTGTCCGCCGATCATGATCCGGCCGCCGTCGATGTCCGTCATCCGCAGCAGCAGCCGGGTGAGCGTGGTCTTGCCACCGCCGGAGCGGCCGACGAGACCCACCTTCGTCCCGCCGGGCACGACCAGGTCGAGCCCCTCGAAAAGCGGCTCCGCGCCGGCGTGCGCGAAGTTCACCCGCTCGAAGCGGACGTCGGCGTCCCCGGGCAGCAGTGGCTCGGGGGACGGCGGGTCGAGCACGGTCGGCGGGGTCAGGAGCAGTTCGGTGAACTGCGCGGCTTCCGTCATCGAGCTTTCCAGGCGACGGTAGATCTGGTTGAACTCGAACATGATCCGCGTCGCGTTGGAGTAGTAGGTGAAGGCGACCACGACCGCTTCGACGCCGTGCTCGCCCCCGCCGAGGGCGACCGCGAGGAGCAGCCCGAGCGCGTTGGTCAGTACGGACATCGGCGCGACGAAGGTGTCGATGCGCAGGTTGCCGTAGTCCCAGGACCTGAGCGTGAGCCGGCGTGAGACCGCGACGCGGGAGCGGTGTTCGGCGGCCTCGCGCCTTTCGGCGCCGAAGGCCCGGACCGTGTCCATGTTCATCAGGCTGTCGGCCACGTGCCCGGCCACCCGGGCGACCGCCGCCTCGCGCTCGGCGACGAGCACCTGACGGCGCCGGATCAGCGGTGCCGCACACAGCGCCGTGAGCGCGATCATCGCCAACAGCCCTACGACGAGCAGCGGTTCGTAGCGCCACAGCACCACCGAGCCGAACAGCAGCGGCACGAAGCTGCCCACGATCTGGAACACCAGAGTGTCGACGAACGGCTCGAAACGGGTGGCGAAGCTCAGGGCCCGCTTGGTCAGCGAACCGGCGAAGTTGTCGTGGAAGAACGAGGCGTCCTTGGCGAACAGTTCGTCCATACCGATCACGTAGAGGTGCTCGATGCCGAGGGCGTCGAGCCGGTTCAGACAGTGCAGGGCTACCCGCCACAGTGTCTCCGCGAGCAGCAGGACACCGGCGAACCCGAGGACGTACGGCAGCGCGGAACCGACGGTGAACTCACTGCCGTCGGCGATGTCGCCGGCGAGCTTCGCGACGATCAGTGGCGCGATGTAGTAGATGCCGGTGCTGCCCAGCGCCGACAGCAGCATGGCGGGGACGGTGAGTCGGCGGAGACGGGCCAACTCCCGTCCGTAGTAACGAAGTGCGAGGAGCACCGCGCCCCTGCGCGGCGAAGTCTTCTGTGGCTCTGGCGTCTGCATTCTTACCCTGTGTGTCGGGGGAGTTGCGGTCCGAGTTCGGCAGTGTCCCGTGACGGAGACCGCGCAGTCCACGCGTTTTCCGGCAGGTGACGGCCCCTGGGGAACGTCAATTCCCGAGTGACGCAAGGGGATTGACGTAGAAAGCGCTTGCCACCTACGGTCCCCCGAATGGGTATGCAGCGAAGACTCGGCTGGGCGTCCCTCGCCGCGGCGACCACGATGGCACTGGCGGCAGGAGTGGTCACGGCACCGGCCGCCCACTCCGCGGACTCGGCGGACGACCCCGTGCGGGTCGTGGTCGACGGGAACGACGTACGCGCCGACAACGTGAACGGCCTCACCTACAAGGGCCTCGGCCTGCTCAGCTGCAACAGCACGAGCAATCTGCTGATGGACTACAAGGCGGAGCACCCCGACCGCTACTGGCAGCTCGTGAGGGTGCTGTTCGGCGGCAGGAACCCGCTCATCAACCACGTCAAGGTCGAGATGGGCTCGGACACGAACACCTCGACCGGTTCCGATCCGGCCACCATGCGCACGGCCGACGAACTCGCCGACGCGTCCCGCTCCCCCGGCTTCCAACTCGCCGCCGACGCCAAGACGGTGAATCCGGGCCTCAAGGTGTCGATCCTGCGCTGGGTCATGCCCCAGTGGGTCCAGACCGAGTGGAACAAGGGCACCGGCAGCGACGAGATGTACAAGTGGTACAAGGAGACGATCCTCGACGCGTACGAGAAGTACGGGTACATGGTCGACTACGTGAATCCGGACACGAACGAGACCACGAAGCCGGACCTCTCCTTCGTCAAGTGGTACAAAAAGGCGCTGACGAACGACACCGAATTCGCCGACCCCCGTTACGGTCTGACGCCGGGTCAGCAGACGTCCGCCGCGAAGGCTTACCACGACATCAAGATCGTGGCCTCGGACGAGAACACCACCAAGAACATCGGGCCGGCGATGCTCACGGACACCGAACTCTTCGGCATGGTCGACGCGGTGGGCTACCACTACACCACCGACGACCGGCTCGACGGCGCCCCCGACAGCGCCACATACCGGCCGTACACGAAGCTGGCGACCGGCGACAACGCCATCGGCCAGGACAAGGAGGTCTGGTACAGCGAGGGCGTCGGCTCCTTCGGCTGGACGGACTACCGGGTGGCCAACACCGAGGGGCCGGGCGGCGCGAGCACCGGGATCGGCGGCGTACAGAGCGCGCTCGACATCGCCAACCGGTCCGTGAAGAGCTACGCCAACTCCAAGCGGACGCACTACATCTTCCAGCCGGCCATCGGAGCCTTCTACGAAGGCGCCCAGTACAGCCACAAGGAGCTGGTCAGCGCCCGTGACCCGTGGTCCGGGAACATCCACTACGACGCCGCGGTGTACGTGATGCAGCACTTCACGCAGTTCGCGAAGACCGGCTGGGAGAACGACACCAACACGGCCGGCATCTGGCGCACCGTGCCCGAGGCGAGCTACAGCGGGGTCAGCGGCACCGAGAACGTCGACGGCTCGAACGGCGCCCCCAGCTACATGACGCTCGCCGACCCGAAGAAGAAGGACTTCTCCACGATCGCCGTCAACGACAGTGACCGGACGAGGAGTTACCGCATCAAGGCCGAGAACATGGACCTGGGCGGCGACCCCACCATGGAGGTCTGGGAGACCCGCGCGGCCGACCCCGGCCAGGCCTACGACGCGAACTTCAAGCACCTCGCTGCCCAGATCCGCCCCGACGGCGACGGCTTCTACACCTACACCGTCCAGCCGCGCTCGATCGTCACGTTCACCACGCTCGACCGCAGCCACGACAAGGCGACCACGCAGCGCCTGCCCGAGTCCGGTGCCCGCACGGTGCTCGACACCGACGCGACCGGCAAGAGGCACGACACCCGCGACGGCGTCCTGTACGCCGACGACTTCGGGTACGAGGAGGAGGGCCGGGTCCAGGTCGGCACGGACGACGGCGCCCGCAAGGCGTCCCAGCCCTATCTCAAGTCCCGTGGCAACCAGCCCCGTTACCTGGTCGACCAGACCGGCGCGTGGGAGGTCGGCAAGGACGCGAGCGGCGACAACGTGCTGTACCAGTACCTGGACCAGTCCATGAAGGACACCGGCGCCTGGAACCGGAACACCCCCAACACCACGGTCGGCGACTTCCGTTGGGAGAACTACCGGGCCTCGGTCGACGTCTCCTTCCCGGACCCCCAGGGCGGCCTCGCCACCCTGGGCGTACGCCAGCAGAAGGGCATGGCGGCGACGGACGCCGCGTACAGCATCGGGATCGGCCCGTCCGGGACCTGGACCTTCTACGAGTACGGCACGGCGATCCGCACCGGCACGGTCGCCGCGTCCGACGGCTACCGCCTCGCCGTCGAGGCAAAGGGCGCGAACATCACCGCGTACGTCGACGGACAGTCCGTCGCCACCTACCTGGACCCGACGCCCGCGACCGAGGGCCGCGTCAAGCTCGGCACCGACTTCCACCGGACCGCGTTCGACAACCTGAAGGTCGAGAAGGTCGCCGGATACACCCCGTACGCCACCACGCTGACCGACAACATGGACAGCACGGTCACGTACGACGGCACCTGGAGCCGGAACGCCGCCCTCGGCGACGCGATGAACTGGTACCGCTCGACGTCCACCAGTTCCACAGCCGGCGCGGCCGTCACCGTCCCGTTCTCCGGTACGGGCATCGACGTGATCGGCGGCAACGACGGCAGCGCCGTCCTCGACGTCTCCGTGGACGGCAGGCCGGTCGCGCGGGACGCGAGGACCGTCGCCACCGACAAACGCCAGGCCACGTACTCGCTGCGCGGCCTGCGCGAGGGACGGCACACGGCGACGTTCACCCTGAAGTCCGGGAAGATCGTGCTGGACGCGTTCACCGCGCTCTCCGGCGACGTGGACGGACGGGTCGACACGAGCCCGGTTCGTGCCGCACTGAAGACGATCGGCAGCCCGGAGCAGGCCGACTACACGACCGATTCATGGGCTCCGTTCGCGACCGCACGCTCGGCTGCCAGGACCGCCCTGGCCGGTCAGAGGGGCCTTGACACCATCGGCGTCGAGCAGATCACCGACAGGCTCGACGAGGCGTACCGAGGGCTGGTGCGCACGGAGGCCTGAAACGCCGAGAGGCTGTTTCGAGTCACCTCGAAACAGCCTCTCACCTGCACGTATGCAAGTCGGGACGACAGGATTTGAACCTGCGACCCCTTGACCCCCAGTCAAGTGCGCTACCAAGCTGCGCCACGTCCCGGCCGCGTCTCCCACGGGTGTTCCGTGTGATCGCGCAGGTAAACCCTACCTCACACGCGCGGCCGGCCGGACTGGCGGAGGTCAGCCCCCGGTGGTGACGGTCTCGCGGACGTCCGTGGCCCCGGTGACCACCCGGCGCGCGGCCCGCCGTACCGGAACGAGCAGGGCGGCCAGCGCCGCCGCCAGGCACAGCACGGCGAGCAGGGTGAAGCCGTGGGTGTATCCGGACTCGTACGGCAGGCCCGAGGGCTGCAGGTGACCGGTGACCAGGACGCTGGTGACCGCCGCGCCGATGGAGCCGCCGATGGTGCGGATGTTGGCGTTCATACCGGTCGCGGCGCCGGTCTGGTCGGCCGGGACGCTGCCCACGATCAGGTTGGCCATGGAGGCGAAGGCGAGCCCGATGCCGAGGCCGAACAGGCCCGCGACCACGGCGATCTGCCACCGCTCGTCGTGCCAGAGGGCGAGGAACCCGCAGGCCACCGCACCCAGCGCGGCACCGGTGGTGAGCAGGGCCTTCGCGCCGACGACCGGCTCCAGACGGCCGCTGAGCACACCGGAGAGGAACATCGCCACCAGCATCGGCAGCATGAGCAGCCCGGCGGCGGTGACGCTCGCGCCGAAGCCGTATCCGGCCGACGAGGGTGTCTGGACGAAGCCCGGCAGGAAGGACCAGATCGAGTACATTCCGGCGCCGAAGAGCAGCGCCGCGGTGTTGGTGGTCCACACGGCCGGCAGGCGCATCACCCGCAGGTCGACCAGCGGGCTGCGGGAGCGGGCCTCGGAGTACAGCCACAACGCGAACAGCACGACGGCGACGCCGAAGAGGCCGAGCACCCGGGCCGATCCCCAGCCCCACCGGCCGGCCTGGCTGAGCGGCAGCAGCAGCGCGACCAGCCACGCGGACAGCAGGACCGCACCGAGCCAATTGACGTTCCCCTGCGCCCTGTTGGGCGACTCGGGCACATAGCGTACGGCGATCAGCGTGGCGGCGATCACGATGGCGACCGGGATCCAGAACAGCCAGCGGTAGTCGAGCGCGGTCACGATGGGCCCGGCGGCGACCATGCCGACGCCACCGCCGGCGGCGATCACGGCGGACAGGTTGCTGATGGAGCCGCTCACCCGGGACGCGGCGAACTCGTCCCGGATGATGCCGAAGGAGAGCGGGACCAGGGCGCCGCCGACACCCTGGACCACCCGGGCGACGACCAGGACGCCGATGTTCGGCGCGAGCGCGGCAAGGAGACAGCCGACGGCCACCGTCGCGAGGACGCCGACGAGCGTGCGCTTCTTGCCGATCAGGTCGCCGACGCGGCCGAGGATCGGCGTGAAGATCGAGGCGGACAGCAGATAGGCGGTCATCACCCAGGTCACGGTGGACTGCGAGGTGTGCAACGCGTGCTGGACGGTCGGCAGGGCCGGCGCTATCAGCGACTGCAGCATGGCGAACACGCCGGCACCGGTCGCGAGGACCGCGAAGGTGAGGCGGGTGGACTTGCGGGGCATGAAGAGCCTCTCCGAACGAACGGGGTGCGGCCGGAGCCTCTGGGGAAGCGGTCGCGGAAAGGGCGATGGAGGCACCTCGACTGCTAAAGTGGAGGTGCGCCTCCACTCTAGCGGAGGCATGCCTCCGCTTCAACTCGTTCCGGAGGTTCATCTCCGTTTCAACCTCGGGAGGCAGTCGTGACCGCCCCGTCGCCGTTCCCCGTCAGCGAGATCGTGGCGTCCCGCCGACCGCATCGGAAGGACGCCGCCCGCAACTACGACGCCCTGCTGGTCGCCGCCCGTGAGGCGTTCGCGGAGCACGGCGCGGAGGCGTCCCTGGAGGACATCGCACGGCGCGCGGGCGTGGGCATCGGCACGCTGTACCGGAACTTCCCCACCCGCCGCCATCTCTTCGAGAGCGTCTACGCGGACGAGGTGAACACCCTGGTGCAGGTGGCCCTGGAGGTCGCCGACCAGGAGCCCTGGCAGGCGCTGACGGCGTGGCTCGACCAGTTCGCGGACTACATGGTCACCAAGCGGGCCGTGCGCGAGGCCCTCAACGACGAGTCGGAGATCTTCGCCGCCTGCCGGGAGTCGATGTACGCGGCGGGCGGCCCGCTGCTCACCCGGGCCCAGGAGGCGGGGGAAGCGCGGAGCGACATGAACTTCGTCGACCTGCTGCGGATGGTCGCCGGCATCATGGCGACGGCGTTCGACGACGACGCCCAGCGCGATCGCGTCCTGTCCATCGCCCTCGACGGGGTGCGCACGTCCCGCTGAATCCCACCAGTCAGGACCCGCCTGTCCCTCTCTTGCCTGACGCAAGTAAGTTCAGCCCCATGCCCTTCCTGGCCAGGCCCGCGGTGGCCTCTCTCGCCGCCAAGACGATGCAGCGCGCCACCACGCTGGCGAACCGCCGGGCGCACGGGCCCGGCTCGACGGCCGACCACCTCGCCCGCTTCCCGGAGTTCGCGCGAGACACCCGGGAACTGACGGTTCCGACGTCCGTGGCCCCTGCCCCCGTGACGGTGTACGCGCCGGCGTCCGCCGCCCCGAACCCGCCCGTCCACGTCAACTTCCACGGCGGCGGGTACGTCATGTCGATGCCGGAGATCGATGACGGACTGTGCCGCTTCCTGGCCGCCGAGGCGGGTGTGGTGGTCGTCAACGTGAAGTACGTCGTCGCTCCCCAGCACCCGTTCCCCGGGCCGCCCCGGCAGGCCTACGAGGTGGTGCGCTGGGTCGCCGAGCACGGCGGCGAGCAGGGCTGGGACGGCGACCGGCTCACCGTGGGCGGGCAGAGCGCGGGCGGCGGGCTCGCGGCGGCGGTGGCCCGGCAGTCCCTGGAAGAGGACGGTCCCGCCCTCGCGCTCCAGGTGCTGCACTATCCGCCGCTGGACCTGGCCACGGGGGCGCGGGACAAGAAGGCGGCCGTCGAGAAGCCTCTGCTGCGGCCCTGGATGGCGGACGTCTTCGACTCCTCGTACGTGCCGGATGCGCGACTGCGCGGTGATCGGCTGGTGTCGCCCGCGCATCCCTCGGACACGGCCGACCTCACGGGGATCGCGCCCGCGCTGGTGATCACCGCGGCGCATGATCTGCTCCGCGCGGAGGGGGCCCGGTATGCCGAGCGGCTGTCTGCGGTGGGCGCGCTGGTCGAGCACTTCGACGTCGCGGACGCGGACCACGGCTATGACGGGGAGGACGACGAGAAGGCCCGGGTCTCCTACGCGCTGATGGCCCGCCGGATCCGGGAGAGCGTCGCCTGAGAGCCCCGCGCCTCTGGGCAGGTACGACGACTCCCAGTTCCGAGGCGGGTCGGCCACAGCCACGGCCGCGCCGCGTTCGCCCGGGTACCGGGTAGTGGACGCCGTCGGCACCGTTCGCCCCGGCCCGGTGAAGTCGCCGAGCGTGCCGACGGAGTCGACCAGCCTCTTGAAGCCGAAGTGTCCGAGCGCGGCCGCGAAGATCTCGTCGGTGACGAAGTGCTCGTCGAGGATCTCCCGACAGAACCGGTAGAGGCCTGGTCGAGGCTCAGCTCAGGCCACCGGTGGCGTCCCGTGCGTGTGGAACGACGCGATGGTCTGCAGACCCCAGGCCTGTCCCTTCTTCCGCTCCTCCTCGGTCCAGGTGACGAGCGGCCAGTCGGGCGCCAGCACCAGCCGGGTGAGCGGGTTGCACAGCTCGATGCGGTTGCCGCCGGGCTCGTAGACGTACAGGAAGAACGTCTGCTGGATGGCGTGCTTGTGCGGGCCCGTCTCGATGAACACGCCCGTGTCGATGGCGAGATCGGCCGCGCGCAGGATGTCCTCGCGGGTGTCGGTCGCGAAGGCGATGTGGTGCAGCCGGCCCTCGCTGCCGGTCCAGTCCGAGGTGCAGACGACGTCGTACGACTTGTTCGTGTACGTCAGCCAGCGCGCCGCGATCCTCCCGCTGTCCAGCCGGATCTGCTCGGTGGGCCGGGCGCCGAGGACGTTCTGCTGGAACTCGGCGTTGGCGAGCACGTCGGCGGCGAGGAAGTTGATGTGGTCCAACCGCCGTACGCCGACTCCCCTGTTGGGCTTGGCCTGCGGCTGGTTCTTCAGCGCGGGCTTCAGCTCGTCGGGGGCCCGGTAGTACTCGCTCTCCCAGTACAGGGCGTGCTCGTGGCCGTCCGGGTCGGTGGTGACGTAGAGCTTGCCGAGGCCGGGTTCGTCCTCGACCCACTTGCCGGTGCCGCCCGCCTCCTCAACTGCCTTGATACGGCGGTGAAGTGCCTCCTCGGCGGAGGTGCGCAGGGCGAGCCGGCCGAGGCCGGGCTGCTCGCGCGCGGTGAGGACCAGGCTGTGGTGCTCGTAGTCGTCGTAGGTGCGCAGATAGACCGTGTCGCCGTCCTGGCCGTTGACCGTGAGGCCGAGGAAGTCGGTGAAGAAGGCGACGCTGGCGTCCAGGTCCGGGGTGAAGAGCTGGGTGTGGCCGATGTGGGCGATGTCGCCGAGGGGCGGAGTCATCAGCGACCTCCTGTGGGTCGGTCGGCGGCCCGGGGGAAGACGGTGCCGTCGAAGATCTTGCGGGCGGTACGGACCACGGCGGTCCGGCGGGCGCGGGGCAGACCGTCGGGTGTGGTCCCGAGGCTGCTTTCGATGTCCAGGAATCCGGTGGGATGTTCTATGCGGACACGGTCGTCGTCTGGATCGACCACCGCGAGCCCGGCGCCCACGCCGCCGTCGATCCGAAGGCCCGCGGCCACACTGGCCGCGCCCAGGACACCGATGGAGGTGTGACAGCGCACCGGGATGAAGGTGCGGGTGGTGACAGCACCGCCGTCACGGGGCGCGGCGAGCAGGGTGAGCTTGGGGACGGTGTCCTCGGAGACGTCACCGAGGCCCATCAGGCGGCCCGCCTCCAGACGGATGATGTGCAGGCGCTCGGCCAGGGCCGCGTCCTCCTCCAGGGTCCGGGGCGACTCGTAGCCGGTGACCTCGAGGGAGCCGGCCGATATGAGGACGGTCGGCATGCCGTTGTTCACGCAGGTCACCTCGACGCCGGCGATGACGTCGACGGCGTTGCCGGTGGGGAGCAACTCCCCCGCACCGGGCGGGAACTCGATCACCACGGGTGCGGCCGTCCCCGGCACGCCCGAGATCTCGGCGTCCCCCGTGTAGTCCACCCGGCCGCCGGGGGTCGGGAAGGTCGCCGTGGCGTGGTCCCCGGTGTTGACCATGCGGATCCGGACGGAGGTCTCCTGCTCCCCCGCCGGAACGAGTCCGCGTTCCACGGCGAACGGGCCGACACCGGCGAGGATGTTCCCGCAGTTCTGACGGTCACTCACCTCGGGCCGGTCGAGCGCGACTTGGAGGAAGAGATAGTCCACGTCGGCCGCGGGATCGGCGGACGCCGAGACCACGGCGACCTTGCTGGTGAGCGGGTGCGCACCGCCCAGTCCGTCGATCTGCCGCTCGTCCGGGCTGCCCATGATCCGCAGCAACAGGTCGTCGCGCAGGGCGGGTTCGGCGGGCAGGTCGTCGGCGAGGAAGTAGGCGCCCTTGGAGGTGCCGCCCCGCATCAGCAGACAGGGCACCTCCTCGGGTGGCGAGGTCACGGCCGCTCCCCTTCGTACTCCTCGTACGTGCGGTACTCCACACCGAGTCTCTTCAGCGTCTCCCGCAACCCGTAGCGGTCCAGGCCGAGTTGGCCGTCGAGGAACGCGGCGCGGGTGGCGGCCTCCTTCGCCTCCCGGGCCTCGGACCGCTCCACCGTCTCGCCGGCACGCTCACGCGGGACGACCACGACCCCGTCGTCGTCGGCGAGGATCACGTCGCCGGGGCGGATCCCCTGGCCGTCGATGGCGATCGGCACGTTGACCGAGCCACCCGTGGCCTTGACGGTGCCCTGCGAGGAGACCGCGCGGGACCAGGCGGCGAAGCCCATCTCGCGCAGCTCCTGGGTGTCGCGGATCCCGGTGCTGGTGACGACCCCGCGCACCCCGCGCTGCTTCAGGGCGGTCGCGAACAGCTCGCCGAACAGGCCGTCCGTGCACGGGGATGTGGTGGTGACGACCAGGATGTCGCCCTCGCCGCACTGCTCGACGGCCGCGTGGATCATGAGGTTGTCGCCGGGCCAGCCGATCACGGTGACCGCGGTCCCGGCGACGCGTACGCCCTGTTGGACGGGGCGAACGTCCGGGCCCAGCAGTCCCGTTCGGCCCATCGCCTCGCTGACGGTGGCCACGCCGAACCGCGCGAGCGCGTCGACGTCCTTCAGGTCCGCCTTGGGCGGGTTGGTGACGATCACGCCGCTCATGCCAGCTCCTTCGCGATCTGCGGGTAGGGACGCATGTACGCCTCGGCCATGGTCTTGTGGGCCAGGCCCAGGTTCGGGCCCGCGTTGCGCTTGAGCTGGACGCCCCGGCGCACGGCGAGGTCGGTGTAGTAGTCCCACAGGTGCTGCTGGGCACCGAGGCACTCCATGGCCTTGCGCTTGGTGTCCCAGACCTCGGTGATGTCGAGGAGGACCTCGGGCCTGAAGCCGCTCATCTCGGGCTGGTGGGGCTCGAAGTAGAAGACCGGCGGGGCGCCGATGATCTCGCCCTCACCCGGGTAGCCGATGGCTTGCGCGAGGACACGGGCCTCCAGAGCCATACGGTTGGCGGCCGGATGGTCGCCGTTGTACGGGTCCTCCACCGCGTGGGTGAGCACGACGTCGGGCTGGGTGGCCCGGTAGACCTCGACGAGCTTGTCGGTCAGTTCCACGGTGGCGACCAGCGGGTAGTCGCCCGCGTCGAAGAAGCGGACCTCGGCGCCGAGGGCGGCGGCGGCGCGCTCGGCCTCGTCCCGGCGTATCGCCTTGATCTCGTCGAGTTTCCTGCCCTCGCGCCAGGCCTTGGCGGACTCCCCGCGCTCACCGAAGGTCAGACAGGCGATGGTGACCTTCTCACCGCGGGCGGCGGCCAGCGCGACGGCACCGGCGGCGCGCCACACGAAGTCCCCGGCGTGCGCGGTGATGACCAGTGTCGAACGTGGGCGGGCGGGCGCGCCTGACTGCGTCATTGCTCGAATCTCCTCGGCGTCGACAGATGTGCGCCCGCCTCGCGCGGCTCAGTCGCGCAGCGCCTCGATCACGCTGGTGAGGTGGGCGCGGACGGCCTTCTCGGCCGCCTGCGGATCCCTGGACCTGATCGTCTCGATCATCGCCAGATGCTCGTTCAGGGAGTGCTGCGGACGCCCCGGCCTCAGCGCCAACTGGAAGCGGTGCCGCACCAGTTGGGCGTTCAGCCGCTCCAGCAGATCCCCTGCGGTCTGCTGGCCGGAGAACTCCCGCACCCTGGCGTGCAGCGCTTGGTTGAGCTCGGAGTAGGTCACCGGCTCGCCGTCGGCCACGGCCTTGGTCATCGCCGTGCCCAGTTCGGTCAGCTCGGCGAGCTGCTCGTCACTGGCCAGGGTCGCCGCCTTGGCCGCGCACAGTCCTTCGAGGACCATGCGGCACTCGGTGATGGCGACCGCCTCCTCGACGGTCACCACCCGCACCCGGGAACCCCGGTTGCGGATCCGCTCCACGAGGCCCTGGGCCTCCAGATCGATGAGCGCGGCCCGGATGCTGGCCCGTGTCACACCGAACTGCTCGGCGAGCTCGTTCTCCACCAGCCGCTGCGCCGGCGCCATCTCGCCGTGCAGGATCGCCTGCCGCAGCTGCGCGAACGCATGCTGCTTGGCCTGCTCTCCGGTGCTCGGACGGGCTTCCTTCGGCATCGTTGCCCTCCCTGAGTGAGTGCCTGTCGAACCTAAAACTAGCCAAACAAGATTGTCAACAATTTTGTCCGCCGTATCCCGCGCATGGCCGCGCATGGCCGCCGTCGCACCGTCGACACACCGCCCCGTGATGCCAGGGGGCTGCGGGCTGTACGTGCCGTACGGCTTGCGCGTCCCGCACCGCGCACGGAGCCGGTCCCGGGCCACAGCCGCCAAGTCGCGGCACCGAGGGCTCGGCGAAGCATCGGCAGCCATCGCACACGGCGGCCGGTACGGACCGCGATCACCGAGTCGCACCACCGGCCACCCGGCACCCGGTACCCCACGGCACACCCAGGGACGGCCCGAGGTCAGGTCAGCTCACGGACCGGCTCGTCGGCCTCGGCTCGGCGCGCACTGAGCAGTTGTTCGTCTCGCGGAGGTCACCGACAACGGACGGGACATGCCGACGGGCCGGCGACCGGGGTTCGTCGCCGACGTTCGCGTACATGGCGTGACCGTCACATGGGGCTCACGGCGGACGTCCGGGCCGGGAGGTCGAGCGGAGTCTCGGTGTGGACGAGGAAGTCGTGGACCAGTCGCCGGAAGAGCACGGCGAGATGCTCCAGCTCCTCCGGCGTCCACTCCGCCAGGGCGAGTGCCACGCCCCGGCGGCTCACCTCCCGTATGCGTTCCACCGCCGCCAGGCCCGCATCCGTGAGCTGCACGCGCTGGGCCCGGCGGTCCTCGGGATCGGCGACGCGCACGACATACCCGCCCCGCTCCAGCTGTCGTAGCTGACGGGTGACGTGGGAGGCCTCCACGGTGAGCCGGACCGCCAGCACCCCCGGCCGCACCGGATCGCTCGCGGCGAGGTTGCGCAGGATCGCCACCGCGGCCCGATCCAGATCCAGCCCGGCCAATGCCATCAGCCGCTCGTGCTGCCGGGCCCTGCCGGCCAGGTAGGTCATTCGGCTGAGAACGTGCTCGATCTCGACCACGTTCGCCGATACGGCTGCCGCCGACGCGGGATTCTGTGCGGGCATGAGCGCCACCTCAGAGGTAGTTGCCTTACTTAAGCAAATTCCAGATGATTGCTTGACTTAAGTAACTCGCATGTGCTTGCCTAAGTCAAGCAAGACGAACACAGACGGGGCCCGCGCCGAGCGGACACGGGCCCTCGCGCCCGACCTGTGGGGACAGGGGAACGGCGCGGTCGTCGGGCCCGGCGGACGGACCACTCCCCCCTGTCCGCCGCCGGGCCCGTCGGCACCATCCGGCAGCACCCTCCAGAAAGTGAGACACCCCATGGCCACGATGAAGTCCGTCCTCGCCGCGAAGGACAAGGTCGACGTGGTGGACGTCGAGCGGCCCGCACCCGGCCCCAAGGACGCCCTCGTGCGGATCCGGGCCTGCGGGATCTGCGGCACGGACACCTTCTTCCTCCATCTGGGCGGCATGCCCGCCGGCCCGGACGGATCGATGCGGGCCATCCCGCTCGGCCACGAGCCGGCCGGCGAGGTCGTCGCGCTGGGCTCCGAGGTGCAGGGCCTGAAGATCGGCAACCGCGTCGTCGTCAACCCGCAGGGCGTGCCCTCGGGCATCATCGGCTGCGGCGGCGACATCGGCGGCATGGACGAGTACCTGCTCATCGAGAACGCCGAAGTCGGCACGAGCGTCGCCGTCCTCCCGGACGACATGCCCTTCGACGTCGCCTCCCTCAACGAGCCGATGGCGGTCGCCCGGCACGCCGTCAACCGCTCCGCGGCCAAGGCCACGGACAAGGTGGTCGTGTTCGGCGCCGGGCCCATCGGTCTGGGTGCCACGATCTGGCTGAAGCTGCGCGGGGTGGAGCACGTGACCGTGGTCGACATCATCCCCGGGCGCCTGGAGACCGCGCTGGCGGTCGGCGCCGACGCGGTCGTCAACTCCGCCACGGAGGACCTCACGGCCCGGCTGACGGAGTTGCACGGACCGGCCGCCAACGCGCTGGGCCAGCCGCGGGCCGGCACGGACATCTACCTCGACGCGGCAGGGGCCCCGGCGGTCTTCGACTCCGTGATCGCCAACGCCAAGTGGCACGCCAAGCTGGTCATGGTCGCCGTGCAGAAGAAGGGGGAGGTCGACCTCGGCGGCATGCTGCGCAGCGAGCTCACGCTGATCGCCTCGCAGGGCTATCCGACCGAGATCTTCGAGGTCACCGCCGAACTCGTGGAGCACCGGGAGCGGTTCGCGAAGCTCATCAGCCACCGGGTGCCGTTCGGTGAGGTGGGCCGGGCGTTCGAACTGGCGCTGACGCCGGGGGCCGCGGAGAAGGTGGTCGTGACCTTTGACGGCGATCAGGCATAGGTGCACGTCCGACAGCGCCGCGGTGTGCCGTCGCGTGTCCGCGGCCCCGTCGCGGCCTGTCGCGCGGTTCCCATCGCCCCTTGAGGGCGCGGGGGCGCACCGCATCGGACAGGGACCCCCACCCCATGAACGACAATCTGCAGGATCTCCCCCACGACCGTCCCCGTATCTCCGACACGGCGTCCCTCCTCGCCCTCTTCGCCTGTTCTCTGCCCGGGAGTCTCCTCACCCTGCCGGGTGAGGATCCCGTGGTCAGCTGGTGGCCGGGTGTGCTGTTGACCGGGCTGTCCTGTGTCGCGCTGCTGTGGCGCCGGAACCGGCCTCGCGCCACGGCCGCCGTGGCCATCACCTGCGCGACCGTCGTGTCCGCGTGCGGCTACATCGTCACCGTCCTCCTGCTCGGCCCCCTCATGGTCGCCCTCTACACCCTGGCCCTGCGCACGAACCGCAGGACCGCGAACACCTTCGCCCTCGCGGGCATCGCCTGTCTGCTGTCGGCGGCCCTGCTGGCCGGCCCCGGTGACGAACCCCTGGTTCTCAAGCTGATCGGTCCCACCGCGTGGCTGTTGCTGCCCGTCGCCCTCGGCACCTCGGCCCGGCTGCGCGGCGCCTATCTGGAAGCCGTGCGGGCCAGGGCCGAGCACGCGGAACGCACCCGGGAGGAGGAGGCCCGGCACCGGGTCACCGCCGAGCGCGTACGGATCGCCCGCGATCTGCACGACGTGGTCGCCCATCACCTCCTCCTGGCCAACATGCAGGCGGGCGCGGTCAGCCGCATGCTGCCGGCGCGGCCGGGCGAGGCCGGGAGGATCGCCGTCGAACTGGCCGGCACCACCTCATCGGCACTGCGCGAACTCAAGGCCACCGTGGGCCTGTTGCGGCAGCACGCCGACCGTGAGACGGACGCCGACAAAGCGCCGGAGCCCACCCCGGGGCTCGCCCGGCTGCCGGAACTCGCGGCTTCCTTCCGGCACGCCGGGCTCACGGTCGCCCTCGTCACCGAAGGGCCGCCGGGGGCCCTGTCCGCCGGTACCGACCTCACGGCGTACCGCATCGTGCAGGAAGCCCTCACCAACATCACCAAGCACGCGGCGGTCGACACGGCGGAGGTACGGCTCGTCCACCGCGCCGACAGCGTGCTCGTATCCGTCACCAACGACGGCAGCGCGCGCTTCGGCCCCCTCTCCCCCGGCGACGGCTACGGCCTGATCGGCATGCGGGAGCGGGTCCGCTCGGCCGGTGGCCGGATCCGGACGGGACATCGTCCGCAGGGCGGCTACGAGGTGGTCGTCGAGCTGCCGTACGGCCTGGAGGAACCGGCCCGCCGAGCCGTGTAGCCCAGCGCACATCAGATTCAACTTGCTTAAGTCAATCAATTGCGATTCACTTGAGTGAGTCAAGCAATCCCTTGTTCACGACGGAGGCCCCAGCCATGTCCGACGCCCTTGCCCGACCCGCCGAAGCGGGGTCGTTCTCCCCGCCGAAGCCGAACGCCGTGGTGGCGGTGCTGGCCCTGGCCGGAATCGTCGTCTCGCTGATGCAGACCCTGATCATCCCGATCGTCCCCGAGCTCCCCAAGCTCCTGAACGCCGAGGCCTCCGACACCGCCTGGGCGGTCACCGCCACCCTGCTCGCCGCGTCCGTGGCCACCCCGGTCGTCGGACGGCTCGGCGACATGTTCGGCAAGCGCCGCATGCTGCTGCTCAGCATCGTGCTGCTGGTGTCCGGCTCGGTGGTCTGCGGCCTCGCCGACTCCCTCGTCCCGATGATCATCGGACGTGCCCTGCAGGGCCTGGCCGCAGCGGTCGTACCGCTCGGCATCAGCATCATGCGGGACGCGCTGCCGGCCGACCGGCTCGCCGGGTCCACCGCGCTGATGAGCGCCTCGCTCGGTGTCGGCGGTGCGGTGGGACTGCCCGCCGCCGCGTTCATCGCCGACAAGTGGGACTGGCACATCCTGTTCTGGGTCTCCGCGGGCCTCGGCACCGTCGCCTTCGCCCTCGTCCTGCTGGTCATCCCCGAGTCGAAGGTGCGCGCCCCAGGCCGTTTCGACCTCGTCGGCGCCATGGGTCTGTCGGCCGGTCTCGTCTCCCTGCTGCTGGCCGTCTCCAAGGGCGGTGACTGGGGCTGGACCAGCGGCTCCACGCTGGGCCTGGGCATCGCCGCGATCGTGATCTTCCTCGGCTGGGGCTGGTGGGAGCTGCGCAGCACGCAGCCGCTGGTCGACCTCCGTACGACCGCCAAGCCGCAGGTCCTGTTCACCAACCTGGCCTCGGTCGCGCTCGGCTTCTCGATGTTCGCGATGTCCCTGGTGCTCCCGCAGCTCCTCCAGCTGCCCTCGCAGACCGGCTACGGCCTGGGCAAGTCCATGCTGACCGTCGGTCTGGTGCTGGCTCCGCAGGGCCTGGTGATGATGGTCATGTCCGCGGTGTCTGCGAAGGTCACCAAGGCCAAGGGCCCGAAGGTCACCTTGATGATCGGCGCGCTGATCGTGGCCGGCGGCTACGGCCTGAACCTCCTCCTGATGTCCGAGGTCTGGCACCTGGTCCTGGTGTCCTGCGTCATCGGCGCCGGCATCGGCTTCACCTACGGCGCGCTGCCCGCCCTGATCATGGGTGCCGTCGACCCCACCCAGACGGGTGCCGCCAACAGCCTCAACACCCTGATGCGGTCCCTGGGCACCTCCTTCGCCAGCGCCCTCGCCGGCGTGATCCTGGCCCAGATGACCACCGACTTCGGCGGGTTCGCACTGCCCTCGGAGAACGGCTTCAAGGTCGTCATGGCGATCGGTGCCGGGGCCGCGCTGCTCGCCTTCCTCGCCGCGACCTTCATTCCGCGTCAGCGGCAGGCGGCCCAGGCTGCCCCGGCCGACGGTCCGGTGGAGCCCGCCGAGGTCACCGCCAAGGCGTAGGTCCGGGTCGCACGGCCGTCACCCTTCTTCGGGGTGGCGGCCGTTCGGCGTGCATGACGGCAGCTCCGTACGCCTGCCTACTTGATCAGGGCGTTCGCGACCACGACCACCACTCCGAGCATCGCGTCCACCACCCCGATGGTCACCGCGACGGCCCACGACCGGTGCGACCAGCGGGCCGTGACCAGGCCGAGGGCGAACAGGAGGGTGATGTTGAGGACGAAGGCCGCGTACTCGACGCCGTTGGCCGGCCACCAGCCCCAGCCGGCACCGGCCAGCAGGGCGACCGTCGGCAGGACCGCGGCGACCAGGGGCCACTCGTCGGCGAGGGTGCGCAGCGCGTCCCAGCGGCGGTGCGGGGCGCGCTCGGCGATGTAGTGGGCGTAGCCGTGCGCGAGGGCGGAGGCGAGGGCGGTCACCAGCAGCCAGAGGGCGTCGTAGCGGCGGCTGTCCCGTGAGGTGTGCCCGTACTGGGTGAGGGCCGCGACCATGGAGCAGGCCAGGACCGAGCCGTAGACGCCGCCGAAGAGGACGGCCTCACGGGTGTCGTGCTGGTGCGGCCGGGACGCGGCAGCCTCGGTGTCCGCCATGCCCACCACGATCACCCGTGTCCCGGCAGGCCGCCAGTCCACGACAGGATGTCCTCCCACCTGCGCCGACACTGCACACACTGTCGGCGGACCGGAGGCGAAGCGCCCCGCTAGGGTCGCCTCATGGACCACAGTTTCGTACTCCACATCCCCGACGCCGAGCTCGAGTCGGAGCCTCTCGCACGGGAGCAGATCGTCTCCGGAACACCCGAGGTGACCGGGAAGGTGGTCTGGGAGTCGGAGGACGGACGACAGCTGAGGGGCATCTGGCAGATCACCCCGGGGGTCGTCACGGACACGGAGGCGGACGAGCTGTTCGTCGTCGTCAGCGGCTCGGCGACCATCGAGATCGAGGGCGGACAGACCTTGCGCGTGGGACCCGGCGACATGGCCGTGCTGCGCGAAGGCGACCGTACGACCTGGACGGTGCACGAGACCCTGCGCAAGGCGTACGCGATCAACCTGTGAACGGGCCCGCCGTCGTGCCCCGGATCTCCAGCACCGGCGTCGCGAGATCCGTACGGCCCGCCCCCCCGCGCCCCTCGAACCGGTCGAGCAGACAGCGTGCCGCGCGGCGGCCGACCTCGTGGCTGGCGTTGTCCACGGTGGTGAGCCAGACGTGGCGCAGCCGGGCGATGCTCGTGTTGTCGTAGCCGACGACGGAGAGGTCGCGCGGGACGCTCAGGCCCAGTTCCTCGGCGGCGGACAGGGCGCCGATGGCCGCGATGTCGTTGAAGGCGAAGACGGCCGTCGGCCGGTCCGTGCGGCTGAGCAGGCGGACCGTCGTGCGGTAGCCGCCCTCCTCGGTCGTGTCGCTGGGTTCGACGACCGCCTCCCCCGCGAGACCGTGCGCCCGCATGGCCGCCTCGAAGCTGTGCCGGCGCAGCTCGCCGACCGCGCCGTATCCCGCGATGTGCGCGATGCGCCGGTGTCCGAGCCCGATCAGGTGCTCGGTGACCAGACGGGCGCCGCGCTCGTCGTCGTTGGCGACGATGTCCACGCCCGGCAGTCCCGGTTCGCGGGCGCCCGCCACCACCACCGGGAGCTGCTCGGCCACGGCGCCCAGCGCGGCGGGGTCGGGCAGCGTGCCGACCACGACCAGGCCGTCGACGCCGAGGTCGAGGAAGGGACCCGCCGGGTCCTGTCCGGTGCGGCGGTTGAGGCGGGCGTCGGCCAGGAGCATGCGCAGGCCGTTGTCGTGCAGGAGCGAGTTCAGGCCGTCGAGCAGGTCGACGAACCAGGGGTTGCGCAGGTCGTTCAGGAGGACACCGACCGTGCGGGTGCGTTGCTCGCTGAGGCTGCGGGCGGCGGCGTTCGGGCGGTAGCCGAGCTCGCGCACGGCCCGCAGCACGGCCTCCCGCTTCTCCGGGCGCACCTGGTCGGAGCCCCGCAGCACGAGTGAGACGAGCGACTTCGAGACACCGGCCCGGCCGGCCACATCGCGGATCGTCGGCGGTCTCATGAGCATGGACCGTTCCATGCGCCGGTGCGGCTTGTCAAAGGGTTGACAGCGAGCGGAGACGGCACCCAAGGTGACCTGGACAGAATATGGACCGGTCCAAAAAGGTGGCTCCCCCATGGTCGATACGCTCGGTGTCGCCGTCGTCGGATTCGGCTGGATGGGGCGGGTGCACACCCAGGCGTACGCCCGGGTTCCGCACCACTACCCCGAACTCGCCCTGCGTCCGCGGCTCGTGACCGTCGCCGAGGAGGTGCCGGGACGGGCCGAGGAGGCCGCCGCGCGGTTCGGGTTCGCCTCGGCCACCCGCGACTGGCGCGAGGTCGCCGCCGACCCGCGCGTCCAGGCCGTCAGCATCACCGCGCCGAACTTCCTGCACCGCGAGATCGGTGTCGCGATGGCCGAGGCCGGCAAGCACATCTGGATCGAGAAGCCGGTGGGTCTGACCGCGGAGGACGCCCGCGCGGTGGCCGACGCGGCGGCCGGGGCCGGCGTACAGAGCGCGGTCGGCTTCAACTACCGCAACGCGCCCGCCGTGGAGAGTGCTCGCGAGCTGATCGCCTCCGGCGAGCTCGGCACCGTCACCCATGTCCGCGTCCGGCTGTTCAGCGACTACGCGGCCCATCCGCAGGGCGCCCTCACCTGGCGCTACGAGCGGGAGCGCGGCGGCAGCGGAGTGCTCGGCGACCTCGCGTCGCACGGCGCCGACCTGGCCCGTTTCCTGCTCGGTGACATCGTCTCGCTCACGGCCGACACGGCGATCTTCCTGCCGGAGCGCGCCCGCCCCACCGGAGCCACCGCCGGGCACACCCTCGCGACCGGAGAGCTCGGACCGGTGGAGAACGAGGACTACGTCAACTGCCTGCTGCGCTTCGCCTCCGGCGCCCGTGGCGTCCTGGAGGCCTGCCGGGTCTCGGTCGGCGAGCAGAACAACTACGGCTTCGAGGTGCACGGCACGAAGGGCGCGGTGTTCTGGGACTTCCGCCGCATGGGCGAGCTGGGCATCAGCCGCGGTACGGCCTACCAGGACCAGCCGGTCAGCACCGTGCATGTCGGCCCGGGCGACGGCGAGTTCGGTGCCTTCCAGCCGGGTGCGGCCAACGCCATGGGCTACGACGACCTGAAGGTCGTGGAGGCGTACCGCTTCCTCCGGTCGGTCGCCGAGGGCACGTCGTACGGGGCCACGCTGGCGGACGCCGTACACAGCGCCGCCGTACTGGACGCCATGTCCCGGTCCGCGGAGAGCCGTTCGTGGGTGGAGCTGTCTGTCTGACGGTCCCGACGGAGAGGGGAGCGAGGTGGACTACGGCATGTTGTACGGCGTGACCACCTGGATCGGCGAGGCCATCGTCGGCCCCGCCGGCGGCAGCGCCCCGTGCGCCCGCATCACGATGTGACACGCCTCCCGCATGTCCTGCCGCAGGTCGTGGTGGAGCACTGCGGACAGCCGGTGTTCGCGCAGCAGCCGGTCGTTGTCGTGGTCCAGGTCGTGGGCCACGAACACCGCGCACTCCCTGCCCAGATCCTCGAAGGCCCGGAGGGTGGCGATGTTGCCGCCGCCGATCGAGTACACCGCGCGGATCTCCGGATCCCGCTCAAGGGCGGCCCGGACGAGGTCGTACTGTGTGGCGTCCAGTCCCTGTCCCTCGGCGATCTCGACGAGCGTGCGATCCGGGTGCCGGGTACGCATGGCGCTGCGGAAGCCCATCTCGCGCTCCTCCTCGTTGCGGAAGAAGCCGCTGCTCAGGCTGGTGAGGACGTTGCCGGGGCGGTCGCCGAGCCACTGGCCCGTCAGATACGCCGCCGTCGCGCCGGCGGCCCGGTTGTCGATGCCGACGTAGGCGAGACGGGCCGTGGAGGGCAGGTCGGTGACCAGGGTGACCACGGGGATGCCCGCCTCCGCGAGGCGGCCGACGGCCGCGGCGACCTCGGGGACGTCCGGGGCCTTGAGGATCACGCCCTGGGAGCCCCGGCGCGCTATCCGGTCGAGGATCTTCGTCAGTTCCGCCACCGGGCCCGTCTCGCGGAAGTGGAAGCGGGAGCGCAGGACGGCGGGGTGCAGGGCGGGCAGCTCGGCCTCCAGGGCGGCGCGCACGGCCGTGGAGAAGCGCTCCGGCGTCTGCATCACTATGTCGATCATGAAGGTGCGGCCGACCAGCCGGACCTGGGTGCGCTGCCGGTCCAGGTCGGTGATGGCCTGCTGGACCTCGCGGGCCGTGCTCTCCCGGACGCCTCCCCTGCCGTTCAGGACCCGGTCGACGGTGGCCTCGCTCAGCCCCGCCTGACGTGCGATTTCCCGGATCGGGAACGGGTGTCCCACGTGTGTGCTCCTTGAGGGGTTTTTGATGGCCGCCTGCTGGTTGTTCGACGCCTTTGTCATGACAAGAATGACAGCGCTGAGTCGCCCCTGTCACCGAGAGGACGTCGATGTCCTTCACCGCCGTACACCGCCGCGCCTGGCTGTCCTCGCAGGACTGCGACCTCGATTCGTTCCGCACGCTCGTCGAGCGGACCGCCGACCCCGCCGACTACCCGCACGCCTCGGGCGTGGAGCGGAACGTCCTGCTGTACGACGCCGAGCGGGTCCTCGGTGTCGAGGACCGCCGGGAGGTGCAGGAGGAGCTGGTGCGGGCCCTGACCGACGGCCCCGGGGTGGTGATCTTCCGGGGGGCGTTCGCCGACCACGGGGTGGTCGACCGGTTCACCGAGGTCTTCGACTCACTGATCCGCGAGCAGTACGCGGCGGGCACGACCGCCGGCGACCACTTCGCGAAGCCGGGCGCCAACGAGCGGGTGTGGAACGCGCTGGAGAAGGCAGCCCTCTACGACCCCTCGGCGTTCGCCGACTACTACGCCGATCCCGTCCTCGCCCTGGTCTGCGAGGCCTGGCTCGGCCCCGGTTACCAGGTCACCTCGCAGGTCAACGTGGTCAACCCGGGCGGCCTCGCGCAGACCGTGCACCGCGACTACCACCTCGGCTTCCTCTCCGACGAGGTCGCCGCGGCCTATCCGGCGCACGTGCACCGGCTCTCCCCCGTGCTCACGCTCCAGGGCGCCGTCGCGCACTGCGACATGCCGGTCGACTCGGGGCCCACGCTGTACCTGCCGTTCTCGCAGATGTTCGAGCCCGGTTATCTGGCATGGCGGCGGCCGGAGTTCCAGGCGTACTTCAAGGAGCACCACGTCCAGCTGCCGCTCGCGAAGGGCGACGCCGCCTTCTTCAACCCGGCGCTGTTCCACGCGGCCGGGACCAACCGCACCACGAACGTGCGGCGCATGGTCAACCTGCTCCAGGTGTCCTCGGCCTTCGGGCGGGCCATGGAGACCGTGGACCGGGAGGCGGTGTCCAACGCCGTCTACCCGGTGCTGCTGCGGCGCAGGGCCGAGGGCGCCGACGCGCAGTGGCTGGACAACGTGATCGCCGCGAGCGCCGAGGGCTACCCCTTCCCCACCAACCT
Organism: Streptomyces sp. NPDC005374; assembly: GCF_042872225.1. Classification (NCBI taxonomy): domain Bacteria; kingdom Bacillati; phylum Actinomycetota; class Actinomycetes; order Kitasatosporales; family Streptomycetaceae; genus Streptomyces; species Streptomyces sp. NPDC005374. Next base: position 304,125 of record NZ_JBIAKA010000008.1, on the reverse strand, counting down.
CGACAGCGACCCGCCGGTCGACGGCCTGGCCCCGCCCTCGCAGGCGGACCTCGTACGGCTCGCGCTCGCCGAGGGCTGGAACGCGCGAGTACTCAGGGACGCGCTGCGGGCAGGCGCCGACCGGCGCACGAGCTGACCCGGCACGAGTCGCACACCATCCGAAAGGCACTGGCACATTCATGGGACTTCTCGACGACAAGGTCGTCCTCGTCAACGGCGGCAGTCAGGGCGTGGGTGCCGCCATCGCCCGCGCAGCCGTCCGTGAAGGGGCCCTCGTGGCCGTCACCGGCCGTCGGCCCGAGCCCGGTGAGGCGCTGTTGGCCGAGCTGGCGGAGGCCGGCGGCAAGGCGCTGTTCGTCCGCGCCGACCTCGCCGACGCCGAACAGGCCAAGGCGTCCGTCACCTCGGTCGTCGAGGCGTACGGCCGGGTCGACTGCCTGGTGAACTCCGCCGGACTCACCTCCCGGGGCACGCTCCTCGACACCACGCCCGAGCTGTTCGACCAGCACATCGCGATCAACCTGAAGGCGCCGTTCTTCGCGATGCAGGCGGCGGTCGCGGACATGGTCGGCCGTAAGGCGCCCGGCACGGTCGTCAACATCATCACGTCCTCGGCGCACGGCGGGCAGCCGTTCCTCGCTCCCTACGTCGCCGCGAAGGCCGGCCTGATCGGGCTCACCCGCAACGCCGCGCACGCGCACCGGTGGGACCGGGTGCGGATCAACGGCCTCAACATCGGCTGGACGGCGACCGAGGGTGAGGACGCCACCCAGAAGGCCTTCCACGGCGCCGGTGACGACTGGCTCGACGAGGCCGCCGCCAAACTCCCCATGGGCAAGCTCGGCCAGCCGGACGAGATCGCCGACTTCGTGGTCCTCCTGCTGTCCGACCGGTCGGGCGTGGTGACCGGATCGGTGATCGACTGGGACCAGAACGTCCTCGGCGGCCTCGACTGACCCCTCCCCTCCCCCGCTCTCCCCGCTCCCCGCTCACTGGGGTGCCCTCGAAAAAACCGCTCGCACGTACCGCTTTCTAGGAGCTGCACCCTCATGCGCATCGGAATCCTCGGCCTCGGCCGCATCGGCGCCTTCCACGCCGAGACCCTCTCCGGACTCGACGTGGTCGAGTCGCTCGTCCTCACCGACCCCTTCGCGCAGGCCGCCAAGTCGGCCGCCGAGCGGTTCGGCGGCGAGGTCGTGGACTCGCCCGAGGCCCTGCTGGCCGCCGGCGTGGACGGCATCGTGGTCGCGGCGGCCACCGACGCCCACCCGGGGCTGATCCTGGCCGGTGTCGAGGCCGGCATCCCCGTGTTCTGCGAGAAGCCCGTCGCCAAGCACATGAGCGAGGGCGTCCAGGTCCTCAAGGCCGTCGAGGGCAGTGACGTGCCGATCCAGATCGGCTACAACCGCCGCTTCGACACCGGCTTCGTCAACGCGCGGGCCGCCGTGCAGTCCGGCGAGCTGGGCAAGCTGCACACCGTGCGCTCGACGACGCTGGACCCGGCTCCGCCGCCGGCCGCGTACATCGCCGCCTCCGGGGGCATCTTCCGGGACTGCTCGGTGCACGACTTCGACATCATCCGCTGGGTGACCGGCCGCGAGGTCGTCGAGGTGTACGCCGTCGGCGGCAACCGGGGCGCCGACTTCATCAAGGAGGCGGGCGACGCCGACACCACCGGCGCGATCCTCACCCTCGACGACGGCACCATCGCGGTGATCTCCAACTCCCGCCACAACGCCCGGGGTTACGACGTCCGCATGGAGATCCACGGCTTCACGGACTCCATCGCGGTCGGCCTGGAGGACAAGCTGCCGCTGCGCTCGGTCGAGCCCGGTGTGACCTTCCCCGCGGGTACCCCGCACGACTTCTTCATGGACCGCTTCACGGCCGCCTACCGCGCCGAACTCACCGCGTTCACCGAGGTCGTGGCCGGCACCCGGCCCTCGCCGTGCACGATCGCGGACGCCCTGGAGGCGGGCTGGATCGCCGAGGCGTGCACGCTGTCGCTGCACGAGCACCGCCCGGTGACGATCGCCGAGGTCCGCTCCGCCTGAGCCCTGCCCTGTGTCCCGGGCCATCGCACTTGGGCCCGGGACACAGGTGTGTGAACGCTCCGCCCCCGACGCCCGTTTACGGTCACGTGATCTCTCCGTACGACCATGAGAGCCTCCCACGCCCGACCGATCCAGGAGTCACGACCATGCAGGAGTTACGCGACACCGCCGGACCCCGAACCGTGGCCGTCGTCGGCGCCGGACCGGGCGGTCTCGCCGCCGCCCGTGAACTGGAGCGGGCCGGGCACCGGGTGACCGTCCTGGAGGAGCAGGCCACGGTCGCCGGAAAGTGCCAGAGCGTGCACGTCGACGGGCGCGCCTACGACCTCGGCGGCCATATCTGCACCAACAGATACGAACGGATCGCGCGGTTGCTGACCGAGACGGGCCTGGAGACGGAGCGCACCAGCCGCTACCGCGTCCTCGACACCGACGGGCGCGCGGTCCGGCAGTCGATGGAGTTCCTGCGCGACGGCGCCCTCCAGCGCTACCGGGCGCTGCGCGAGCGGGAGTTCCCCCGTATCGCCGAACCCGGGCTCGCCCACTCGGCGCCGGCGCTCGCCGCTCCGGTGACCGAATGGCTCGCCGAACATGAACTGACGTCCATGGCCGACTCCTTCGGCACCGGGTACACGGCAGCCGGATACGGCCACCTCGACGAGGACATACCCGCTCTGTACTTCGTCAAGTACGTCGAGATGACGGGGCTGTTGGACCCCGGACCCGAACTCCGGGGCCACCCGGGCGACTTCACCGTCATGGGCGGGTTCGGCTCGCTGTGGCGGCGGGTCGCGGAGGAGCTGAAGGACGTGCGGTGCGGGGTGCGCGTGACGTCGGTCGTGCGGGGCGCGGACGGGGTGCGGGTGTGCACCGACTCGGGCCCGGTCGAGGCCGACGACCTGGTCCTCGCCGTCACACCGGACCGGATCCTGCCCGCCCTGGACGCCACCGCCGAGGAGCGCGACCTCGCCGCGCGGATCCGCAGCAACGCGTACCGCACCACCCTCGCCGACGCGTCCGGCCTGCCCGAGGACGCCTTCTACTTCCTCGCCGGCCACACCGCGAGCCGCGCGAGTGCCGGTCACTGTGTCTCGTACCACCACCGCTACCCGGACAGCGACACCCGGACCTTCTACTCCTACGGCCGCCCCGACGACGCCACCGCCCTGCTGCGGGGGGACGTCACGGCGCTCGGCGGGCGTCTGGGCGAGGTGCGACTGCGGCGTGAGTGGGCGTTCATGCCGCACTTCGGCGGCGACGACCTCAGGGACGGGGCCCTGGACCGGCTCGACGCGCTGCAGGGCCGTAACCGCACCTTCCACGTCGGCGCGCTGCCCGCCTTCGAACTGGTCGAGTGCGCGGTCGCCCACGCCCAGGATCTCGCGCGCCGCCACTTCCCGCCCGTGCGGGGCACACTGACCCGGCAGGACCACCGTCCCGCCACCATCGAGGAGGAACCGCAGACATGAGCGAACCGCTGCGCATCGGAGTGCTGGGAGCCGCGCGGATCAGCGAGAGCTCGCTGATCGGCCCGGCCCGGGCGTCGGGTCACCGGGTCGTCGCGGTGGCCGCGCGCGACCGGTCCCGCGCCGAGGCCTACGCGGCGGAGCACGGTGTGGAGCGGGTGGCGGGGTCGTACGCCGAGCTGATCGCCGACCCCGAGGTCGAGGTCGTCTACAACCCGCTCGCCAACGGTCTGCACGGACCGTGGAACCTGGCGGCACTCGCCGCCGGCAAGCACGTCCTGAGCGAGAAGCCGTCGGCGAGCAACGCCGAGGAGGCCGCGGAGGTGCGGGAGGCGGCCGCGAAGGCAGGGACGGTCTTCATGGAGGCCTTCCACTACCTGTTCCACCCGGTCACCCGGCGGCTGCACGAGATCCTCGAGAGCGGTGAGATCGGCGAACTGCGGCACGTCGAGGCCCTGGTGGCGATCCCCGCGCCACCGGACACCGACCCGCGCTGGTCCCTGCCGCTGGCCGGCGGTGCCGTGATGGACCTGGGCTGTTACAGCCTGCACGCGCTGCGCATGCTGGCCCCGTGGGCGGGCGGCGCACCGCGGCTGGTCGCCGCGCGCGGCGGGGAGCGGGCGGCGGCGCCGGGGGTGGACGAGTGGCTGGACGCCGACCTGGCCTTCCCCGGCGGTGCGACCGGGTCGGCGCGCTGCCACATGGCGTACGACCGGCTGGAGATGAGCTGCCGGATCACCGGTTCACGGGGCGAGGTGCTCGCGCCGAACTTCGTGCTGCCGCAGCGCGACGACCGGGTCGTGGTGCGTACCGCGGACGGCGAGCGCACCGAGCGGCTCGGCACCCGGTCGTCGTACACCTACCAGCTGGAGGCGTTCGCGGACCGGGTGCGCGGGGGCGCGCCGCTGCCGCTGGACGCGGACGACGCGGTGTCGACGATGACGCTGATCGACGCCGCCTACCGGGAGGCCGGGTTCGAGCCGCGGCCGCGGTCGGTCAGGTGACGCACCTACGTCTCGAGCAGCTCCGCCAGCTCGCGCCGGGCACTCAACTCCTTCTCCGTCCGGCCCAGTTGGCCGAGCACATCGGCCAGGCAGTCCAGCGCCGCCGGCAGCTCGGCCGCCCCGTGCGGTCTGCGGGCCTCGGCCACCGCTTCCGCGGCGCAGGCGTGTGCCTCCGCCGGGTCGCCGGTGGCGCTGTGGCAGCGGGCGAGGTCGATCAGCAGCCGGACCCGCAGCGGCAGCATGATCGCGGGCACGGACCAGGCGATGGCGCCCCGCGCGGCCTCCCTGGCCTCGGGGCCCACGCCGAGTGCGTCCTCGTATCGCTCCAACGCCACCAGCCCGCCGACCAGTTCGGCCAGGACTCGCGGCCGCACCAGCGCCACGCGTGCCGACTCCCGCAGCGACATGGCGGCGAGGAGCGCGGCGCACTCCTCGTACACGGCCACGGACTCCTGCCGGCGGCCCGCCGCGGCGAGCACAAGACCGTATGTCCGCAGCGCGCCGGGCAGGGTGCCGAACAACCGCTCCCGGCGCCCCGGGGCGGACCGGGCGCGGTACAACTCCGCGGATTCCCGGGCGGCCGTCACGGCCTCGTCGATCCGGCCGGCCCCCAGAAGCGCCTGCGCGCGCTGATGGGTGACGAACGCGGTCAGCGCCGGTGACAGCCGGGCGTCCGGGAGGGCCAGTGCGGCGTCGGCGGCCTCGCACGCCTCCTCCTCGCGGTTGTTGAGCACGAGCGCGTAGGCCCGCAGCGCCTGGGCCCGGCAGAGCCCGTCGGTCCGGCCGGGCAGCGAGCCGTACACGGCGACCGCCTCCTCGGCCCAGGCGAGCCTCCGGGCCGCCGACGGTATCCACAGCAGAACCCAGCCGGGCATGACGCAGTGCAGCAGCACCGCCCCGAGCAGCGGTCCGCCCTGTGCCGGAGCCAACCGGGCCGCCGCGCGCGGCAAAGGCAGCAGTATCCGTACGAGTCCCATACGCACCCCCTCGCCGCCCCGCCGGGGACAGCCGCGTCATGGTTGCACAGCGGGTCACGCCGATGCCGCGATTCCCCCTGTACGTAACGAGCATGGGGGAACTTCGCGGAACTCCTCCCGTACGGCCGGAAGTCAGCCGTACAGCTCGGGCCGCTCGACGAGTTCCACCGTCACCCGGCCGCCCTCGTCCAGCGAGCGTACGCCCGCCTCGCACACGGCGGCCGCGGCGTAGCCGTCCCAGACGCTCGGGCCGGTGACCTCGCCCCGGCGGGTGGTGTCGACCCAGGCCTGGACCTCGCGGTCGTAGGCGTCGGCGAAGCGTTCGACGAAGTCCTGGGCGATGGTGCCGCCCCAGCGTCCGGCCATGTCGGTGACCAGGGCGTGGCCGTCGCCGATGCGGGCGGTGCCGCGTTCGCAGACCGCCTCGGCCCGGACCTGGTAGCCGAAGCCGCAGTTGACGAAGATCTCCACGTCGGAGAGGGCGCCGCCGTCGGTCTCGAAGACGACGAACTGCGGGTCCTGGAGGCCGTCGGGGGCGTTCGCCGACGGCGTCGGGCGCAGTACCGTGACCGCCGTGATCTCGTGTCCGAGCAGCCAGCGGGTCACGTCGGCCTCGTGGGCCACGGAGTCGCTGATCAGCATGGAGCTGGTGAAGAAGGACGGGCTCGCGGCGTTGCGGTGCCGGTTGTGCAGCATGAGCGGCCGCCCCAACTGACCGGTGTTCAGCAGGGCTTTGAGCTTCATGTACTCGGCGTCGTAGCGCCGCATGAAGCCGACCTGGGCGCGCCGGTGGCCCAGTTCCCGCTCGGCCGCCATGACGCGCAGGGCGGACGCCGCGTCGGGGGTGAGCGGTTTCTCGCACAGCACCGGCAGGTCGTGTGCGAAGGCCTCGAGGAGCGCCGCCTCGTGGGCGGGGCCCGGCGAGGCGATCAGGACGGCGTCGACGTCGGCCGCCGCCATCGCGGACGCCGGGTCGGTGTAGGCGGTGCAGCCCTCGACGCGGGCCGCGATCTGTTTGGCGCGTTCCGCGTCCACGTCCACGACAGCGCTCACCCGTGCGCCGCTGACGGTCTCGTGGATACGGCGGACGTGGTCGGCACCCATCTTGCCGGTGCCGACCACGGCGACGCGCAGGGTGCCTCGCTCGGTCATGATCGTCCTTTCAGGCGCCGCAGGACCTCAGGAACGTGCGGGTGCGTACCGCGATCGGCAGCGGCCGGTCCGGCTCGCACGGGTACATGTCCTGCTCGACGATGGCGAACAGCTCGACGCCGAGCTGCTGGGCCGCGACCAGGACCGGCTCCAACTCAGGTACGCCGGACGGCGGTTCGCACATCACCCCGCGCTGTACGGCCGGGCCGAAGGGGACCTCGTTCTTGACGACGTCCGCGAGGATCCCCGGGTCGACCTGCTTGAGGTGCAGGTAGCCGATGCGTTCGCCGTACGTCTCGATGAGCTTGACGCTGTCGCCGCCGCAGTAGGCGTAATGGCCCGTGTCCAGGCAGAGGTTGACGAGGTCGGAGTCCGTCGAGTCCAGGAAGTGCTCGACGTGGTCCTCGGTGTCGAGGTGGGTGTCGGCGTGCGGGTGGACGACGATGTCCAGGCCGTACACCTCCTTCACCTCGTGGCCGAGGCGTTCCATGCCCTTGGTCAGATGGGCCCACTGCTCGTGGGTCAGCTCCGGCGGCTCCAGGATCTCGGCCGTCCTGTCGTCGCGCCAGAAGGACGGGATGACGACGAGGTGCCGCGCGCCCATGGCCTGGGTGAGCGCGGCGACCTGGCTGACGTGCTCCCAGGTGGATTCCCAGACCGAGGGGCCGCGGTGCAGGCCGGTGAAGACCGTGCCCGCCGAGACCTTGAGGTGTCGCCTCGCGATCTCGTCGGTGAGCCGGGCCGGGTCGGTCGGCAGATAGCCGTACGGACCCAGCTCGATCCAGGAGTAGCCCGCCTCGGCCACCTCGTCCAGGAAGCGTTCCCAGGGCACCTGCCGCGGGTCGTCCGGGAACCAGACGCCCCAGGAGTCGGGGGCCGAACCGACACGGATGCGGTCCAGGGAGGCCGCCATGTCAGGACTTCCCCTCACCGCCGCCGGCCACGGGGGCGGCGAGGTCCTCCTCTTCCGGGAGCGCCTGGGTGTCGACACCGCGGACCTGGGACAACTCGTGCTTGAGAGCGGCGAGTTCGGCGCCGCCCGCCATGTGGTTGGTGAGTTCTTCCAGGGTGATCTGCTCGCGGGAGGCGGACAGTTCCATGGTGCCGAGGCGCAGCACGCTGAAGTGGTCGCCGACCATGTAGGCGTGGTGCGGGTTGTGGGTGATGAAGATGACCCCGAGGCCGCGGTCGCGGGCGGCGGCCACGTACTTGAGGACCACGCCGGACTGCTTGACGCCGAGCGCCGCGGTCGGCTCGTCCAGGATGAGGACGCGGGCGCCGAAGTAGACGGCGCGGGCGATGGCCACGCACTGGCGCTGGCCGCCGGAGAGGGTGCCGATGGGCTGTTCGAGATCGTCCAGGACGATGCCCATCTCACGCAGTTCGTGGTCGGCGGTCTTCTTCATCGCCTCGATGTCGAGACGGCGGACGGGCCAGGGGCCCTTGGTCATCTCGGAGCCGAGGAAGAAGTTGCGCCACACCGGCATCAGCGGGACCACGGCGAGGTCCTGGTAGACGGTGGCGATGCCCTTGTCGAGGGCTTCGCGGGGGGTGGAGAAGCGCACCGGGACGCCGTCGACGAGGAACTCGCCCTCGGTGTGCTGGTGCAGCCCGGAGATGATCTTGATGAGGGTGGACTTGCCGGCGCCGTTGTCACCCAGCACGCAGGTGACCTGGCTGGGGCGCACCTCGAGGCTCACTCCGTGCAGGGCGCGGATGTTGCCGTAGGACTTGCCGGCGTTGCGCAGCTCGACGATCACCCCGTCGTTCCGCGGGGGCTCGTCGGCCAGGACGGCGCCGTGGATGCCGGTTTCTTCAGTGGTCATAGCTGGGTTACCTCCGGGTCGCGGTGCGGCTGACCCACAGATTGATCAGGACGGCGCCGAGCAGCATCACGCCGAGGAAGGCCTTGAACCAGTCCGGGTTCCAGTTGGCGAAGACAATGCCCTGCTGGACCATGCCGAACATGAACGCCCCGAACACCGGGCCGATCGCGGAGCCCGCGCCGCCGGTCAGCAGACAGCCGCCGATCACGGCCGCGGAGATGTAGATGAGCTCCTGGCCCACGCCCTCGCCGGACTGCACGGTGTTGAAGGAGAACAGGTTGTGCATGCCGACGAACCAGGCACCGAGGCCGACGAGCATGAACAGCGAGATCTTCGTGAAGGTCACCGGCACACCCACCGCACGGGCGGAGTCCTTGTTGCCGCCGACCGCGAAGACCCAGTTGCCGTAGCGGGTGCGCAGCAGCACCCAGGTGGCGATCGCGGCGAACACCAGCCAGTACACGATCGTGATCTTGATCTGGACGCCGCCCACGTCGAAGGACGACGCGAAGACCTTCTTGGCCTGGCCGAAGCCGTCCATGTCGCTGATGTCGTCGGTGGCGACGTTGTCGGTGACGAGCTTGGTGACGGCGAGGTTGGCGCCCTGCAGGATCAGGAAGCTGCCAAGGGTGACCAGGAAGCTGGGCAGGCCGGTCCTGACCACCATCCAGCCGTTGAACAGGCCCACCGCCAACGACACGATCAGGGCCGCGAATACGCCCACCCACACGTTCATGGTCAGCTGGAAGGCGGTCATGCTGGCCGTGAGGGCCGAGGTGATGACCGCGACGCCGGACGACAGGTCGAACTCCCCGCCGATCATCAGCAGCGCGACCGGCAGGGCCATGATCCCGATCGTCGACGACTGGTACAGGATCGTCGCCATCGAGTGGCCCTCACGGACCGGCGGCGCGGCGATCAGGAAGAACACCCACACCGCCATGGCACCCAGGAAGACACCCACATCGGGGCGGGCCAACAGGCGCAGCGCCAGGGGCCGTTCAGCGGTCCGCCCGTCCTTCGCCGTGCCCGGGCCGGGGGCCGGCGGTGAGCTCACCGCCGGCTCGGCGTGCTGGGTCATACCCATCACCTGGTGCCCTTCGCGGCGAACTTGGCCACCGCGTCCACGTTGGACTTGTCGACGAAGGCCGGGCCGGTCAGCACCGGCTGCTCGCCACCGCCCATGTAGTTGCCGTTGCTCTTGTAGAGCCACAGCGAGTCGATGGCCAGGTAGCCCTGGAGGTAGGGCTGCTGGTCTACGGCGAAGGCGATGGTGCCCTTGCTGATGGCGGTCGTCAGGTCCTTGTTGAGGTCGAAGGTGGCGATCTTCGCCTTGCTGCTCGCGTCGGACGTCGCCTGCGACGCGGTCAGCGCGATGGGCGCACCCAGGGCGACGACGTAGTCGATGGACTTGTCCTGCGTGAGCTTGGCGGTGATCGTCGACTTCACCGACGGCATGTCGGCGCCGTTGACGTTCAGCGTCTGGAACTTGCCGCTGAAGGTCTTCTTGACGCCGTCGCAGCGCTGGGTGAGGCCGATGTTGCCCTGCTCCTGGATGACACAGACGGTGCTCTTGGCACCCTCTTCGTTCAGCCGCTTGCCGAGCGCCTCACCGGCCACCGTCTCGTCCTGGCCGAAGAACTCCATCAGGCCGAGCTTCTGCCAGTCGCTGACACCGGAGTTGAGGCCGACGACGGGTATGCCGGCCGTCTTCGCCTTGCCCACGACGTCCTTGAGGGCGTCGGGCTTGGCCAGGGTGATCGCGATGCCGTCGACCTTCTGGTCGATGGCGTTCTGCACCAGGTTGGCCTGGCCGCCCGCGCTCGGGTCGGCCGAGTAGACCAGCTTGACGTTGTCCTTGTCGGCGGCGGCCTGGGCGCCCTTGCGGACGATGTCCCAGAAGGTGTCGCCGGGCGACTGGTGGGTGACCAGCGCGATGGTCATCCGGGGGGTGGTGGCCTTGCCCGCCGAGGCGCCGTCCGAGCTCTCCTCGGACTTCTTGCCGCCGGAGCTGCTGGAGCAACCTGCGAGCGTCAGGGCCGCGGCCGCGGCCAGGGCTACGGCGGGAGCGAATCTCCGCGATCGGGAGAGAGAAGAGCGGTCCATCTTTCCTTGCACCTCACTGTGCGACGGGGAGAACGTCGGGAAAGGGGGTGGATCCAGGGCCCGGGACCTCGGAGTTCCGGGTCGGGGGTCGCGACATCACGCAGTTGCGTTGGGACGGAATCCAATCCCCGAGCGCGTCCGCTGTCAATACTTTGTTAAGACATCATTTCACGAGCAGGTCCGAATGTAAGTACAAACTATTGACAGCATCACCCTCCGAGTCCTACACCTGGGGGTGCAGCGGGCCCTTCGGGCCCCCACGTCCCCAGGTCGGATCGAGGAGCGTCGCGCATGACCGAACCGGTTCAGCAGTTCGACGTGATCAGTATGGGCCGAATCGGAGTTGATCTCTACCCGTTGCAGACGGGGGTGCGGCCGGCGCAGGCCCGGTCCTTCGGAAAGTCCCTCGGGGGTTCGGCCGCGAATGTCGCGATCGCCGTCGCCCGCCTCGGCCGCTCCGCCGCGGTCATCACCCGTACCGGCACCGACCCCTTCGGAACGTATCTCCACCAGACCCTCACGGAGTTCGGCGTCGACAACCGCTGGGTGACACCGGTGGCGGCCTCCTCGACCCCGGTCACCTTCTGCGGGGCGTTGCCGCCGGAGGACCTCCCGCTGCACTCCTACCGCCACCCCGAGGCCCCCGACCTCGGGATACACACCGACGAGCTCGACTTCTTCGCCATCCGGGCGGCCCGGATCCTCTGGATCACCGGCACCGGTCTGAGCGACGAGCCGAGCCGGTCGGCCACGCTGGCCGCCCTCAAGTGCCGCGACAGGGCGGCCACCACGGTCCTCGACCTCGACCGGCGTCCGGCACTCCGGAACGACACGGCCCGGACGAACCCGGACGAGGTGCGCCCGTACTACGCCGAGGCCCTGCGCCGCGTGACCGTCGCCGTCGGCACTCTCGACGAGTGCGAGACCGCCACCGGGGCCCGTGGCCCCCGGGCGTGCGCCGATGCCCTGCTGGCGGCGGGCGTGGCGCTGGCCGTGGTCAAGCAGGGCACCGAGGGCGTGCTCGCCGTGCACCGCGACGGCACCACGGCCGAGGTCCGGCCGGTCCCCGCCGGGGTGGTCGACGGTCCCGGCGCGGGCGACGCCTTCGGCGGCGCGCTGTGCCACGGTCTGCTGTCCGGCTGGGAGTTGGAGCGGATCCTCCGGTACGCCGACGCGGCCCACATGGCCCGCACTCCCGTGATGCCGGCGCAGGCGCAGGCACAGGCACAGGTCGACAGCCTCCTGGACGGAGCCTCGCCTTGATCCCCGTCAGCGACTTCGCGCACCCGCCACGGGATGTCCGTACGACGGTCCCGGCGCCCGGCGCCGGACCCCTCGCACCCGCGGGCATCCGCGGTGCCGGACGCCCGCCCGCCCGGTACCGTCCTGACCTGTCCCCGCCGAGGCGAGTTCGCCCGATCCGCGGACGCCCCGACCACACGCGGCCCCGCACCCCCCGTCTCCCCCTCCACCACCACACGGCACCGGAGAAGTCCTGATGAGCAGCACCACCCGTCTGACCGTCGCCCAAGCCCTGGTGCGGTTCCTCTCCGTCCAGTACACGGAGCGGGACGGCGTACGGCACCGGCTGATCGCCGGGACCTGGGGGATCTTCGGGCACGGCAATGTGGCGGGCATCGGCCAGGCCCTCCTGGAGGCGGGCGAGGACGCGATGCCGTTCCACCAGGGCCGCAACGAGCAGGCGATGGTGCACGCGGCCGTGGGCCACGCCCGCCAGCTGAACCGGCTGTCCGCCCAGGCGGTCACGACGTCGATCGGCCCGGGCGCCACCAACCTGGTGACCGGCGCGGCCCTGGCGACGATCAACCGCCTCCCCGTCCTGCTCCTGCCCGGCGACTACTTCGCCGCCCGCCCCGCCGACCCGCTCCTCCAGCAGCTGGAGCACCCGACGGAGGCCGACGTCTCCGTGAACGACACCCTGCGCCCGGTCTCCCGCTGGTTCGACCGCATCCACCGCCCCGAGGCCCTCGTCCCCTCCGCCCTGCACGCCATGCGGGTCCTCGCCGACCCGGCCGAGACCGGCGCGGTCACCCTGGCCCTCCCCCAGGACGTGCAGGCGGAGGCCTACGACTGGCCCGAGGAGTTCTTCGCCGAACGGGTGTGGCGGGTACGGCGTCCGGCACCCGACCCGGTGGAGCTGGCCGAGGCGGTACGGGCGATCCGTGCTTCCGAGAGGCCGCTGGTCGTCGCGGGCGGCGGCATCCACCACAGCGAGGCCGAGGAGGCCCTGAAGGCCCTGGTCGACGCCACCGGCATCCCGGTCGCCTCCACCCAGGCGGGCAAGGGCTCCCTGCGCCACGACCACCCTGCCGACCTGGGCGGCATCGGCCACACCGGCACGGCGGTCGCCGACGACCTCGCCCGCACCGCGGACCTGGTCATCGGCGTGGGCACGCGCTACTCCGACTTCACCACCGCCTCCGGCACCCTCTTCCAGAACCCGGACGTGCGCTTCCTCAACCTCAACATCACCGCCTTCGACGCCCACAAACTGGCCGCGGGGACCCTCGTGTGCGATGCGCGGGCAGGTCTGGAGGCGCTGACGTCGGCGCTGGCGGGCCACCGTGTGGGCACGGCCTACGAGGCCGAGTACGGCACCGGCAAGGAGCGCTGGGAGCAGGTGGTGGCCGAGGCCTACCGCGCCGCCGACGACACCGCCGTCCCCACCCAGACCCAGCTGCTCGGCGCGCTGGACGCGGTCGTCGGCGACGAGGACGTGGTGATCAACGCGGCGGGCTCGCTCCCCGGCGACCTGCACAAGCTGTGGCGGGCCCGCAGTCCGCGCCAGTACCACCTGGAGTACGGCTACTCCTGCATGGGCTACGAGATCCCGGCGGCGATCGGCGTCCAGCAGGCGACCCCGGACACGCCGGTGTGGGCGCTGGTCGGCGACGGCACGTACCTGATGATGCCGACGGAACTCGTCACCGCGGTCCAGGAGGGTCTGCCGATCAACCTGGTCCTCATCCAGAACCACGGCTACGCCTCCATCGGCGGTCTGTCGGAGTCGGTGGGCGGTGAGCGCTTCGGCACCGCCTACCGCTACCGGTCCGCCGACGGCACCTTCGGCGGCGCACCCCTCCCGGTCGACCTGGCGGCCAACGCGGCGAGCCTCGGCATGGACGTACTGCGCGCCAAGACCGTGCGGGAGCTGCGCGAGGCCCTGGCCACCGCCCGCGCCTCGGACCGCCCGACCTGCGTCTACGTCGAGACGGACACCACGAACCCGGCCGCTCCCCCGACGGAGGCCTGGTGGGACGTGCCGGTCGCGCAGACGGCGTCGCGCGGGCCCGCCGTGGAGGCACGGACGGAGTACGACCGACAGGTCGCCGCCCGCCGCACCCACCTGTGACGCCCCGCCCGCGACCCTTTGAGGGAGGTACCCCCATGGCGAAGATCCGCGACACGTCACGTGCCGCAACGCCCCCCGCCCTCGACGCCCTGGACTTCGCCCTGGACCGGGGCAGTCCGGTGCCGCTGTACTACCAGCTCGCCCGGCAGCTGGAGGAGGCGATCGAGCACGGCGCGCTCGCCCCCGGAAACCTCCTGGGCAACGAGATCGACCTCTCGGTCCGCCTCGGCCTGTCCCGCCCGACCGTTCGCCAGGCCATCCAGTCCCTGGTGGAGAAGGGCCTGCTGGTACGCCGGCGCGGAGTGGGCACCCAGGTGGTGCACAGCCAGGTCAAGCGCCCCCTGGAGCTCAGCAGTCTCTACGACGACCTGGAGGCGGCCGGGCAGGGTCCGGCGACCCGGGTCGTCCGCAACGAGACCGTACCGGCCTCCGCCGAGGTGGCGGCCGCACTGTCCGTCCCGGAGAACAGCGAGGTCACGCTGCTGGAACGACTGCGGCTGGCCCACGGTGAGCCGGTGGCCCTGCTCAGCAACCACCTCCCCACCACCCTCCTCCACCTCGACAGCGACCGCCTCGAGTCCACCGGCCTCTACAAGATGCTGCGCACCGCGGGCATCACCCTGCACAGCGCCCGCCAGACCATCGGCGCCCGCTCCGCCACCCCGGAGGAGGCCGCCCGCCTCGACGAACAGGCGGGCGCGGCGGTCCTGACCATGCAGCGCACGGCCTACGACGACACGGGCCGCCCGGTCGAGTACGGCTCCCACATCTACCGGGCCTCGCGGTACGCGTTCGACTTCCAGCTGCTGGTCAGGCCCTGACGGACGGCGGGCTCAGTGGGCCGCGTCCAGCCGGGCCCGCTGCTCCCCCGTCAGTTCCAGGTCGACGGCGGCCAGGTTCTCGTCCAGCTGGGCCAGGGACGACATTCCGACGAGGGGGACGATCGGGAGGCCGGAGCCGATCTGCCAGGCCAGTACGACCTGGTTGACGGTCGCGCCGGTCTCCTTCGCCACCTCGCCCAGGACCTTCAGACGGGGCGGGGTGCCCGGGTGGTCGAAGTCCGGGGGCAGCCGGTCCCGGTGGGTGTAGGCACCCTTCAGCAGCGGTGAGTAGGCGACGAGGGTCAGGCCGGGCTCGGCCCGCAGATAGCTCAGCAGGTCGGGGCCCGCGTGGCCGAGGCTGCCGTCGGGGAACAGGGCTTCGGGGACGTCGGTGCGGGGCCGCAGATGGCTGTGCGCGTACTGGAGGATCTCGTAGCCGGGGAGCCCGGCCGCGGCGGCCAGCGCACGGGCCCGTTCGACCCGCCACACAGCGTGGTTGCTGGCGCCCAGCAGGCCCACGGTGCCCTCGGCCACCAGGTCGGCGAAGCCCTCGACCGTTTCCCGGAGCGGGACCTTGTGGTCCTCGATGTGCGCGTAGAGCAGGTCCAGCCTGGCCACGCCGAGGCGTTCGCGGCTGCGTTCCGCGGCCTCGCGGATCACCTTCGCCGACAGTCCCTCCGCGTTGTCGACGTAGCTCGTGCCGGGAGCCAGGGGGCGGGCTCCCAGTTTCGTGGCGATGACGATCTCGTCGCCGATGCCGCGGCTGCGCCGCCACCGGCCGAGCAGTTCCTCGCTCTGGCCGCCCTGGCCGCCGTCCTCCCAGAAGGCGTAGTTGTCGGACGTGTCGATGAAGGTGCCGCCTGCCTCGACATAGCGGTCGAGGACGGCGTAGGCGGTCTTCTCGTCGGTCCGTGAGCCGAACAGCATCGCGCCGAGGGCGAGGACGCTGACCTCGCGGCGGGTGGCCGGATCGGTGCCGATGGTGCGGTACTTCATGATGGTTCCTCCCGTGTGCACCCGTCTTCGGGCACACCCGGGAGTCTTCATCTTGCAGCGCACTTCAAGTCAAGGCCCCGCGCGCTCACTTGGCGAACGGGCCCTCCAGCGCCGCCCATTGGAGCAGCATGATGGTCTTGGCGTCGGCGATCTCCCCGGTTCGGATCATCTCCAGGGCCCTGCGGAAGGGCAGTTCGAGGATCTCGATGTCCTCGCCCTCCTCGTCGAGGCCGCCGCCCTCGTGGGTGCGGGTCGAGGGGGCGTACTCGGCGGCGTAGAAACTGACGCGTTCGGTGACCGAGCCGGGGCTCATGTAGACGTCGAAGACGTGCCGGACCTCGCCGATGGTGTGCCCGGTCTCCTCGACGACCTCACGCCGTACGGCGATCTCGGGGTGCTCGTCATCGTCGTCGAGCAGGCCGCCCGGGGTCTCGATCAGCAGGCCGTCGGGGTGTCCGTTGACGTACACCGGGTAGCGGAACTGGCGGGTGAGCAGCACGGTCTCGCGGTCCGTGTCGTACAGGAGCATGGTGGCGCCGTTGCCGCGGTCGTGGGTCTCGCGCTGCTGGGTGCTCCAGCTGCCGTCGGCACGCTGGAGGTCGAAGGTCGTCGCCCGCTCGACGTACCAGTGGCTGGACAGCAGTCTCACCTCCCGGACCTTGACGCGCGGGTTGCCGGTCAGGTCCAGGCCGGTGCGGTCGAGCCCGGTGCGGCCGCGGCTGTCGGGGGTGTCGATGCCGTCGGTCATCGGGCACCGGCCGGGCGGGGTGAGAGACGGGAGAGGAGCGAGTTGGTCATGATCGCTTCTACCATTTCGGACCCGGCCCCGTCGTGCGGAACACCTCTTCCCCGGCGGGCCCAGGGGTGCCTAACGTGCGGGTATGAACCATCGCCGACAGCCGTCCGTCCGACACTTCGACCACTGCCCCTGGCTCTTCGCCGACGAGGCCACCGAGGAGCAGCGCGCCGCGCAGCAGGAGACGCAGCAGGACATATGCGGCGACACCGAGATCGGTGAGCGGTGCTACGTCGCCGAGTCCGCGGCGGTGTTCCCCGACCGGCTGCGGCTCGGCACCGACTCGTACATCGCCGCGCACGCCTACGTCACCGGGGAGTTGAGCACCGGCTCGCACTGCACGCTCAACCCGTTCACCACGGTGCGGGGGAACGTCGTGCTGGGCGACGGGGTACGCGTCGGCGCCCATACCTCGCTGCTCGGCTTCAACCACACCATGGCTCCCGACCGGCCTGTTTACCGGCAGCCGCTCACCAGCCGGGGCATCCGGGTCGGTGACGACGTGTGGATCGGCTCGCACGTGGTCGTGGTGGACGGGGTGAGCATCGGTGATCACTGTGTGGTCGGGGCGGGTGCCGTGGTCACGAGGGACCTGCCCGCGTGGTCGGTGGCGGCGGGCAATCCGGCGCGGGTGCTGCGGGACCGGCGGGAGGCCGGGAAGGCGGTCTCCGAGGGCGCAGCGGGCACGGAGGGCCGCCGTACGTCCGCGGCCGGCCCTGTGACCGGCCCCGCGCCCAGCGCCCTGGCCGCCTTCGCCGACACCGCCCGTGGCCAGGCCGCCGAGCTGCTCGAGCGTTGCTGGGACGGCGAGCGGTACGTCGACCGGCCCGGCGCCGCGCCCACCGTGCGGGCGCACTGCGACGCCGTGGAGATCGCCGAGCTGCTGCTGGGGTCCGTGCCGGGGCAGTTGTCCGCCGCCGAGCACGTCGAGCGGCTGAGCGGTCTCCAGGATCCGAAGAGCGGTCTCGTGCCGGAGTTCGGCGAGCCGTCGCCCGGTGCGGACGCCGACGGTTTCATCGGTGGGGGTGCGGCGCTCTACCACGTGCTGTGCGTCGGCTACGCCCTCGATCTGCTGGGCGGCGGTCTCCCCCATCCGGTGGCGGGGGTACGGGACATGACGGCACGTCAACTCGTCGCGCGGCTGCACGCGTTGCCGTGGGACACGGGTGCGTGGGGTGCCGGGGCATGGGTCGACTCCTGGGCCACGGCGGCCCATTGGAACCTGCGGCAGGGGCATACCGGCGACGCGACGCGGGAGGCGCTGTTCGGGTGGCTGCTGACCCGGGCCGACCCGTGGACCGGGATGTGGGGCAGCCCCTCGGTGGAGGCGGGCAGGCTCCAGGTGGTCAACGGCTACTACCGGCTGACGCGCGGGTCGTTCGCCCAGTCCGGGCTTCCGGTGCCGTATCCGGAGCGGGTCGTGGACGCGGTGCTCGACCATGCGCGGGACGCGCGGCACTTCGGGCCGGGACGGGAGACGGCCTGCAACGTGCTCGACGTCGCCCATCCCCTGTGGCTGAGCACGCGACAGCTCGGCCGGGGCACGGACGGCTACCGCTCCGCCGAGATCCGCGACTGGGCCGAACGGCAGCTGGCCGCCGTCCTGCCCCGCTGGCAGGACGGCCGGGGCTTCGGCTTCGGCCCGGGCACCGACGGCCCGGGACCCGAGCCCGGGCTCCAGGGCACGGAGATGTGGCTGGCCATCGTCTGGTACCTCGCCGACCTGGTGGGCCGCGCCGACGAACTCCGCTACCGGCCCCGCGGCATCCACCGCCCCGAACCGGCCCCACGCACCGGCTGAGCCCCGGACTCCCGTCAGTCCCGCGCGCCCTCCCCGTCCGTGGACGCCCCGGACGCGATCCCGTACGACGGCTCCGGCACCGCCTGCGGCTCCAGCAGCGTGGACGGGCGCCCGTCCACTCCGAGCGGCACATCGCCGTCTACGGTGACCCGGCGCAGGGTGCGCTCGTGGGTGTCGGAGTCGTCGACGCCGTAGTGCTGGGTGGCCCGGTTGTCCCAGAGGGCCACGTCACCGGAGCGCCACTGCCAGCGCACGGTGTTCTCCGGACGTTCGATGTGCGACTGGAAGACGTTGACGAGGGCGCGCGAGTCGTCGCTGCGCAGTCCGGCGAGTCGCTGTACGAAGGCGCCGAGCAGCAGGACCCGTTCGCCGGTCTCCGGGTGGACCCGCACCACGGGGTGTTCGGTCCTGAACTTGGTGGAGGTGAAGACCGTGCGGTGCTGCAGCAGCTCCTCCGTCGGCGCGTCGGGGCGGGCGGCCGCGTAGTCGTAGTCGTTGGTGTGCACCGCGCGCAGGTTCTCGGCGAGCACCTTCAGCGGTTCGGGCAGTGCGGCGTAGGCGGTGGCGGTGTTGGCCCACAGGGTGTTGCCGCCGTACGGCGGGACAACCTCCGCGCGCAGGACGGAGAAGGCCGGGAAGGCGGGCACGAAGGTGACGTCGCTGTGCCACTGGTTGGCGCGGCCGCCGTGGTCGTTGTCGACGGCGAAGGCGTACTTGCCGTCGACGGAGGGCACGGTGGGGTGGGCGACGGGCTCACCGAGCAGCCGGCCGAAGGCCTCGTGCGAGTCGGCGTCGAGGTGCTCCTGGTCGCGGAAGAAGACGACCTTGTGGGCCAGGACCGCGGCGCGGATCGCGGCCACGGTGGCCGGGTCCAGGTCGCCGCCCAGGCGGACGCCGGAGATCACGGCGCCGATGCGGCCGCCGACCTTCTCGACGGCGAGGTCCACGGGGGTGGGGGCGGTGGTGGTCATGGGGGGACCCCTTCGGAACGGCGGTGGATCGTGTCGAGCTTGGGCATCGGGCCGAGGGCGGGTCAAGGTTCCTCCGCGCCGTTTCACGACCCTGCAACACACCGGACACAGGCTCGGACAGTGCGGCCCCGACGGGCAGTTCGCACCGTTGTCGGAGCCCTCGGCTAGAGTCTGCGCCGTCCCCGGGCGGATGTTCTGCCGCGGGTGGTCTGCGCTGGGGGCTGACGGCACGATGCGGTTCGACGACGTGGAACTGTCGGGGTACACGATCCAGGAAGCCCTGGGCCAGGGCGGTTTCGCCACCGTCTACCGGGCACGGCAGCTCGCCGTGGGCCGGGAGGTGGCGCTCAAGGTCGACAGCAGGGTGCTGGGCTCACCCCGTGACCGGCAGCGGTTCCTGCGCGAGGTGACCGCGGCGGGACAGCTGTCCGGCCACCCGCACGTGGTCCCGGTGTACGACGCCGGGGTGCTCGCCGACAACCGCCCGTACATGGTGCTGGAGTTGTGCCCGGGCGGCTCCCTGGGCGACCGCCTCCACCGGCACGGCCCGCTGCCCCTCAAGGAGGCACGGGACGTCGGCGTGGGCATAGCCGACGCGGTAGCCGCGGCCCACGCCGCCGGTGTACTGCACCGGGACATCAAGCCCGGCAACATCCTGGTCAACCGGTACGGCGGTGTCGCCCTGGCCGACTTCGGGCTGGCGGCCATGCCCCGGCCCGACCGCGAACTGTCGGTCACCCGGGAGGCGCTCACCCCCGCCTACGCGCCGCCCGAGGCGTTCCACCTGGCCGAGCCCTCACCGGCCGGCGATGTGTACTCGCTCGCCGCGACGGTCTACGCGCTCCTCCTGGGCCACCCGCCCCACTACCCCCGGGACGGCAGCCAGCTCAGCCTCGCCGAACTGATCGTGCGGCACACCTGGCCCTACCCCGATCTGCCCGGGGTGCCGCAGCCGCTGAACGAGGTGCTGCGGCACGCCCTGGCGGCGGATCCGGCACAGCGCATGCGGGACGCCGCGGTGTTGCGCGACGCCCTGGCCGCGGTGGACCTGGACGGCGGCCCGACGGTGAGCACGGTCCCCGCGCACCGGGACACGCCCGCGTCGCCGTATCCGCGGACCGCTCACGACACCGTGCCGCCGGTGCCGCCCGGGGCGCCCACCGTGGGCGAGGCGAAGGGGCGGCGGCCATGGGTGGTCGCCGGGCTCGCGGCGGTCGCGGTCTCGGTGACGGTGTCCGTCTCGGTGGTCGTCCACGAGAACCGGCAACCGGACACCTCGCCGTCGACCCCGACGACCGCGTCCCCGTCCGGCGGCTCCGGCCGGGCCGTCTCCGGCGAGCAGGCCGCCTTCGGCGGGGTGGCGACGACCACGCAGAACTGCCCCGCCGCCGAGGTCGAGGGCGTCCGCGGGCGGTGTGTCGTCACGCCCGAGTGCTGGAGCGGCATCACCGACATCTCGGGCAGCGTCACCGTCAGCGCCGCGGACTGCCACACCAGCCACGTGTGGGAGACGTTCGCCGTCGCCCCGCTGCCCGCGGACGGAATGACGAACAACGCACGGGACCTGATCAGGCATCCCGACGTCAAAGCGCTGTGCTCGCAGCAGGTCAGGGAGCGGTCCATGAACGCCGCCGGTGCGAAGGCCGCCGCCGGGTGGAGCGTGGACATCATTCCGCCGTCCGCCACCCAGTGGTCCGAGGGGCTGCGGGTCGTCCGCTGCGTCGCGGCGGCACTCACGCAGGACGGCGAGGTGACGGGCAGCAACTTCGGCACGGGCGGACAGCCCTGACCGACACCGCTGCCCGCCGCCCGCCGTCCGCGCTCACCTCACGAGATCTCGAAGGCGCCGAGGTCCGGCGCCTGTCCCTGGTACGGCAATCCGACACCGACGCCCTTGTCGATCAGGGTGCTGTTCGCCGCGGGACGGAGACCGGGTAGTACGGGCAGGCTCCCGTCGGCTTGGCGGGGAGCGTCCCAGCCGGAGGTCGACACGCTCTGGAACTGCGCGTCCGACAGCGCGACGCCCAGGTTCCACGAGTTGTTCGCGGCGCTCGTGCCGGTCATGTTCGACGTCAACGTGCCGGTGTAGGCGAGGTTGTTGCGCAGTGTGCCCCGGCCGACATCGGCACCGCTCGCGTCGATCCCCAGCATGTTGAAGTCGGGGTGATTGCCGTAACCGGTGTTGTTGAAGTAGTCGTTGGCGACCGGATGGTGGTTGGCGTAGAAGCCCGACGCCCTGTTGAGGAAGGCGACCGACGTGCGCACGGTGTGTTTGACGGCGCCCGCGTCGTAGTCGCCGCCGTAGCCGCCCGCCTTGAAGCCGGTTCCGTTGCCGGCCGCCGTGGTCGTTCCCGGCTTGTACCCGTTGCGCCACGCCCAGGAGTTCTCGATCGTCACGGACGAGTAGGCGTAGATGAGGTCGAACCCGTCGTCAGCGTTCCACCACGCGCGGCAGCCCCGGAACACGTTGCCGGGACTGCCCGCCGAGATGTGCGCGCCGAACCCGTCGGCGTTCTCCCCTGCCCCGTTGGAGGAGTTGGTGTCGTAGTTGTCGTGCGCGTCGCTGTTGAGGACGAGGTTGCCGCCTCCGTTCTGGATGAACAGGCCGGGGCCCATGTGGTGGTGGGTGTCGATCTGCTCGAAGGTGTTGTTGCTGCCCGAGACCCAGATGCCCCAGGACTCGTGGTTGAGGTTGTTGTTCTGGCGGACCCCGGTGACCTCCAGGCCCTTGAGGTGGATCCAGCTCCCTGTGACGTCGAAGCCCTTGATCCGGCAGTCGTCCGTCATCCCGGAGAAGTCGAAGACCGGTTTCTCCCCCGGGTAGGCCCAGTAGCGGATCGGGCTTCCCGAACTGCCGCTCCTGTTCAGGGTGATGGCGTCGACCCTGGCCGTCTGGCTCGTGCACGTGCTGTTCGCGCGGGTGTAGCGGTAGGTGCCGCCCCGCAGGTACACCGTGTCACCGGGCTGGACGGCTGCCTGTGCATGGGCGATCGTCGCCCAGGGAGCCGCCTGGGTCCCGGCGGCGCTGTCACTGCCGCCCGGGGCGACGTAGTACGCGGTCGCGGCTGCCGAATCGGTGGGGATCGCGAAGGGGCTCAGGGCGACCGCCGTGATCAGCAGGGCCCGCCCGGCGAGCTGGGCAGAACTCATCGTTGCCTCCGTGTCATGCGCCGAGGAATCCGTCCAGGGCCGCCGTGGGCCGGTGTGTGCTCTCGTCCCAGGCCGAGCTGTTGTAGCCGTTGAACGACGGATAGCCCTCCGGCTCCCAGAAGAAGGTGCCGAGGCCGCCGAATCCCTGCAGCCCGGTGACGAACGCCCGCAGCGAGTCCCGCACCTGGGCGGGCTTGCCGACCGGGCCGCCGTACTCGACCTGCATGACGGGCTTGCCGTAACTCGACTGGATGGTCTGCATGTTGGCCAGCACGCCGGGCACGTTGCCGCCCTGCGCGTAGGAGGACAGGCCGGTGATGTCCCACTTCCCGCCGTTGACCCGGTAGGCGTCGAGGAACGTCTGGATGCTCGCCAGGTTCTGCGGCTGCGCCAGGTGCACCAGCACCGGGGTGGCGGGGAAGACCTGCTTGGACATGTCGTAGGCGGCGTTCAGCAGGCCCGTCATCTGTGCGGGGCGGCTGACACTGCCGACCGGCTTGCAGATACCGGAGTTGGTCTCGTTGCCGATCTTCACCCAGGCCGGTGTGACGCCGTAGTACTTGATGACGTTGCACGAGTGATAGACGTAGGTGTTCATGGCGTCGAGCATCTGGCTGTAGGTCATGTTCGCCCAGGCCGCCGGTGGGTTCTGCACGCCGACCGAGTTCCAGGTGTCGCCGAAGTGGAATCCGAGGAGAACCTGCATACCGGCGTCCTTGGCCCGTTTCGCCAGCTGCGCCGTCTCCTCGATGGAGCAGTGCCCGTTGGCAGGATCGCTGGAGGGATTGACCCAGGTCCGCAGGCTGATCGCGGTGATGCCGTAGCCCTTGAGGACGGTGAACGGGTCCTGTCGCACTCCGGCGCTGTTGTTCCAGTAGTAGCCCTGTGCCTCCATCTGCGGCAGCCAGCTGACGTCGGCGCCCCTGACGAAGGACGCGGCCTGCGCCGGGGTCGCCAGGGGGCCCGCGCCCAGGGCGAGCGCGCCCGCGCCGGCCGCCGCGCCGAGCAGCACGCTGCGCCGCCGTAAGCCGGAGGGGACGTTTCGTTCGGTATCGGTCATGGGGGGATCCTCAGGTCGTCCGTCATCCGAAGGTCGCCTGTAGGTCGCCGTCGGCGCCGCTGAGGTTGCCGCCCTGCGGGACACCCGCAGCCGGACACCGGACACACGTGTAGCGCGCAAAAAGGGCCCCCGCAGGCTTCCGCCCGCGAAGACCCTTCGCACCGTCGGGACGACAGGATTTGAACCTGCGACCCCTTGACCCCCAGTCAAGTGCGCTACCAAGCTGCGCCACGTCCCGGTGCGCTGCCCCGCGATGGACCGCGGACGCGCTTACGGAACTTTACCCCACGTCGGGGGCCGGGCCGAAGCGGGCGCGGGGCGCGGGACAATCGACGTATGGCCAGTACTTCCTCAGGACGGCAGGCGGACGCTCGGGACCGGGACAGCGAGGGGCGGGCGCGCAACGCCCGGCCGCGGGACGGGCTCGGGCGGCCCCTGCCGTACGGCGCCGACGGCGTGGCCCGGCAGCCGGAGGGCGTGGTGCGCACTCCACCGGAGACGGTGGCCGAAGCCCAGGAACTGCTGGACGCCGGGCGCCCGTTCCACGCGCACGAGGTCTTCGAGGACGCCTGGAAGTCGGGGCCGGACGAGGAGCGCGCCCTGTGGCGTGGGCTGGCCCAGCTCGCGGTGGGGCTGACGCACGCGGCCCGGGGGAACGTCACGGGCGGGGCGAGGCTGCTGCGGCGGGGTGCCGGGGCCCTGGACGAGTGGACGACGTCGGAGGCCGGGCGGGGGCGGCCGTACGGGATGGATCTCGCGGGGCTGGCCGTCTGGGCCCGGCGGCTCGCCGGCTGCGTGGAGGAGACCGGCGCGAGCATCGACGCGGCGGAGCGGGCGCCCCGGCTGCGCGGATAGCTCTGGGCGCGGGCGCCCCGTCCTCGCGAACCGCACCGGAGGACGCGGTGCACGCGCTGTCAGTGGTGTGCGGCAGACTCGGGGTGTGCGGAAGATTCATGTGATCGGTATCGGCGCGGGCGACCCCGAGCAGCTGACCCTCCAGGCGGTCAGGGCGCTGCGGAGCACGGACGTGTTCTTCGTCCTGGACAAGGGCGAGGTGAAGAGCGACCTGACGCAGTTGCGCCGGGACATGCTGGACGCGCACATACCCGAGGGGTCGTACCGCGTGGTCGAGGCGCGGGACCCGGAGCGGGACCGCGGTGCGGGCGGCGCCGCTTACTCCCCCGCCGTCGGGGACTGGCGCAGCGCCCGCGCCGACATCTACGAGCGGCTGATCGCCGAGGAGCTGGGCGAGGAGGAGAGCGGCGCGTTCCTGGTGTGGGGGGATCCGGCACTGTACGACAGCACGCTCGGCATCCTGGAGGAGATCCTGGAGCGGGGCTCGGTGTCCTTCGCGTACGACGTCGTGCCGGGCATCAGCAGTGTGTCGGCGCTCGTCGCGCGGCACCGCACCGGCCTGAACCGGGTCGCCCGGCCCGTGCAGATCACCACCGGCCGGCGTCTGGCCGAGGGGTTCCCGGAGGGCGTGGACGACGTGGTCGTGATGCTCGACGCCCACCAGGCCTTCCGGGCGTACGCCGACCAGGACATCGACATCTACTGGGGCGCCTACCTAGGCACCCCGGACGAGATCCTCGCCTCCGGGCCGATCGCGGAGGCCGCGCCGCGGATCGAGCGGCTGCGGGCCGAGGCCCGGGAGCGCAAGGGCTGGATCATGGACACGTACCTGCTGCGCCGACACCCGCGCCGGGGGTAGCCACCCGGGCGGACCGCCCGGCATGCACGGATGGCCCAGCGGTGTGATCGTG
Source organism: Streptomyces sp. NPDC005374 (assembly GCF_042872225.1). Taxonomy (NCBI): domain Bacteria; kingdom Bacillati; phylum Actinomycetota; class Actinomycetes; order Kitasatosporales; family Streptomycetaceae; genus Streptomyces; species Streptomyces sp. NPDC005374. The sequence continues at coordinate 278,806 of NZ_JBIAKA010000008.1, read as the reverse complement.
CCCTTGTGACAGTCGCCGAGGAATCCGCGGGAACCGCGCCGTCCACCGCCTCCCAGCCGCCGGTGCTGGACGCGCGGCGCCGCAACGTCGTCTTCGTGACGATCATGCTGGGGATGCTGCTCGCCGCGCTCGACCAGACCATCGTGGGCACCGCGCTGCCGACGATCGTGTCGGATCTCGGCGGCGCCGAGCACATGTCGTGGGTCGTGACGTCGTATCTGCTCGCGGAGACCGTCTCGACCGTGCTGGTCGGCAAGTTCGGTGACCTGTTCGGCCGCAAGGTGGTCTTCCAGGTCTCGGCGATCGTGTTCATCACGGGCTCGTTCCTGTGCGGGCTCGCGTCCAACATGTCGCTGCTGATCGTCTGGCGCGCGATGCAGGGCGTCGGGGCGGGCGGCCTGATGGTGACGGCGATGGCACTGATCGCCGATGTCATCCCGCTGCGCGAGCGCGGCAAGTACCAGGGTGCCATCGGTGCCGTGTTCGGGGTGGCCACGGTCATCGGACCGCTGCTGGGCGGGCTGTTCACCGACCATCTGACCTGGCGCTGGGCGTTCTACGTCAACGTCCCGATCGCGGTCGTCGTGGTCTTCGCGGCCGCCCGCACCATCCCCGTGGTGAAGTCGGCCGTGCGCCCGGTGATCGACTACCTGGGCATCGCGTTCGTCGCGGTGGGCGCCAGCTCCCTGATCCTGGCGACGAGTTGGGGAGGCAACGAGTACGCGTGGGGTTCCGGCGTCATCATCGGCCTGTTCGTCGGCGGCACGGTCGCGCTGGGGCTGTTCTGCTGGGTGGAGACCCGGGCGGCCGAACCGATGCTGCCGATGCGGCTGTTCGCGAACCCGGTGTTCACGGTCTGCTCGATCCTCAGCTTCATCGTGGGCTTCGCGATGCTGGGCGCGATGACGTATCTGCCGACCTATCTGCAGTACGTCGACGGCGACTCGGCCACGGTCTCCGGCGTGCGGACCCTGCCCATGGTGATCGGCCTGCTCATCGCGTCCGTCGTGAGCGGCAACGTCGTCAGCAAGACCGGCCACTACCGGCTCTTCCCGATCGCGGGCTCCCTCGTGATGGGGGTCGGGCTGTTCCTGATGTCCCTGATGGGGCCGTCCACCGGGGCCTGGCTGGAGTCGCTGTACATGTTCGTGCTCGGCGCCGGCATCGGCCTGTGCATGCAGGTCCTGACCATCGCCGTGCAGAACACCGTCGAGTACGCCGACCTCGGCACCGCGACCTCGGGCGTCACCTTCTTCCGCACGCTGGGCAGTTCCTTCGGCACCGCGGTCTTCGGCACGATCTACACCAACTCCCTCACCTCCCATCTCAAGGACGGCATCGCTACCGCGGTGCAGGTGGGCGGCGGATCGGACGCGGCCACCGTCACCAGTGCGGCGACCAGCCCGGACGGCCTGCACCGGCTTCCGCCGGCCGTCGCCGCGCCGATCATCGACGCGTACGCCGACACGATCCAGACCGTGTTCCTGTGGACCGTGCCGGTGGCCGCCCTGGGCTTCGTCGTCGCCCTGTTCCTCAAGCAGGTCCAGCTGCGCGACAGCGCGAGGGCCGGTTCGACCGACATGGGCGAGGGGTTCGCGTCGCCGTCCGGAGCGGACTCGCAGCGCGTGCTGGAGACCGCCGTGGGGAAGATCATCGGCAGTACGGACCTGAGCACCGTGCGCCGGATCATGACGAGCTCGGACACCCGGCTCGATGTCGCCGGGGCCTGGGCGGTGATGCAGGTGGAACTGCACACGCGGATGGTCGGCCACGCCAGTCTCGGCATGATCGCCGCGCGCCGCCATCTGCCTCCCGAGGTGCTGCTGCCGGTCTTCGACCGGATGGTCGAGGAGGGCTATCTGACCCGCGACGGCACGCTCCTCTCGCACACCGAGGCAGGTGCCCGCGAGGCGCGGGTCATCGGTGAGGCGTGGGGCTCCTGGCTGGAGGAACGCGTCCAGCGCGACCTCGGCCGCCCCTCGGGCACGGATCTGCGGGCCGCGGTGGACACGATCGCGAAGCGGCTCCTGGTGGAGGACCTCAACAGCGGACTGCCGCAGCGGGCGAAGGAGTTGGCCGGCAGCACGACGTCGTGACGGGCCGTGTCACGGCGAGTCCAGGCCCAGCCACTCCACGACCGCCGCCACGTCGGGCAGCGCGGTCACCCCTTCCGGGAGGGGCGGTCGGCGTACGACCACCACGGGCAGGGCCAGTTCGCGGGCGGCCGTGAGTTTGGCGGACGTGGCCGCTCCCCCGCTGTCCTTGGTCACCAGTACGTCGATGCGGTGGGCCCGGAGGAGCGCCGACTCGTCGGCCACGGTGAACGGGCCGCGGGCCAGGAGCACTTCGGTGTGCGGGGGCATCGGCGGCTCGGGCGGCTCCACCGACCGTACGAGGAAGTGCGGGCCGGTGAGGTGGGCGAAGGCGGCGAGGTCCATGCGGCCCGTGGTCAGGAACACCCGCCGGCCGAGGCTCGGCAGCAAATCCGCGGCCTCGTCGAGTGAGCCGACGGGATGCCAGCGGTCCCCCGGTCCGGGCCGCCAACCCGGGCGGCGCAGCACCACCGAGGGCACGCCGGTCGACCGCGCCGCGTGAGCCGCATGGGCGGTGATCGTGCGGGCGAAAGGGTGGGTGGCGTCGACCAGGGCGTCGACGTGTTCGTGGCGCAGCCACTCGGCCAGTCCCGGTGCCCCGCCGAAGCCCCCGATCCGTACGTCCCCCGCGATCGCCCCCGGCCGGGTCACCCTCCCCGCGAGGGAGGTGGTCACGCGGACTCCCGGCCGGGCCGTGAGCACGGCGGCCAGTTCACGGGCCTCGGTGGTGCCACCGAGGATCAGGACGTGCGGGGACATGGCGGGTAGCGTACGAGGTCAGGGGCGGGGAGCAGCCTGGTGGGTGCCCGGCGTGCTTGCCGGGGCCCCCGCGAAGACGGTCCCGGCCGGGGTCAGCCGAGCAGCAGTTGTACGCCGCCCACCACCGTCGCCGCGATCACCAGTCGCTCGAAGAGCCGCTGGTTGATCCGGCCCACAGCCCACTTGCCCAGGAACGCGCCGGGTACGACGAACGCCACGAGGGCGAGGTCGAGCAGCAGCGAGTGGCCGTCGATGAGGCCGAGGCCGACGCTGAAGGGCACCTTGGAGACGTTGACGATCAGGAAGAAGAACGCCGAGGTGCCGAGGAAGCCGAGCTTGCGGAAGCCCGCCGACAGCAGGTACATCGACATCACCGGGCCGCCGGCGTTGGCGACCATCGTGGTGAAGCCGCCGAGGACGCCGTAGGAACGGGCCTTGACACGGCCGGTCCGAGTGCTGACCGTGTCGGGCTCCACCTCCGCGTCGGCCGTGCGGCGGCGCCACACCGTCACCCCGGCCATCAGCAGCAGGATCGCGCCGATCGACGTGCGGACGATCCCGTCGTCCGCCCACTCCAGGAACAGCGTGCCGGCGACCACGCCGACGGCGACCGCGGGGAACAGTTTCCACAGCGTGGGCCAGTGGGCGTGCCGCCGGTAGGTGAGTACCGCGAGCACGTCCCCGGCGATCAGGAGGGGCAGCAGGGCGCCGGTGGAGGCGCGGGCGGGCAGCACGGCGGCGAAGATCGCGAGACTGACCGTGTTGGCCCCGCTCACGGCCGTCTTGGAGAAGCCGACGAGCAGGGCGGCGGCCGCGAGTGCGGCGAACTGCCAGCCGGAGATGTGCCAGAGGGTCATCGTGTTCATGCGGAGACCGATGCTAGGCGCAGGTAACCAGGTGGTGTAAGTGCCGTCTCGCTTTGTGGTCCTGTTGCTTCGGCCGACGGCACGAAGGAAGGCCGACGGCCTTGACGATCTCTGCCAGTTTCGGATCACGACGCAGCCGGAGGAACCATGACCGACTCCCGCGAGCACTCCCTCACCGCCGCCCACGGCCACCTCGCCGTGCGCGAGTGGCCGCACGACCGGCCGCGGTACGCGGCTCTCGTGGTGCACGGCTACGGCGAGCACGTCGGCCGGTACGAGGAGCTCGCCGACATGCTCGTGGCGCACGGCGCGGCCGTCTTCGGACCCGATCACATCGGGCACGGGAGGTCCGCCGGTGAGCGGGTCCTGATCGAGGACTTCGAGGACGTCGTCACGGATGTGCACGCGGTGGCCGACCTGGCCAGGGGCGTTCACCCCGGCGTCCCCCTCGTCATGGTCGGGCACTCCATGGGCGGTCTGATCGCCGCCCGCTTCGCCCAGCGGTACGGCCCCGAGCTCGCCGCTCTCGTGCTGTCGGGGCCGGTGATCGGCGCCTGGGAGCTGCCGGGCGCGCTGCTCGCCCTGGACGAGATCCCCGCCACGCCCATCAGCCCGGCCTCGCTGTCCCGCGACCCGGAGGTGGGCGCGGCGTACCTGGCGGACCCCCTGGTCTGGCACGGGCCGATGAAGCGGCCGACGGTGGAGTCGTTCGCCCGCACCCTGAAGGCCGTGTCCCGGGGCGGTGACGTGGGCCCGCTCCCGCTGCTGTGGCTGCACGGTGACGACGACCGGCTCGTTCCGCTCGCCGGCAGCCGGGTGGGAGTCGAGGAGATCAGGGGCGAGAGGCTCACCGAGCGGATCTACGCCGGTGCCCGGCACGAGGTGTTCAACGAGACGAACAGGGCGGCCGTCTTCGCGGATGTGACGGACTTCATCGACGGTGTGCTCAGGCGCTGAGACGACGCCGTTTGCGGGGGTTCGCCCGGGGCACCCGCGCCTCCATGGAGTGGTTGCGTCGAGCTGCCTGCGTGGGAGAGGACCCCGAGCTGTTCTTTCCCGTGGGCACACAGGGACCGGCACTGCGGGACGCGGCGGCCGCGAAACGCGTCTGTGCCCGCTGTCCGGTGACGGTCCAGTGTCTGTCCTACGCCCTCAGCAGCAAACAGGCCGCGGGTGTGTGGGGCGGGACCTGCGAGGAGGAACGCGACGCGCTGCTCCGGACGGCCGGGGACCGCACCCGGGCGTCCACGGCCGACGCCGGAAGGAGAAGCACCGTATGACTGTCATGAAGAGCACCCTTCCCGACGACGCCCGTCAGGTCACCGGGGACGCGTTGCAGAGCACCCTGGTGGACCTCGTCGGGCTCTCCCTCATCGGGAAGCAGGCCCACTGGAACCTGGTGGGGCCGCGTTTCCGTTCCATCCATCTCCAGCTCGACGAGGTGGTCACGGCCGCCCGCGACTTCTCCGACACGGTCGCGGAGCGCGCCGCAGCGCTCGGCCTGCCGCCCGACGGCCGGCCCGAGACGATCGCCTCCGCCTTCACCCTGCCCAGCCCGAAGAACGGCTGGGTGCGGGACACCGATGTCGTCGAGGTCATGGTCGAGTGCCTGACGGCGGCCATCGGGCGACTGCGCGAGCGCATCGAGGCGACCGAGAAGGCCGACCCGGTCTCCCAGGACCTGCTGATCGGCATCACCGCGGAACTGGAGAAGCAGCGCTGGATGTTCGACGCGGAGAACTGGCCGAAGGACGACTGACGGCGCGGCCGCCGGACGCACGCACGGAAGGGACCCCGATGACCGACGCCCTCGAACTCGACGCGCTGTGGGAGGACTTCCACCGTGCGGTGAACATGACCTCGCAGGAACTCGCCGCCTGGCTGCGGGTGAGCGACGCCGACGAGTCCGCGGAACCGCTGCCGGAGCACGCGGGTGAGCCCCTGGGACAGCATGTCCTGGCGATCCTCCAGAAGCGGCGGACGGATCTGACCGTCGACGACATCGAGGTGATGTTCGACGTCGTGGACACCGTCGCCGCGGAGGCCGACGTGGAGAACGAACCCGAGGCGGACAGGACCCACCGTCGGCACCGGCTGATGACCGTCGGGCACGATCCGCTCAGGCCGTGACCGTGGTGGACACGTAGGCGAACAGCACCGGCAGCCGCTGTACCGGCTGCCGGTGCTGTGGCGTGCCGAGGTCCGCGGCCGTTGTCGGCGAGGTGACCGAAGACAGCCTTCCGTGCCGGGTGACCGTGGCACACTGCTCGCACACAGTGTCGAAAGCGATCAGAGGAGCCTTGTGTGACCGGGACCGAGCCGGCCGGCAGGCGGATCGACACGAGCAGGCCGCATCCGGCCCGGGTGTACGACTGGTTCCTCGGCGGGAAGGACAACTACCCGGTAGACGAGGAACTCGGGCAGCGGATCACCGCCCAGGGGGACGCTCCCCGGCAGGCGCGCGCCAACCGCCGGTTCATGGAGCGGGCCACCCGGGTCGCCGTACGGGAGGCGGGAATCCGCCAGTTCCTCGACATCGGTTCCGGCATCCCCACCGAGCCCAACCTCCACCAGGTCGCCCAGTCCGCCGTACCGGACGCGCGGGTGGTGTACGTCGACAACGACCCGATCGTCCTCGCTCACTCGGCCGCCCTGCTGCACGGCACCCCGGAGGGGGCGACACACTACCTCCAGGCGGACGCCCGCGAGCCGGAGCGGATCCTCCAAGGGGCCTCGGCCGTCCTCGACTTCGAGGAGCCCGTCGCGCTGTCGCTGATCGCGCTGCTGCACTTCGTCTCCGACGAGGACGGCGCCCAGGAGCTGGTGGACAAGCTGGTCGGCGCGCTCGCGCCGGGCAGTTGTCTGGTGCTGTCGGCGATGACGGCGGACTTCGATCCGGAGAAGGTGAACTCGGGCATCGCGGCGTACACGGCGAGCGGGGTGACCCTCGTGGCCCGCTCGCACGACGAAGTGAGCCGTCTCTTCAGGGGACTCGAGGTGCTGGAGCCGGGCATCGTGTCCCTGTCGCGGTGGCGTCCGGACGAGCGGGAGGACGGCGACCTCGTGTCGCTGTACGGGGCCGTCGGCATCAAGCGGTAGCCCTCACCCCAGCAGCCAACCCCCGTCCACGCTCAACCCCACCGCGTTGACCGAGCCGTTGCGCAGCAGGAAGTCCACGGCGTCCACCACGTCGGCCATGGTCGCGAGCCGTCCGGTCGGCGTCCTGGCCCGCGGCCCTGCCAGGACCTCCTCCGGCTTGGCCCGCCAGTAGGGGCTGTCGCCCACGACGCCGGGGTGGATCGCATTGACGCGAACGGGAGCGAGCTCGACGGCGAGGGTGTGGACCAGCCCGGTCACACCGGCGTTGACGGTCGCCACGGTCGTCGCCCCGGGATAGGGGCGCTCCTTGGCCTGGCCACCGAACAGCACGACGGCGCTGTCCTCGTGCAGCCGGGACCGCAGCGTGTGCACGACCTCGGTGTAGCCGACGAGTTTGAGCGTGACGAGGTGGAGGGCCGCGTCGATGTCGTAGTCGCTCACCCGGTTCTCGTCGCGGGAGACGCCCGCGATCACGAGGTGGTCGACGCGCCCCACGCTGCTCAGCGCGTCGGCGATGTCCTTCGGCCGGGCGAGATCGAGGGCGAGTCCCCGGGCGCCGATCTCCTTGGCCGCGGTGTCGGCGCGGTGGGCGTCCCGTCCGGTGATCACCACCTCGTCACCCCGGTCGGCGCGCACCCGGGCGAACTCCCGCCCGATGCCCGCGGTTCCACCGATCACCACGACACTGCTCATCGGGACGCCTCCCTCAGGTATTCCCAGTCCCGGGTGAACCGGTAGGAGTGCCGCACCGGCGGCTGCGGCGCCTGCGTCTCCAGCCAACGCAGCGGTCCCTCGCCGGCGTTGGCGAAGCCGTGCACACAACCGGCGCCCGCCCAGGCGCAGTCGCCCGGGCCGAGCCGGTACCGCGTGCCGTCGAACACCGCGTCCGCCTCCCCTTCGAGGAACAGATAGGTCTCCTCGAAAGGGTGGTCGTGGGTGCCTGCGATGCCGTCGGGCGCGTACTGCACCATGAACATCGTCGAGGCGACCGCGCCGAGGTCGCCGTCGACCATCATCTTCACGGTGATCCCGCTGTAGACGAGCAGCGCGGTCCGCATGCTCGCCGACACCGCGAGCAGGTCCTGGGACTGTTTGCCGGGGTCCATCTGCGCGGGTTCGAAGTGACCGAAGGACCGCGTCCGCGGGTCGCGGACGTCGATACGGGCAGGGGCACGCCGCGGCCACGGAGCGACCGGCTGGGTGTCGTGCCCGTACCGGGCCCGCGGCACCGGGGCGAGCATGTCCGCCCAGCGGGCGGCGGTGTCCCCGGCGCCGCGCCAGGCGTGCGGGACCCCGGTCTGGAGGAGTCCGTAGTCGCCCTCCTCCAGCAGGTACGCGCCCTCGGGCACGTCGAGAACCACCGTGCCGTCCAGGATGTGGAAGCTCTCCTCGTACGAGTGCACATGGGCCGCGACACCTCCGTCGGGGCGCAGCTCGCACACCCCGAAACCGGTGTGCGAGCTGCCGTCGTCCTCGCCGACCAACTCCCGTCGCCGGTAGCCGTGTTCGTCGTACGACGGCTCCGGGAGGTCGGTGGCACGGCGCACCAGGTGCAGCGTCACGCCCGGGCCTCCTTCGCGGCCAGCAGCCGGTCGCGGGACTCCTCGACGAGCCGCAGGGCGCGTGCCACGTCCGCCGTGAGCCTGCCGTCGCGCTTGCGTACGACCCCGTCGACGATGACGGTCTCCACGTTGGAGACGTCGGCGCTCAGTGCGACCGCTGCGGCGGCGTCGTGAACGGGGGCCACGTTCAGGGCCGTTGCGTCGATGGCGACGATGTCGGCGCGCTTGCCCGGGGTGAGCGAGCCGGTGCGGTCCTCCAGGCCTGCGACATGGGCGCCGTTGCGGGTGGCGATCTCCAGCATCTGACGTGCCGTCAACATCATTTCGGGGACCGGGGTGTCGGCCTGCCAGCTGACCGCGTTGACGCGGGCGCGCTCGGCGCCGAAGGCCGCGCGGATCTGGGTGAACATGTCGCCGGGGACGGTGGTGACGACGTCGATGCTCAGGGACGGCCGCAGTCCGTGCTCGATGGCCTTCATCACCGGCGGCCAGCCGTGCCCCATCTGCGTCTCGACCTGCGGTGCGATGGAGACCGTACCGCCGCTGTCGGCGACGAGGCGCCACTCCTCCTCGCTGAGGTAGCAGCAGTGGATGTAGGTGGTGTCGGGGCCGAGCAGGCCGAGGTCGTTCAGCTGCTTGACCATGCCGAAGCGGCCGGCGAGCCGTCCCATCGCCACGTGCACGGTGATCGGGATGTCGAGTTCGCGGGCCAGCGCCCATTCGGAGGTGACGACGTCGTTGACGCAGAAGCCGGGGCCGCGGGTGGCCAGCGCCAGGGTGAGCAGGCCGTCGTCGGAGGCGAAGTGCTCGGCGCGGATCCGGCGTACGTCGTCGCCCGGGATCGCGATCTTGCTCTCGAACCAGTAGTCGGCGAGGGAGGTGTTGGCGCTGCCGTACGCGTACTGGGCGCGGATACCGCTCTCCGTGAGGGCCCGGATCGCCGCGTCCGGGTGCTCGGGCGTGTTGTTGATGTGGGACCAGTCGACGAGCGTGGTGATGCCCGCGTTGAGACATTCCAGGGCGCCCGCGAGGTTGGCCGCGTACACGTCCTCGGGGGTGTAGAGGGGGGCGAAGGTGTCGAGGATGTCGACGAAGTAGTCGTCGAGGGTGGCGTCGGGCGCCACATTGCGGATCGAGGCCTCCCAGGTGTGGCGGTGGGTGTCGACGAAGCCGGGGACGACGATCCGGCCCGTCATGTCGAGGACTTCGGCGTCCGCGCTGATCTCGCGGTCCACCGCCGCGATCCTCCCGTCCTCGATGAGGACGTCCCCGCTCGGCAGATCCCCCACGTCGGGGTCCATCGAGAGCACGTGTCCGGCACGAAGGAGTGTCCGACGGGTCATCGCGTTTCCTCCTCAGGGGTGTTCAGTACGCGGCCAGACTCCTGACGGCCGCCACGACCTTGTCGACGGTGGGAATGACCTGTTCCTCCAGCGCGTCGGCGAAGGGCAGCGGCACGCACTCCCCCGCCACCCGCCGCACCGGCGCGTCCAGCAGCCCGAACCCCTCGTCGGCGACGACCGAGACGACGGTGGCGCCCCAGCCGCCCTGGTACGGGTTCTCCTCGACGACGACCAGCCGGGATGTCCGGCCGAGCGAGGCGAGGACGGTGGCCATGTCCAGGGGGACGAGACAGCGCAGGTCGACGACCTCGACGTCGATGCCGTCCGCGGCGAGCAGTGCGGCGGCCTTCAGGGCGACCGGCACCATCGACGCCAGCGCCACCAGCGTCACGTCGGCGCCCTCGCGGACGACGGCCGCCCGCCCCAGCTCGACCACGTGGTCCGGCGGCGGGGGCGGGCCCTTGGTGGCCAGCAGTGCCTTGTGCTCGAAGAAGACGACCGGGTCGTCGCTGCGGATCGCCGCCGCCATCATCCCGGTCACGTCGGCGGGAGTGGCGGGTGCCGCGATCTTCAGCCCGGGCACGGTCAGCGCCCAGTTCTCCGTGGCCTGGGAGTGCTGGGCGCCGAAACCGAGCCCGCCGCCGTTGGCGGTGCGAACGACGAGGGGCACGGTGACCTGACCACCCGTCATGTAACGCACTTTGGGTATCTCGTTGGCGAGGTAGTCCCAACAACAGGCCAAAAAGTCGGAGAACATGATCTCCGCGACGGGCCGAATCCCGGTCATCGCGGCGCCCATCGCCGCGCCCACGATGGCCTGTTCGGAGATCGGCGTGTCCCACACCCGCTCGGGTCCGAACTCCTTGAACAGCCCGGCGGTCGTCTTGAACACCCCGCCGGCCTCGCCGATGTCCTCCCCCAGGCACACCACGGCCGGGTCCCGCCGCATCTCCCGCGCGATGCCCTCGGCGACCGCCTCGCGATACGTGATCACGTCCGCCATGCGGCACCTCCGTCGGCCCATACGTCGGTGAACGCCTCGCGCGGATCGGGCGGTGGCGCGTTCTTCGCCGCCTCGACGGCCCGTCGTACGACATCACGGGCCCGCTCGTCGGCCTCGGTGACCTTCTCCTCGGGCACCCCGGCCTCGATCAGCCGGCCCCGCGCGATGTCCAACGGGTCGTGCTTGAGCCAGCGTTCGACCTCCTCGGCCGGGCGGTAGGTCGCCGGATCGGACCGGCTGTGCCCGAAGTGGCGGTAGGTCGCGGCCTCCAGTACGGCGGGCCCGTCTCCGGCCCGGGCCCGCCGCGCCAGCTCTGCCACCGCCTCCTGTACGGCGACGACGTCGTTGCCGTCGACCACCTCGCCGGGGATGCCGTACGCGGGTGCCCGGTCGGCGGCGGGCCGGGGCACCGCGGTCACGTCGGCGATCGGCGTGTACTCCATGTAGAGGTTGTTCTCGCAGACGAACAGCACGGGCAGTTTCCTTACGGCGGCCAGGTTGAGCGCCTCGTGGAAGGCGCCGATGTTGGTGGCGCCGTCGCCGAAGAAGGCGACCGCGAGCTGTCCGGTGCCGCGCAGCCGGGCGGACCAGGCGGCGCCGACCGCCATCGGGAGGTGGGCGCCGACGATGGCGTAGGAGCCGAGCATGTGCGCGTCGGCCTTGGTGAGGTGCATGGAGCCGCCCTTGGCCTTGCACAATCCCGTTGCCCTGCTCATGAGTTCGGCGAGGCACTCCTCGGGGGTGGCGCCCCGGGCCAGCGCGTGGTGGTGGCCGCGGTAGGTGGCGAAGACGTAGTCGTCGTCGCGCAGGGCGGCGCTCGCGCCGACGGCGATCGCCTCGTGGCCGGCGGCGAGGTGGGTGGTGCCCTTGACGAGGCCCTGGAGGAAGAGGTCGTGGGCGGCCTTCTCGGTACGGCGGATGAGGGCCATCTGCCCGTACAGGGTGAGGAGTTCGGCCGGCTCCATCAGTGCTTCCCGTTGTTCAGGTGCGACTGCGACTCACGGCGGGTGTTCAGCTCGCCGCCCACCGTCCAGTACTTGCGGCCCGCCACCAGCAGTTCCTCGGCGGGGAACTTGGTGATGACCTCGCAGCCGTCGGCGGTGACGACCAGCTCCTCCTCGATGCGGGCGGCGGACCAGCCGTCGGCGGCGGGCCAGTAGGTCTCCAGGGCGAACACCATGCCCGCTTCGAGGACTTCGGGGTGGTCGAGGGAGACCAGGCGGCTGAAGATGGGCTTCTCCCAGATCGACAGGCCCACGCCGTGGCCGTACTGGAGGGCGAAGGCGGCGGTCTCGTCGGCGAAGCCGAACTCCTCGGCGCGCGGCCACACCTGGACGATGTCGGCGGTGGTGGCGCCCGGCCGGACCAGGGATATCGCCTCGTCCATGTACTCCCGGCAGCGCACGTAGGCGTCGCGCTGGGCGCGGGAGGCGCTGCCGACGGCGAAGGTGCGGTAGTAGCAGGTGCGGTAGCCGAGGTGGCTGTGCAGGATGTCGAAGAAGGCGGGGTTCGCCGGGGCGGATCAGGCGGTCGCTGTAGACGTGCGGGTGGGGTGAACAGCGTTCCCCGGAGATGGCGTTGACGCCTTCGACGTACTCGCTGCCGAGGTCGTAGAGGACCTTGCTGACGAGTCCGACGCACTCGTTCTCGCGGACCCCGGGGCGCAGATAGCCGTAGAGCTCCTCGTAGGCCGCGTCGACCATCGCGCAGGCCTGGGCGAGCAGGGAGATCTCGTCGCCGGTCTTGATCCGACGGGCCTCCAGGAAGACCTGCTGTCCGTCGACGACGTCGATGCCCTCGGCGCGCAGGGCGGCGAGGACCGGCATCTCGGCGACGTCGATGCCGAGCGGTTCACCGGCCAGGCCGTGGGCGCGGAGTTCGGTGGCGATCTTCTTGGCGACGTCCTCGGCGATCCCGGCGTCCGGGTGGAAGGCGCCGCGCAGCGTGGAGATGCCGGCGCGGGCTCCGGTGGGCGGGCCGTCCTTGCCGTCGCCGTGGTCGAGCCAGGGGTTGTACAGCTGGTGGTGGCGGGCGGCGGAGCCGAAGTCCCAGACGATCGGCTCGCCGCCGCGGACCAGCAGGGCGAAGCGGATCAGCTTGTCCATCGCCCAGGTGCCGATGTGCGTGGCGGTCATGTAGCGGATGTTGGCGAAGTCGAAGCTGAGCACGGCGCCCAGCTCGGAGCGGTTCAGCGTCTCGTGCAGCCGGGCCAGGCGCTGTCGGCGCAGCCGGTCCAGGTCGACGCGCTCTTCCCAGTCGACGGCATTGGGGCCGTACGTGCGGATCGCCATCGCGACCACCCCCACCATCGAGTCAACGACCGACCGCGAGGGGTGTCAAGTGTCACTGAACACTTTGGCCGGCTTGGCCGGCGACGAACCAGACACCCACGGCGGGTTCGTCGCCGTCGTTGCGGTAGCGGTGCGGGGTCGTGGACTCGAAGCAGACGGCGTCGCCGGGGCGCAGGACCTGTTCGTCGAAGCCGAGGGTGAGCACGAGCTCGCCGGAGGTCAGACAGCCGTACTCCGTGCCGGGGTGCCGCATCAGACCGCCCGAGCCGGAGGAGGAACCGCCGGGCCGGTAGGTGACGAGCAGGAAGTCGACGTCCGTGCCGGGCACGTGCCCGAGCCGCTCCCACACGACACCGGAGTCCAGTTCCAGCACCTCCCGTTCACCGGGGGTGACCAGGGGGCCGATGCGCCGGCCGGGGTCGGCCGCGAAGGCCGCCAGCGCGTGCACGACCGGGGCCGAACTCGCCGCCACGGCGGTCTCCCGGACCTCGAAGAGGGTTTCGACGGATACGCCGAGAGCCGTGGTGATGGCGTACAGCGTGCTCACCGACGGCTGGCTCTTCCCGGTCTCGATCTGGGAGACCAGGCTCGCGGAGACACCGACCTCGCGGGCCAGGGCGCGCAGGCTCCGGCCGCGCTCCAGACGGGCCTGCCGGATGCGCGCGCCGACCGACGGCACGGGGGCAGGGGACACGGGCGGGCTCCTCTCGTGTGCAGCCCCATTGAACATCGCGGCCCTCGCCCCCGGAAGACCACCCGCATCACCCGGGAAAGACCGCGCGCACCTCCCATCCGTACCGGTCCCGCGGCCCGGCGTGCAGTTCCCCGCCCAGCGCCGTCACCCGCTCCTTCAGACCGACCAGCCCGAAGCCGCCCCCGTGGGCCGCCGCCGGCAACTGGCTGCCGCCGCGTCCGTCGTCGGACACGGTCACCTCCAGGCGGGCCTGCTGGTACCGCAGCCCGACGGTGACCTGGGTGGCGTCGCCCGCGTGCCGCCGTACGTTGGTCAGCGCCTCCTGCACGACGCGGAAGGCCGCCGCCTGGACCTCGTGCGGGAGGTCGTCGGAAACGGTGGGTTCGCGGTGCAGGGTGGCCTTCTGGACGGGGCTCGAGAAGCCGTCGACCAGCCCGGCGATGCCCGCGAGGTCGCCCACCGGGCGGCGGTCGGCGGCGTCCTCGGTGTCGCGCAGGACGCCGACCGTGCGGCGCATCGAGGCGAGCGCCTCGGTCGCGGCACGCTCGACGTCGGCGAGGACGGGATCGAGGTCGTCGGAGTCGGACTCCGCCATCATGCGGGCCACCTGGGTCTGCACCAGGATGCCGGTGACATGGTGGGCGACGAAGTCGTGCAGGTCGGCGGCGATGGCGAGGCGCTCCGAGCGCCGGGTCTCGCTGACCGCGACGGTCCGCCGGTAGTCCTGCGAGCGCAGATACGCGGCGAAGGCCACGGTCAGTCCGATCAGGACGAGGCCGATCACCATGTACGACAGGATGAGTTCGCCGTCGTCGAGGAACAGTCGCACCGGCAGCGCGAGCAGGGCGGCCCCGTCGGCCGACGCACACGCCACCACTGACGAGCGCGGACAGTGCCGTACGGCGACGAACAGCAGGCACAGCAGGATCGCAGGCTCACCCGGTCCGAACAGGGCACTGGAGCGCAGCACCGAGTCGAGCGTGCACAGCAGCGATGCCACGGCTGGTACGGCAGTGCGCAGTTGAGGGGTGAGCCAGGGCGGGCGCCGGTGGGCCGGCCACAGGACGGCGGCGGCGCCGATCAGCAGCACGGCCGTCTGCGGCAGGCCGATGTCCCGGTCGACGCCCGTGGCGAGGAGATCGACGACGGCAGCTGCGACGAGGGCACCGATGCCTGCGCCCGATACGCAGCCCCGGGCGGTGACTGACTTCATGCCGATCACCGTATGCGCGGGTGACGGCGACGGGATCGGCCGAACGGTCGAGGCGCGGCCGCGCCGGGCCCGAAGTCCGTGGCCGTTCGGCCGAGGCGGGCGCCCGGGCCACCGGGCGAGGGTGGAGCCACTTCGCCGGGGAGGCACCTCCTCCCCTCTGTCCTCAGGAGTACGTGATGCAACGCAGGTACCTCGTCACCGCCGTCGGCGGACTGGCCGGCGCGGCCGTCGTCTTCGGGCTCGGCACCCACTTCCTGGCCGGCACCGAGTCGACCACCGCGCTGGACGCGCGGAGCACGGCGACCGTCGATGGTCACAAGGCGCTCGCCGCGAACATCGTCGAGGGCCGCACCCAGAGCAAGTACCACCCGCTGCCCTGGATCGGGGTGAAGGTCTCGGACGTGACCTGCCCCAGCGGGCTGAAGGCCGTCGCCGGCGCCACCGTCACCTGCACCGGCGAGAAGAGCGGCGGCGGTTCCGTCGACATCCCCGTCACCGTGGTCAAGGCCTCGGCCACGTCCGTCACCTGGAAGTTCGACCGCTAGCAGAGGACCCGCTCACATCATGAACACCGTCCTGGCCGGTTACGGCCTCGTCAAGAAGTACGGCTCCACCACCGCGCTCGCCGGAGTGGACGTCGAGGTCCGCGAGCGCGACTCGCTCGCGATCATGGGTCCCTCAGGCTCCGGCAAGTCCACTCTTCTGCACACGCTCGCGGGGATCGTCCGCCCGGACGGCGGCGAGGTGCTGCTGCGCAACGACCGCATCGACCGGCTCGGCGAGAACCGGCTGAGCGCGCTGCGCCGCAGACGCTTCGGGTTCGTCTTCCAGTCCGGCCAGCTGCTCCCGGAGCTGCCCGCCGAGGAGAACGTGGCCCTGCCGCTGATGCTGGAGGGCGTACCCCGCAAGCAGGCCGTCGAGCGGGCCCGCCGCTGGTTCGCGCCGCTGGGCCTCGACGGCCTCGCGCACCGCAGGCCCGGCCAGCTCTCCGGTGGCCAGGCCCAACGCGTGGCGATCGCCCGTGCCCTGGCCGTCGAGCCCGACGTGGTCTTCGCGGACGAGCCGACCGGCGCCCTCGACCAGAACACCAGCACGGAGGTGGTCCGACTGCTGACCTCCGTCACCCGCGAGTCGGGCGCCGCCCTGGTGATGGTCACCCACGACGCGGACGTCGCCGCCCACTGCGACCGCGTCCTGCAGGTCCGCGACGGCCGCATCAGCGGCCACACCCAGTACACGGTCGCCTGAGCGGCAGGAGATGTCATGCGTTCCCCCGTCCTCCCCCTGACCTGGCACCTCGTCCGGTCCTCCGGCCGCCGCGGACTGCAGAGCCGGCTGCTCGCGGCCGGCGCGGCCGCCGTCGGCGCGTTCGTCCTGCTGATAATGCTCGCCGCCGCCCTCGGTTCCGGCGCCCGCGCCGACCGCACGGCCTGGCGCACCCCCGAGCCCGTGAAGCACGGCACCGCGGTCCAGGCACTCGCGACGACCTACGTACGTCACGAGCCCGTCACCGTGGTCTCCCTCGCCCAGCTCGCCGGACGCCCCGGAACCCCAGCGCCGCCCGGCCTGAAGGCCTTCCCGGCCAAGGGCTCGGTGTACGTCTCCCCGGCCCTGGCCTCGCTGCTGCACAGGCTGCCCGCGAACCAGCTCGCCGACCGCTTCCCGAAGGTGTCGTCGTACGGCACGATCGGCGCCGCCGGTCTGGCCTCGCCGGACGAACTGGTGGTCGTCGTCGGACGGGCGCCGACCGATCCGGCGATGTCCGAGAAGGCCGTGGGGTCCACGGTGTACGACTTCGACCAGGCCGCGCGTGCCGAGATCACCGGTTTCTCCGGCACCCACCGGAGCCTGTTCACGTACACCGACCAGCCGACCGCGCTGCTGGGTGTCGCCCTGCTGGTGATGCCGGTGGTGGTGCTCGCCGCGGCTTCCGGGCGGCTGGGCGCGGCCCGGCGCGAGCAGCAGCTGGCCGCGCTGCGGCTGGCCGGGGCGACCCCGCGGCAGATCATCGGGATGACCGCGCTGGAGAGCGCGGCGCTGGGCGCGGCCGGTGCCCTGACGGGCGCGGCGCTGTACGGGGTGCTGCTTCCGCTGCTCGCCGAGGTCCCGTACGGGATCGGCGGCTGGTACACGGGCGAGCTCTGGGTGGGACTGCCGTGGCTGGCGGCGGTGGTGCTCGCGGTCACCGGGCTCATCACGGTCAGCGCGGTGTCGATGCTGCGCCAGGTCGCGACCTCGCCGCTCGGGGTCGCCCAGCAGGCGAATCCCCGGCGCACCCGTTGGATCCGGTTCGTGCTGTTCGTGGCGGTCCTGCTCTACGTGTGGAACTCCACCGGCGGGCAGGTGTCGACCCGGCAGGTGGTCGTTCTGCTCCTGCTGTTCTACGGGGCGTTCTGGCTGTTCGGGCCGTGGGTGGTGGACCGGCTCGGCCGGCTGGTGAGCCGCTTCGCCCGCCGCCCGGCGACCCTGCTGGCGGGCCGCCGCCTGAGCGACGACCCCCGTGGCGCCTGGCGCACGGTCAGCGGTCTGGTGCTGGCCGGGTTCGCGGCGGGGTTCTTCGCGGTGAGCATGATCGGCACGGACGGTTCCGGGCACCGGGACCAGGTGGCCGTGGCGGGAGCGCGGGCCTCCGAGGTCCGTACGCTCCTGCGTGACGCCGGCATCGGCGCGACCGTCCGCACGGTGGGCGAGGACGACTGGGACGGGCTGCTCAACGGCACGCCGGGCGTCATCGCCCACGTCACCGGCGGCGGCCAGGCACGGCTCGACACCGCCGTCACCGCGCTCACCGCCGCGAACCCGGGACGCCTCCCGTACACCCAGGACTACGCGACGGCGGGCGACCGCTCCGCCATCGGCCGCTTCGGCGAGGTCAGCACGGCGACGCTGGCCCTCAGCTTCCTCGTCGCCACGACCTCCGCCGGTCTCACCGCCGCCGCGGGCGTCCTGGACCGACGCCGGATCTACGGCCTCCTCCGCCTCGCCGGCACCCCGCTGAGGGTGCTGGACCGGGCCCGGGTCCGCGAGACGGTGATCCCCCTGGTCGTGCTGGCCGGCGGCACCACCGCCCTGGGCGTCTACGCCTCCTACCGCCTCAACAGGGCCTTCGGCGCCTCGCTCGACGTCACCGGCGCACTGGAACTCGCGGTCTGCGTGGCCGTCGGCGCCCTTGCCATGTTCGCGGCGATCGGCGGCAGCCGGCCCCTGCTGCGGAGGGTGACCGAGGACGCGGCGAGAACCGCGGACTGAACCACCACCCACGAGCGACCGACATCCGTCGGAGACGGCACGACGAGCCGGGTCTGGGGCTGGGGCCGAGACCGGGGCCGGGGCCGGGATCAGGGCCAGGGCCGAGACCAGGGCCGGGGCCGAGACCGAGGCCGCAAGGTCAGGGTCGGCGGGATCGAGGTCGCGGGCCGGCTTGTCGCCGGAGCAGGCGGTGAGGCGGGGCTGTCCTCCGCCCGCGAGCAGCAATCCGCAGCGGCGTGGTGGGGCGGGGCGGTACACGCCCCGTGACGGCGAGAGCAGCTCCCCGCCGGGAACAGCGGTCTCGGGGTGCGGCCGCCTACCCCGAGCCCCCGCCCGACACCCCGAACCCTCCGCCCCAGCGGCACCGCACCCACTCCTCCCCCACCACCCCACCGCACCGCACGTCACCTGACCTGACCTGACCTGACCTGACCTGAGGCATGATCGACCCATGACGAGCCCCACCCCGCCGGCCGCGCCCATCCGCGTGCTGATCGCCGACGACCAGGACATGGTCCGTACCGGGTTCCGTTTCTTCCTCGACGCCCAGCCCGACATCACCGTGGTCGCCGAGGCCGCGGACGGGGAGGCGGCGGTGCGGCTGGCCCGGGAGGTGCGGCCCGACGTGTGCCTGCTGGACATCCGGATGCCGAAACTGGACGGGCTGGCGGCGACCCGGATGCTGGCGGGGCCCGATGTCGCCGACCCGATGCGCGTGGTCGTGGTCACCACCTTCGACCTCGACGAGTACGTCTACGGCGCGCTGCGCGGCGGGGCCTGCGGATTCCTGCTGAAGGACTCCGGTCCCACGCTCCTCGCGGAGGCGGTCCGCGCGGCCGCGGCCGGTGACTCGCTGGTCTCCCCCTCCGTCACCGTGCGCCTGCTCCGGCACGTCACGGCCGGCCCGGCGCCGGAACCGGTCGTCGCGGTCCGTCCGGCGCCGGTCACCGAGCCGCTGACCGACCGTGAGCTCGACGTGGTCCGCCTGGTCGCCCTCGGCCGTACGAACGCCGAGATCGCCGCCGAACTGTATGTGTCCCTGTCCACGGTCAAGACCCACCTCTCCAGCGTCCAGCTCAAGCTCGTGGCACGGAACCGCGTGGAGATCGCGGCCTGGGCCTGGCAGTACGGGCACGCGCGGCCCGAGGGCTGAGGGCTGAGTCACTCCCGTTTCCGGGACAAGCTGATCATCGGGCGGCACAATGGCGGCAACGGCCGAACGCACGAGAAGGAGCACAGTCGTGAGCGACAGCCACACCCCGTCGGGTGCGTCGGCGAGGCTGAACACAGGTGTGGCGCACAACGCGCGCGTGTGGAACTACTGGATCGGCGGCAAGGACAACTACGAGGTCGACCAAGGCGTCGGCGATCACGTCGCCGGGATGTTCCCGATCATCCGGGAGATCGCCCGCGCGGACCGCTGGTTCCTGGGCCGCTCGGTGCGCTTCCTCGCCGAGGAGCAGGGCATCCGCCAGTTCCTCGACATCGGCACCGGGCTGCCGACGGTGGACAACACCCACGAGATCGCCCAGCGCATCGCCCCCGACTCGCGGATCGTGTACGTCGACAACGACCCGATCGTCCTGGTCCACGCCCGCACCCTGCTGACCAGCACCCACGCGGGCGTCACCGACTACATCGACGCCGACGTCCACGACCCGGCCGCCATCCTCGAACGTGCCTCGCGAACCCTGGACTTCACCAAGCCGGTCGCCGTGATGATGCTCGGCATCCTGAACTTCGTCCTCGACACCGAGGAGGCGCGGCGGATCGCGCGCGAGGTCATGGCCGCGATGCCCGCGGGCAGTCATCTCGCCCTGACGCACCCCACGTTCGACGCCGACCTCGGCGGCGAGGGCCAGATCCCGGCCATGAAGTTCTGGAACGAGAACGCCACTCCGCCGATCACCGCTCGCAGCGGTGAGGACATCGCCACGTTCTTCGAGGGACTCGACCTCCTCGAACCGGGCCTGGTCTCCTGCTCGCAGTGGCGCGCCGAGTCCGACTCCCCGGTCGTGGTACCGCAGTTCGGCGCGGTGGCCGTGAAACCCTGACGCGGGACCCGAACCAGCCGAGCCCGTCGTGGAGGACGTATGACCACCCTTGCCGACCCCGTCCCCGGCGGCCGTCCCGGTGATGTGGAGCGCGCCACCGCGCTGAGCGAAGAGCTGGCCGACAAGGGCGCGCACGGTGTGGTCCTGGCCTACGTGGACACGGCGGGCATCGGCCGGGTGAAGACGATCCCGACGGCGAAACTGCCCTCCGCCGCGGCCTGGGGCGTGGGCATGTCCCCGGTGTTCGACACCTTCCTGGCGAACGACTCCATCGTCACCACCGACACCCTGGGCTCCCCCGACGGAGACCTGCGCCTCTACCCCGATCTCGACCGGCTCGTGGCACTTGCCGGGCAGCCCGGCTGGGCGTGGGCGCCGGTGGACCGGATCACCCAGGAGGGCGCGCCGCATCCGGGCTGCTCCCGCACGGCCCTCAGGCGGATCGTCACCGAGGCCGCCGAGCGGCACGGGATCACCTTCGAGGCGGGCGTCGAGATCGAGTGGGCGGTGGGCCGGGGTCCGGCGGCCGACGGCGATTTCGTGCCGGCGGTGTCGGGACCGGCGTACGGCGCGACCCGGCAGGTGGAGCTCTCCGACTACGCGGCCGACCTGCTGGCGGCCTGCGCCGAGCAGGGCGTCGAGGTCGAACAGCTCCATCCCGAGTACGCGGCCGGGCAGTTCGAGATCTCGACGGCCGCGCTGGACCCGGTCGCGGCGGCCGATGTCAGCGTGCTCGTGCGGCAGACGATCCGTGCGGTGGCCCAGCGGCACGGCCTGGTCGTCTCCTTCGCCCCGTCGGTCTTCGCCGAGGGCGTCGGCAACGGCGGCCATCTGCACCTCTCCGCCTGGCGCGAGGGCGTGAACCTGCACTCCGCCGGCAAGGGCCGCTACGGCATGACGCCCGAGGCCGAGTCGTTCGTCGCGGGTGTCCTCGCCCACCTGCACGCGCTCACGGCCCTCACCGCGCCGAGTCCGGCCAGCTATCTGCGCCTCAAGCCCTCCCAGTGGGCCGGGGTGTTCACCGTGTGGGGCCGTGAGACCCGGGAGGCGGCCGTGCGGATCATCACCGGCACGGCGGGCCTGACCGACCGGGCCGCGAACCTGGAGCTGAAGCCGGTCGACCTGGCCGCCAATCCGTACCTCGCGTTCACCGGCCTGATCGCCGCCGGACTCGACGGTCTGACCTCGTCCACCCCACTGCCCGAGGAGGTCACCGGGGACCCCGCCCTGCTCGCGGCGGATGCGGCGGCCGCCGCGGGCGTACGCCGGCTGCCGACCTCCCTCTCCCAGGCGGTCAAGGCGTTCCGCGCCGACGAACGGCTGCGCGCCGCGCTGGGTCCGGTCCTCGCCGACGCCGTGGTCGCCGTCCGCTTCGGAGAGGTCGATTCCGTGGCCGAACTGGACGACGAGCAGATCGCGGCGGCGTACCGCTGGAAGTACTGAGCATGAGCGCGCACGCCGTCCACGAGGCCCTCGACGCCGCCCGGCTGGTGGATCACCACTGCCACGGGGTGGTCGCCGACGGCCTCGACCGGACGGGCTTCGAGTCGCTGATCACCGAGGGCGCGGTCTGGCCCGGGATCTCCCCCTTCGACAGCCCCGTCGGCGTGGCCGTCCGCCGCCACTGCGCTCCCCTGCTGGATCTGCCGCGCCACGCACCGCCCGGGGACTACCTGGCCCGGCGGACGGAGCTCGGCGCCCAGGAGGTCAACCGCCGTTTCCTGACCGCCGCGGGCACGGACGTGTTCTGTGTGGACACCGGGTACGCGGCGGAACGTCTCACCACTCCGGCGCAGCTGGCGGAGGCCGCGGGCGGGACGGCGTACGAGATCGTGCGGCTGGAGGGTGTCGCGGAGGCGGTGGCGGCGCGGGGCGTGGAGCCCGACGCGTACGCGGACGTGTTCCGCGCTTCCTGTCTGGAGGCCGTGGGGCGCCCGGGTGTGGTCGCGGTGAAGTCCGTGGCGGCCTACCGGACCGGCTTCGACCTGGACCCGGCACGCCCCTCGGACGGTGAGGTCACCCGCGCTGCCGCCGGCTGGCTCACTCATGGTGGCCGACTGGCCGATCCGGTCCTGGTGCGGCATCTGCTGTGGACCGCCGTGGACCTGGGCCTGCCGCTCCAGTTGCACACCGGGTTCGGCGACAGCGACATCCGGATGCACCGCGTGGACCCGACCCACCTCACGGACTGGCTGCACCTGACCGCGGGCACCATCCCGGTCCTGCTGCTGCACTGCTGGCCGTATCAGCGGCAGGCCGCCTATCTGGCCTCGGTGTTCGAGCAGGTGTACCTGGACGTCGGTCTCACCCTGCACTATGTCGGCCCCGCGCGGTCCCGGGCGATCCTGGCGGAGGCGCTGGAGATCACACCGTTCCGCAAGCTGCTGTACAGCTCCGACGCGTACGGAGTGGCCGAATTCCATCTGCTCGGCGCGCTGTCCTTCCGGCACGGACTGGCCGGACTGCTCCAGGAGCGGGTGGACGCCGACGAGCTGAGCCTGCCCGACGCGTTACGCGTCGCGGCCTGGACGAGCGGCGACAACGCCCGCCGCCTCTACGGACTTCCTGCCCCCGCCCCGTCCCACCAGGCGAGCGCGACCAAGCGCCCGCCGTCCCCGGAAAGTATGATCTAGCAATGTCTGACTTGACCGAAACCACGCCCGGCTGGCTGAGCGCCGACGACCTCGAGCAGGCGCGCGCCCAGATGCCCATCCTGTACGTCGAGGCCGTGCCCGTGCGCGTCGACGACAGCGGCGAAGTCACCAGCGTCGGCCTGCTGCTGCGCATCGGCCCCGACGGAACGGTCAGCCGGACGCTGGTCTCCGGCCGCGTCCTGCACCACGAGCGGGTCCGGGACGCCCTGCTGCGCCACCTGGAGAAGGACCTGGGAGCCGTGGCCCTGCCCCGGATCCCGTCCTCGCTCCAGCCGTTCACGGTGGCGGAGTACTTCCCGACCCACGGGGTCACGCCCTACCACGATCCGCGCCAGCACGCGGTGTCCCTCGCCTACGTCGTCCCGGTGGCCGGTGACTGCCGGCCCCGTCAGGACGCCCTGGACCTGGTGTGGTTCAGCCCGCAGGAGGCCCTGTCACCGGCGGTGGCGAGCGAGATGCCCGGCGGTCACGGGGTGCTCCTCAAGCAGGCGCTGGCTCACGTGGGCTGCGTCGTCTGAGGTCGCCCGTCAGGCGGTGTCCTTGCGCTGTGTGGTGCCGGGCTCGCCGGTGTCACGTGTCCACTCGACGACGAGTTTGCCGCCGAAGCGGATCAGGTGGCCGCCGACGGCGCTCTCGAGGAGATCGAAGTCCTCGGACTCCGTCTCCAGAGTCAACAGCAGCGCACCCTCGGTGGCGGTGAGGGAGCCCCTGCCTCCGTTCGGGAAGAGCAGGCTGCCCTCACCGCTGGCCTCGTCCCAGCTGGTCTGAATCCGACGGCCGAGGTGTGAGGCGAGCTGCTTCGCGTAGCGGTGCGGGCGGTCGGTGGCGACGCGGGCTTCGGAGCGGGGCATGGGGCGACTCCCTGTGGCGCGGTGCTGCGGGACGACTCGATGCTCCCGCAACACCGGGCATCATGGGCCCATTCCCCACCCCGCACAGGTCGCAGGGTATGGGTGTGGATCAGGCCCGGGTCTTGTGCGTCATCGAGAACTCGTCGGCCTCCGCGAGGTCGAACTCGCCGTGGTCGCTGCCCAGCCCCTGTGCCACCAGTGCCGCGGCGGCACTGCCGAGTACGGCCGCCTCACGCGGCGTGCGGTTCAGGCTGATGCCCCGCAGGAAGCCCGCCGAGAAGGCGTCGCCGCAGCCGGTGGTGTCGACGACCTCGACGTCGAAGGCGGGGACCGTCTCCGTGCCCTCGGCGCTGATCAGGAGGGCGCCGTCGCCGCCGCGGGTGACCGCGACCAGGCCCACTCCGCCGGCCAGGAACTTCTTCGCGCCGGTCACCAGGTCCTGTTCCTCGCTGAAGCCGAGGACCTGGTCCTCGTTGGGGAGCAGGAAGTCGACGTACGGCAGCAGCGGTTCGATCTGGTCGAAGGTGCCGAGTTCGCCGGGGGCGAGGAGGTCCACCGAGGTGACCACGCCGTGGTCCTTGGCGTGCGCCAGGATGCGCGCGGCGACCTCGGCGCCGATCAGCTCGGGACCCCCGAGATGCAGGTGGGTCGCCTCGGCGACCGCGTCCCAGGGCACGTCGTCGAGGCCGTAGGTGATGTTGGCGCCGAGCAGGTGGAGCGTGGGGCGGTCGCCGTTGGGGCGGATGGGCAGGACCGTCGCGGAGGTCGAGGTGTCGATACGGCGGACCAGCAGCGCGGTGTCGATGCCCGCCTTGTCGAGGAGCTGCGTGAGCAGGTCGCCGGTCGGGTCGGTGCCTATCGCTCCGGCGGTGCGGACGGAGGCGCCCAGCTTGGCGAGGGTGAGGGCGGTGCCGGCGGCCGTGCCGGCGGCGGTCATGCGGATGTCCTCGACCAGGGTCGCACCCTGCCCCTCGGGTATCTCCTCGACCGGCCGGACCAGCACGTCCAGTACGTGCACACCCATGGTGACGACGTTCATCGATTCCCCTCCTGAGCGGATTGCGTGGTGCCGTAGTTGCGGGCGAGGGCTGCCTCGATCACCGCGATCTGCTGCTGTTCGTCGAGGGCCCGCGGCTTCCCGAGGGCAGCCGCGTGCTGGTACACGCCGCAGGCCCACTCCAGGAGCAGCGCGTGCTCGACCGCCTTGTCCAGGCTCGGGGCGTGGGTGACGGCCCCGTGGTTGGCCATCAGGGCCGCGCCCCGGCCCTCCAGTGCGGTGAGGACCGACTCGGCGAGGTCCGGGGTGCCGAAGGTGGCGTACGGCGCGACCCGGACCGTGCCTCCGAGGGCCAGCAACTGGTAGTGGATGCAGGGCAGTTCGTCGAGGACGAGGGAGAGCGCGGTGGCCATCGGGGCATGGGTGTGCACGACGGCGGTGGTGCCGTAACGCCGGTAGACACCCAGGTGGAGGTCGAGTTCCGAGGTCGGCAACAGGCTGCCAGCGACGATCTCGCCGTCGAGGTCGACGACGGTCACCTGGTCCGGGGTGAGCTCGGCGAGGACCGCGCCGGTCGCGGTGATCGCCACACGGTCCTCGACCCGCAGGCTGACATTGCCCGCGGTACCGATGAGCAGGCCCTCGGCTCCCAGACGGCGGCAGGCGTCCGCCACGGCGGCCCGCTCCTCGCTCAACGCCGGGCTTGAGTCGGTCATGCGCGCGACGCTAACCTAAACCTGAAACAAAGTCACGTTCACGTTCGGAGGTTGTCACAATGGGTGAGCCCACCCCGGACGCCGACTCGGCGGCATGGATCGCGTCGCTGCGCCGCACTCCCCAACAGGCCCGCAGCAGGGCCCGGTTGGCCCGGGTCCTGGACGCGGCCGAGCGCATCCTGGTCGAGGAGGGCGTCGAGTCGCTCACCACGACCCGGATCGCATCCGAGGCCCGGGTCTCGGTCGGCTCGCTCTACCAGTACCTGCCCGACCGCGGGGCCATCATCGACGCGCTCGCGGCCGGCTACTTCGCCACGCTGGAAGCGGCGATGGACGAGCTCGTCCGGGTCGCGTCCGCCGAGCACTGGACGGACCCGGTCGGCGTCCTCATCGACGCGTACGCCGAGATCTACCGCACCGAACACGGCTTCCGCGCCCTGTGGTTCGGCAACGGCCTGACCGAGCGGACCCGGGCCGCGGACCGTGAGCACAAGCGCCGGATGGCGGACGGGATCCGCCGAATCCTGCTCGCGCTGCACCTCGCCGAGGACGACGAGAACCTCGCCCGCGTCTGCCACGCCGCCATGCTCGCCGCCGACGCACTCGCCCAGGAGGCCTTCCGCCGGGACACCAAGGGGGACGCGGCGCTGCTGGAGGAGGCGAAGATCCTGCTGCGGGGTTATCTGACGGACATCGCGGCACGCTACGACGTGTCCTGACGTTCTCGAGAGACGGGGCCTCATGCAACTCGCCTTCACCGGCCGGGTGATCGAATGGCGCGGCCCGGCGCCGTACTACTTCGTCCCGGTGCCCGAGCAGGAGTCCGCCGACATCGGCGAGGTGGCCCGGATGGCCACGTACGGCTGGGGCGTGATCCCGGTCGAGGCCCGGATCGGCGAGGTCACCTTCACGACGTCGCTCTTCCCGAGGGACGGCGGCTATCTGCTGCCGCTCAAGCAGGCGGTGCGGAGGCCGGAAGGGCTTGCGGCGGGGGATGACGTGAGTGTGGAACTGACGGTGCGTTTCTAGTTCTTGTGGCCGTCGGCCCGATCTCTGCGGCCACCCGTTCGGACCACGCCCGTGCTCGCCGTCGCAACCCTGGAAGTGACGAACACCGACGAATGGCTCATGGCCATCGCGGCGGGCCGCGCCGTGGGCATCTCCACCACGGCCACCCCCAGCAACCACACCCACCCGTCCCTGGTCTTCCGTCCTCTCGTCGACGCGCCTGAGGTCCCGGTCCTCCTCGCCTGGCGCGAGGGTCCGGACATCCGGCGCTGCGGGGCCTGGTGGCGTTGACACGGCAGGCCCCGGCGGCCGGGACCGGGCCCGCCCCAGCCACGGGTCAGGTGGCCCGCGCGCCGGTCAGGCGTCCGTCCTGCTGGGCCTCGTTGCGCAGCTCGCGCAACGACAGACGTCGGCCGTCGGGTGTGGTGTCGCGGGTGCCTGCGGGCGCTTCGGGGCCGACGCGTGCGTAGCGGGCCGGCAGGGCCGCCTTGAGGAAGGTACGGGGAGCATCCATGTCGCTGCGGACACTGGTGAGTTCGGCGAGCATGTGCCGCCAGTGCTCGTTGAGTTTCTCCTCGTCCCTGCGGGCGCTGGTCAAGAGGTAGCTCTTGATGAGGTCGACCGGCGTCAAGCGGGCACCCCGGTCGTTCATCGACTCGAAGATGTGGAACCCGCTGTCGCGGCTGGGAGCACGGATGCCGACCATCACCACTTTGGACAGCAGCCAGTCGACGAACAGCGGACAGCGGTCGGCCTCGTCGAGCAACTCGTCGAGGAGATCGGCGATCTGTCCACTGCGTTCGTGCAGGTTACGCACCGACAGTGAGGCCCCTGCCGGAACCTCGTAGGCCCGGTCTCCTGGCCTGGACGAACAGGTCCTTCAGATCGAATGTCTCACCGCGAACAGAGCCCACCCCGACCATCCACCCCCCCAGCCTCAACAGCCGTACCATCACCGGTACTTACTCAGCGTAGCCAGACCCCCTTACGGAGTGAAGACCGCGAACATCCACGTATCGTTCAGCCGTGCCCCACACCGAGCCCCTGCGCCTGCCCGACATGCCGTTGCACGATCCGTTCGTCGTCGCCGACGAGGGGACGCGGACCTACCACCTGTACACGTCCAACGAGCCGTCCGTCTCGGGTGTGGAGGGCGTCGGGACGATGGTGTACCGCAGTCGGGACCTGCGGGACTGGTCGCGGCCCGTCGTGGTGTTCCGGGTGGCTGAGCAGGAGAGCTTGTGGGCGCGGGACGGCGGGTGGGCGCCGGAGGTGCATGCGTGGGGCGGCAGGTACTACCTCTTCACCACCCTGCACGACGAGGGCACGCCGCTGCCGGTGCCGTCGGCCGGGCGGTGGGGCACGCCCTTCCAGCTGCCCAACCACGCGCGCGGCACCATGACGGCCGTCGCGGACTCGCTCCTCGGTCCCTTCACGGTCGTCGACCCCGCCGGCCCCACCCCGCCCGCGCACCTCATGACCCTCGACGGCACGCTGTACGTCGATCCGGACGGGCAGCCCTGGATGGTGTACGCGCACGAGTGGCTGCAGACCGTCGACGGGACGATCGAGGCCGTGCGGCTGGCTCCGGATCTGACCGGCACCGTCGGGGATCCGGTCCATCTGTTCAAGGGCTCGGACGCGTCCTGGCTCGGTGAGCAGATCCCCGCAGGCGTGCCGCACCAGCTCGCGCCTTACGTCACTGACGGACCGCAGTTGTACCGCACCCCTGACGGCGCCCTGATCATGCTGTGGTCCACGTACGAGAAGAACACGGCCGGTGCGGACGGCACCGTCAGCGGCGGCTATGTGCAGACCTACGCCGTCTCCAAGTCCGGTGCGCTGACCGGCCCTTGGGAGCAGCGCCGACCACTGGTCCGGGACGACAGCGGACACGGCATGCTGTTCCGGGCCTTCGACGGCCGGCTGATGATGATCCTTCACCGTCCCTTCGAGAACGCGCGCGGGAAACTGTACGAGGTGGGGTTCCGGGGCGATGAGCTGCGGGTGCTGCGCCAGTGCACCGACCTCGACGGCGACGGTGTCAGCGCCTGACCTCACAGCACGTCCAGGAAGGTCAACCCGTCGCCACCCCGCGTGTCAGGCCCGCGTCGGCGCGGAAGACGGCCAGGATGCGGTCGGCCGGGTAAGGAGCGGGCGTAGGCGAGCATCAGGTCGCGCTTGTGGCGGAACACGCCGTCGCCGAGGGTGACTTGGTCGAGGAGGAAGGGATGCACCACCCAAGCCAGCACGGCGGCCTCCGTCGTCAGGGGTGGGTCATCGGCAGCCACACACGCATCGTCGAAGGGCCCCGGTTCGCCCAGGAGTTGTACGGCACGACCATGATCCCCCGCTCCTCGGCGGCGGCCGCCTCGCTCCGGTCCAGTGGGGGGAACGGCCATGGCCGGTCGTGCGGTTCGGCCAGTTCACCCGGCACTACGACCGTGTCGTCCGGTCCGTCCACCGGCTCGGCGGTCGGGTCCACCCGTACGGCGTCGACCTCCCGTCCTTCGGGCAGGTCCACGGACTCGGCGCAGTACACGAGCGGGCCGCGCTGGACGGCGAGCGTGCCGCGGACCGCGTCGACACGGGGGTCCGGGGCGATCCAGCGGGGGGCGACGGGCAGTTCGAGCCGGATCTCGTCACCGGGGCGGAAGACGCGGGTGAGCGTGGCCGTGCCCGGAGGGGCCGTGCGGCGGGTCCCGTCCGTGTCCACCAGCCAGGCCGTGGCGCCCTGCGTCCAGGCCGGGACGCGCAACGACAGGGTCCACGGGTGGTCCGGGGAACGGGCGATCCGGACGGTCACGGTCCCGCCGGACGGGTAGTCGGTGCGGACCCGCAGGGCGATGCCGTCGACGGCGATCTCCGCGTCGGCGTACTGGTGGAGTTGGATGCCGTGGTCGTCGACGGAGGCCAGGTAAGCGGGGAGCAGGGCCAGGGTGCGGGCCACGTTCGTCGGGCAGCAGGACACCGCGAACCAGGGGGCGCGCAGGCTGGATTCGGCGCGTGGGCTCACGGCGTCCGGCGCGGGGGCGGTGCCGCGTCGGCGGCGGTGCAGGGTGTTGGCGTAGAAGAAGGACCGGCCGTCCTCGGACGGTGAGGTCGCGACGACGTTGAACAGGGTCCGTTCGGCGAGGTCGGCGAAGCGCGGTTCGCCGGTGGCGAGGAGCAGGCGCCAGCTGAGCATCACGGAGGCGACGCCGGCGCAGGTCTCCGAGTAGGCGCGGTCGGGCGGCAGGACGAAGTCGTCGCCGAAGGACTCGTCTCGGTGGTGGGAACCCATGCCGCCGGTCAGGTAGGTGCGTCGCGCGACCGTGGTCTCCCACTGCCGTACGACCGCCGCGAGGAGTTCGTCGTCGTGCGTCTCCACGGCCACGTCGACGGCACCGGCCGCGAGGTAGAGGGCGCGGACGGCGTGGCCGCGCAGGACGGTCGCCTGCCGTACGGGAATGTCGTCCTGGTGGTAGGCGCGCCCGAACTCGCCGTCGGCGAGGGTGCCTTGGCCCCGGCGGTCGACGAAGAGCGCGGCCTGGTCGAGGTAGCGCTGTTCGCCGGTGGCCCTGGCCAGTTCGACGAGGGCCGTCTCGATCTCGGGGTGTCCGCAGACGCTCTCGATGCCGCCGGGCCCGAAGGTCTCGCACACGTGGTCGGCCGCCCGCTGGGCGATTTTCGCCAGCTCCCCTTCGCCCCGGGTACGGAGCTGGGCCACGCCCGCCTGGATCAAGTGGCCGTAGCAGTACAGCTCATGGCCCCATTCGAGGTCGCTGTAGCGGGGCTGCTGACCGGGCCGGCCGAAGGCGGTGTTGAGGTAGCCGTCGGGTTCCTGGGCGGAGGCGATCGCCTCGGTGATCGTGCCGAGGTCGGCGCCCGCCCAGGTCATCGCTTCGAGCAGCTTGTAGACGTCGGAGTCGGCGAACTCCCGGCCCCGTCGATCCGCCACGGGGGAACGGAAGTTGGCTGTCCATCCGACGCGTTCCACCCAGTCGCGGCAGTGGTCGAGGGTGGCGGTGGCGTTGACCTCCCGGCGCCGGCCCCAGAAGCCGCCGGTGATCCTGACCTCGTCGAGGCCGAGAGGGCGTAGGCGGCCGTGGCTCGGCGCCACCGGTAGGACAAGGTCCGTGTGCGCCTTCTGCGACTTCGGGTTCGGCTTCAACGCATCATCCCTTCAGGGCACCCGACATGAAACCGCGCACGTAATGCCGTTGCAGAAGCAGGAATACGAGGAGACAGGGCACGGCGAGGACCACCACGCCCGCCTCGGTGGCGCCGTAGTCGACAGCGCCCATGCTCTGTTGCCGCAGGTTCGCGACCGCCAGTGGCAGGGGCGCCTTCTCGCTGTCGGAGATGAGGATCAGCGGTGCGATGAAATCGTTCCAGGCCGCGAGGAAGGCGAAGAGGCCCACGGTGATCAGTCCCGGCCGCACCGCCGGGAGCAGCACCCGGCGCAGGGCGCCCGCCGTGCCGCAGCCGTCGACGAGGGCCGACTCCTCCAGTTCGCGCGGGACGGCCTCGAAGGAGATCCTCATCATGAAGGTGGCGAACGGGAGTTGGAACATGGCGAGGACCAGGGCCAGCCCGATCAGGGAGTTCTGCAGGTGCAGCCGGCCGAGGAGGACGTAGAGGGGGATGAGGAGGGTGGCGTACGGGACCATGAGGATGGCCAGGGTCAGCAGGAACAGCGCGTTCTTGCCGGGGAAGCTGAAGCGGGCGAAGGCGTAGCCGCCGAGCAGGGACACACCGAGGGTCAGCGCGACCGTGAGGGCGGAGACCACGGTCGAGTTGAGGAGGTAGCGCCACAGGCCGGCGTCGTAGTCGAGGAGGGTGCGGTAGTTGCCGAGGCCGTATCCGGACTCCTGGGCGGTGCCGGGCTGGGCGCTGACGGAGGCCCAGGTGTTCCACAGCAGCGGAAAGAGGAAGATCACGGCCAGGCCTGAGGCGACGACGTAGTACGGCGTCCGGCCGAGGGCTCGGGTGGGCACGGCGAGGTCACTCCTCATGATTCGTCGGCGTGGCGCAGACCGCGGAACTGGAGGGCGTTGAGGAGCAGCAGCGCGGCCAGCACGATGATCGAAAGAGCCGCCGCCGTACCGAGGTTGAGCCGCTGGAACGCCTCTCGGTAGATCAACTGCACCACGGTGACCGTGCTGTTGTCCGGGCCGCCCTTGGTGAGGACGAAGAACTGGTCGAAGGCCAGCAGCGATCCGGTCACGCACAGCAGCAGGGACAGGGCGAGGGACGGCCGCAGCAGCGGCAGGGTGATGGCGCGGAAGATCTGGCCGCGGCTCGCGCCGTCCATGCGGGCGGCCTCGTACAGCTCGTGCGGGATGCGCTGGAGGCCCACGAGCAGGATGAGCATGTAGAAGCCGGCGAACTTCCAGACGACGAGGAACACCGTCGACAGCAGGGCGGAGTTCGGTGTGCCGAGGAAGGACACCGGGTCGTCGACGAGGCCGAGTTTCTCCAGGGCGCGGCTGAAGGGGCCGGTAGTGGGGCTGTACATGCCCCAGAACAGCAGGGAGGCGGAGGCGAGGCCCAGGGCGCCGGGCAGGAAGTAGACCGTGCGGAAGAACCCGGTGCCGGGGCGGGACTCCTGCACCAGCAGCGCCAGCAGGAGGGCGAGGCCGAGGAGGACGACCGTGACGATCCCCGTGTAGAGGAGGGTGAAGCGGACGGCGGGCCAGAACAGGGTGCTGTCGGTGACGTCGGTGAAGTTCTCGGGGGCGTTGCCGCCCCGGTCGCCGGCGAGCAACGGCCAGTCGTGCAGCGACATCTGGCCGACGAGGAGCAGGGGCAGGACGAAGAGGACGGCGACGAACACGGCGGTCGGGGTGGCGTATCCGAGGCCCTGGAGGGTGCGGGAGTGCCACAGGCGGCGGTGCCGGCGTCCGGTCCGGACCGGGGGTTCGGATGCGGCCCGGTCCGGCGCCTTCACCTGCATGTCCCTCCTCAGCCGTAGACCCTGGGGCACGGTCAGTCGCCCAGTGAGGCGGTGACGGCCTCGTTGTCCTTGTCGACCTTCGCCGCGTCGCCGAAGACGGCGTCGCGCATCAGGGTCAGCCAGGGCCCGTTGGGGTCGTTGAAGGTCTGGCCGAACTTGAGCGCGTAGGGGGTACGGCCGTCCGCCACCAGTTGGTTGATGGCGACCAGGCGCGGGTCGGCCTTGGAGTACTTGTTGGACGCGAGGTCGGTGCGCGCGACCACGTCCTTGTGGGCGGCGACCACGTCGACCTGCGCCTGGTCGCCCACGGACCAGGCGAGGAAGTTCCAGGCCTGGTCGGTCTTCTCGCTGGTGGCGGAGATGCCGATGGCGTCGCCGCCGACGAAGGTGGACCTGCCGCCGTCGGGTCCGGGGATGGGGGCGACTCCGAGGTCGAGGTCCTTGGGCATCAGGCCCAGGGTCGTCGACGGCATCGGCATCACGCCGACCTTGCCCTTGGGGAAGACGCCGGTCCAGGTCACGCCGGTCTCGTCGCGGGCGCCCGGGGCGACGATGTCGTCCTGGACCCAGCCTCGGTAGGTGTCGTAGACCTTCTTGGCGGTGGCGGAGGCGAGGGTGGCCTCGGTGCCGTCCTTGTTCATCACGTCGTCGCCGGCGGCCCAGATGGACGGCCACCAGGTGAAGACACCGCAGCCGCCGCAGTTGCCGCCCAAGAAGGTTCCGTCGACACCCCCGCCCAACTTGTCGACCGCCCGCGCCTGTTGGTCCCATTCGGCGAGCGTGGTGGGCGGCTTGTCGGGGTCGAGCTTGGCCTGGCGGTAGAGGTCCTTGTTGTAGAAGAGCACCGAGAGGTCGAGGGTGTGCGGCACGACGTACTTCTTGCCGTCGTACGTGCCCGCCTTGATGTGCGACTGGGCGAGGTCGTCGGCGAAGGGCAGGGCGTCGATACGGCCGGTGAGGTCGGCGAACAGCCCGCTGGAGGTGTAGTTGGGGACGAACACCACGTCGGAGGCGAAGAGGTCGGGGAGGTCCTTGGCACCGGCGGCCGCGCCGACCTTGGCCTGGTAGTCGTCGGTGGGGACGACGGTCAGCTCGACCTTGTTCTTGTGGTGCGCGTTGTACGCCTTGACCAGGGCCTCGCTCTGCGGGCGGGTCGCCGCGCGGGTCCACATCGTGAGTGTGGTGCCGTCGTCGACGCCGTTGGCATCCGCCGTGCCCCCTCCCCCGCCGCCCGGGTCGTCGTCGTCCGATCCGCAGGCCGTGGCCAGCCCCACGGTGGCGACCAGGGCAACAGCGGCGGTGACGAGGCGACGGACGGGTCCATACGATCCGGTCGGGCTCCCCATGACGATCCCCCTTCGTGACGAGCACCCGGAAGAAACGAGCCGAAAAGGCTTGCGTCAAGCTAGGACCGAGCTGATTGCCCGTCAATCCCCTGTGCAGGAAACGGTGTTCAGGTGGGCTGCCGAAACTTCTCGCGTACGGTTTACGCACGCGATGCGAGACAGGAGACACATATGACACCCGCCCCCGGCCCCTCCCGTTCGCACACCGCCACCCTCACCGACGTGGCCAGGCTGGCGGGCGTCTCCGTGGCCACCGCATCGAAGGCCCTCAACGGCCGCAGCCAGGTGCGCGCCGAGACCCGGCAGCGGGTGATCGAGGCGGCCGAGCGGCTGTCGTTCCGGCCCAACCAGGTGGCCCGCGGTCTTCTCGCCGGGCGGACCGGCACCGTCGGGCTGCTCACCAGTGACCTGGAGGGCAGATTCAGCATCCCGATACTGATGGGCGCGGAGGACGCGTTCGGGGCGGGCGAGGTCGCGGTGTTCCTGTGCGACGCCCGGGGGGACGCGATCCGCGAGCAGCATCATGTGCGGGCCCTGCTGGGGCGCCGGGTGGACGGTCTGATCGTGGTGGGCAGCCGGACCGATCCGCGCCCGTCCCTGGGCCGTGACCTGCCTGTTCCCGTCGTGTACGCCTACGCCCCCTCGGACGATCCGGCGGATCTGTCGATCGTTCCCGACAACGTGGACGCGGGCCGGATCGCGGTGGAGCACCTGCTGGCCTGCGGTCGCACCAGGATCGCGCACATCACCGGCGACCCGGGGTATCTCGCGGCGCGGGACCGAGCGGACGGGGCCCGGGCGGCGCTCGCCGAGGCCGGGCTGGCCTTCGTCGGGGAACCGCGGTTCGCGGAGTGGACGGAGGGCTGGGGGCGGGCGGCCACCGCGATGCTGCTGGAGCGGCACCCCGACGTGGACGCGGTGCTGTGCGGCAGCGACCAGATCGCGCGCGGGGTCATCGAGATCCTGCGGGAGCGCGGGCACCGGGTGCCGGAGGACGTGGCGGTCATGGGCTTCGACAACTGGCAGGTCCTGACCTCCGCGTGCCGGCCGCAGCTGACGAGTGTCGACATGAACCTGGAACAGGTCGGACGCACGGCCGCGCAGGCATTGTTCGGCGCGATCGCCGGTGCTCCGAGCGCGGGGACCGAGACACTGCCCTGCCGAGTGGTGATCCGGGGTTCGACCGCTTCCCTGTCCTGAACCGTACGGTCACCCAACATGGCTCTCAGCGACCTCTCTTGACACTCCATCAGCTCGCTCCTACGTTGCGAAAACCTTTTAGGTCGTTTCCGCCAAAGGTCGTTTCGGCAACCGGGAGCATCCGATGCGAAGACGAACAGACCCCGTCCTGCAGCGCTTCCTCGTGGTTCTGGCGCTCCTCCTGTGTTCGGTGTGCGTCGTGACCCCCGCCCGGGCCGCCCAGACCATCGGCTTCCCCACCTTCAGCGGGCCCGCGGTCCCCGCCCCGCCCGTCGCCCAGACCACGGGCGACATGATGCGGGCCATCTATGACGCGGAGAGCTCGGGAACCGACTTCTGGATGGACCGTCTGCTGGCGCGTACCGGCGACGACCCGGCCGGACCGTGGCTGATGAGCCGTGGGCGCGCGCTGTTCATGAAGACCCACAATCCCGCGGTGCTCGGCTTCGGCGGCCAGGTGGCGTACTGGGAGAGCATCAGCAACAACAACGCCTACACGGTCGCGATCACCCCGGGCACCTTCACCGAGCAGGTCTCCCAGCGCCGCCAGACGCCCAGCCACTGGAAGAGCGTCCACACCAGCGGATCGGTCTCGGTCGAGCAGACCAAGTTCATCACCGACAACAACGTCGCCGTGACGAACCTGTCGATCAAGAACAACGGCAGCGGCCCGACGACCCTGCAGCTGCGGGCGACTTCGCCCTACGCCACCACGGGCACCGGCAGCGAGCTGACCGGGCAGGTCAACGCCTACAACAACCTCACCACGATCCGGCCCCGGCTGACCGGCGACGGCTTCGCGGTCTCCAGTGGCGGCCTGAACCGGTCGGTGACCGTCGCGGCCGGGGCCACGGTCACCGCCAAGCTGGTGATGGGCTTCGTCACCGACGAGATCCCGGAGTCGCTCAGCGAGTACAACGCCTACGCGGGCTACTCGGCGGCCACCGCGTTCGCCACGCATGTGAAGGCCTACAACCTGTGGTGGGCGCAGAACGTTCCCTATATCGACGTGCCGGAACCGGCGATCAAGAAGAACATCTACTACCGCTGGTGGCTGATGCGCTTCAACAACCTGGACGCCGACATCCCGGGGCAGACCTTCCAGTTCCCGACCTCCACGGAGGGCGTCCTCGGCTACAACAACGCGATCGCGCTGACCCAGCCGATGCACATCGACGACCTCAAGTACCTGCGCAACCCGGCCTATGCGTACGGCGACTGGCTCAGCGTCGGCCAGACCTCGAAGGGCGGCCGGTTCCTCGACAACCCGGGCGATCCGGAGAACTGGTCGAACAGCTACACCCAGTACATCGCCGAGGCGGCGTGGAAGAGCTACCAGATCCACGGCGGCCAGCCCGCCATCGCCGCCCAGCTCGCGCACTACGCCGAGGGCGACGTGAAGGGCCAACTCGCGTACTACGACCACGACAACAACAAGCTCATCGAGTACGACTGGGGCGCCCTGACCGGCAACGACGCCGACGCGGTCTCCTTCCACTGGAAGCCCGGG
The DNA here is from genome assembly GCF_042872225.1 of Streptomyces sp. NPDC005374. Lineage (NCBI taxonomy): Bacteria > Bacillati > Actinomycetota > Actinomycetes > Kitasatosporales > Streptomycetaceae > Streptomyces > Streptomyces sp. NPDC005374. The sequence continues at coordinate 242,360 of NZ_JBIAKA010000008.1, read as the reverse complement.
AACATGGACCGCGCCGAGTCCGCCTACCAGTACAGCGGCGCCCTGGCCGCCGCGCAGGCCTACGAGGCGACCGGCAACACGGCCAAGGCCACCGAGATGCGCACGCTGGCGACGCAGATCAAGGACGCCATCGTCAACGTGCTCTGGAACCCCAACAGGCAGCTGTTCGAGCACCGGTTGAAGTCGACGAACGAGTGGGTGCCCTGGAAGGAGATCAACAACTACTACCCGTTCTCGGTCGGAGCCGTCCCCAACACGGCGACGTACAAACAGGCGTTGCGCCTCTTCGACGACCCGGCGCAGTACCCGGTCTTCCCCTTCTACACGGCCAACCAGGTCGACAAGAAGGCCGCCGCGGACGCCGGGAACCCGGGCTCCAACAACTTCTCGACCATCAACTCCACGGTCCAGTTCCGCCTGTACTCCTCGGTGTTGCGCAACTACCCCAACTCCTGGATGAACGCGACGGACTACAAGAAGCTCCTCTACTGGAACACCTGGGCGCAGTACGTCGGCGGCAACACCCAGTGGCCGGACGCCAACGAGTTCTGGGCCGACTGGAACGGCAGCGGCATCGACTACCGCTCCTGGATCCACCACAACATCCTCGGCAGCAGCAACTGGACCGTCATCGAGGACGTGGCGGGGCTCCGGCCGCGCAGCGACGCCAAGGTCGAGCTCTCCCCCATCGACATCGGCTGGGACCACTTCACGGTCAACAACCTGCGTTACCGGGGCGCCGACCTGTCGGTCGTCTGGGACGACCCGGCCGACGGCGTGGCGCGCTACCCCGGCATCCCCGAGGGCTACTCGATCTACGTCAACGGCAGCCGGGTCGCCACGGTGAACTCGCTGGTACCCCTCACCTGGGACCCGGCCACCGGTGACGTCACCACGAGCGGCACGGTCACCCACCACACCGCCGTCGCCGGGCTCAAGGCGCCGAACCAGGTGGTGCAGGACAGCCCCCGGATGACCGACATGCTCGCCAAGGCCGGCGTCGACCTCACCGCCGACCTGACCAACCTCGCCGCCGGGGCGACGGTGTCCGCCTCCTCCACCGGTTCCGGCAGCAGCACGGCCGGCGCGGTCGACGGCTACCCCACCAACGAGCCGTTCTGGGGAGCCGGCGGATCGGCGGCCCAGGACTGGTACGAGCTCAACCTCGGCACCGCCCGCACCCTCAACGAGGTACGCCTGTACTTCAAGGACAGCCGTCCTGCCTCGACCACCTATCGAGCTCCGTCGGCGTACACCATCCAGTACTACAACGGCAGTTCATGGGTGGACGCCCCGAGCCAGACGAAGAGTCCGGCTGTTCCGCGCGCCAACTACAACCTGGTGAGGTTCCCGGCGGTCACCGCCCAGCGTGTACGGATCCTGGCGACCAACGCCTCCGGCGCCAGGACGGGCCTGACCGAGGTCAAGGTGTTCAACCGGGGCGGCGTCCAGCCACCGGCCAACCAGGCGGCGTCGGCGACGGCTTCGGCGTCGTACACCTCCGCCTGGGAGAGCGTCGCGGCGGTGAACGACGGCATCGATCCGCCCTCGTCCAACGACACCGTCAACCCCCGCTGGGGCACCTGGCCGGAGTCGGGCCAGCAGTGGGCGGAGCTCACCTGGCCGGCGGCGAAGACCCTGAACAAGGCCGACGTGTACTTCTTCGACGACGACCAGGGCATCGACATGCCCGTCTCCTGGAAGCTCCAGTACTGGAACGGCAGCGCCTACGTCGACGTGCCGGGGGCGAGCGGCTATCCCCTGGCCAGGAACCAGTACAACAGCGTCACCTTCACCGCCACTGACACCACGCGGCTACGGGTGCTGCTCACGAGCAACGGCACCAACTCCGTCGGCCTCCTCGAAGCAAAGGTGTACGGCCCGTGACCAGAACCAGACTCCTCCTGGCCCTGCTCGTCCTGGCGACGGCCTTCCTCGTCGCACCGCCCGCCTCCGCCGCCGTCAGCTTCACCACGACGGCCGTGAATCAGAACGGCGGCAACTGCCTCGACCTGCCCGGCAGTTCGACGACGGCCGGAGCTCAACTCCGGTCATTCACCTGCTCGTCGGGCGCCAACCAGAACCTCGCCTACTCACCCGTCTCCGGTACGAGCGACACATACACGATCACCACCCAGTCCGGTCAGTGCGTCGACGTCTACGGCGCCTCCACGGCGGACAACGCGGCGGTCATCCAGTGGCCGTGCCACGGCGGTACCAACCAGCAGTGGCGACTCGTCCCCGTGACCGTCGCCGGTACCGACAGGACCTTCAACCTGGTGTCGGCCGGCTCGGGCAAGTGTGTCGCGCCGAGCGGCGGTTCGTCGGCGTCGAACACCAACCTGGTCCAACTGCCGTGCTCCACAAGCAGTGGCAGGGTGTGGCGGCTCCCCGCCTTCACCGGCGGCGGCACCACACCGGGCACCTTCACCAACCCGCTCTCCCAGCACGGCCCCGACCCCTGGCTGACGTACTACGACGGCTCCTACTACCTCGCCACCACGACCTGGAACTCGACGGTCACCATGCGCAAGGCGAGCACCCTCGCCGGGCTCGCGACCGCCCCCGACCAGGTGATCTTCAACCTGACCCGGCCCAACGGGGCAGGCACGATGTGGGCACCGGAGTTCCACCTGCTCGACGGCCCCAACGGAAAACGCTGGTACTTCTACTACACGGCCGGGAGGGAGCCGTACGACCTGGGCACCCAGCGGATCCATGTGCTGGAGAGCGCCGGACTGGACCCGATGGGCCCCTACACCTTCAAGGCCGACCTGCTCGACCCCACCCAGGACAACACCTGGGAGCTGGACCCGGGAATCCTCCAACTCAACGGCCAGCTCTATCTGTTGGGGACCTTCTACAACGGTTCGCAGCCCATGTTCATCCGGCCCCTGTCCAACCCGTGGACCGCGAGCGGTACACGCCGGGTGCTCTCCACCCCGACGTACAGCTGGGAGACCGTGGGCGGCGCGGTCAACGAGGGTGCGGAGGTCCTCCAGCGCAACGGCAAGACGTTCATCGTGTACTCGGCGAGCCACTGCTCCACGCCCGACTACAAGCTGGGCATGCTCACCTACAACGGCGGTGACCCGCTCAGCTCCTCCTCCTGGGTCAAGTCGGCGAACCCGGTCTTTCAGCGGTCCAACGCCAACGGGGTGTACGGGCCCGGCCACAACGGCTTCTTCAAGTCGCCCGACGGGACCGAAGACTGGATCGTCTACCACGCCAACAACTCCACGAGCGGCGGCTGCGACATGAACCGCACCACCAGGGCCCAGAAGTTCACCTGGAACGCCGACGGCACCCCGAACTTCGGCACTCCGGTGGCGCTCGGCATCCCGCTGACCTCACCGTCCGGCGATTAGGAGGCGTCAGCCGCCACTCGGTCAGCCTCATGTGCAGCTGCTGGCATCGTCTCCTTGCCACAGAGGCACCGCGGTTCTCATGACGCCCCTTCAGAGCGTGAAACTGAACCGCGCCACAATGCGGCCCCACCGTTTGTAGGGCTCCAGATCCATGAGCCCCTTGGGCGTGAGGACGGACTCCAGCGCGCTCTGCAGGTTCGTCCAGGCGGCCCGTTCGTGACCGTCGCCGGAATCCGGGGACGTACTCGCGAGATCCGGCGGCACGAGTCGGCCGGCCGGGCGTTGGTCGCCCGCGGGCCTGAGCTCGCGAACGAAGTCCGGCCAACGGCCGATTCCGAGCCTGGTCGCGTCAGCCTGAAGCGCGACGAGTACACGGTCCACCATGGTCGGATACCCGGCGGCAACGGCGAGCAGAGTCAACACGGCCTGGTGCTCTCCGGGTTGGTCGTCTCCACCGAGGAAACGTGAACGAGTGCCCACGTGTTGCGTCGCGCGAAGCAGTCGGTAGGTGTTCATCAGGCGCTTGGCGGCCCGGGGGCTGGCGACCAGGGCACCGAGCTGCTGAGCGAACTCGATCTCTGCCCGGGTCAGGTCGACCGGCTGGCCGACGTCACCGGACGCGGACGACCCCGGCTGCACGTCGAGCGGCGCCCTGGTCGGTACCCGGTCTCCGCCGGACGACCCGCTCGTCACAGTGCGGTTCGTGACGGTTGGGGGCGTGGTCTCGATGGGGCGGTCTTCTCCTGTCGACGGCGCGAGACTGGAGATCAGCCGCGCATAGGCGGCCGGTTCCATGGCCGGAAGGGTCAGCGGGATCTGGAAGATCTTCTCCAGGTATTCGATGGGCATGTCCCGGAGGTAGTGATCGGTCTGCGCGTCCGCGCCGGCCGCCAGGTCCCGGTACTGATGGCGAAGGCTGCGTTGCAGCCAGCGCGGATCGACTCCGACCACGACCACGAAGAGTTCGAGCGCGAGCAGAAGGTGGACGGCTTCGAGTACTTCGAGGACCTTGGCCGGCGGACATCGGTCGAGGTCGTCGATGTATAGGATCACCCGGTCGACCCGGGGCAGGGACGATGTCACCTCGGAGCTCGACCGATAGGCCAGCAGTTGGGCATCGAGAAAGCGGAAGTCTCGATACAGCATGCCGACGACTCCCTGATGCTTCTGGTAGCCAGCCGCCCGGTCGGCCAGAAAGTCGTACAGCCTTCGCCCGACCGTAAGGGCCTCCGCGGTGGACACGGTCGAGGCGATCTTCTCATCCAGCGCGGCTACCGCCTGGGTCGCCTCGGCGATCTCACGGTCGGTCTCCGCCAACGTGAGTTCAAGTTCTCGCTCCTCGCGGCTGCGTTGGGTCCGGAGCGCTGCCGCCTTTTCCGCGGCGGCTTCGATCGCCCTTTCGACCGCCGCAAGCGCACGGTTCGCCTTGCGCACAGCGGGGCGCAGGAAGGTGACCGCTGTGACCACCGCCGTGCCCACCGAGCCGATCGCCGTCACCAGTGACCCCAGCCCAACCCACCCGCCCCCCACGATCAGCGCGGCTGTCGCCAGTGCCAGCACCACAGACGCGGCCATCAGCGCGACGACCCACGTCTTGTTCTGGACAAGTCGCCATACCGCGGGCAGGTAGCCGGCCATCGTGCGCAACTCGCTGCCGAGCCCTATGAGTTCCTCGGCCGCCGGGGCGAGGCCCAATTGTCGGGCGACCCCGTCGATGGCCGCCCGCACGCCCTCGTCCTTCGCCAACTCGCCGGCGATATCGGTCAGCGGCATTTTCTCGACCGCCTTACGCCGCTTCTGATTCGCTTTCTCGAGCTGCGCGCCCACGACGTCCCGCTCGGCCTGCAAACGCGCCCGCTCAACGTCGAGGGCGGCTTTCGCCTCACGGTAGGTCTCCAGTTGCGAGAGCAGCTTCTGGCGTGCCTCCCGGTTGGGGTCGCCAAGGGTCCGCAGCCACTGATCACGGTCGGCAGGACGCACAGGTTCAGGATCTGCCAAACGCTCGAATATCTCGATGGCGAGGCTCGCCCACAGGCTCGTGTCCGCGTAGTGCCAGGCGTTGAACCGGATCTGCACGATGTGGAGCCGATTCCTCTTGGCGACCCGCTCGCGCATCTTCTCCATGAAAAAGCTCTTGCCTGAGCCCCATTCACCGAAGAGACCTACGGCAAGGGGCGGCTTGACCTCGGGATCGGTGATCACCTCGCACACGGCGTTCACCTCGCCCTGCACGCCGAGTTGGTCCTCTCCGTTCGGCCGGTCGCTCTGATAGCCGTACGCGAACTGCACGGCCTGGAAGACCGACCACAACTCGCTCTGCGTCGGTGCGACCGTCTCGTCGACCTCCACCACCAACGGCCCCCAGACGCCCTCCCTTTCGAGTGCGGTCCGCAGCGAGGTGTCACGATGACCGAGTCCGAGCAGGAAGAGCCGACCGTCGAGCACCTGGTGCCTGCTGTCGGCGACGACGTCGCGGTCGTACAGCGCCGTGACGTCGTCGTTCCAGGCGCCCCACGTACGACGTACCGCCGCTTGCGGAACCTCCAGCGCGGCGCCCGCCAGTGAGCCGCCCGCATACTCGGGGTATCGCTGCCCGATGGCCCTGGCGATGTCGAACGCCGTGATCTCGCGCGTGCCGTTCGACGTACGGACCGTGCCGGAGAGCTCCTGCGCGATCGCGCGCATCGTCTCGGACAGCGCAGGCCGATTTCCGGTGTGGCCCGGGCCTTCGACTTCGACACCCGGTAGGAGTCGTTCGAGCGCCGGGAGGATCACATCGTATTTCACCTTGAAATTCCTGAGACGCCCGGGCAGCAGACCGCGGGAATCTGTGCTCGCCGCACGGTTCACGATCGCGAGGGCCAAGTCTGCCGGCTGGACGACAGACCGTTGGGCAGGGAGCGTCGCCAGGTATTCCCGCACGTCGTGGGCGAAGAACTCGTGAAGTTCCGGATATCTCACGGTGCTCGGGCGCTGCACGTCGGAGATCGACAGAACGCTCCCGAGCTCCTTATGACTCACTCCACCGGATTCCAGTGCCTCCTTGATGCCGCCGTCCAACTGCATGAGCGTCCACAGAGCGGTAGAACGCGTGATCCGATCCGTGTCGCTGACGTGGTCTTCCTTCCGTCGGCGTTGGATCGCCGACGCCCAGCGCGTGAACTCCTCGAGCCGTGCGCCCGCCTTGTGATGCGAATCCGCCAGGAGCTGCTCCAGCGTTGGTGAAGGCCGCTGCTGTTCCTCGGGGTGTCCGTCGGTCATGACCCGTCTCCCTCGTTCACCTTCGTCTGACGTGGCACGGATGTCGCACGGGTCCAGCGTCCGCCCGGGAGGCGCGCCAAGGCATCGGGGAACTCCCTGGATTCTCCGGGAAACCGGTGGAGCGCCCGTCACCGCGACGCGGTCAACCGACCATCCCCGCCCGGGCCAGGCACCGGGCCAGATCGGAGCGTGATCGGAGGCCGAGTTTGCGGTAGACCCTGGTCAGATGCGCTTCTACCGTCTTGCGGGACAAGAACAGCGCCGTGGCCGCCTCGATGTTGCTGCGCCCTTCCGCGATGGCCCGGGCCACCTGGAGCTCCTGTGCCGTCAGGAGCTCCGTCCAGGCTGGCTGTGTGCTGAGCGGGTCGGACCGGTGCCCGGCCGCGGCCAGTTCCGCCGCGGCACGGGTGGCCCAGGGGGATGCGCCGAGCGCCGCGAAGGTGCGCTGGGCATCCAGGAGCAACGCGCGGGCGGCTGCCGAGCGGCGGAAGCGGCGGAAGGTCTCCCCGCACACCAGCCGGGTGCGGGCCAGTTCGAACGGCATGGCACGCCTGGCGTGTGCCTGCTCCGCGGCGGCATGCCACTCCTGCGCCTCGTCCGCGGAGTCGGCCAGCATCGCCCGACATCGCGCATGGGCCGCGGCCGGCCAGGCCAGGCCGGTGGACTCGGCGCGCCCGCTCAGCCAGTCGGTGACCTCGAAGGCCCGCTCCTTGCTGCCGGCTCGGCTGTGCGCCTCGGCGAGATCGGCCACAAAGGGCATCAGGTTGGGATTGGCCAACCCCATTTCCTGCGCCTGCGCGAACGCGCGCTCCAACCGGCTCAGACTCGCCTCAAGGTCGCCGACGGTCAGTGCCGCCGATCCCAGTGCCGCCTGAGCAAAGGGCTCAAGACCGCAGACACCTTCCCCACAGTGCGCCTCGTAGTAGGCGATGTGTTCTTCGCAGCCGGCGCGGTCGCCGCGTAACCCTTCCAGCCGTGCAAGCGACGTCAGCGCATATCCGGTCATCGCCCGGTGGCCGAACTCCTGCCCCCAGCGCAGGGCTTCGGAGCCGTCGGCGCGGGCCGCCGCCCAATGGCTCCAGGACTCCACCTCGCATCGTGCCACCAGAGCGAAGGGCAGGAGGGAGGGAACGCTCTGCCGCCGGGCCTGGTCGACCACGGCGTCCAGTACCTCGCGCGCCGCCTCCTCCTCGTCCACCCAGGAGAAGGCCTCTCCGACGATCACGGCCAACTGCTTCTCCTCCACCGGGCCGTCGACCGGTAGAGCGTTCATGGCGTCGAACAGCAGCCGACGGCTCTCGTTGACGTTCCCGGCCAGTGCGGCGACGTTCCCTCGTATCGCGCGAGCCAGCTGCAGCTCTGCTTCCGTGCCGAGTTCTTGGGCCAACTCACCGCACCGGGCGGCGCATTCGACCGCCCAGTCGATCCTGCCGCCCATCGCTGCAGGCATGGTCGCCGCGCCGTACAGGGCACAGGCCCGTGCGCGGTCCACCGGGGTGACCTCGGCGGCGGCCGACACCAGCAGCCGGTGTGCGCCGGCCGGTTCGCCGAGCCAGCTGCGTGCCTGTCCGCGCAACAGCTGGATGTCCGCGGTCAGTTCGGGTCGGCTGCTCCGGTGCAGTGCCTGTTCGCACCATTGCACGGCGTCGCCGGTGTCACCGCCGAAGAAGGCGTCCTGGGCGGCGTTGAGCAGACGTACCGCCTTCTTCGACGCTTCGGGGGACAGTTCGGCAGCCCGGTACCAGGCCTGAGCCGAAGTGCCGAGAGCCCCGCGCCGGCGCGTCTGCGCCGCTTCCTCGGCCAGCGCCGCCGCCACCGTCTCGTCCGGTCCGGCCGCTGCGGCGGCGCGATACCAGGTACGCAGCTCACCGGAGGAGAGCTCGGCGAGCGCGCGGTACACATGCAGCCGCCGGGCGACCGAACAGTGTGAGAGTACGAGGGGACGCAGAACCGGATGCCTGAGTTCGTAGGCGTTCTCCCGGGCGTGGACCAGACCGGCCTCCTCGGCCGCTTCCAGCGCGCTCAGCGAGAGACCCTCGGTGGCGAGGGCCCGTTCGAGTTGCGCGAACTCCGGCGAACGGCACGCCGCTACATAGAGCAAGGCGTCACGCGTCTGCCGGGGCAGCGCCTTCATACGTCCCCACCACGCGCGTTCCACCATCGGTCCCGGGGTCTCCCACTCCGGTTCCCAGATGTCGCTGCCACTCGCTCGGGCCTGCCTCAGGGTTTCCGCGTACTCCACCAGCACCAGTGGATTCCCCATGCTCAGGCGTATGAGCCGGTTCACCGCGGTGTCCGGCGCGTCCAGCCCTCGCCGGCGCAGCAGTTCGCGGCACGCGTCCTCGGCCAGTGCCGACAGCGTGACCTGGGGCAACTCGTCCCAGGCCCCGTCCTCGTGCTGTTCTGCCCGCGCGGCCATCACCAGTGCCACGCGTTCGGTGACCAGGCGTCGCGCGACGAAACACAGCACCCGCCGAGACGAGGGGTCGACCCAGTGAAGGTCGTCGACGAGCACCACCAGCGGCTCCGCCTCACCCGCCGCGGTCAGCACACCCAGGGTTCCGGCACAGACGGCGTACGGATTGACGACGGCTGACTCGGCCAGCGCGAGGCACCCCTCCAGCGCCCTGCACTGTGCCGCGGGAAGCTCCGCGAAGTATGCCCGCAAGGGCATGAGCATGTCGGCGAGGACCGTGTACGGAAGAACCGCCTCAGATTCCACGCCGCGCGTTCTCATCACCTTTGCGTTCGCGCGCCGCGCAATGTAGTCGAGCATCGTGGTCTTGCCGACCCCCGGATCGCCACGCACCACAAGCGCCGCTCCACGGACGGGGAGTGATTCCAGCAGTCCGTCCAGCAACCCGCACTCGCGTTCACGCCCGACCGGGACCTCGCAGTCCCGCACCATCGACTCGTCCATGACGCCCCCGTGCCCCCGTACAACGACACTGCCTGTCGCCGCCTCACCAGAATGCTCCTTCGCGGGCCGCACAAGAAGGGACTTCCGCTCCTCCTGCTGCACCTGTCGATCCCTCACATGGGCATGGAACGTAGGGAGTTCCCCGATGCGGTCGACCCCCTTCACACGCTCAGCTGGTGACGTCGAGCGACATCATGTGAAGGGGGACACAGATGGGCACCTATGACGTCTGCAAGGGCGGGCCCGGGGAGCTGTCCGGCGTGGTGCTGTGCCTGGACGAGTTGTCCAAGAACGGGCGCGGCGACCTGCGGTTGCTGACGGACGAGCGCAAAGAGTGCCGAACCCTCGACTGCGTCTCGCTGACAACGGAGCACCTCCTGCTCCTGGAGCTGACTTCGCACACCTGTGACTCCCCGCCGGCAGCGCGGCTGGACGGCAGGTTCGTCGTCCGGGACCTCACGACGGTGTTCGCCGGCGGCACAGGCGAACGGCGAGGCATGCATACCGGTCAGTTCGACTGGAAGGTCCCTTCCGGCGTCCTGCGCGGGGCACTGTCCGGAATGACAAATGTCGGCACGCATCGCGATCCCGTCTTCGGGCCGGCCCAGCAGTGCGACGAGCGCGGTGTTCTGGAGGGGCGGCTGTGCGGCCGGGTGCTGCGCACCAGCGACCCCGAACTCGCCGGGGCCCGCGTCTTCGGCGTGTACCGGATCCGGTTCGACGCAGGGAGCGGCGGCGGGCAAGGTGCCGTCTCGGGCACCGTCGAGGGTGTTGTCGTCCGCGAGTGCCCCCCTGTGCCGGACTGTGTCGGCTTCACCGTCGCGGGCAGCGGCGCCAACCCGCGCGTCGAGGGTGCGGCGACCATCGAGATCAGCGACGTCAACGGGCCCGTCCCCACTTCGTGGATCCGCACCTGGGGCGGGCACACCGGCCTGCACTTGGTGCGGTCGGCGACCGTCACCTTCGCCGCGCCCGTCAGCCAGGTGGAGGTGACCCTCGTCCACTTCAAGACGCCGGCCACGGCGACGGCCTTCGACACCGCGGGCGCGCAACTCGCCGCCGTCACCATGGCAGTCCCCCAGCAGATGCCCGAGACCCTGGTGCTCACCGCACCCGGCCTCGCCTTGGTCGTCATCGACTCGCCGCAGGACGAAGTCCTCATGAGCCGCCTGTGCGTCCGAGCCGGATGACATGCCCGGAACCCACCTGTCCCACACACCCCTGACCCACCAACCGACTGCCCCATGAGCCGAGGAACCATGTCCACCGACAACAGCAGCCCATCTCCAGCGTGGCTCACCAAGCAGCTGGCCGAGGCACCGACGCTGTCCGACTTCCTGCGCACCGCCGGTGTGCTGACCCGCGACGAGCGCCGGACCCTGGTACAGCAGGCGCTCGTCCTCATCGAGCAGAACTACGCGCATCTGCCGCTGAAGACGGCGATGCACGCCGTGAACCCGGTCCAGCGGCTGCGGCTGCTGCTGATCCGACTGGGCCGCCAGACCGACACGACGATGGATCCGGAGTGGCGGTTCCACGCCGAGCTGTCGGCGATCTTCCATTCCGTACGGGATCTGCACACCAACTACGTCCTGCCTCAGCCGTTCGCCGGAAGGGTCGCCTACCTGCCTTTCCAGATCGAGGAGTACACCGCCGGACCGGACCTCAGGTACCTGGTCACCCGTGTGGTGCGGGGCTTTGCCGCGCCCGGCTTCGGTCCGGGCGCGGAGGCCGTCCACTGGAACGGAATCCCCCTCGACCGGGAGGTGGAACTGTGCGCGGACCGCTTCGCCGGAAGCAACCCTGCGGCCCGGCACTCCCGAGGACTGCAGTCCCTGACCATCCGTCCACTCGCCCTGCACCGGCCGCCCGACGAGGACTGGGTCACCCTCGGCTACATCGGACAGGACGGAACCGCCCACGAACTGCGTGAGCCGTGGCGGGTGACCGACAACCTGCCGCCGTTCGTCGATGCCGACGGGCTCAGCACGGCCGCCACCGCGCAGGGCCTCGACCTCGGCGGGGACGAGATGAGCCGGGCGACGAAGCTCCTGTTCGTGCCCGAAGTGGTCGCCCTGGAGGAAGCGGACCATCCGCCGATGCCCACCGCCGAGTCCGCCGACGGGCCCTCGGCCGGGCAGGACATCGCGACGACGCTGCCGGGCTTCTTCCGGGTCCGCACGATCGAGACACCGTCGGGGACGTTCGGGCACATCCGCGTCTTCACCTTCAACACCACTGATCCCGACGCCTTCGTGACGGAGTTCGTCCGCCTGCTCGGCCTGATCCCAGGCGCGGGGCTCGTCCTCGACGTACGGGGCAACGGCGGCGGCCACATCCACGCTTCCGAGTTCCTGCTGCAGACGCTCACTCCGCGCCGGATCGTGCCCGAGCCGGTGCAGTTCATCAGCACTCCGCTCAACCTGCGGATCTGCCGCCGACACGCCGAGAATCCGACTCGTCAGATCGACCTGGGGCCGTGGTTCCCGTCCCTGGAGCAGGCGTTGGAAACCGGGGCGACCTTCTCCGCCACGTTCCCGATCACCCCTGAGGCGGGGGCCAACGCCCTCGGGCAGCAGTACCAGGGACCCGTCGTGCTCGTCACCGACGCGCGCTGCTACTCGGCGACGGACATATTCGCCGCGGGGTTCCAGGACCATGCCGTCGGACCGATCCTCGGCACCGACGACAACACCGGTGCGGGCGGCGCCAACGTATGGACCCACGCGCTCCTCAAGGCCCTTCTCGAAGTACCTGGCCCCGACCCCGAGTCGCCGTACCGGTCGCTGCCCGGCGGCGCGAACCTGCGCGTGGCGATCCGGCGCACGGTACGGGTGGGTGCCCTGGCCGGCACGCCGGTGGAAGACCTCGGCGTCGTCCCGGACGTACGCCACCACCTCACCCGCGACGACCTGCTGCACGACAACACCGACCTGCTGGCCCGCGCGGGCGCGCTCCTCGCGGACCTGCCTTCTTTCCGGCTGGACGCGGCGCTCGAGCGGCGAAGCGGCACCCTGACCGTGGGCACCGCCGGTCTCGACCGCGTCGACATCTTCGTCGACGACCGTCCACGCACCTCGAAGGACGTCACCGACGGCGACACGTCCATCGCCCTGTCCCCCGCCCCGTCGCAGGGCTCACACATCCGTGTCAACGGATACGCCGCGGGAGTGCTCGCCGCAGCGCGGACCTTACGGTCATGACGCGGCGTCGGCCGATTGAACCAGGTCGGACCAGCCGATGACCGCCGCGGGGCTCGCCCCCCACCTTCGTCTGCTCGGCCGCTTCCGGCTCGAACGCGGTGCCACGGCGGTCGACGTCTGTGCGGGTGGGCGGCGGCTCCTGGCCTATCTCGGACTCCATCGGCGGGCCACCCGAACCGTCCTGGCCGGCGCCCTGTGGCCCGACGCCACCGAGGAGCGGGCCCATGGCAGCCTCCGCACCACCTTGTGGAGGCTGCACCGCTCCAGCGGGCCGCTCATACGCAGTGACCGGGACACGCTGTCCCTGGAGGACTCGGTGATCGTCGACGCTCAGGCCCTCGCCGAGTCCGCCCGGCGCGTGGTGGACGGCGACCAAGTTCCTCACCAATTGCTCTTCGACGGCGATCTGCTGCCGGGCTGGGACGAGCACTGGGTCGTCTTCGAACGCGAACGCCTGCGCCAGCTCAGGCTGCACGCGCTGGACGCTCTCGCGGTGCAGTTCATCACGCAGGGCCGCCCCGCACTCGCCCTGGAGGCAGCGCTGGAGAGCGTGCGCGTCGAGCCGTTGCGGGAGAGCGCCCACCGGCTCGTCGTCTGTGCCCATCTCGCGGAGGACAACGTGACGGAAGCGGCCCGGCACTTCCGGTCGTTCCGGGATCTCCTGCGTCGGGAACTCGGCGTGGAGCCGTCGGCCCGGCTGACCTCGGCGCTGCCCCTCGCCCCCTGAAGCCGCCCTGCACCACCGGAGGCGGGAGCTCCTTCAGGCCTCGGCGTCGGCCTCGTTAGTGGCGTGTTTCAGCAACTTGGAGTATTCGGCGAGCAGTTCCTCCACGAGGCTGTGCCGAAGCTCCGTGCACCGCTCCTCCGCCGACTTCTCCCGGCACTCGGCCGTGGCGATCGCTCCCTCGATGATCGCGAGTGCCTGCCAGCCCTTGAGTGAGCAAGTGAGCGCCTTGCACAGGCAGTTCACGTAGTCGTTCGATCCCGCGAAACCGCGCCAAACATCGTCGATCCACTGCTTCACGACCAGGAGGCGGGCATACAGCCGGACGAGCGCGGGGCCCTGTTCACCCTTACCCATCGCCTCGCTGATCTTCGCGAGCTCCTCCTTGATCGCGGTGGTCCGCTTGGTGAGCTCCTCGGGTTCGCCGATCAGATCGTCGAAGCACTTCTCGGCCTGCGCGGTGTGCCGGGCGGCATCGGCGCGCCGGGCGTTGAGTTCGCTGAGCGGCACGTCGGAGACGTCTGTGTCGAAGTCGCAGTCGTCGTCGGCGCAGCAGCCGGCGGCCCCACCGCACTCGTCGAGCTTTGTCTGCACGGCCTGGTGGGCCCGCCTCAGACGCGCGACGACGCGATCGTCGTCGATCGTGCACTTCAGGCGTTCCAGAAGCTGGTTGAGCTGGACTCCGGACTCCTCCACGACCTTCGCCGCACCCTCGTGGGCCTGGGTGTACTTGGCCCGCGCCACGTCGTACCTGGTGCGGCGTTCGGCAATCTTGGCCGCGGCTTCGGTTGTCACCTCCGCCTGCTTCTTGATGCCTTCGGCATCGCACTTGAGCGTGTCCAGCCCGCTCGGATCGCAGTCCGCGCACGGTTTCGACGGCGCGTCTTCACTGCGAAGGCCGGGCTTGCGCGGCTCCCGATAGGTGGTGGCCATCACTCCTCCTTCGACCGGTCAGGCGAAGTGTCGGTGAGGACACGTCACCTGAGCGTCGCCGGAGGGGAGTTCAGGTGTCGGCGACGCTGCGGTGACGAGACGGGCGGAGCATCTGCGGCATGGCCGGATACCAGGCTCTCGCCGCCGTGGGACGCAGCATCGTCGCGCTGCTCAAACTGCGCTTCGAGGAGGAACTGCCGGGACTGCGCCGGCCCAGCGCCGTGCTGGTCGGCACCGGCGATCTGGGCACCGTGGACACGCCTGGCGCGGCGATCCAGTTTCCTGCGGTGTCCGTGTACTGCTATCGGCTGTCCGTCGACCGGGAGACCCGTGCCGGGTGGTCCGCGGTCGCCGGTGCCGACGGGGTGCCGCGGCTACCGCTGCGCATGCACCTCCTGGTCTCCGCATGGGACGGGAACGTCGAGTTCGAATTGGAGTATCTCGGTCTCGCGGTGCGTGTTCTGGAGAGCGAGCCCGTCCTCACCGGCCCACTGCTCCATCCGAGCGGGCAGTGGCGGCCCGGGGATTCGATCCAGGTGGTGCCCGACGAACTCGCCCTGGACTCCATGAGCGAGGCCTTCCAGGCGCTGACCGCCGAATTCCGGCTGTGCCTGCCGTACGTGGCCCGTGTCGTCCTCATCGAAGGGCGCCCCGCGGTCGAGGGCGAGCGGGTCGCCACGGTCTTGGCGGAGATGGCGCAGAAGGTGACTCCATGACCTCTGGCGGCGAGCTCGTCACTCACACCGTGCTGCTGCACCGGCTGGCGCTGGGTGTGGAGACGGTCGACGCCGTCACCGGCCGCGCGGTGGGTACGGCGGTCCGGGTGGGCCGGGAAGTCCCGGATCAGCCGCGCCGACGCCGCCGCGGGCAAGGGCTCGACCCCCTGCTTCGGCGCATCGACCTGCCACTGGAGGCGAGCGGCATTGGACGGTACCGGCTCCGGCACGAGCTGCGGCGACGCCCGGTCGTGCTCCTGCGCGACGGCGTTCCCCCGGCGCCGGCCCCGGCGCCGGTCGTCGTGCGCATCGACGATCCCCGGCGGCGGTTCGTACCCCGGAGGCTGGCGGTACCGCTGTGGACACTGGCCGAGGTCGAGGCGGCGGAGGCCGCGGGCGGGCACATCCCGGTACGCTCCCGGCTGCTGCGCCCCCGGCTGCTGCCGGGCAGCGCGTACGTCCTGCCACGGGGCGTCACGGGACTGCGCGGACGCGTCCGCGACGCCGCCGGTCCCCTGCCCTGGGCCCGTGTTGAAGCACGGATCGAGGACCAGCCACCCCACGACGTCATCGTGGGGCGGGCGCACGGCGACGAGCGCGGAGAGTTCCTGCTGGTCGTGACGACACTCGGCGATGTCGACCTGGCGCTGCGGAAGGAAGTGCGCCTGCGGATCGTCGTCTTCGGCCCGGCGCCGGTGCCCGTGCCGATTCCCGCCCCGGTGTCGGGCGACGAGGACCGGCTGGCAGGGCTGCCCATCGAGCCCGTGCCTCGAACCGGCGACGTCCCACCGCCGCAGGTGGTCGATCTCGACACCGCCCTGATGCGCGGCGAGACTCCGCCTCCGGGATATCGGCAGTCGTCCGCCGACCATCGGGTCCGCATCCAGGTCGGCGGAATGCGATCCGAGCCCACGCCCTTCCTGTTCACCCCTTGAACGCGACCGAGGAGGTCCGCGCATGCCCGAGTATCTGACCCCCGGCGTGTACGTCGAGGAGACCAGTTTCCGCTCCAAGACGATCGAGGGCGTCTCCACGAGTACCTGTGGGATGGTCGGGCTGACGCGCTACGGTCCGGTACCGCACACGCTGACCTTCACCGGCACGGACGGCGACGAGGACATTCGGCCCGTCCTCGCCCCACCTCCGCCCCTCACCAGCTTCGCGGACTTCGAGCGCGCGTTCGGTGGCCTTGAGGAAGTGTCCGGAGACACCAACTACCTTGCCCTGGCCGTCCGGGCGTTCTTCGCCAACGGTGGCCGCCGGCTGTACATCGCCCGCGTCTTCCCGTGGTTCCGGGCCGGAACCGGTGTCGACGCCGACCGGATCGACGAATGCTTCGCCCGCCGTGACGTGGGCACGGGCACCGCGCCGGTGGCACAGTGGCGCGCCCGGTGGCCGGGGCGGGCCGGACGCGAGATCAAGGTCGACACCGACTTCCAGCGAGGCAAGAACGCCTTGATCTCCTCGGGCAGTCCACCGGTCCCGAGCCTCACCGGTGTGCGGGTAGGCACCCTCGTCGAACTGGCGCCACTCGACGCCGACCGAGCGGTGCGGATGCCCGACGACCAACCGCCGCTGCCGGGGAACCTGCGTGTCGTGGTACGGGACCCCGCCGACGGAGAGCTCAGGCTCGAAGGCGGCAGCGGGCTGGAACTACCCGCCGGTCAGGCGGCCTTCCCCATCCGCCTCGCAGTCACGGTGTCGATGGGGCAGCGCCGGGTGGACGTCTACAACGACCTCGCAGCCGACCCCCGCAGCGCCCGTTCCATCAGCAAGGTCCTCGGTCTGGTCGACCCGGCCGACGAGTTCTCCCTCGTCTGGCTCCACGTCAACGGACAACCGACGCCCGCGCGGCTCATGGAAGCGTTGCTGCTCCCGGAGAGCAGTGGATTCCTGTCCGGGGGCAGCGACGGCGAGACGGCCCTGCGACCGGACGATTTCAGAGGGGAAGAAGCCGACCCTGAGAACGCCTCGATCGCGGCAACCGGTCTGCAGGCGCTCGCCGGAATCGACGACATCGCCGTAGTCGCCATGCCCGACACAGTGCGCTGGGAAACCGACTCTGAATCCAAGCAGGTCGTGGACGCGCTGATCGAGCACTGCGAGAGGTTGCGGTACAGGATCGCGATCGTGGACCCGCCGAAGGAAAGCTCGATTTCCGAAGTACGTGAATTCCGTGCCCGATTCGACACCAAATACGGCGCCCTCTACTACCCATGGGTCAAGATCCTCGACCCGAACGCCGTGCCCGAACCCGGCACGCCGACACCCGTCGTGACGCTGCCGCCGTCCGGGTTCATCGCGGGGATCTATGCGCGCAGCGACACCGAACGAGGCGTGTACAAAGCGCCGGCCAATGAAGTGGTGCTCGGCATCGCCGAGTTCGAGCACAAGGTCAACTACGACCAGCAGTCACTGCTCAACCCCGAGGGCATCAACGCGCTCCGGTTCTTCGAGGGCCGCAGCAACCGTGTGTGGGGCGCCCGGACCATGAGTTCCGATCCGGAATGGAAGTACGTCAACGTCCGTCGCCTGTTCATCTATCTGGAGCACTCCATCGAACGGGCGACCCAGTGGGCGGTGTTCGAGCCGAACAACGAGCGGCTGTGGGCCTCCGTCCGGCAGTCCATCGAGGACTTCCTCCTCGTGGTCTGGCGCACCGGGGCGCTGATGGGCACCCGGCCCGAGGAGGCGTACTTCGTGCGCTGCGATCGGACCACCATGTCCCAGAACGATCTCGACAACGGGCGGATGATCTGCCAGATCGGGGTGGCTCCGACCTACCCGGCCGAGTTCGTCATCTTCCGCATCGGCCAGTGGACCGCCGACGCGCAACGCAGTTGACCCCAGCAGCCGGACGGAGCGGAGACGGACCATGGCACTGCGCGAGGAAAGCCCGTACGGGGCGTTCAACTTCCTGGTGAAACTGGGCGACAACTGGGACGACGCTGCGCTCATCGGCGGCTTCTCCGACGTGAGTGGACTCGGCAACGAGGTGAAGTACTCCGAGTACCGCGGGGGCAACGACAGGGACAACCATGTACGCAAGGTGGCCAACACCAACACGACGGACGATGTGACGCTCAAACGCGGACTGATCGGCGACACCCGGCTGTTCGAGTGGCTGGCGGCCACCCGCGAGGGCCGGTTCGAGCCCCGCACGGTGATCATCTCGCTGCAGGACGAGTCACGCGCCGGCACCGTCTGCCGCTGGAAGCTGGAAGCCGCCCAGCCCAAGAAGTGGGTGGGACCCACCCTGGCGGGCAAGGGCGGCGGCGAGGTCGCGATGGAGGAGCTCCAGCTCGTCGCCGAGAGCATTGTGTTCACCTCGCCGTGACCGCCGGACTGCGACTCGGCGCTCCCGGGATCTACCGCGTGGCGGAGCGGATCGACCGGTCGCTGCGGCCGGTCCGGCTCGACGTAACGGGATTCGCCGGAGTCGCGCCGCGCGGTCCGGTCGATGAGCCGGTGCTCGTGCGGAGCTGGAGCGACTACCAGTTCCGGTTCGGCGGCTTCGAAGGCCCGGGTCTGCTGCCGTACGCGGTCTCGGCCTTCTTCGAACAGGGCGGAGAGCGGGCGTACGTCCTGCGCGTCGGACCACGTGGCACCGCGCCTGACGACGGCCGGGCACGCTATGAACTGGAAACCGTGAAGACCGGCCGGGGCGATCCGGTGCGCTTCACCGCCCGTGACTGGGGGACGTGGGGAAACGGGCTCACACTGCGGCTGGAGTACGAAGTGACCCTGCGCTTCCGGCCGGTGACCGACACCACCGACCCGCTGCTGGAACCGGACGAGGGAGGCCTACCGCTCCCGGAGGGGACGGAGGTTCCGCCAGGAACACTGCTGCGGCTGCGCGGTCCCGGTCTGCCGGTGCCAGGGGAGTTGCGGTGGGTGGTGAAGACGGAGCGACGGCTGACACAACGCGGCCGGAGGCGCTGGACCGCGACCCTGGACCGGCCGTTGCCGGGCGGAGCGGACGAGGTCGACGACGCGGAAGTGGTGACCGCCGTGTTCCTCGTGGACGACGACCGTGCCTTTCGGCGCCAGGAACGTACCGGCGGGCTCGGTCTGCACCCCGACCATCCGCGGTTCCTCGGCAGGGTCGTTCAGGAGGAGTCCTTGCTGGTGTCGTCCGAGGTGCCGGAGGCGCCGTTGCCACCGCCCGGCCCGCTCCTGCCCGCGGTGGCTGCCCGCCGGATCCGGAACGGCCGGGACCGTTACGGCGAGCTGACCGGCGACGTCTTCTTCGACGGCCGCCCCGGCGATCCCCCCGACGACGACCCGCTGAACGACCGCGAACACCACGGCGTGGACCGGCTGGCCCGGACGACCGAGATCGGTTTGCTCGCCGTCCCCGACCTGTTCTGGTCCTGGGCCGTGCCGGGCCCCGAACCGGACCCTTGGGCGGACACCGCACACGGTCCGTGCGCCACTCCGGTTCCCGCCGCATATGTACGGCCGCGCCCGGAGATGCGGCTGCTGGACGCCAGTGACCCCGAAGACCTCGATGCGATCACCGAGCGGCAGCTCCGGGTGGTCGCCCTGACGGAACACCATCGCCGGTTCACCGTGCTCCTGGATGTGCCGCCCGGGCTGGACACACGGGCGGTTGCGCGCTGGCGGACCGGGTTCGACAACTCCTACGCCGCTGCGTACCACCCCTGGCTCGCCGTCGTGGACGTGTCCGGGGTACGGGTGCCGGTCCCGGGGTCGGCCTTCGCGGCCGGCATCATCGCGGCCCGGGAACGTCGGCTGGGACTGCCGTGGGGCCCCGCCAACGAGCTGGCGCGCGGCGCGGTGCTCGGCGCGGTCAGGGTCGGGGATGCCGAGCATGAGGCCCTCTTCGCGCAGGGAATCAACGTCTACCGCGCGGAGCGCGACGGCTTCCGTCTCACTTCGGCCAGCACACTGTCGTCAGACCCGGAGTACCGGCAACTCAGCGTGCGGCGGCTCATGACGATGCTCCGGCTCGCGCTCCACCGGCAGTCGCAGTGGATCGTGTTCGAGCCTCACACAACTGATCTGCGTGAACGGTTGCGGCACACCCTCGAGATGTTCCTGCGCGGCCTGTACGAGCGCGGCGCGTTCACCGGTGCCACCGAGCGGGAGGCCTTTTTCGTGCGCGTCGGCGACGATGTCAACCCGCCCCAGTCACTCGCGCTCGGCCGGCTCGTCGCCGAGGTCGGGGTGGCGCCGGCCGAGCCGTTGGAGTTCCTGGTGCTGCGGGTCTCCGGGGACGGGGAGGGTGGCGTACGCGTGGAGGAGGACGGCGATGAGCTCTCCTGAGCCGTTGCACACCAGGATCCTTCAGACCTTCCGGTTCGAGGTCACCTTCACCCGGAGCCCCTCCACAGGCGCCGACCCGGCCCCGCGGCGGTTCGCCGAAGGCTCGTTCCAGGAATGCTCGGGACTGGAACTTGAGGCCGACGTACGGGAGTACCTCGAAGGTGGCCGCAACGACGGGATCATTCGGCGGGTCGGCCGGGTCAGGCTTCAGCCGATCACGCTCAAACGCGGGCTGTTCACCACGGCCGCGGGTCGGAGCGCCAATACCGAAATGTGGGACTGGCTGCAGGGAATGGTCGCCGGCGTCCTGCCGATCCCGCGCTATGACGGGTTCATCACGGTCAAGGATCCTGCCACCGCGGAGCCTCGGGCCACCTGGCGCTTCGAACGCGGCCTGCCGCAGAAGGTATCCGGCCCGACCCTCAACGCGAAGACCGGTGAGATCGCGATCGAGGAGCTGCACATCGTCCATGAAGGCCTTCGGATGGGGCCCTGATGAGCAAACTGGTGCCGGCCACGATCCAGCAGCTGAAGAAGGCGCATGGCGCCAAAGGCTCGGATCCGCCGGGTTACACGCCGGACGGCGACGCGGTCGAAGTGCAGTTCAATCCCACCTCACTGCGGCTTCAGTACCAGAACACCCGTGACATCGGCGGGAAGACCGTCAAAACGGTGGCGCGGCAGTACTTCTCGGTCACGCCCGCCGTCCTGAGTTTCGACCTGGAGTACGACTCGGCCGAGGAGGTGGACGCCGGGAGCGGGGCCGGGACGAACCAGCCTTTCGATGTACGGCGGTTGACGGCCGCGGTACGCCACTTCGCCAGGCCCGGAGCGACGGGGCTGAAGGCGCCGCCAGTACTCCGCTTCAGCTGGGGGCAGTTCGCCTTCGACGGCATCGTCACTCAGATCACCGAGGAACTCGACTACTTCGCCCCCGACGGCACGCCTCTGCGGGCCAAGCTCAGCATCAGCGTCACAGAGCAGGACCCCGCATACGAGGGCAACATCATCGGGCCCGGCGGCAGGGACGACAAGGCGGCGTCCGTCCCTGGCAACCAGCAGCCGTCACAGGTGTCCGACGACACCGGCACGGCCCCCGGCCACCGTGGAACCACCAAACCCGAGAAGGTCGAGACGGCCCAGGACGGCGAGAGTGCCCAGCAGTTGGCCGCTCGCATCGGCGGCGACCCGGCCGCCTGGCGCTCGCTGATGAACGGGTTGCAGAGTCCGCTCGGGCTTCCGGCCGGCGCCCCGGTACAGGTAGGACCGGAGCTGACCACGGACGCGGGCGTCGGCCGCGCCGCGGGCTACGCCGCGGGGGTCGGATCCTCGGTCACCGAGGCGCTGGCGCAGGCCCTGGGACTGGCCGCACCGGTGCCCTCCGGCCCCGCCCCGGCCGGGGCTCCCGGCGCTCTGGAGGCCGCCGGGTTCGCACTGTCCCAGGCCGGCGGGATCGCCCGGGCCGTCCGTACGGTCACCGCCGAGGCCACCGGGCAGGCCTCGGCGGCCGCCCGGGCGGCGTTCGCCGCGCCCGCGCAGGCGACGGTGAGCACGGTGGATGCCGACGCCGTGGACCCGCGGTCCCTGACCTACGGCCGGGCCATTCCCCTGCGCACCCGGGTCCACCCACCGACGCTGGCCGACATAGCTGAGGGTGGCCGTCGCAGTCTCGCCGCCCGTGCCCGGCCGTACGAGACCGCCGCGCCCGACGCGTTATCGGGCCCGGCCCCGTGGCAGCAACTGCCGCCGGCCACCGGCTCCCGCGCGCGAGCGGACCGTGAGCAACGCCGCCGTGACGCCCGGCCGAGCACGATGCGATGGAAACCGGCAGCACCGGGAGGGGGATGACCGGATGAGTGTCCACATCGACGAGCTGCACTCCGAGGTCGTACCCACCGGGACCAGCGACGCTCCCCACGAAGCGGAATCGGTCGACCCATGGGCCGCGGAGGAACGCTGGCAGGAGATCCGCTGCCGGGCCGAATGGCTGGCCGGGCGGGTCTGCGCGGTGGACTTCGATGACTGAACCGACATACGCCCTGGTGTCACCGGTCTTCTCGGTGGACGACGAGTTGGTCCGGGACCTGGCCCGCGACTGCATCCGGCTGGAGATCAGCGAGGGCTTGGGAGGCCTGCGCACCATGCGGGCGCATCTCCTTGCGGTGATCGGCGGCTCCCCCGGCCCGCCCGGTGCGATGCTCCATCTCGACGGCGCGCACATCGACTTCGGCCGACGGGTGCGCGTCAGCATCGGTCCGGAGGGCGTGCAGCGGTACGTGTTCGAGGGCACGTTCTCGGCGATCGAGGCGGTCTTCGGGGACGGCGAGCCACCCCTGGTGGTCGTGTACGCCGAGGACGCGCTGATGCGACTGCGCATGACCCGACGGATGCGAACCTACCGCAACGCCACCGATGCCGACATAGCCGCCGAGATCGCGGCAGCGCACCATCTCAAGGGCGACACGGAGGCGGACGGGCCCCGCTACGACGTTGTACAGCAGTTCAACCAGAACGACTTGGCGTTCCTGAGGGAGCGCGCCCGCCTCGTGCGAGCCGAACTCTGGTGCACCGGCGACGAACTCCACTTCCGCGACCGCGCAAGCCGCGAGGGCACCGAACTCACCCTGGTCCACGGCAGCCAGCTCCTCTCAGTACGTGCCTGCGCCGACCTCGCCCACCAGCGCAGCGCCGTCGTCGTCACGGGCTACGACGCCCAACGCGAGGCCGTCATCGACGAGGAGGCCGGGCCCGACGCCCTCGACGCCGAGGTCACCGGCGGCCGCACCGGCCCCCGCCTGGTCGAACGGGCCCTGGGCGCCAGCACCTCCTACCGCGTACGTGAAGCCGCCCTCACCTCCGCCGAGGCCGCCGCGTGGGCCCGCGCCGAAATGCTGCGCCGCGGCCGCCGCTTCGTCACCGTCACGGGCGTGACCCGAGGCTCCCCCGACATGACCGTCGGCAGCCGCCTGGACCTCCGCCACATCGGCGCTCCCTTCGACGGTGGCGGCTACTACGTCACGCGACTCACCCACACCTTCGACCACACACACGGCTTCCGCACACGCTTCGAGGCGGAACGCCCCACCCTCAACGAGGTGGCCTGATGGCCCTGCCCGGACTGCCCACCCCGCCCGACGGCTCCACGCCGTCCTACTTCGGCGTCTATCCCGCCCTCGTCACCCAACTCGTCGACCCTGACCGCCTCGGCCGCATCGAGGTCCGCTTCCCCTGGCTGGGCACGGACGGCGACCGCGACGTCCGCGCCTGGGCCACCCTGTGCAGCCCCTACGCCGACGACAACCAGGGCCTCCAGATCCTCCCCGAGACCGGCAGCCAGGTCGTCGTCGCCTTCGAGGCCGGCAACCTCCGCCGCCCCTACATCGTCGGCGCCACCTGGAACGGCCGCACGGCCCTCCCGGAGGCCGCCACCCGAGCCAACAACCTGCGCGTACTGCGGTCACGGCGCGGCAGCCGCCTGGAATTCGACGACTCGGCGGGCGCCGCGAAGGTCCGCATCACGATGGAGTCGGGCCATCAGGTCGTCCTGGACAACGCCACCCAGGAGGTGACGATCCGCCACGCGACCGGCTGCACAGTCACACTCACCTCAACCTCCGTCGACATCACCGGCACCGTCTCGATGAACGTAACGGCGCCCATGGTCAAGGTGGACGCCGCGGTGTCGACGTTCAGCGGCATCGTCAAGTGCACAACCCTGATCGCCGAGACGATGGTGATGTCTCCGGCTTACACGCCCGGTGCGGGCAACATCCTGTGAGGCCGTCATGACGCATGACTACGCCCTGCGCACTCCCTGGTACGACCTGGCACGAGCTGAGAGAGACCCGTTCGACGACACAGCCACGATGCCCGCCATCCAGAAGTACGCGGCCACCGACTACGTCGACCGCCTGATGCGCGACCCGAGCGTCTCATTGGCCTTCGGTCCCGAGGACGAGTGGTCTTATCCGGTCTCCATGGCTTCACATCCACGGCTGCACAAGGGATACCCGCCTTATCGCATGGTGCGGACAGGGATGCGCAAGCTCTATCAACCGCATCACGACCGCTTCTACGCACTGGTCGCCGAACTCTTCTGTGACGAACCCGGTCTGCCTCGGCCAGGTGACACCGAAGGCCTCGAAGTCGGCTTCGTCGTACGTCGGGACGTCATGGTCGTCCAAGGCAAACGAAACCTGACTGCGTTGCGCAAACTGGCCCGTCTACTGATCAAGGAACTCGACTCCGAGCAGCGCGGGCAGGCGAAGGAAGCTCCGGACCAGCCCGATGTCGCAGACATCGACCAAGTGACCTGGACGACGGCGGGCCGGCAACTCCCCCCGGACCAGGCTGTTCTGCTGGCGGCAGCGAATCCGGAATGGGTGACCGAGGCCTGGATCGTGGGCGAGGATGGCCGAGGCACCTGGACAAAGGTGCCCACCCAGCCCGATGCCGCACCGCAACTCCTGCCCCACGAGCAGGAGTTCTCCATGTGGCGGATCCCACCGCGCCCTCAAGACTGCGCCGCGGCCCAGACCCGCTCCCTCTGGTTCGGCGCCGTGCCCACGATGTCAGCCCACCCCGACGCGACCGGCGCCCCCAAGCTCGACGACCAGTCCGTCTACCGCATGCAGTGCTTCGCGCGGCTCCCCCCACGCCCGGGCCACGAACACTGCCCTCCCCGCTTCTGGTGGAGCACCCCGACTGCCCCTTACCGCCTGGCCTCCTTCTTCGACCCAACCGGCACGCAGAACCGCCGTGTCTCCATCACAACCCCGGACTTCCGCACCCTCGCCGCCCGCGCCGGCAACCTACCGGCGGGCCCGGGCGGGGTCGAGTTCATACAACCGCCCGGCTCACAGCTCCAGTTCACCAAGGGAAAGGGAATACCGGACACGGGGACGTCGGGCGGCGATGCGGTCGAGCGCTGTACCTACGCCCTGGAACTCTTCACTATCGTCGCGATGTTCCTCTTCACTCTGTTCCTGCCCATCGTCACGCTGATCTTCCAGCTGTGGTGGATGCTGCTGCTGCGCTTTTGTTGGCCGTCGGCCGGAGCGGCACTCAAGGTTGTCAACGACTACCTCGCTACCGGCAATCCGATCAATCAGATGAGTGCCAACGAGAAAGACTCGATGGATGAGGTGCTTGGACCTGCTGGGTCCACAGATCTTTTGGTTTCTAACATTCGTGAGCTAGGCAGCGACAGCCAGGTTGCAAAAATGCTTGTCGACTCCCTACAGCCGGGCAGCCTGCCCTCATTTCCTTCACCCCCCAGGCTCCCAAAGCCGGGCGATCCCCTCTGCCGCAAAGGGCCGGGCTTCCAAGCAGCGGGACGCTCGAGTGACCGCACTTGACGACGGTGAAGAACATGCGCACAGACGACGCAAAAAGGCGAGAGGCGCCTAGGCGGGCAGCGCCAACGCCAATCAACCCGGCGCCGTTAGCTGACCTTGGCCCAGGCCACCCGCTAACCAACGACCTGCTGGCCCAGCTCGAACCCACCTTCGGTACCGCCTTGAAGCACGTGCGCATCCACACCGACGTCGTCGGCCAAGCAACTGGAGCGCTCAGCATCGGCAACCACATCGCGTTCGCACCCGGTCGCTTTCGCCCCGGCAGCGCCCACGGCAACGCTCTGCTCGCCCACGAGATCACCCACGTTCTGCAGCAGAGCAACACCACCGGTGCCACAACCACCTCCGAGCAGGCACTCGAAGCCGAAGCGGAAGCCGCCGCCCACGCCACCCTCACCGGCCACCACCCACCGTCCCCCACGCTCAGAACTACCACTCGGGTACAACACGCTGACGAGCCGCAGGACCAGTTCACTACGGGCACAGCCGCCGACACCTGGGCACGGGAGCACGGCATCGGAGTCCGCGCGCAACCGATGATCGCGGTGGCACCCCAAGGGATGACCATGCGATTCAGCCTTCAATCCCTGATCGAAACCCTCCCCCGTCGCGTCATCTACGCCAGAGAATGGATCATCACTGACCCCGACGGGCACACCTTCGTCACCAATACCCAAGAAGACCGAACTGCCCACCTCACCTTCATAAAGGCCGGGAGCTACAGCATCGAGGCCGTATTACGGCTGGGCGAGCACAGCTACGTGACGATCCGCCACCGCCAAGAGGTAACCGAAACCGCGTCCCTCCTTGACACAGCCTTCGCCAAACTGCCGGCCACGCCCAGCTCAGTCCGCTATTCCGCAGGGCTCGAATTGCGCCACCTGGAACTTTCCCAATACGGGATCAAAGACCAGAGTGCTCTCGGCATCCCTTACATCACTTCCTCTGCCGACAACCCGGCTCGCCCCCGACGCGGCGGCGACCTCCTCGGCTACGCCGTCTACACCGTGACTCCCAGCCCCGGCGCCAGGAGTCACCGCTGGTACGCCCAGCCCAGCACCCCACTCAGATGGCACAACTACCACGGCTTCCTACGCATCGTCCGCGACGGCCGCGAAACGTACGACCTCGGATCCAGCGGCACCAGCGCGCCCTGGTTCATCGCTGCACCCAACGTCTATCGAATCGTGTGCGAAGAGTTCGACGACACCGGCAAACCTCTCAACACCACGGCCAGATACCTGCAAGTAGTCCTGCGCGAACAGGAGCAGAGCGCCCTAGTCGCATGGGACGCCTACAGCACCGAGGCCAAACGGCACCTCAATATGCTCGACAACGCCATCGGCGCCCGCGCCGTCTACCTCAACATGACCAGCGGCGAACAGACGGAGCTCCCGATCTTCCTTGGGCAGGACCGCCAGCAGCAGGACCGCACCAAGCTCGTCGACCTCACCCCCGGCGTCTCACGCCGCGAATACACGGGCCGCACCGCCGAAGACGCCCTGTCCGATTTCAGGGACGGCAACGCATACCCGCAAGGCATCATCAGGATCGACATCGCACCCAGCATCACCAAAACCTATGAAACCACCGGAAAGTCGGTCGCTGGCGTCGTATCAGCAGGATTCGGCTGGGCATCCCTCGGGCTCACAGGTCTGGCCATCCTGCTCGCCGCCACCGGAGTCGGCGCCGCCGTCGTCGTGCCTGTCCTATTGCTCGGCGCCGCTGGAGCAGGCGCCGTCTCCGCCGGAGCCAGCCTCTACGACCGGCTCAAACAAGCCGAAATCAACCCACTCGGCGTCGCTCTAGATCTCGCTTCGCTCGCCGCCAGCATCGTCGGTGGGGCCACCGCCTTCAAGGCGCTCCGCCACGGCGCGCCCGTCATGTTCACCACCCGCTCCGGCCGCTTTCTGCTGTGGGCCAACGCCGTGACAGGCGCCACCGCCGGAGTACTCATGACAGTCGAGGCGGTCGACGCGATCACCAAAATCCTCGACGACCCGAATTTGTCACCTGAGCAGCAATCCGACGCAATCGTCCGAATCCTCGCCATGATTGCCCTGAACGCCGCCCTCATAGGCATCTCCTTCAGTGACTTGCTCAGCATCAAAACCCGCATCAATGCCGCCCTCGGCTCCGAACTCGCCGGTGCCCTCAGCACCGAAACCATCTACACGCTCAGCCTCCTCAGCGACGACGCCTTACACACTCTCGCCAGCACGCCCAAAGGTGAGATCGACGAGTTCGTTCGGGTGATTCGACGCGACCCCGTAGCGGCAACTGCACTCCTGCGCATCAGGCCCTTCCGCACCGCCAAAGAACTGGAAAACGCAGTCGAAACGCTGCTCAAAATGGTCAACGAACCCAAGGGAGTGTTCCTCGGCCTCGACACGGACCATCCGCCCAGCAACTGGAAACTGCACAACACCCGAACTGACGAAGACAGGAGAGTGAAGGTGCTGCGCACCGAAGTTGAATACACCGACCCCGCCACCGGACAAGTTCGCAAGGGTTACTTCATTCGCGCCTACAATCCCAAAACCCGCACCTTCCAAATGAGAGAGGCCTTCCTGGGAAACCTGCCCGGAAAAATTGTCCACGAAAGTCCCGCGCTCACCGAAACGGGAACGCCTACTGTCACTTACGTCACCCTTTACCAGGCCAAACGACTCGGCGCCACGTACCAAGGCCTGGCCCGAGTCACCATGAAACAGATCGAGAACTTCGACACCATCTGCCAGCTTGCCTGGCTCCAGAAGAAATACCCGGCTGCAGATATTGACGCGCTCATCCTGGAAACTGACTCCATTAAGTACGGCAAGACCTCAATAATTCAGGCTGGCAGTGAAATCACAGGAGCGACCGTGATCGGCGGCAAACGGCAGGAGCTCAGCAAACTCCTCGACGATTACGTCCATAGCGACGAGCGCGGCATCAGGCGGACCTTCGCCGAAGGACTGAAGGAGCGCGCACGCCAGGACGCCCTACTCGCCAGGTACGGCTTGAGTCGGCAGGATGAGGTGCTGTCCGGCTTCGACATCGAGCTGACCCTGCAGCCTTACACGGTGCCCTGAACGTGGATCCACGGAGCCGCATTCGATAAGCGCGGCTCTGCGATTTCGATGAGGCGGCCAGGGCCGTGCAGCGCTCTTCGAAGATCCACGTCTTTTGTGAAGTGAGCCCACCGGCGCTTCAGTTCAGGGACGCCATCGTCAACTGCCTTGTTCCCAATTCCATCCATGGACATGCGCGCTCACGATCGATTCGCCTTGCGTCGGGCACGCATGAGCCACATCATTCCCCGTGCCACGAGGAAACCCGCGACGAGGGTAGAAGCCGAGGCCACGTAGGGGCTCTCATCCAAGGCATTCCACGACGAGTCGGCAATGAAGGTCCAACCCGCCAGGCTCGCTGGGTAAATGGCGGATGCGGCGAGCAACTCATCGACAAAGCCGAGGATCCGGACCGGACGGTCGATGAAAGACCCCGAACTAGAGTCTCCTTTCGAGCTCTCCGCCTTGGGTGATGAAGTGCTGGCACTTCTCGATCCCGTGCAGCTCGTAGCAGAAGAGGCCCAGGGTGGCGAGCACGCCGAAGACGCCTGTGGGGATCGTGACCTCGGCCGGGGGACGCG
The DNA here is from genome assembly GCF_042872225.1 of Streptomyces sp. NPDC005374. Lineage (NCBI taxonomy): Bacteria > Bacillati > Actinomycetota > Actinomycetes > Kitasatosporales > Streptomycetaceae > Streptomyces > Streptomyces sp. NPDC005374. The sequence goes on along the minus strand of NZ_JBIAKA010000008.1, from coordinate 212,955 downwards.
GTTCACGTACAAGAAGGGCCAGGATACCCGTGCCGGTGGCCAGCGGCAGCGGCAGCGGGAGTTCCAGCCTGCTCATCCTCGGTCGTGGATGCGAGAGACCTAACACCCCGTCATCGGGGCGTTCGCGGGCAGCGACGGGCCAGTGACGGCACCAACCAACCATCAACGTATGACAACCGAGGCATGGCTCGGCAAAGGCCCCCGCTTCCCCCTACGCCCCAGCCCAACCGGCAAGCTGGAGTACGCCACCGGCGAAGAACTCATCCGCCAAGCCATCGGCACCATCCTCGACACCGACCCCGGCGAGCGAGTGATGCTCCCAGGCTTCGGCTGTGGCCTCCGCCGCTACATCATGGCGCCGAACACGACCGCCACGCGGGCCGCGATGGAGCGGGACATCCAGGACGCCTTAACTCGGTGGGAGCCCCGGGTCGATCTCACTAACGTTGCGGTGACGCCCGGTGAGGAGCCTTCGCTGGTGTGGATCGACATCTCGTATGTGCGGCTGGTGGACCGGCGCGAGGACAACCTGGTCTATCCGTTCTATCTGCGCTGAGGGCGGGGTGACCCATGACGTTGATCGGACCGATCCTCGACGACCGGACGTACGAACAGTTGCGGGCCGAGCTGATCCGGCGGATCCCCGTCTACACGTCCGAGTGGACGGACCACAACGAGAGCGATCCCGGAATCGTCCTGCTGGACCTGTTCGCGTTCCTGGGTGAGTCGCTGCTCTACCGCTTCAACCAGATTCCCGATGCGACCAAGGTTGCCTTCCTTCGACTGCTCGATGTCCAGCCCCGTCCGGCCCAGGCGGCGCAGATTCTGGTGGCAGCCGAGACGGAATCTCCAGGCGGGGTGCAACTGTTCGTCGGGCGGGAGTTGAAGGCCGGACCCGTGTCGTTCGAGACCGGGGACGAGATGTACGCATGGCCGCTGGAGGTGCTCGGAGCGGGCAAGGAGAAGGCGCCGGCGCCCGACGTGCGGGACGCGTACGAGATCGCGCGGCGGGATGAGGCAGCGCGCCGGGCCAGGACCAGCGGCGGTGCCACGACCCAGGTGGAGTTCTACAGCACCACCGTGCTGCCGGCCGACCCTGCCACACCCGGAGCCCAGCCACTGGACGTGAACGGAACCCTCGACCGCGCCCTTTGGGTGGCCCTGCTGGCACGCCCGACCACGGACGTGGAGCAACTGCGCGGCCGTACCGTCTTTCTCGGGGTCGCGTTGGACGAGACCGTCGACCGGTCGTTCAGCCTCGCCGATCTCGATGCGGTGGAAGCCGAACGTTATCGGTCGACCAGTCTCGATCAGGCCGGTCCCGGCGTCATGTGGCAACTCTGGCAACCTCCCCGGAACTCCCACGTGCCGACGAACCCCCAACTCCCCACAACCGTCCCCTTCCGGACCCTGGAGGTCGTACGCGACAGCACATCCGGCCTGAGCCGCACCGGAGTCGTCGCGCTCACCCTCCCCTCACAACTGCCGCCTCGCCCCGCCCCGCGGCCGACGGCGGCCGTGACCTCTCCCCCACAGCTGGACGACCCCGAGCAGGCCGATCGCCTGATTGGCTGGCTGCGGGCGACCCGGACGCCGGGGACCTCGGAGGGCATCCACCGGGTGCGATGGGTTGGCGTGAACGTGGTGGAAGCCGTGCAGGCCCGCACCACCACCGGTGCCGAACTGCTCGGCACCGGCACCGGGGAAGCCGGGCAGGTGTACCGGCTCGCGCAGGCGAACGTGCTGGCCGGCACCGTACGGTTGGAGGTCGAGGAGGACGGGGGTTGGCGGGGCTGGGACGAGGTCGAGGACTTCACCCGCGGCGCAGCCGACGACCGGCACTTCAGCGTCGAACTCGCGGGTGGGCTGGTCCGGTTCGGACCCGGCGGGCAGCAGGGTCGTGTGCCGCAGATCGGGCAGCGGATTCGGGTGCGCTCCTACCGTTACGGCGGAGGCGCGGCGGGCAATGTCGTCGCCAAGGCGGTGAACACGGTCACCGGGATCGCCGGAGTGACCGTCGCCAACCCGCTGCCCGCGTACGGCGGCCGGGACGCGGAGTCCCTCGACGCGGCGCTCGACCGGATCCCGGGCGAGGTGCACCGGCGCGACCGGGCCGTCGTCGCGGACGACTTCCGGGAGTTGGCACTGCGGTTGCCGGGAGTGGCGCGGGCGGAGACCCTGCCGCTGTTCCATCCCGACACGCCCGAGCACAGTGCGGCCGGGGTCGTCAGTGTCGTGGTGTTTCCGACCGAGGACGTCCGTGCTCCCGGCGCACCGCTGCCGGACCACGCCCTGTTGCGCCGAGTCGCCGGGTATCTGGACGAACGCAAGCTGATCACCACCGAGTTGTACGTTCTTCCGCCCGAGTACGTGAAGGTGTCGGTCGCCGTCGGCGTCTCCGTGCGGGACGGCTACCAGGTCGACGCCGTGCGCCGCTGGGTGGAGTTGATCATCCGTCAGTTCCTGGCTCCCGTACCGCCGTACGGTCCTGACGGCCTCGGCTGGCCGCTGGGGCGAATGGTCCGCGGGGCCGAACTCGAAGCGGTGGCGGTGCAGGTCGAGGGCGTGGAGTTCCTGGAGGGCGACGGGCTGCGGCTCGCCACGCGGAACGGCGTGCGGGACGACATGCGGGACGAAGACACCTGGCGCGAGGTCCCACGGGTGGAGTTGCGGCGCTGGCAGGTCCCCGAACTGGCGGACATCACGGTCGTCGTCGGAGAGCCGCTGGAGCCTGGCACCGGTTACCGGCCACCCTCCGCTCCCTCCGACACCGTCCACGTACCGCTGCCCCGCGAGGTGTGCTGATGGACGGCGACCGTGCGATGAGCCTGCTGGCCGACCCTGACCAGTGGGCCCGCTGCCGGCACGAGGACACCGCGCTGATGCCCTGCGGAGGGATCCAGCTCACCTGGGACGACGCGCCGACCACGGATTCCCCCGCCGCTCCACCGGCCGGGCTGGCCTTCGACCGTTGGGGGCGCGCCTATCGCTCCCGGCCGGCCGAGGACCGCATCGAGGTGATCCGGGCCGACCGTACGGAGACACTCGGCGGCTGCCCCGGTCTCTTCGACGGGCCGCGCGGTCTTGCGGTGGACACCGAGCAGCGGTTGTACGTGGCGGAGGTCCGGGCGGCCCGCGTCACGGTCTACGACATCTGGGCGGACCGCATCCTGCGCCGTGTCTCCGTACGCGGCCGTGCCCACCGCTCCGCACGGCCGGTGGACGCGGCCGCTGTCGGCGAGCGCGCGTACGTGTTGTTGCACCACCCGGCCGGGATCGTCGTGTTCCACGGCCGTCGGAGCCCACTGCCCGGCCCGCGGCTGTCCCGGCCGCGCTGCCGGGAACGGCTGGCGCCGGAGCGGATCGCGACCCGGCCGGACGGGACTCCGCTCGTGCTGTGGCGGCGCGCCGGCACGCCGTACGCCCTGGTGGCGACGGTGTCCGGCGAGGTCGTCGCCGAGGTACCCGGGGCCACCGACTTCGACGTGACGGAGCAGGACCTGCTGGTCGTGGCGCGTGCGCCCGAACGGGTAGCCGCCGCGCCCGGGCCGGAAGGGGCGTCTGCGCCTGCCTGTGCGCGCACATCGGACCGCGCGGCCGCGCAGCCGTTCCAGCGCCTGGAGCAACAGGGCGCGAGCCGACTGGAGTTGGAGCCCGTCGCCGCGGCCGGCTATGACGGCGGTGCTGTCGCATCGGCCTCCGACGGCACGTTCGCCTTCACAACCGCCGCAGGGATCGGCCGGGTCGGTGGGCCGGAGACCCGCCATCGGACCTCCGGGCGCGTCATCACGTACCGGCTCGACAGCGGGACCTACCGCACCCGCTGGGGACGGTTGTTCCTGGACGCCTGCATCCCGCCGCGCACCGACGTCCATGTCGGCTTCCTCACCAGCGACGACGACGCTCCTCCCGGTGACGCGCTGCCGTGGCAACCCGCCGACCGCGGCTCCGGCACCATCCGGCGGCCCGATCTGACCCCTCCGCTGCCCTCGGCCGCGCTGCTGGGCGCGGCCCGCGCGCCGGGCGGGCGGCCGGTGCTGCGGCGTCCCGACGGACGTGAGACACCGTGGGCGCAGATCCCCGCCAACGACCGCTTCGAGACCTACGAGACGGCCGTACTCGCCGAGCCGGGACGCTATCTCTGGGTCGTCCTGGAACTCACCTCCGCGACCGTCGCCGCCACACCTCGCGTCCGCGCTCTGCGCGTGGAACGGCCCGGCCACCAGATCCTGCGCCAACTGCCCCGTACCTGGTCCCGCGACGACGGCGACGCCGACTTCCTGCAACGGTTCCTCGCCCCCGCCGAGGGCATGCTCCACGAACTGGACGAGCGCGCCGCCCGGCGAGAACTCCTGGTCGACCCGGCCGCGGTCCCGCAGGAGGCGATGACCTGGCTCGCCGGATTCGCCGGGCTGACCCTGGACCGGCGCTGGCCGGAGGACGCCCGGCGAAGCCTCATCGCGTCGGCGTACCGGCTGTTCCGTCGCCGGGGGACGCTCGGCTCGCTCACCGAACTGCTGGGCATCTACCTGGGACATGAGCCGGTGATCATCGAGCAGTGGCGGCTGCGCGGTGTTCCCGGCGTCGTCCTGGGCGGTGTCGCGGGACGTTCACCGGACGACGAAGCCGCTCCGGTGCTCGGGCGGCTACGGGCGAGCGGCACGCTCGGCGACGCGGTGCTCAGCGCCACGGTCCGCGATGACATACGCCCTGGCGATGACGGCTACCGCACCGCCGCGCACCGCTTCAGCGTCCTCATCCACGCCGGCCTGTCCGCCGAACAACTCGCCGTTGTCCGTACGATCCTCGAACTCCACAAACCCGCCCACACCACCTACGAGATCTGCGAACTGGGCTGCGGCATGCGAGTGGGCCGACAGCTGCACATCGGCCTCACCTCTGTCGTCGGCCCCGGCGCGCAATGGGGCCCGGCCGTCCTCGGCCAGGTCGCCGTGGGAGGCGACGGTGTCGTGGGGGTGCCCACCACGGGAGCCGTGGTCCAGAAGACCTCCGTCGTCGGGGAGGTGCGTGTCGGATGACGACCGACCTGACCGTCCGCCGATTGAGCGTCACCGCGCGCCCGGACGACGGGTCCCCGGACGCCGGGCGGATCGACCGGCTGCTGCGCGGTGTGGCCGATCACCGGCTGGAGCAGGCGGTACGCGCCGCCGGGCTGCCCTCGGGCATCTGGTGTCTGCGCCGCCTCGACGTTCCGGTACGGCTCGATCCGGCCCGGCCGGACTACGCACTGGAGGCGGCCTGGGCGGCCGCTCTGGTGGCCGCGCTGCGCAGGGCGATGGAGCGGGGTTCGCCGAACGCCGTGCGGTACGCGGACGAGCGCGCCGCCGTGCTCGACCTGGTGTGCTCCACCGCCTGCGGACGCACCGAACGCGGCTGGGCCTGGCGCCGGATGGGCCTGATCCACGCGGACGACCCGGCGCCGGAACGCGCACCTGGAGCGGCGATCCTCGCCGTACTGCGCCGCTGTGCCGGGCAGGCGCCCGGCTTCGTCACGGCCGCGGCGGGGCGCGTCGGCCTACCCGCGCTCCACCGGGTCCTCGGAGCGGTCGGTTGGCAGACCGCGGCCGAGTCGGTGCGGGTCGCGTTCGACGCTCCGGCCCCGACCAACTGCCGTACGACGACTGCCACTTCCGCCGAGGCGGCGGCGCTGGGCGATGCACTGCTCGCCGATTCCCGGCTGGCCGGACACATCCGGAGCTCGGGCCTGCGCCCGGCCCTGAGCACCGTTGAGGCGTGGGCCCTGCTCGTCGTCGCCGAGACCGACCCGTCGGTGTTGCGCCGGTGGGCCGCCGCGGAGATCCTCGGCGCGGTCGCCCGTATGCTCCTGGGCTCCCCGAGCCCGCGGTCGCCGGGCGACGCCGGGACACCGGCGATGGACCTGCCTGCCACGGCGGGCAGCAGGACCGGCCCCACCGCGGCCGTACGACCACGCCCCGGGCCAAAGCGGCAGCGTTCGGCCGAAGGCCCCGTCCCCGAGGCCCCGGCCCGGGCGGAGCCGGCGCCCACGACATCCGTGACGGCCCCGGTGGGCAGCGGGCCGGAGGCGGATCCGGAGGCGGGACGGCCTACCCCCTGGGCAGGGCTCCTGTTCCTCCTGGCGACCGCGCCCGCTGCCGGGATCCCGGCAGCGGTCCTGGACGATCCCGTCTTCGCCACCCGGCCACTGCCCTGGGTACTGCAGGGCATCGCGCTGTCGCTGCTGCCGACGGCCTGCACGGACCCTGCCGTGGCGGTGTTCGCGGGCGCGGATCCCGAAGCGCGGGCACCCTGGGAACGTGGTCCGGCGGCCACGCCCGAGGAGCGAGACCGGATCACCGAACTCGCCGTCGGCTGGGCGGCCGTGACCGCCACGGCACTGGGCGGGTACGCCTCCCTTCCCCGCAAGGCCGTCACTTCGGATGACGGACCCGACAGCGATCCGCGCGACATCGTCAACGCACTCGCCCGGCGCGACGGGCACATCCATTTCGCGCCCGGTTGGACCGAGGCTCATCTGGCCGCCGACGAGGTCGATGTCTGCGTACGGCGCGCCGGGCTCGACCTCGACCCGGGCTGGGTGCCGTGGCTCGGCACGGTGGTGAGGTTCGTCTATGTCTGAGGAGCGGGTGAGCCGAGCGCTGTCCGCGCACGCCGCCGAGTTGGCGCAGCGGCTCGCAGCGCTGCTGGAGACCACGTGCAGCCCCGAGTCGGGCGCGCCCGCAGCGGCCGGATTCCTGCGGGAGTGGGCCGAGGCAAGCATCGGCGCCGCTCCAGGCACAAGCGACCGCGGCCCGCTGGACGCCCTCGTCGAGCAGTTCGGGCTCTGCGCCGCCGAGCGGGATCTGCTGCTGCTGGCCGGACTCCCTGAAGAACACGAGGGATTGGCCGGCACCTTCCGGTCCTTGCACCCCCGCTCGGAGCCGTGGCCCACGGTGGGGCTGGCCGCACTACTGCTCGGCGACGGCACAGGAGCCGGCGACACGGCTCAGGACCGTCCCGGCCTGCGCCGTCTGCTGGCCGAGGGGCGGGCCGTACGGCACGGCCTGCTGCGCACCGTCCACGAACGGACCTTCTACGAACGCGGTCTCGTCCCGGCCGAACGGCTCTGGGACGCGCTGCACGGCCATGACGCCTGGCCCCCGGCCATCGGCCGGGTCACCGTCGACGAGGTTCCGGCGGGACTCGAGGACTGGCTCGCGCTGCCCGCCGTCAGGAGGGCGGTCCTCGCACTGCGCTCCGGCGACGACCGTACGCTGCTGCTGTCGACAGCCGACGACGTGATCGCCGGGAGCCGGTGCGCGGCCCTCGCCCGTGCCGCGGGCCGTACGCTCACCGGCGCCCGGGTCGATGCCACGGACCGCGCCGCGATCGCCCTGGTATCGGCGCACGCGGCGGCCCGGTCCGCCGTGCCGCTGCTGGTACTGCCCGCACCGCCCGAGGCCGGCCAGCCGGTGCCCGCTCTCGACACCGCCGACCTGCCCGGTCCGGTCATCGTGTGCGCGCCGTCCGGCGCGGTGCGTCCGGTCAGCCGCCGTCCCGTGCTCGGCGTGCCGCTCGGGCCGGTCAGCCCCGGCAGTCAGCGGGGGGCGTGGCAGGCAGCGCTGCCCGACCTGTCCGAGCAGGCAGGGCTGCTGACGGCACGCCATCCGCTGGATCCCTCCCTGATCGCGGAGGTCGCCGCCGACGTACGCAGTCTGCGCCTGCTGTCCGCGCCGGTCTCCGAGCCCCGGGAGATCTCGGACGTCATCCGGGGCCGGGCTGGTATCACCCTGCCTCCCGGGGTCCAGCTCGTCACCCCCGGGCTGCTCTGGGACCGGCTCGTGCTCCCGGACGAGTCGAGAGAGCAACTGCGCGACGCGGTCGCCCGGTTGAAGCATGCCTCGCTCGTCCTGGACGACTGGGGCTTCCTCGACGGGGCGCGTGCCGACCGGGGCGTGCGGCTGATGTTCACCGGTCCACCCGGCACCGGCAAATCACTGGCCGCCGAGGTCGTCGCCACCGCGGTCGACACCGACCTGCTGGTCGTCGACGTGTCGCAAGTGGTGTCGAAGTGGCTGGGCGAGACCGAGAAGAATCTGGCTGCCGTCTTCGACGTCGCCGAACGCACTCAGGCAGTACTGATGCTGGATGAGGCGGACGCTCTGTTCGCCACCCGTACGGGGATCACCGACTCGCACGACCGCTACGCCAACCTCGAGACCTCCTACCTGCTGCAGCGCATGGACCGGTTCGACGGGCTGGTGGTGCTGGCCACGAACCTGCGGCAGAACATCGACGCGGCCTTCCTGCGCCGCCTGGACTTCGTCGTCGACTTCCCGCTGCCGGACGAGTTGCAGCGCCGCCTGCTGTGGGAACTGCACCTGCCCGAACCGACCCTGGATGACGACGTCAACCTCAACCGGCTCGCCGCGCTCTACCCGGTGCCGGGCGGCTGGATCCGTAACGCCGCCATCGCGGCGGCATTCCTCGCCGCCCCCAGCAACGGGCCGATCCACCAGGAACACCTCGTCCACGCGATGGCTCGAGAGTACGCCAAGGCCGCCAGGCCGTTCCCCGGCCGTCCCGCCACGGCCCCGGCCAGTAAGGAGACAGCGCATGAGCGCTACACGTGAGTACGGGGCGGAGCGGTCCGCGCGTTTCGAGGATTTGCCGGTCAACCCCTTCGTCGCACTTCGGGTCGCCTACGGTATGACGCTCGGCGAGGACGACTTCGGCACGCTGCTGGGCAATCCGCGCGGCAAGCAGATGCTGCACGCCTCCTGGCTGCACGGGTCAGGGGTGGTGTGGGGCTTCCCGGTGCTGACGGGGGACAACCAGCGGGCACTTCATGTGGGTCCGGGGCTGGCGGTCGACGGACTGGGCCGGGAACTCTCTCTCCGGGCCACGGACTGTCTGGTAGTGAAGGATCTACTCAATGCTCAAAAGGCCGGCGAGCAGGGCGTTCCGGGGGCAGCGCCAGGGACATACCGCCTCGTCGCCGTGTTCGACACGTGCCAGGCCTTGCCCGTTCCGGCGGTCGCCTCCCCGTGCGACCCGTCGCCCAAGCACTTCGACCACTCACGAACCGTCGAACGGGTGCGGTTCGAACTGCGTCCGCCGGTGCCCGAGCCCGAGGCCCTCCGGTATCCGCGGCTGAGGCAGTTGTTCGCCCCCGACAGGTCCGAGCACGACACCGATCCGGCCGACCGGCTGCGCACCTTCCGGGAACTTGCCACGCAGGACGTCACAGAGCTGGCCCCTGCCACGGAGGAGGACGACCGCCCGGCTCTGTTCCCGGTAGACGTCGCGGATGCGCCGGTCACGCTCGCCACCGTCGAGATCCGGGGCTCTGGGCAGGAGGCTACAGTCGGCGTCGTCGACCAGACCGTACGCCGCGTCCTGCTGCCGACGGGTCTGCTTCAGGAGCTTGTCGGCTCGCTGCGGCCCCCCGCCGACGCGGGAATCGCGCCGAAGGCTCCTCGCGTGGTGGGTGAATCCCTCCAGTGGACCGACGATTACAGGCGGTTCACGTTCTCCGTGACCGAGACGCTGTACGCCGGCTCGGTCGGGGCCGGCGCGGTGACCGTCAGTTCCGTCGGCGCACGCGCCTGGGCCCGGGCGGAAGTCAGAGAGGTTGCCTATCGGACCGGGGCGGACACCGTCACCGTGGTGCTGGACGCCCCGCCCCGGCACGACGTGGTCCGGATCATCGTGCACGGCACCGGACCCACTCCGCTCCTCGGCTCCGGCCTCGTACCGTTGGCCGGTCTCGACGACGGACCACCGGGCACGGCTGCGGACGGCCACGACGCCGTGATCATGGGGAAGTTGGGGAGGGCGCGATCATGACCATTGCCCGGCTGAACGCCTTCAACGGGCTCTTCCTGCGGGCCGAGCATCTGGAGCGCATGCAGGAGTACACCCGCTCCCTGGCCTACGCACTCGGCCAGTCGGGAGGCCCCGGCGTGGTCCACGGGTACAGCGCGAAGCTCTCGCCGAACGGCCTCAAGTTGGTGGTCGACCCGGGTCTGGCCATCGGCTCGACAGGCCGTCCCTTTCTTCTCCAGGCGTCCGCCGAAGTGGATCTGACCGACCCTGAGGTGATCGGGCAGGAGGCCGGGGCCGGAAGCCTGCGGATGATCACGGTGACGGGGAAGGACACTCGCTTCGGCAAGGAGAACGTCTACGGAGATCTGTGCGCCGGCGCCTCGATCGGCGACACCGAGCCCTACGTCGCCGAGGAAGCGGTGATCCGTGTCGGCGAACTCCCGCTGGCGGGCCCCTCGGACACCTCGGACCGGACACTGAGGTCACGTGTCTCCTCGAAGTGGTTCGCCCACGAACGCGATCTGGGCGGTCCCTGGATAGCCGCGACCGACCAGGCGGACCGTAGCGACATCCTCCGTGGCGACTGGGGCAGCGGGTTCGCCCTCCCGGCATCCGAAGACCCCGACTCCGTGCCACTCGGGCTGCTGCTGCGTACCTCCAGGGCGTGGGTGCTCGACGTCTGGACCCTCCGGCGGGAACGCGACGACCCGCCGCCCCGGCGGCTCCGCCAGACACAGCTCGGACTGCGCCCGTGGGACGTCTTCATCGCGCAGGTCCTCCAGTTCCAGGACATGCTCGCGGCCGGGTGGCCCGGGGCCATGGCGCGGCGCATCACAGCCGCCACCGCTGGTGACCTGAACCGGGAAGTGCGCCGCAACGTGGAGGAGGCCAAGAAGCTGATCGTCTCCAAGGGGGCGCAAGAAAGCCTGGCCGCGGTACTGAAGTTGCTGCCCGAGGCGGACGCCGCCACGACCGTCACGGCGGGGCCCCCCGGGCTGACCGACGACCTCGGCATCCTGGAACTGCCGCCCGCGGGGTTCCTGCCGCACAGCACGGGCGCGAAGTCCTCGGTACAGGAATGGACCGGCGCCATGTTCCCGCGGGCTGTGCTGCTGAACTTCCGCTCATGCCCTGCGGACGCTGTGCTCTCCGCGGTCGAGGACGCCCAACATCTGCGCCGTATTCCCCTGACGCCTTCCGAGGACAAGACCGCCGTATCGGTCGACATCCTGGTTCCCGACGGTGCGGAAGGTGCCGACGGGCTCACCACGGAGCGTCCCTGGGTGGCCTTCCGCCGGCACGCCGACTGTTGCCCGGACGGGTCGGAGAGCGTGGACCTCCATCTCTACGCGGTCTCGTCGCCGGATGACGGGGAGCGCCTCATCGCCGGTCTCACCGACGGATCCATCGACCCCACGGCGTCGGAGGTGGCGGAGCACCATGTCGTCCGTTACCCGGTCGGCGGCTGGGCGGTGCCCGAGCACCGGTCGGACGTCGAACGTTGGAAGGCGGGCGGGGGCACGGTGACCGCGATCGGGCTGTCCGGGTCGGCGGAGAACCGAGTCCTGACCGCAGGGCGCGCCGCCATGTTCCTCGATCTGTTCCCGCATGCTCCCGGCGACGACAACCGCGGTGCCGGAGGCGTCTACGCGACCGTACGGACGGGACTGACCCGCGACGCGATCGTCCTCGTCAGGCACCGGGAGAGGATCGGCTGACGCCCGGCATCGAGGTACGGCGCCGGACGGTCACGAGATGGCGGTCAGGCGCTGTACCGCCATCTTCTGGCCCGCACCGTGCCGGCCCGCCAGGCCCCGCGACGGCGTGCGCCCGTGCAGCAGGGCGGTGATCTCGACACCCGGCGACACCCCCAGCTCGCGGTCCAGCAACTCGGCGTAGAGCTCCAGGCTCCGCCGCGCCTCCATCCAGTTGCCCTCGGCAAGATGCGCCTCGACCAGCGCACGCTGCGCGCTTTCGCGGAGCGGGTCGACCCCTACGGCTTGCATCGCGGCGTCCACTGCCTGGCCGAAGCACCCCGCCTCGGCAAGCTGACGGCTCTGCGCTTCGAGAGCATGCAAGAGGCGCTGCCGGACGCGTTCCCTCTCCATCAGTACCCAGTCCTCGTACCAACCAGGAAGCAGATCGAGCGCGTCCATGGTGCTGGGCGTCGCCTTGAGATCACCGGCGGTCGCCGAGCCGGTCAACAAACGGGAGGCCCAGTCCGCGACAAGTCGGACGTCGAGCAGGACGTCCTCGCGCAGGGCCAGACCATACTTGTCCACCTGCAGCAGGTCCACGCCCACTTTGTTCAGGCGCCACAGGGCGGATCGTAGGTTCCCGGCAGCACGGGCATCATCGCCGATCGGCCACAGCGCACCCGCTGCTTGCCGTCGCTCCACGCGTCCCGATCGTAGGGCGACGAAGACCAGAAGCCGCTTGCTGCCCTCCGGGATGTCCTCCCGGCGTCCGTCGAGTGTCACGAACAGCCCACCGAACAGGTGAAGTGTCGGCAGAGGTTCGTGGGACTCCTGTGCAATGAGCATCTGAACGAAGTCGGATGGCATCGCGCCCCCTCTGAAACGAAGCCGGTGGCGTGACCGTAGCGGCAGGCCGTCACCGGCATGTCACAGGCTTCCCCCCTCGCCGACGAACGCGGCGAGGAAATCCCGGATCGCATCAACAGCCGAGTCAATGTCCTCGAACGAGACCACACGCTCGGTGGAGACCTGCTCAATATCCGGGTTCCACCGCACTTTGACGAGGGTGCTGTTCCCCTGGCTCTCTATCCGTACCAGGCAGACACCGGTTCTGTTCGGGGCTTGCCGCATGACCGTCACGGTGTCACGCCCACTGTCACCGCACCGTGGACGGCCACTCCCGTCACGTGTCCCACCAACACGACCAGCGGGCCTGCCGATGTCGGCAGACCCGCTGATGAACACCGTCGGGACGACAGGATTTGAACCTGCGACCCCTTGACCCCCAGTCAAGTGCGCTACCAAGCTGCGCCACGTCCCGGTGCCTGTCTGACCTGGGGTTTTCCCCAGACCGAACGCGCAAAGAAACCATACCGCACTCGGGTCGGTGGTCGCGCACTCCTTTCCCGCCGAACCTCAGGTTTGGTCGAGGTCACACGCTCGTGCGCGGGACGCGCGGGCCGTCAGTCGCCGCCCGGCCGCCCCACTCCCGGATACGCGTCGAGCAGCCGGGGCGGGGCCGCCTGGCGCCATGAGTCGGCGAGGATGTCCCGCAGCTCCTCCTCGTCCTCGACCGCGGCAAGGCGGGCGCGCACCCACGCGAACTGTGCCTCGTGGTCGGCGATCCAGAACTTCCCCGGCTCGGCCAGCACCAGCTCGTCACGCTCTTCCTTGGGACAGCGCACGGCGATGGAGGTCTCGTCCTCGGGCAGCGTGGCGAACATCTTGCCCGCGACCCGGAACGTGGGCATGCTCCAGGCGATCTTCTCCGTCGTGTCCGGCAGGGACAGGGCGATACGGCGTACGTCTTCGGCGTCCGGCATGACAGGCACCGTATCCGTCGGGACTGACACTCACCTGGTGGGAACGGCCGCACCCAACCGCTTGTAGTACAGCGTCGTCGGCCGCAGCACCCCGGCGGGATCGGCCGCGTAGTCGGGGATGACACCGGCCCGGGTCCAGCCCGCCGAACCGTAAAGACGCTCGGCGGGGCTGTCGGTCTCGGTGTCCAGGTGGAGCAGGGTGACTCCGGCCGCTGCGGCGGCCTCTTCCGCGGCGCCGAGGAGCCGGCGCCCGAGACCCCGGCCGCGTGCGTCATGGTGCACCATCAGCTTGACCAGCTCCGCGCGGTGGCGGGAGTTGGGCTTGTCGGGGAAGGCCAGGCCGACCGTGCCGACCGTGCGACGGCCGTCGTACGCCACCAGGACGCCGAGGTGGCCCGCGGCCACCGCGCGCACGCGCTCCTGCCACCATGCGCAGGCCGCGGCACGGTCCAGGGGCGCGAGGAATCCGATGGAGGCACCGCCGTCCACGGTGTCGATCAGCAGGTCGGCCAACTCATCGGCGCAGGCGGCCAGTTGGGACTCGTTCACGCGGGTGACGATCATGGCAGCACCACCGCCAGCACGTAGCGCACCGCGTCGGGCCCCGGACACCGGAACCGCGTCGGCCCCCACACGCGCAGCCGTAGACAGTCCCCGGTGTCGAGCTGGTGACGGACGTCCTGAGCGGTGACGTCGAGCGCCCCCTCCAGCACCCAGATGTGCTGCTCGAGGCCGGGCACGGGCGGGCGGTCGTAGGCGATGTCGGCACCGGGTGCGAGGCGTCCCTCGACGAGTTCGCCGCGCAGTCCGGAGTGCGGCGGCGACACGGACCGCCGTACGAAACCGGAGGCCCGGTCCTCCCACACCGTCTGCTCGGCGGCCCGCACCAGCAGCGCCGGCTCGGCCTCGACCTCGCTGAGCAGGTGCGACATGGTCCGCCCGTACACCCCGCACAGCCGGTTCAGCAGCGAGGCGGTGGGGCTGATCTCGGCCCGCTCGGCACGGGAGAGGGTGGACCTGCTGATCCCGCTGCGTTCCGCCAACTCCCACAGGGACCAGCCGTGTTCGACCCGCAGCCCGGCGAGGCGGGCGGCCAGTCGGGCGTCGACGGTGTCCATTGCGTCGTCGGCCACATCGTGTTTCATATTCGGGAGGATATCCCAGATGCGAGATACGGCGGTGGGGATGATGCGTACCGGCTTACGCCCCCGCCGCCTCGCCCAACGCCTCCAGCACGGGCCGGATCAGCGGATGCGCCTCCGCTCCCCGCCGTACCGCCGCGAACACCCGCCGTGTGGGCGCCGGACCGTCCACCGGCCGTACGACCACTCCCGCGAGGTCCATCCCCCGTAGAGCCGATCGCGGCACCAACGCCACCCCGGCGCCCGCCGACGCCAGTGCCACCACCGCGCGGAAGTCGTCCGAGGAATGCTCCAGACGTGGCTGGAAACCGGCGTTCTCGCAGGCCAGGACCACGACGTCATGGCAGGGATTGCCCGGGTAGGGGCCGATCCACGGGTCCTTGGCGAGCTCTGCCAGCGGCACCTCACCACCGTCGGCCAGCCGGTGGCTCACCGGTACGACCGCGTCGAAGGGCTCGGCGTACAGGGGCACGTGTGCCAGACGGGGGTCGTCGGCGGGCGGAGCTCCCCGGTACTCGACCGCGACCGCCACGTCGACCTGCCGGTCGAGGACCATGGGCAGGCTGGCGTCGCCCTCGGCATCCTGGACGCGGATGTGGATGCCGGGCGCGGTCGAGGCGAGGCGGGCCACCGCGGGCGCCACGACCAGGGCGATCCCGGTCGCGAAGGACGCGACGGTGACCGTCCCGGCCTCGCCCGATCCATAGGCTGCGAGCTCGGCCTCCGCCCGCTCCAGCTGGGCGAGGACCGCGTTGGTGTGGCCGAGCAGGATCTCGCCGGCCGGCGTCAGCCGTACGCCCTTCGCGCCGCGCTCGACGAGGCGGTGGCCCGTCTCCTGCTCCAGCGCCGTCAGCTGCTGGGAGACCGCCGAGGGCGTGAGGTACAGCGCGGCGGCCGCCGCCGTGACCGTGCGGTGGTCGGCCACCGCACGAAGGATGTGGAGCCGCCGCGCTTCGATCATGGGACCGATTATCTCAATATGTCCGAGCCCGCCGGCAGGTCGGCCCGTCCGGTCAGCCCTTCATCTCCGCCCGCGCCGCCACGAAGGCGTCGACCGCGCGGTTCACGTCGTCCGTGGAGTGCGCGGCCGAGAGCTGCACGCGGATCCGGGCCTGTCCCTGGGGCACCACCGGATACGAGAAGCCGATCACGTACACCCCGCGCTCCAGCAGCAGCTCCGCTAGCCGGCCCGCCTCGGAGGCGTCTCCGATCATGACGGGCGCGATGGCGTGATCGCCGGGCAGCACGTCGAAGCCCTCTTCGGCCATACGGCGACGGAACAGGCCGGTGTTCTCCCGCAACCGGATGCGCAGATCGTCCGCCGACTCCAGCAGGTCGAGCACCTTGAGGGAGGCCGCGGCGATCACCGGGGCGAGCGTGTTCGAGAAGAGGTACGGCCGTGAGCGCTGGCGCAGAAGCGCGACGATCTCGGCGCGGGCCGCGACGTAACCGCCGGAGGCACCGCCGAGCGCCTTGCCGAGGGTGCCGGTGATGATGTCGACACGGTCCATGACGCCGTGCAGCTCGGGGGTGCCCCGGCCGCCGGGGCCGACGAAGCCGACCGCATGGGAGTCGTCGACCATGACCATGGCGTCGTAGCGGTCCGCCAGGTCGCAGATCTCGGCGAGGGGGGCCACATAGCCGTCCATCGAGAACACGCCGTCGGTGACGACGAGACGTCGGCGGGCGTCCGAAGCGTCCTTCAACTGCCTTTCCAGGTCGGCCAGATCACGGTTGGCGTACCGGAAGCGGCGGGCCTTGGACAGCCGGATGCCGTCGATGATCGACGCGTGGTTGAGGGCGTCGGAGATCACCGCGTCCTCGGGGCCCAACAGGGTTTCGAAGACACCGCCGTTGGCGTCGAAGCAGGAGGAGTACAGGATCGTGTCCTCCTGGCCGAGAAAGGTGGCGAGCCGCGACTCCAGCTCCTTGTGCACCTCCTGGGTGCCGCAGATGAAGCGGACCGAGGCCATGCCGTAGCCCCAGCGGTCCAGTGCCTGGTGTGCGGCGGCGATGACCTCGGGGTGGTCGGCGAGGCCGAGGTAGTTGTTGGCGCAGAAGTTGAGGACCTCGCCGGCGCGGCCGCCCGCGGAGACGTTCACGGCCCTGGACTGCGGGGTGTCGATCACCCGCTCGGGCTTGTGCAGGCCGGCGGCGCGGATCTCGTCGAGGGTGGCGCGCAGGTCGTCGCGCACGGAGTCGAACATCGTCAGTCCCTTGGTCAGTTGGTCCAGTCGAGGATGACCTTGCCGCCGCGGCCGCTCGCCGCGTCGGCGAACGCCGCCTCGAAGTCGCGGTGGTCGTAGCGTCCCGTGATCACGGGGGCGAGGTCGAGGCCGCCCTCCAGGAGGACCGACATGGCGTACCAGGTCTCGAACATCTCCCGGCCGTAGATGCCCTTGACGGTGATCATCGAGGTGACGATCCGGGCCCAGTCGACGGGGAACTCCTCGGAGGGCAGACCGAGCATCGCGATGCGGCCGCCGTGCGTCATGTTGGCGATCATGTCGCGCATGGCCTCGGGCCGCCCGGACATCTCCAGACCGATGTCGAAGCCTTCACGCAGCCCCAACTCCCGTTGCCCCTCGGCGACCTGATTCTCCGACACATTCAGCGCGAGACTCACACCGACCTTGCGGGCCAGTTCCAGGCGCTCCTCGCTGACGTCGGTGATCACGACGTTGCGAGCACCCGCGTGGCGTGCGACGGCCGCCGCCATCAGGCCGATCGGTCCCGCGCCGGTGATCAGCACGTCCTCCCCGACCAGCGGGAAGGACAGCGCGGTGTGCACGGCGTTGCCGAACGGGTCGAAGATCGCGGCCACGTCGAGTTCCACGGGAACCCGGTGCACCCACACATTGGCGGCGGGCAGCGCGACGTACTCCGCGAAGGCCCCGTCCCGGCCGACGCCCAGCCCGACCGTGGCCCGGCACAGGTGCCGTCGCCCGGCGAGACAGTTGCGGCACTTTCCGCAGACGAGGTGCCCCTCGCCGCTGACCCGGTCGCCGATCCCGATCTCCGTGACATCGCGCCCGGTCCCGACGACCTCGCCGACGAACTCGTGCCCGAGGACGAGCGGGGTGCTGATCGTCCGCCGCGCCCAGCCGTCCCACGACCGGATGTGCAGATCGGTGCCGCAGATGCCGGTACGCAGCACCCTGATCAGTACGTCACCGGGTCCGACGGCCGGCTCCGGGACGTCCGTGAGCCACAGTCCGGGCTCCGCCTTCTCCTTGACCAGCGCCTTCACGGACGGCTCCTGTGGGTGCGATCCCGGGCCGCGGGCATGCCGAAGACAGCCCGCGGCCGGGTGAGGGGTGGAATCGCTCAGCAATCTGCCGTACGACACCCTCCGCGGTCCATCGAGGATTTCTTAAGCGCCGCCATAGCTGGGCTTCACACGCGGCGGGCGGGGGTGTCGGTATGTCCCGAGCGGGATGCGGTGGGGTGCTGACGGGTGAGCGCGGCGCAGTCGGGCGGGATCAGTCCGACCGGGCGTAGGGGTCGTCCTCGGGCAGCCAGGCGTCCGGGGCGTGGATCCCCAGGTCGCCCACACCGTCGCGGAGGGCGTCGACGACCGCCAGGACCCCGGGACGGTTCTCGCTCTCACGGAGGACCAGGGACCACGTCCAGTGGATCGTCGGGGCGACGACCTCGCGGCGGACCAGGTCGGGCGGAAGCGAAGTGGTCTGCCCCTTGGGGCAGTTGAGGATCGGCCGGCGGCTGCGGCGGACGTGGTCGAAGAAGGCGGGGCCGGTGACCCCGCCGTCGGAGATCTGCACGGCACGGGATCCGGTGATCCGCGCCAGTTCCTCGGCGTACACGTTCCAGGATGCCCAGGCGGTGACGTCGTCGTCGATCAGGACGTCGGTGTCGCGGGCCAGGACGTCACCGGTGTCGACGCCCTTGGCGACGGCGTAGAGCCGGTCGGCGCCGATGAGTTCGGCCCGCAGTCCGAGCCGCTCCAGATCCTCGGTCCGCACCCAGCACACGGCCAGGTCCAGGCTGCCGTCGGCGACCCGGGCGGCCTGGGTGTGCGAGGGCGCGACCCAGGCGTCGACATGCACCTGCGCCACCGCCGCCGTACGCGAAGTCAGGTCCGGTGGCAGCCAGTTGACGTATCCGACGCGTACCGCCTGCGACCCCGACAGCCGGCTCGCGCGCAGCCGCAGATCGTCGGCGCGCTCCAGCAGCGCGCGGGTGTGCGGGAGCAGGGCGGCTCCGGCCGGGGTGAGGGAGACCGAGCGCCGGTCACGGTCGAACAGCCGCACTCCCAGGTCGCGTTCGAGCGCCTTGATCTGCTGGGAGAGCGAGGGGCCCGCGATCAGCAGCCGATCGGCGGCCCGGCCGAAGTTCAGCTCCTCGGCGACCGCGACGAAGTACCGCAGCTGGCGCAGCTCCACGTCCGCCATGCTACGTGGGCTGGGAGGCCGCGCCTATCAGCAGCGAGGCAGCCGGTCGTGGCATCGGTGCTGATGACAGGTCCAGGATGAGGGCATCAGCGGATGCGCTGTCCGAGTGGAGGACATCATGCGGGAGTTCCTGGTCGAGATCACCACCACCGTCCCCGAGGACACCGGACAGGACGAGGTCGACCGCCGTCGTGCAGCCGAATCCGTCCGCGCCGCGGAGCTGGCCTCCGAGGGGCACCTGGCCCGTCTGTGGCGCCCGGTCGGCGAGCTGCGCAGCATCGGCCTGTGGCGGGCCGCGGACGAGGAGGAGCTCCAGGAGAAGGTGCTCGGCACGCTGCCGCTGCGCCCGTGGATGACCCTCAAGGTCACCCCGCTCCAGTCGCACCCCAACGATCCCGCCCGATGAGCACGGCGTCGCCGTGGATGCACGTGGCCCGGGCCGCCGTCGCGCTCGCCGCGGGTATGGGCGTCGGCCGCTTCGTCTACACCCCGATCCTGCCCCTGATGCAGACCCACGCCGGACTGTCCGCCGCCGCCGGGGCGGATCTGGCCACCGCCAACTACGTCGGCTACCTCCTCGGAGCGCTCGCGGGCATCCTCGTCCCGGCCCTGGTCCGCTCGCGCACCGTCCTGCGCGGTTCGCTGATCGTGCTCACCGCGACCCTCGCGGGGATGCCCCTCACCCACAGCACGACGGTGTGGGCCGTCCTGCGGCTGGTGGCCGGCGTGGCCAGTGCCCTGGTCTTCGTCGTGGCGGCCGGTTCACTCCTGCAGCATCTGCGAACTCACCCTCCGCATCTGGCCGGTTGGGCCTTCGGGGGCGTGGGCGCCGGGATCGCGCTGTCAGGTCTGCTGGTCCTCGCTCTGCGTACGGCGGCCGACTGGCGGGCCGCGTGGTGGGCGTCGGCGGCGCTGGCCGCGGTGCTCACCGCCGGCGCGTGGACGCTACGGCCGCAGGAGGCGACCTCCGGTCCTGACCCAGAGGTCGGAAAGCGCGCACAGCGCTGGTTCTGGGCGCTGTTCGTCGGCTACACGCTGGAGGGCGCCGGATACATCGTCGCCGGGACCTTCCTGGTCGCCGCGATCGGTCAGAACTCCCCCGGCCGGGTCGGCGGCGCCGCGTGGGTGCTCGTGGGACTGGCCGCCGTACCGTCGACGGCGTTGTGGGCCAGACTGGCGCACCGCTGGTCGCGCCCCGGTCTGCTGGTGGCGGCCCTGCTGATCCAGGCGGCGGGCATCGCCCTGCCCGCCCTGGTCGGCGGCACAGCTGCCGCGTCGGCCTCCGCCGTGCTGTTCGGCGGCACCTTCCTCGGCATCTGCACCCTCGCCCTGGCCACCGGCGCCCAACTGCGCTTCCCGCGTTCCGTCGCGGTACTGACCGCCGGGTACTCCGTCGGCCAGATCCTCGGCCCGCCCGCCGTCGCACCGCTGCTTCACGACGGCTACCGGTCGGCGCTGCTCCTGGCCGCCCTCGTGGTGCTCGCCTCGGCCGCGGCGGCCGTCGTTCTCCGGATCGGATTCCCTCATCGCATGGTCATCGTGGATGGTTCACGGAGAGAATCGACCGAGGACGCCAGGTCCGGGTACTCCGCTCCCGGCGCCCTCGCCCCGCACTCGGCCGACTGACGTGGAGCCGCACATGACCACCTCGAGGGACCTCGCGATCGTCGCTCTGGACGTGCCGCCCGACCGCGCCCTGGAGCAGGGCGATCTGTCGCTCGCGCTCGCGGGGGCCGAGGTGATCGACCTCGTCGGGGCCGATGCGCTCGCCCTGGACGGCGACCGCATCGTGCCGGGCTCGCAGAGGGCCACGGGAGACCGGCTGCTGGACGCGGCCGCCGCGTCCCTCGTCCGGCAGGAGCCCTACGAGACGGTCGAGGACTGGCTGTGGCGCCGGGGCCGCGATCTCTTCGCCGCCTACGTCGACGATCTCGAGAGGGTCGGACTGGTCACCCGCGAGCGCGGCCGCCGGTTCCCGCTCCGGACCGGGCGGACGGTGCCGGTCGACTCACCCGCCCGCAGCAGCGCCGAACAACGCCGGACGTCGGGCGAGCCCGTCCTCGCCGCCCTGGCCGCCGCCGCCGGCATCGACGACAAGGGCCCGGAGTTCAGCGAGGACCTCATCGGCGAGGTGATCACGACCGTGCTGGCCGCCGTCGGCGACGCGGTGATGGAACTGGAGGCGGTACGGCAGCGACGGGCGATCGAGAGCGCCGCGTTCGACAACGTCTGGCGGGGAGGCGTGTGACGCGGGGGGCCTGCGGCGCGCGGACGTAGCGGGCCGAGGCGGGATGCGGCGCAGGGGCGCGGGCGCGCCAGGCGGCCCATGCACTCGGGCGTGACCAGCGGCAGATACATGTGCGCGTAGCCGCAGGCGGGCCGCGTGGCGAACGTGACGTTCACAGCGGAAGCCCGTCGGCCTCCCCCCGCTCCAGCCGGGCCACGAGTTCCGCGGCCGACGACTTGATGGTCTCGAGGCCGGGTTTTCCCCAGGTACGCGGCTCCACGTCCGCCACGCACACGGTGCCCAGCACCATCCCCGTGGAGTCGATGAGCGGTGCGCCCAGATAGGAACGGATCCCGAACTCGTCGACGACGGGGTTGCCCGCGAACCGTGGGTAGTCACGGACGTCCTCCAGAGCCAGCGCCTTGCGACGGACCACCACATGGGGGCAGAACCCATGGTCGCGCTCCATGTACCGGCCCACTTCCGGCTTGGGCTCGCCGCTGTCGGCCGGAGGCCTCGCCGCGGGGATCCGCAGACCGGCGAAGAACTGGCGGTTCTCACCGATGAAGTTGACCATCGCGTACGGCGCCCCCGCCCGTACGGCAAGCCGCTCGGCGAAGGCGTCCAGCGCGGGCTCCGGATGTTCACCCAGGCCCAGCAGACGCAGCCGTCGCGCCCGGTCGGGGGCCTCCTTGTCCTCCGGGGTGAGCAGCAGACGACCGGCCGGGCGCGGTGGGTCGTAGCTCATGGGCGGATTCCGTCGCTGTGGACGTTGGTCATATGCGGCTCCGTGGCGGTGTGTGCGGGGGTCACATGTGGGCGCCATGGCTCGGCGCGGGCGCCGGGCTGTGGGCGATGAGATGTCGTACGAGGGTGAGCAGGGTCTGCACTCCGGAACTGGAGATCCGGGCGTCGCAACGCACGATGGGGATCTCCGGTGGAAGGTCGATCGCGGCACGTACTTCCTCCGGGTCGTAGCGGTACCCCCCGTCGAACTCGTTGATCGCGACGATGAACCCCAGGCCGCGTTGCTCGAAGAAGTCCACCGCCGCGAAACAGTCCTCCAGTCGGCGGGTGTCGGCGAGGATCACCGCGCCGAGCGCGCCCTCGGAGAGCTCGTCCCACATGAACCAGAACCGTTCCTGTCCGGGTGTGCCGAACAGGTACAGGACGTGTTCCGGGTCGAGGGTGATGCGCCCGAAGTCCATGGCCACCGTCGTCTCGACCTTGTTCTCGATACCGTCGAGACTGTCGGTCGCGGCGCTGACCGTGGTGAGCAGTTCCTCCGTGCTGAGGGGGGCGATCTCGCTGACCGCTCCCACGAAGGTCGTCTTGCCGACTCCGAACCCGCCCGCCACAAGGATCTTGAGTGCGGTGGGGAACGGGTCAGAGTTGTCGTCGTAGTCCATCGAGCACTGCCTCCAGAAGAGCCCGGTCAGTCGGGTTGTGGGTGAACTCGGGGGGCTTGGTGGTGAGCGCCCCGCAGTCCACCAGGTCGGACAGCAGCACCTTGGTGACCACCGCCGGCAGCTTCAGATGGGCGGCGAGTTCGGCGACCGAGACGGGCGCGCGGCACAGGTCGAGGGCCTGCGCGTGCTCGGGGCCGAGGTAGCCGAGGGGGGTGGCACCGGTGGCCATCACGTGCGACAGGAGGTCGAGCGCGATGGTGGGCCGGGTGCGGCCGTTGCTGACCGTGAAGGGCCGCACCAGCCGTCCGGCCGCGTCGTCGAGCCAGGGCCCGTCGCCGGCCGCCGCCACGCTCAAGGCCTCATCGCCGGGGATTCGACGGCGTGCTGCCGGGGCGCGGTCACCAGGTAGGGGCGGACGCTCTTGACGAGCATCGCCATCTCGTAGCCGAGCACCGCCGCGTCGGCCTCGCGGCCTGCGAGTACGGCGAGACAGGTGCCGGATCCCGCGGTGGTCACGAACAGCAGCGTCGAGTCGAGTTCGACGACGACCTGGCGTACGTCTCCGCCGTCGCCGAAGCGGACGCCCGCGCTGCGGCCGAGGGAGTAGAGGCCGGCGGCCAGGGCCGCCATGTGGTCGGCGCTGTCCGCATCGAGGCCGTGGACCGACTTCACGAGCCCGTCGCAGGACAGGAGGACCGCGCTGCTGGTGTGCGGGACGCGCTGCACGAGGCCGCTCATCAGCCAGTCGAGGTCGGATACATGGCCGGTCGGCGCTTCGCTCGCCATGGTGGATCGACTCCTTGAGGTACGAAGGTCTGCGGGAGCGCTGGGGGGTGGGCTGTACACGGGGGTGGTCATCCGGCGGGTGCGCTCCCGTCGTGCCGGGGGGCGGTGCGATCGAGATCGGGGCTGTGCACGTCGGATATGTGGGGCTGCTCCATGGGGGTTGCATCTATAGCGGCCGACTCGGTCGTGGGTACGGCCTCTGTGTGGCCGGCGTCGAGGTCGAAGTCGAAGGAGGCGGAGGGTTCCGGGGAGGGGGCTCGGCGGGACTCCAGCGGGCCGATTGGGAGGGGGCCGGTGTCTGTCCGGCCCGTGCTCAAACCGGCTCCCGTGCCCAACCCCGCTCCCGTCCCCGTTCCCGTGTGGTCGGCATCCGTGCCGGTCGCACCTGTGTGCTCCACACCGAACGTCCCACGGCCGGTGTGGGACGACCTCATCTGGGTGGAGCCCAGGTCGGTGAGGTCCATGGGGGCGGACTCCATGTGGCCCGACGCCGTAGGTGATGGCCCCATGTAATCGGCCGTCGCGTGCGACGGGTCCATGTAGTCAGCCGCCGTGTAGTCGGACGCCATGTAGTCGGGCGCCATGGGTGAGGGGCCCATGTGGTCGGCATCTGTAAGGGGCGGCACGCCCCAGGGCGGCGCCACGGCCGTGACCGGTTCGCCGGAGGTCGGCTCCAGATGCTGCTGTGTCTCGGCGAGGCTGATGCCACGCTGGAAGGCCGCCATCAGCCCCGGGTCGTGGCCTGCCAGGTAGTCGGTGTCCTGGCGCGGCGCGGGCCCACCGCGCAACTGGGGCGCGATGTGCTCCTGGGCACGTCGGCGGGGCAGTTGGGGCTTGCCCATGGTGCCGCGCACGGTCCCGGTACGCGGAGTGGGCGGCCTGGCCCCGTGCTGCGCGACCAGCCGCCGGTCGGCGGGCCTGATCCCGGGCGCCGCCTCGGCGGGATTGGGCCGCTCCGCGCGGGCCCCGCGAACGGGCAACGGCAAGGGCCGCCCGGAACGCGCCTCGCTGCCGTCGGGCGTGGCCTCACCGCCACCCGTCGCCTTCGCACCGCCTTGCGAGAAGGATCCGCTGCCGCTCGGCAGAGAATCACTGCCGCCGGACCCGCGCCCACCACCACGTGGCCCGACCGCTCCACCGTCCAGCCGGGCCCCGTCACCACCCGACACGGGCCCGTCGCCGTTCGCCGACCCGCCGACACCACCGGGCCCACGCCCACCGGCGACCGGCGACCGGCCACCACCGCCAGGCGAACTGCCACTCCCGCTCCGTGCGGGGCCGCTGCCGTTGGACACCGTCCCCGGCCTGTTCGCCGGGGCCCTGTCACCCTGCGGCAGCGCTCCACCGCCCTGCGCCGTCGGAGCCGCAGCGCCGTTGAGGTTCGACCCCGCGCCCCGGGACTCCCGCCGCTGCGGATCGGCCCCGGGACGCGGTTCCGCCGGCGCCCCCCGGTGCCGTGCCTCATGGCCGGGCCCCGGCAGGCCCGGACCCGGTGGGGACACGGCCGTCCCCGTAGCTTCGGGCGGCTGCGCTCCGACCGCCCCGGGCGCCGATCCCAGCAACGCCTGCGGCACCACGAGGACCGCCTGCACACCGCCGTAGATGTTGGTCTGGAGCCGGACATGGATGCCGTGCCGCTTGGCGAGCTGGGAGACCACGAACAGTCCGATGCGGCCGTCCGCCAGCAGGCTGGCGACGTTGACCTGATCCGGGTCCGTCAACAGCGTGTTCATCCGGTGCTGTTCACCGACGGGCATGCCGAGTCCGCGGTCCTCGACCTCGACGGCGAGCCCCGAGGTCACGAGGTTGGCGCGCAGCAGGACCTGGGTGTGCGGCGCCGAGAACACCGTGGCGTTCTCGACGAGTTCGGCCAGCAGATGGATGACGTCGGCGACGGCGTGTCCGCGCAGGGTGCCGTCGATCGGCGGCACCAGTTTGACCCGTGAGTACTGCTCGACCTCGGCGATGGCGGAGCGCAGCACCTCCGTCATGGAGACGGGGTTGCTCCACTGCCGCCGCGAGACGGCACCGCCGAGGACGGCGAGGTTCTCGGCGTGGCGGCGGATCCGGGTGGCGAGGTGGTCGACGTGGAAGAGCCCCTTGAGCAGGTCGGGGTCCTCGATCTCGTTCTCCAGCTCGTCGAGGATGGAGATCTCCCGGTGCACGAGCGACTGAAGCCGCCGCGCGAGGTTGACGAAGACCTCCAGTTTCTGTTCGCTGCCGGCCTGGCTGGAGAGCTGGGCGGCCTGGACTACGGCGGTGACTGCGCCGTCGTGGGCGCGGGCCAGGTCGGCGGAGAGCAGTTCGAAGTCGTCGGCGTCGTCGGAGGGACCGCTGCGCGGGTTGCGCCCCGGCGGGACCTCTCCTCGGCGCAGCCCCTCGACGAGGGCCCGCAGTTCGACCTCGCGGCGCGCGCTGTTGCGGCGCAGTGCGCCGACGCGGTCGCTCACCGTCTTCGCTGCGCGGTCGGCCGCCACGGCGGCGATCAGGATGCCCGCGAGTGCCACCGAGACCGCGCCGGCCAGGACACCCCACAGGATGAGGCCGGGCTGTGCCCCGGTGGAGCGGACGGTGAACAGGACGGCCGCGCAGCCGCTGAGGGCGACCGCGATCGGCGGGAGCACGGCCAGGCGCAGCAGTTGCGGCCGTATGTGCGTCTCGGGCAGCGAGGCGGCGGGGCGGGCGACCGGCCGCCCGTGCCGTCCGCCCTCACGGCGGTCTGCGCGTGCGGCCGGTGCACGGAGGTGAGACATCGGTGTCCTTGTACTGGTCCGTCGGTCCTGATGGCCAAAGGGGCCCGGGCTGGCCCGCCCCGCCCGGTGTGCTCCGGCACCGGCTCCCGCAGGCTGTCGGTTGCGTCCGCGCCGGGCGGGCTCCGGCGCGGTGTGTTCGTCGGTCACCGGCGCCCTCGGGTTCCCGGCCGCGGTCGGGCGGGGAAACCCCATCGCGTCGACTCCCTCCTCCGGGTCGCGGCTTCACGCCCTGGGCATGGGCATGGGTATGCGTCGTTGCGGTGCCGGTCGGGAGAACCGAAATCTTCGGCCCTCTGTTGCCCGGTGGACACTCACAGTAGTCGTCAACGCATCATGTGCGATGGGCAGTTGACAAAGTCCTCCGCGGCGCTTCCCACTCTGGTATGAGGCCTCGCACGACAGACCGACAAGCCGACCGAGCAGGCACACTCGAAGGAGTGAATACCGATCAGGCCTGCTCAGAAGCGGTCACGAACAGGCGGCGAGGGTCCAGGGCGTCCGCACGTACCCGTCGCCGCGCCGACCGCCTTCACACCTACGGCAGGCCCACGACCGCCCCTCCGAGCGTTGGCCCGAGCCTTCCTGAACGTCACTGAGCGTGTCGGTTCCCCTCAGTCACCGAGCCACGCCGTGAACGCCCCGTTCCGCCGCGGCCGCGGTCCACACCTGCTCGTCCACCCAGCCATGCGCGGCCGGCCCGTCATCCGACCAAGTCGCGACCTCGGCCCGCCGATGGGCGCCGATCCGACAGTCGTAGCCGCAAGGACCTGTGGAACGCAGCGCCTCATCCGCCCCTACCCCAGGTAGGGCGCCCCTGGTAGACCCACTTCTCACTCACCTCACTCACCCGTAACTCCCGGGCGCTGCACGGGACTTCCACGCCCCCCTCGAAGAGGCCGACGGCCCGCATCCGTACCGCTTCCCGGCGCCTGCGCTGCTCCGGGGTCAGCCGGCCACCGTCCGGATACCGCATATCCGCGGCGTACCAGTCCGGAAAGACCGCGTCACCGGTCCCGACACGGGCCGAAGTCAGTAGGTGCCCAGCTGTTCGCAACGGCTGGTGAAAAATGATCGCCCTGGGTGGACCGCCGCACATCGGGCTGTCTCACGAGCGACCACCCAAGACAGCGACAGCGGCGATGGGCGGGCGGCGCCCGGCCCAACCCCAGAAACCCCCACCCGGCTCCACCTGGACATCCAGGGCCTTGGCGGTGTGCGCGTGGCGGGCGCGCATGCGCTGTTCGGTGTCCGGGTCAGGGTCAGGGGCAGGGGCAGGGGCAGGCGAGGACATCGGTGATCTTCCGCAACTGGCCGGCGGTCAGGGAGCGGTGGGCGACCGCGACGGCCGCCCCCTTCCGGTGTCAGCCTTGGACGGACGGTCATGCAACGCGGGCCGGGTCAGGGGGAATCAACACCCACCGCCCGGCCCGCGTCCAGGAACAACTTCAGTGCTCGACCACGGACTCCGGCTCCGCCGCGACCGTCGGCAGGGCGGTCCATCCGCCCGCCGGCACCTTCGCCACGCCGCGCCACCAGGGATCGGCCGCCGGCACCGCCCCCGGCTCGAACGGCTCCCCCGGCCGGGGCGTGGCCATGGCGACCCCGGCCTTGTGGGACAGCAACATCGTCTGCTCCGCGGGCTCGACCCAGGGATGCTGCGCGAGGTTGAACGTCCCCCAGTGGATCGGCAACAGCACGCCCTGCGCCGCGTCCCCGCCCTGAAGATCCAGGTGAGACTGAAGGGCCTCTTCGGGCGTCATGTGGATGTCCGGCCAGAACTCGGAGTAGGCGCCGAGCTGGATCATCGTGGCGTCGAAGGGCCCGAAGGCTGCACCGATCTCCTTGAACCCGTCGAAATACCCGGTGTCACCGCTGTGATACACCCTGTGCTCCCCGCTGGAGACGACCCAGGACGCCCACAGGGTGTGCTGGGTGTTCCGCAGGCCCCGGCCACAGAAGTGCCGGGCCGGCGTGGCGGTGAGCGTGAGCCCGGCGACCTGGGTCGACTCGTGCCAGTCCAGCTCACGCACCCTGTCCGCGGGGACGCCCCAGTGCTCGAGATGGGCTCCCACTCCGAGCGGCACGACGAAGACGGTGTCCGTCCCGGCCAGCTCCTTGATCGAGGGCATGTCCAGATGGTCGTAGTGATCGTGGGAGATGACGACCGCGTCGACCGGCCCGAGCGCGGCCAGCGGCAGCGGCACGGGGTGCAGCCGCTGGGGCCCGGCGAAGGGGAACGGGGAGCACCTCTCACCCCATACCGGATCGAACAGCACCCGGCGCCCGTCGATCTCGGCGAGCACGCTGGCGTGTCCCATCCAGGTCAGGCGCAGCCCGGTGGCGGGCGGCCTGGAGAGGTCGGCGAGCGTGGTGGCGTGCACCGGGATCCGGCCTTCCGGGGCCCGGCGGGACCGGCTGTCGCGATCGAAGAAGGCCTTGGCGAACTCCCGCAACCCGTCGGGGCGGATCCGCACGGAGGTTCCGCCGGGGTTCTGGAAGACACCGTCTTTGAAGTGGGGGGATCTGCGGATACGCGCCATGCGCTCACCGCTCGGATCCGCGCCGAAGGCCGCGGGCTGCACCGCGCGGAGCCCGGAGCTCAGGGAACGGAAACCGGTCACGGTACCTCCAGATGGAATTGCTGAGGAATCCATTATGGTCCGCCCCTCCGACAATGCCGGGGTCTGTCCGGTCACACGGATCCACGCGGGTCCACACCGGTAAGGACGCCGCCGGAGCGGATCACGTTGACAGGGCGCACTCCGATGCCAATACTGACTCCCCGTTCAGTAGCCGCCCGTCCACCCCCGGAGTCCGCGTGACCACCCCCTTGCTGTCGCTCACCTGGACCGACCACGTCTCCGGGCACCAGGGCTTCCTGGTCGTCGACCGGCTGGTGCGGGGCGTCGCCAGCGGCGGCCTGCGGATGCGCCCGGGCTGCACCCTGGAGGAGGTCACCGGGCTCGCCCACGGCATGACCATGAAGGAGGCGCTGCACTACGACCCGGCGGCCCGGTACGTCCCGCTGGGCGGCGCGAAGGGCGGCATCGACTGCGACCCCCGGGCCCCGGAGGCGTACGGCGTGCTCGTGCGCTACCTGCGCGCCGTGCGGCCGTACGTCGAGAGCTTCTGGACGACCGGCGAGGACCTCGGTCTCAGCCAGGACCTGGTGGACCGGGCGGTTGCGGAGGCCGGTCTCGTCTCCTCGATCCAGGCGGTCTACCCACTGCTCGACGACGAGGCCGCGGCCCGGCAGCGGCTCGCGGACGCGTTCGCCGTGGACGTGGACGGCATCGGGCTGGACGAACTGGCGGGCGGCTGCGGGGTGGCCGAGTCCCTGCTCGCGGCTCTGGACCGGGCCGCGGTGCCGTACGCGGGCACGCGCGTGGCCGTGCAGGGTCTCGGCACCATGGGCGGGGCCACGGCCCGCTTCCTCAGCCGCGCGGGGCTCACCGTGGTGGCCGTCGCCGACATCAAGGGCACGGTCTTCAACCCGGTGGGGCTAGACGTCGAGACGCTGCTCGCCGCAAGGGATCCCTACGGCACGGTGGACCGCGCCGTCCTGCGTCCCGCCGACCGCGAACTGCCCGGCGACGCCTGGCTGACGCTCGACGCGGAGGTACTGGTCCCCGCGGCGGTCTCGTACACGATCGACTCCGCCAACCAGGCGCGGATCCGGGCCCGTTGGATCGTCGAGGCGGCCAACATGCCGGTCCTGCCCGCGGCGGAGACGCTGCTGGCCGCGCGCGGGGTCACCGTACTGCCGGACGTGGTCGTCAACTCCGGGACGAACGCCTGGTGGTGGTGGACCCTGTTCGGTGACATCGGCGCGGACGCGGACGAGGCCTTCGCGCACATACGGCGTTCCATGCGTGCCCTCGTCGAGCAGGTGCTGGCCCGCGCGGAGGCGGACGGCACCTCACCGCGCGCCGCGGCCCACGCGCTGGTCGCGGACCGGCTGCCGGTGATCGCGGAACGGTTCGGCCGCTACCGCTGACCTGGCCCCCGCCGGGCGGTGCCACCCACGGTGACGGATTAGGGTGAGCTCGTGGCCAGAGTGCGGTTGACGGTGGCGGAGCGGCGCGAGGAACTGCTGCGGGCCGCCATGGGGCAGATCGAGGCGCGGGGCGTGGCGGCCGTCAGGATCGCCGACGTGGCCTCGGCGCTCGGGGTGAGCAACGCCTTGGTGCTCTATCACTTCTCGACCAAGGAGAAGCTGGTCGCCGCCGCGTTCACCTACGCCGCCGAGGAGGATCTGGCCCATCTGCGCAAGCTGCTGGGCCGGCGTACCAGCGCGCTGCGGCGGCTGAGGGCGGCCGTTCGCTGGTACGCGCCGACGGGCCAGGCCAAGGGCTGGCGCCTGTGGATCGAGGGCTGGGCGGTGGCGCTGCGTGAACCGGCGCTCCAGGAGGTCACCCGGAACCTCGACCGGCGCTGGAAGGCCGCGCTCGCGGAGGTGATCGCCGAGGGCGTCACCGCGGGCGAGTTCCACTGCCCCGACCCCGAGGCCACGGCCCTGCGCCTCACCGCTCTCCTGGACGGGCTGGCGGTCCAACTGACGTCCTACGCGGGCGCGGTGCCCCGCAGCCGGGCCCAGAAGTGGGTGGACGAGGCGCTGGCCCGGGAACTGGGCCTGGAGGCGGCGCCGACGCCGTAGCCGCGCCCGGCCGCAGTCCCCGGGCAGCTCAGGCCACCGAAGCGATTCGGGTCTTGATGTCGTCCGGCGACAGCACACCCTTGGCCGTCACGTGGTCCCCGGAGGACTCCCCCCGAAGCCGGCGTCCGATCCACGGCACCAGGTACTCACGCGCCCAGTGCACGTCATCACGGCGGACATCCAGCGGCCCTCGCGGCGGCAACGGCGGCCACGCCTGGTCCGGATCCGCCGGCACCTCGACCCCCAGCACCTGCCCCGCACGGAGCGCCACACGCGTGTGGCCCTCGGGAGAGAGGTGGAGCCGGTCGCCGTCCCAGGCCCGCCGGTCCTGGACGGTCTTCAGGGACCACAGGTCGAGAACCGGGCAGCCGTAGCGGTCCGCCACAGCCCGCACATGCCCGTTGTACGTGGCGATCTTGCCGCGCAGATGCTTGAGCACGGGCACGTTGCGGGTGTCGAAGCCGGTCGTCACCATGACGGTGCCGCACGCCTCGGTGAGCCGGGCGATCGCCCGCTCGAAGCGCTCGGCGACCTCGTCGGGATCGGTACCGGGCCGGATGATGTCGTTGCCGCCCGCGCAGAACGACACCAGGTCCGGTGCCAGTTCGACGGCCTGCGGAAGCTGGTCCTCGACGATCTGGTCGAGCAGCTTCCCGCGCACGGCGAGATTGCTGTACCTGAAGTCGCCCTCGGGCCGCCGGTCCGCGAGAAGTACCGCGAACCGGTCGGCCCAGCCGACGAACGCCCCGTCGGGGCCGGGGTCGCCGACGCCCTCGGTGAAGCTGTCCCCCACCGCCACGTACGACCCGATCACTGATCTGCTGTCATCCTTCGAATCGTCTGCCACAGCAGTTCATGATTCACCTTCGAATGTGACCTACGCGACCGTAAGAAGCACTTGACGGGCGGTGAGATAAGCCACTTCTAAAGTGTTCGCCAAACCAGGAATAGGTCACTCATCAGGAATGTTCATGAGGGGACCGCCACACCCGGAAGTCGCTGATCCGGAAATGGCTCCAGGTGGTCCGGAACGCGAAGTGCCCTGCCGTGTACGGCTCCGGGTCGGTGTAGTCGAAGACGAGCCGCCCGTTGTTCCACCACTGCACCGCGCCACCGTCCGAGACGATCCGCACCCGGTTCGGCCGGTTGGCGACGAGCAGCGGCTCGGTGTAGTCGTAGATCAGCGGCCGCACCCCGGCCTCGCCGACGTAACGGCGCAGCCGGGTCGTGGTGTTGTAGTTCGCCCCGTAGCCGGAGTAGTACGTCTTCAGGTAGTCGTACTCGGCGAGCGCCCCGCCCCTGGGGGTGGCGAAGAGGTCGTCCGGTGAGCGGACGTCGACGGCGTTCCAGAAGTTGTTGAGGTCGGAGACCCGGTCGTTGACCCCGCCCGCGGAGACGGGGGTGGCGGTGTACTCGATGACGTACGGGCCTTCGAGCCGCTTCCTGAACCAGATGGTCGCGCCCGCGGGCACGTCGACCTCCAGCGTCCCCCGCTTCGCGGTGACCGTGCCGCCCTGCTCCAGTTCGACCGCCCACTGGCCGAGGCCGTGGCGGAAGTCGTCGTGGGCGATGAGACGGCGGTGGCGGGGCGAGGCGCTCGCGGTGGCCGCGGGGGTCAGGGCGGCAAGGGCGGCGCCGGCTGCGAGGGCTCCGAAGGCTCTACGCGTGGTCGTCACTGGAGGTCGTTCCTTCCGGGGTGGTGGTCGCGGGCTTCTTCGCGATGAGGTCGATCAGTCGGTCGGCCACTTTGCGGTGGCCCTGGGCGCTCGGGTGGACGGTGCCGTTGAAGTCGCCCTGCGCCGCGTCGAGCCAGCCCGTCGTGTCGACGAACTCGATGCGCGGATCGGCGAGTTCGTCGACGACGGCCGCGATGTCGACGGCGTGGGTGCCGTCGAAGGGGCGCAGGGCGAGGATGCGGGCGTGTGGTGCGGCGGCCCGGAGCCGGGTCAGAAGGGCACGGTAGGCGGCCTTGAACTCGGCGGAGCCGAACGCGGCGTCGTTGGTGCCCTGGTTCAGCACGATCGCGTCGGCCCGGCGGTCCGAATCCGCCCTGGAACCGGCGTAGTTCCACCCGTAGGCGTCCGTCGCCGCGGGCACTCCCCCGTTACCGGTCCGGATCACGCCCTGCCGCCCGAACCCGACCTGGGTGAGCGAGGCGTGCAGGGCGTCGGCGACCAGGGTGGGGTAGGCGGCCGTGCCGTCCGCGCAGTCGGAGGTGTTCACGTCGCACAGGGCCATGACGCCTTGGGTGATCGAGTCACCGTAGAACGCCAACTGAGGCTTCTGCGCACGATGTTGGGACAGCAGATGTCCACGGATCCCGGTCAGCACCACGCCGGTCTCCAGTGGCGGCACCCACCGGTTCGCCCGCGAGAAGACATCCTTGACGGAGATCTCGACGGCGTGCGGCCCACGGCCGGCCGCCCTGATCTCCAGGTCGGGCCGGCCGACGGCGTACACCTCCTTGGGGCCGCCGTCGACCGACACGTAGATCTGCGCGGGCACGGTGATCGACGTGACGTCGAAGAGCGCGTGGACGGCCGTGCCGGTGAAGCGGAAGCGCAGCCGGGAGCCGGAGTTGACGGTGACGGCCGCCTCGGCGGTCCGGCCCCAGTGACCCTCGTAGGCGATACGGCCGTCGTCGGGACGCACGACGTTGTCGTCACCGGAGGCGACGGCGGGCGGCACCGCGCCGACGAGCAGCCCCGCCAGGGTCGCCACGGTCAGGAGCGTGCGTCTCATGACGGGATCCGGTCTCCGATCAGGGCCAGGTTCTGGATCGCGGCGAGGGCCCACTGGGCGGAGGAGTTGGTGGAGATCCAGGGGATCTCCTTCGTGGTCCGCAGGACCGCCGGGGTCTTGACTGTGACGGGGTTCCAGTCGTTGGACGGGAAATAGGTGTCGTTGCCGGTGAAGAACTCGTTCCACGCGCGCGTGGCGAGAGCCGGATCGTTCTTGCGCTGAGCCGCGTACGCGGTGATGCGCGAGTGCGCGGCGGGCAGCGCCGACTTCCAGGTGGAGCCGGTGAGTTGCTTCTTCTGGGCGTCGGTGGCGTTGTAGTACTGCGCGTAGTTCAGCCAGGCAGCGCGGAACTCGGGCTCCTCGTCGCCCAGCAGCGACACGATCTCGCTGTTGGTCTCCACGAGCCCGAAGACGGCGTTGAGATGGGAGACGTTGACGGCGGTGTCGGTCGTCACCGCGAACTTGCCGGTGTCGGCGTCGAGGAGACCCGTTCCCGTGAAGAAGCCGTTGGGCTGCGCGGCGATCGTCCGCAGGGAGTTGACGAGTTTCGCCTTCGCCTCTGCCGCGCCCGGGCCGCCCCGCTCCCATTCGGTGAGCCAGGCCGCCGACACCCCGCCCCAGTCGGTGCCGAAGCCCACCGACAGGGCGTGCCGGTCGCCGGGCTCGTATCCGTCGGTGCGGACCTTGCGTTGCGGGTCGACCTCCAGGAACGTCAGCTCCACGTCGACGAGTTCGCTCAGCAGGTCGCCGGTGCGTTCGTCGCCGGTGAGGAAGTAGAAGAAGCGGCGGTTGGCGGCCGTGGAGATGCGGACCTGCTTGGCGCTGTCCGCCCAGTGCTGCACGCCGTGGCGGGTGCCGAGGCCCGCCCACTTGCCCAGGTGGTAGACGTCGACCTCACCGGTGTGCCGGGTCATCGCCTCCGCGAACCGGAACGCCTCGGCGGAGCCGGTGCGCAGGAAGTGGTACCAGAGCCAGAGGTCGGTGCCCAACTCGGAGTTGTCCCAGGCGAATCCGCCGATGTCGTAGCGCCAGACGTGCCGGTCGTTGTCGTAGGTGTGCTGGACGTCGCCGTAGTCGAGGAAGCCGTACCAGCGGCGCTCCTCGCGCTGATCACGGTAGTAGGCGAACAGGTCGTCGAGGTGGTCCTCGATCGCCGCGCGGGCCTTCGAGGAGCGGTCCACGGGCGCCCAGTCGCCGAACACGCCCGCGGAGCGCAGCCGCCCGGGCGCGGCCGCCAGCAGCGGAGGAGCGGCCACCGCCTTCGCCTGAGCCGCCAGAGCCGCGGCGGACGGGGTCTTCTCCACGGCCCAGAAGGTCAGTTCACTGGTCCGGGCGATGCCGTACGGGGTGCCGAAGCCGGGCTCGTAGTCCTCGTAGGTGATTTCCAGACCGCCGTCGGACTGCTCCTCGTAGGTGTCCTGACCGAGGCCGTCGTGGTAGAAGCGCAGGTCGAGGGGCTGGGCCTCGGGCGAGTAGAGCCAGAGGGTGACCTCGGCGGCGTCGGAGGCCGCGCCGCGGACGTCGAGCTGGGTGGGGTGGCGCTGCCAGAAGTCCCGGAGGCCGAAGGAGAGTCCGCCGCTCGCGCCGCCGACGTATCCGAAGCCGCCGGCGCGCTGGCCGGCGGCGGCCGTGATCCAGCCGTACCCGGCCTTCGTCCGCTTGCGCACGAGGTAGCCGTCTGCGGTCGGCTGGGTGAGCGTGTAGTCGCCCCACCGCGGGATGTACGCCAGCCGGCTCGACACCCGGGTGTCCCAGGTGGCGGTGTCCGGCAGCCTCTCGCCCGCGATCTGCGCGGCCCGCACCGCGGCGCCCGGGTCGCGGCGCAGCCCGGTGATGCCCTGGACGGCCTCGCTGAACAGGCCGCCGCCCGAGTCGGCGAACCGCACATGGCGGTCGTACGGCTGGTCGCTCAGCGGCACGGTGAAGCGGACACCGAGCCCGCGCAGGAAGTCCCCCTGGTCGGAGCCGGGCCGCTGCTCGCCGTCCCAGACGAAGGTGTGCACCAGGCGGAAGGATTCCGCACCGGCACAGAACGCGAACCGCAGCACGAAGGGCAGCCAGGCCCGGCCGCCGTCCCGGTGCCGGCCCTCGACCCGGATCACGGCACGGACGGGCCCCTCCTGCTCGACCGCGATCTTCTCGATCCGGCCCGCGAAAGCGTCGAGGTCCGCGCCCTCACGCACGGACTCCTGCCGCAGGGCGACCAGCCGCCCGTCCCGCGCGATCTCGGTCGTACCGCGCCTGATGCTGCGTACGACGGTGTCGGAGCCCTTGGCCTCGAAGACGGCGGTGATCACGCCGGTCGACACCTCGATACGGCCACTTCTCCGGCCGACCTCGACCCGGTGAGCGGGGGCAGCCGGACTGCCCGCGCTCAGTACGTAGCGGTCGGCCTTCGGCGCGTCGGGCGCTATCGCGTGCGCGGTCCACTTCACCGAGCCGTCGGGCCAGTAGCCGGTGACCCAGCTCTGGACCGGCACCTCGTCGCCGCCGGAGGTCGCGAGCCGGAACGGCTGCTCCGGGCGGTGGGTGCCACGGGCCCAGGGCACGCCCCAGGTGGCACCGGCGTGGACGTCGGGGGCCGAACCCTCCAGCCAGTGGAGGTCGGTGGCGTCGCCGTCCGCCGCTGCGGCGGCGTGGGACACGGCCCAGGAGAACTGGGTGAGGGCGGCCGCGGCTGCGGCGCCCTTGAAGACGGTGCGTCGGTCGACGCCGGACACTGTGACCTCCGAAGGCCTTAGAAAGCGCTTGCACGGCTACGGAGTTCACTGTGTCCCCACCCTCCCCCGCCTGTCGACGCTCCAGGCACGTCTGCCACAAGACCGCAATGAAGTGATCATGAAGGCGCAAGGACACCAGCAGGAAACACCGAAGGCCGGACCCGGGGATCGGGGTCCGGCCTTCGGTGGCACAGGGGAGCGTCAGCCGACGGCGACGCCCTTCGAGCGGAGGTAGGAGACCGGGTCCACGTCCGAGCCGTAGTCCGGCGTGGTGCGGATCTCGAAGTGCAGGTGCGGGCCGGTGACGTTACCGGTCGCGCCGGAGAGGCCGATCTGCTGGCCCTCGGTCACGGTCTGGCCGGCCGAGACGGAGAGCTGGGACAGGTGGGCGTACTGCGCGTAGTAGCCGTCGTTCAGCTTGATGACGACCTGGTTGCCGTAGGCGCCGCCCCAGCCCGCGGAGACGACCGTGCCCGCGGCCACGGCCTTCAGCGTGGTGCCGGTCGGGACGACGAAGTCGACGCCGGTGTGGTACCCGCTGGACCACATGCTGCCCGCCACGCGGTAGCCGGTGCCGATGGTGGCACCGCTGACCGGAAGGGCATAGCCGCTGGAGCCGGCGGTGTCGGAGCTCTGGGTGACGGCCGTCGAGTTCGACGACGACTTCGACTCGGTCTGCTCGGCCTTCGAAGAGCCCGAAGCGGAGGCGGAGGACTCGGTCTTCGCCGCGCTCCTCTTGCCGATCGAGAGCTTCAGACCGGGGTGGATGAGCGAGGGGTCGTCGCCGACGACCTGGCGGTTGTCGGCGTAGAGCTTCTTCCAGCCGCCGGTGACATTCTGCTCGTCGGCGATCTTCGAGAGATAGTCACCGGTCCGCACCGAATAGGTGCGCACGGTCGCGGCCTTCTTCTTCGCGGCCGTCTTTTCGGCAGTCTTCTCAGCGACCTTCTGCGTCACCGGAAGCGACTGGACGGCCTTTTCCGACACCGACTGCGAGGTGGCGGCGTGAGCGCCGGTGGCCCCCATGAGCGGGAGGGCGAGCGCGGCACCCCCGGTTCCGGCGACGGCGATCGAGCGGGTGAAGCGCTGGGGCTTCGGACGGCGGTGCTTACCCTTCGCGGGCATGGCGGATTCCTCTCCGGCGCCTGCGAGGTGAGCTGTCGGGTGCGGGCTGGAGATGCCCGGCCGCGCCGAGACGCGGCTTTACCCCAAGCCTGTTCCGGAGACCGGAACAGACGTACTGCCTGTGGGTCCCCCGCTCCTGCCGTGTACGGGTGAGTGTGTGCGGAATCCGTTCGGCGGCAGGATTGGGCGTCCGACCGGATCGGTGGCGAACGTAAGCGAGCAAGACGCAAAGGGACAAGTGAGAGGTTCCCTGTGAATGCGTTCCTGTTGATCGCTTATGAGAATTAACGGTCACCCTGCGTGAATCGGACGCCAGGCGCCCGGCCCAAATCCCCATGAAAACCATGAGAATTACGTGAACATGACGCGCGACACACCGTCACCGATATGACGCTCCTCACGCCACGGATTCACAGACACTCACACCCTGGAAGGAGTTGGAATTAATCCATCAATTCGGACAGAAGCCCTAGATGCGACGGAGCCGGATAACTGTCGCATCGAGATCGCCCCGCAAACGAGTACGAAGTCCGTGGTGCAGCAATACGGCCCCTCGGTGAATTTCGCCCGTTTCGGGGCATTCATACGATGCTGCCGGGTCGAGCCCGCGCAATCGCAATGCGGGAACGGGCTCGCCGTAGTGCTGCGCCTGGAGGCAGGCGAGGACGACGGTCTCGTCCCCCAGGACGTACTGCACCGCACTCAGGCCACCCCGCGGAGGCCGCAGCCGGTAGAGGTCGCCGCGCTGCACCAGGGGCCGGATCTCCTTGTAGAGATCCACCCACTCGCGAGCCTCGGCGAGCTCCTCCTCGGTCCACTCCTCCAGATCCCCGCCGACCCCGAGCACCCCGGCCATCGCGCTCACGAACCGGAACCGAAGGGAGCTCACCCGGCCGTTGAGCTGGGTGTTGGGGCTGTCGGTGACCCAGGCGGCCATCACGCGCGCGGGATGGATCTGGCTGAAGCCGTGCTGGATGACGAGCCGGTCGAGCGGGTCGGTGTTGTCGGAGGTCCACACCTGGTCGGTACGGCTCATCACCCCGAGGTCGATCCGGCCGCCGCCACCCGAGCAGGACTCGAAGGCAACGCCGGGGTGGGCCTCCCGCAACCGGTCCAACAGGGCGTAGAAGCCGCGCACATGGTCGACCCACAGGCGCTGCGGGTACGCGTCGCCGGGCCAGCCCGCGTCGGTGAAGCAGCGGTTGAAGTCCCACTTCACGTAGTCGACCGGGGCCGAGGAGAGCAGCGTGTCGAGCTGCCCCCACAGGTACTCCTGGACGTCCTCACGCGCGAGGTTCAGTACGAGCTGGTTGCGGAACTCCGTCTGCTTCCGTCCCGCCTGGAACTGCACCCAGTCCGGATGGGCGCGGTACAGCTCGCTGTCCGGGTTGACCATCTCCGGCTCGACCCAGATACCGAACTGCATGCCGAGAGCACGCACCTGGTCGCCGAGCGGCTTGAGGCCGGAGGGGAACCGGTCGGGGTTGGGCGCCCAGTCACCGAGCCCCGCCCGGTCACTGGTGCGGGCGCCGAACCAGCCGTCGTCGACCACGAACAGTTCGACGCCGATCGCCGCGGCCCGCCTGGCGAGGGCTTCCTGCTGCTCCTCGGAGATGTCGAAGTTCGTGGCCTCCCAGGAGTTGAACAGCACGGGCCGGTCCTGGTCCGCGTCCGGGATGACGTACGCCCGCTGGTAGGCGTGCCAGGCCCGGCTCGCGCCGCCGAAGCCGCCGTCGCTCCAGAGGCCGGCGAAGACGGGGGTGGTGAAGGACTCCCCGGCCGCCAGGCTCAGCAGCCCCGAGTCGTCGTAGCCGGCGCCGCCGGTGATCTGCACGCGTGCGTCGGGGAGTTGGGCCACCGCGATCCGCCAGGACCCCGACCAGCCGAGGGCGCAGCCGTAGACCTCGCCGCGTTCCTCGGTCGCGTCGGTGTCGAGCGCCACCCATGGCAGGTGCTGGTGCCCGGTGTGGCCGCGGCGGCTGCCGATGACCTTGTCGCCATAGGTGAGGGGGGCCTGGGTGAGCTGGGACTCGGCGGCCCAGCGGCCGTGCAGCTGGGAGAGCCGCCAGCCGTCCTCGCGGTCGGGCAGGGTCCAGGTGGCGGAGTCGGCACGCAGCAGCTCGACCGGCGCCGGGCCCTGGTTGTCCAGGGTCACCCAGCGCTCCAGGACGTCGTGGCGCATCCGGTAGTGCAGGGTCACGGTCAGCCCGGCGTCCCGGAACCGCAGCCGCAGTTCGTCACCCTCGGTGTCGTACGCCTCGAAGCTCCACTCGGTGCCGCGTCGCTCGTCCGTGCGCACGGACAGGGCGGGGCGGGTGAAACGGGGGCCGCCTTCGACCGGGTACTCCTCGCGTCCGTCCAGCGGCGACTCGAAGGGCCAGTACTCCGGCAGCGGCCGAACGGCGAGGGCCTCGGCGTCGGCGTCGGCGAGCGTGATCCTCGGGCCCCAGTGCAGATGCAGCAGCTCACCCTCGGCGGTGAGGTGCAGGGCGTAACTGCTGGCCGGCCCGGAAAGAATCCACGTACGGCCGTTCTCGGCGATCTCCAGCATCGTGCCCCTCACAGATTCGAACAGGTGCCATCAGGTGCGCTCAGGCACCAACATCATCATCGGCCGTGAGCTCGGCTGCAACGCCTGTGGACAACTGATTGCCGGGGCTGTGGACAACTGATTGCCCCAGGAACACATGTCGTATGGTCGAGAGCGTGCCCGTCGACGAGCAGCGCCGGCGGTGACCGGCTGGGAGGAACCCCGTGACGCAGCAGATCCCGTCGACCGAACCCGAACTGGCCGGTGTCCGCAACTTCCGTGATGTGGGCGGGATGCCGACGGTGGACGGACGTCGGGTGCGGTACGGAGTGCTGTTCCGCAGCGGGCACCTGGCGCACGCGACAGAGGACGACGCCGCGTTCCTGTCCTCCCTCGGCCTGCGCACGGTCTTCGACTTCCGCAACGCGGCGGACCAGAAGCTGGAGGGCATGGATGTCGAGCTGGCGGGGGTGCGCAATGTGAACCTGCCGCTGAGCGACCCGGCCGACGGCGTCGAGTTCTGGAAGATGGTCCGCGACGGCGAGCTCGACCAGCTGCGCGAGATCCTGAGCGACGGCAAGGGCGCGAACCGGATGATCACCGCCTACCGCAAGATCATCAAGGAGCGCACCGCGGAGCACTCCCAGGTGCTGCACTCCCTCGCCGAGGACAGCGTTCCCGCTCTCATGCACTGCGCGGCCGGCAAGGACCGCGCGGGCCTGTCGATAGCCGTGACCCTGCTCGCCGTGGGCGTGGAGCGCGAGGCCATCGTCGCCGACTATCTGGAGTCCAACGCCAAGCACCGTCGGTACAAGGTGCGCCGCAGCGGCTCCGATGCGGCCACGGCCTACTCCCCCGAGGTCATGGAGCTGCTCAGCCCCCTCTTCGACGCGCGCGTCGAGTATCTGACGGCGGCCTTCGAGACCATCGAGGAGACGTGGGGCAGCGTCGACGCGTACCTGGAGGAGGGCCTCGGCCTCACCCCGGACATCCGTGAGCGGCTGCGGGAGCGGCTCCTCGACTGAGCCGTGCGGCCGTCGCCGGCGCCTTTCCCAAAGCCGCAGCCACCACTACTGCCCTGCTCCCACCGCGAAGAGGAAGTAGATGAAGGCCGCGAAGACGTGACCCACCGCGAGGTAGATGATCAGGCGCACCCACAGAGCGCGGGGGAACTTCTCCTCCATGTCGGTCATGGCGTCTCTCCAAGGTTCGGGCCCAGGCACAGCGTGGCCGTGGGGCTCTGCAACAGGGTGTGGACGAACAGAAGCTCGACGCCTTCGGGGTCCTGGGCGGCGATGCGGTGCGGGGTCAGCGAGTCGAAGTGCGCGCTGTCGCCCGGGTCGAGCCGGTGCGTGGTGTCGCCGAGGCGCAGCCGGAGCCGCCCCTTGAGGACGTAGAGCCATTCCTCGCCCGGGTGCACCCGCACGATGTCGCCCTGGGAACCGTGCGGCACCTGCACCCGCAGGGCCTGCATGCCGCGGCCGGGCGCGCCCGCCTGGACGTAGGTCCAGCCGCCCGCCGCGGTCGGTTCCATGTCGGCGGCGCGCAGCACGGCGTCCCGGTCGGCGACCGTCTCGCCGAGCAGTTCCGAGACCGTCGTACCGTAGATACGGGCGAGCGCGAGCAGCATCGGCAGCGAAGGCTGACGCTGCCCGGTCTCGAGCCGGGAGAGGTGCGCGGGCGACAAGCCCGCGGCGCCTGCCGCGGCCTCCAGGGTGAGGGAGGCGCGGCGGCGAAGTGCACGGAGTTGAGGAGCCACCGATGGCAGCTCCGTGAAGGCTTCCGAGGAGCTCATGCCTCCATTGAGCCGGAGGTTTGCCTCTGCGGCAAATTTCTTGCCCCAGAGGCAAAATCCTCCGTGTGAGCCTCTACCGGTTGGCCACCGCCTGCTTCACCAGCGTCTTGCTGAAGTCCCACATCAGCCCGCTGCCGCTGTGCGCGTCGTCCATGACGTCGGTGAAGGCGTCGACGAACCGGTCCACGTCCGCCTCGCCGACGACGAGTGGCGGGATGAGCTTGATGACCTCCAGGTGGTCCCCGGAGACCTGGGTGAGAATCCGGTGCCGCTGCAGCAGCGGAACGACGACCATCTGCGCGAACAGGCCCTTGCGTGCGGCCTGGAGCATGGTCCAGCGGCTGCGCAGCTTCAGCGACCTGGGCCTGCCGAACTCGATGCCGATCATCAGACCCCGGCCGCGGACGTCGGCGAGCAGTTCGTACTTGTCGGTCAGCGCCGCGAGCCGGGACCTGAGCAGGTCGCCGGTGGCGCGGGCGTTCGCGACGATCTGCTCGTTCTCCATGACCGACAGAACGGCGAGCCCGGCCGCCATCGCCTGGGCGTTGGATCCGAAGCTCGCCGAGTGCACCAGCACCCGGTCCATCGAGGAGTAGACCTTCTTGAAGATCCAGTCCCTGCCGAGGGTGGCGCCCACCGGGACGTAGCCGCCGGAGAGCGCTTTGGCCACGCACACCAGGTCGGGTTCGACCCCGTCCTCGTGCTGGTACGCGTAGAAGTCCCCGGTCCGGCCGAGCCCGGTCTGCACCTCGTCGGCGATCAGCAGCGCCTTGTGGCTGCGCAGCAATTCCTGCGCGGCCCGCAGATAGCCGGGCGGGGCCTCGAGCACGCCCTTGCCCTGGATCGGCTCGACGACCAGGGCGGCCACGTCGCCCTTCTTCAACTCCCTTGCCAGGGCGTCGAGATCGCCGAGAGGGACGGCGGTGTCGGGGAGCAGGGGCGCGAATCCGTCGCGGAAGCCGGACTCACCGTTGACCGACAGGGACCCGGTGGTCAGTCCGTGGAAGGCGTGGTCGCAGTACAGGACGCGGGGCTTGCCGGTGACATACCGGGCGAACTTCAGCGCGGTCTCCACGGCCTCCGTGCCGCTGTTGCCGAAGAACACCCGGTCCAGGTGCGGGCTGTACCCGAGGAGCTTCTCGGCGAGCAGTCCGGGCAGCGGCTGGCAGTCGAAGCGGGTGAGGTCGGCGAGTCCGGCGTCGAGGACGTCGTGCAGTGCCTTGCGGACGACGGGGTGGTGGCGGCCCAGGCCCATCACCCCGAACCCGGCGAGCATGTCCAGGTAGTCGTTGCCGTCCGCGTCCCAGAAGTGGGCGCCCTCGGCGCGCTCATAGACCTTGTCGAAGCCGATGGTGTGCAGCATGCGCGGGAGCTGGTGGTTGAGGTACTTGCCGTGCAGCTCGTAGCGCTCGGCTCCGCGCTCGGCCAGGAGTCTGCCGAGGTCGAACTCCGTGGTCATTCAGCCTGCTCCTTGACTTCGGCCTGGTCCTTCACGGCCAGGCTCGCGCTGATCCGCCCCGCCACCTCGACCGGCGTCAGCCCGATGTCGGCGAGCACCTCGCCCCGCTTGGCGTGCGCGAGGAACTGCTCCGGGATCCCGAACCGCCGTACGGGCACGTCGACATCGGCGTCGCCCAGCGCGAGCGCGACCGCGGCGCCCACCCCGGCGGCCCGGCTGTTGTCCTCGACGACGGCCACCAGCCGGTGTTCCGCGGCGAGACCCGGCAGAGCGGGGTCGACGGGCTTGACCCAACGGGGGTCCACCACCGTGCAGTTGATACCGCGGGCCTCCAGCAGTTCGGCGGCCTGGAGGCAGACGGGGGCCATGACGCCTACGGCAACCAGAAGCACCTCGGGCCGGTCACCTCTGTGCAGGACGTCCAGGCCCCCTACCCGGTCGATCGCCGGCACCGAAGGACCCACCGACTCCTTCGGGAACCGCACCAGCGTCGGCGCGTCGTCCACGGCGACCGCCTCCCGCAGCTGCGCCCGCAGTTGGTCGGCGTCCCGCGG
The DNA here is from genome assembly GCF_042872225.1 of Streptomyces sp. NPDC005374. Lineage (NCBI taxonomy): Bacteria > Bacillati > Actinomycetota > Actinomycetes > Kitasatosporales > Streptomycetaceae > Streptomyces > Streptomyces sp. NPDC005374. Next base: position 169,317 of record NZ_JBIAKA010000008.1, on the reverse strand, counting down.
CGCGGCGATCCGCAGTCCCGGCACGACCTGGAGGATCGACATGTCCCACATGCCGTTGTGGGAGGCCCCGTCGACCCCTGTGACCCCGGCCCGGTCCAGCACGAACGTGACCCCGCAGCGATGCAGGGCGACGTCCATCAGCAGCTGGTCGAAGGCCCGGTTGAGGAAGGTCGCGTAGACGGCGACGACGGGATGCAGTCCGCCGGTCGCGAGCCCCGCCGCCGACACGGCCGCGTGCTGCTCGGCGATGCCGACGTCCCACACCCGGTCCGGGAACCGGGCGGCGAACTTGCCGAGTCCGACCGGGTGCAGCATGGCCGCCGTGATCGCCACGACGTCCTCGCGCTCCTCCCCGATCGCGGCGATCTCGTCGCCGAACACCGAGGTCCAGGAAGGCCCGTTGGAGGGCGCGAGCGGCTCGCAGGTGAGGGGGTCCATCACCCCGACGGTGTGGAAGTGGTCCTCCTCGTGAGCCAGGGCGGGTTCGTAGCCGCGGCCCTTCTCCGTCAGACAGTGGACGAGCACCGGCCCGTGGAAGCGTTTCGCGCGCCTCAGCGCGGACTCGACGGCCCCGATGTCGTGTCCGTCGATCGGGCCGACGTACTTCAGCCCCAGGTCTTCGAACATGCCCTGCGGTGCGAAGGCGTCCTTGAATCCCTTCTTCGCGCCGTGCAGGGACTCGTAGACGGTGTTGCCGACCAGCGGGGTCTTGAGGAGTACCTCCTTCCCCCAGGCCAGCACCTTCTCGTAACCGTCCGTCGTGCGTAGGGTGGCCAGGTGGTTGGCGAGGCCGCCGATGGTCGGCGAGTACGACCGCTCGTTGTCGTTGACGACGATGATCAGCGGCCGGTCCTTGGCGGCCGCGATGTTGTTCAGCGCCTCCCAGGCCATCCCGCCGGTGAGCGCGCCGTCGCCGATGACCGCGACGACATGACCCGTCTCCCCCTGCACCTGGCGGGCCTTGGCGAGCCCGTCGGCCCAGCCGAGCGCGGTGGAGGCGTGGCTGTTCTCGACGATGTCGTGCTCGGACTCCGCGCGCGAGGGGTAGCCGGACAGACCGCCCTTGGAGCGCAGCTTGGAGAAGTCCTGACGTCCCGTCAGGATCTTGTGCACATAGCTCTGATGACCGGTGTCCCACACGATGCGGTCGACCGGCGACTCGAAGACCCGGTGGAGCGCGATGGACAGTTCCACCACCCCCAGGTTGGGCCCGAGGTGTCCGCCGGTCCTGGCGACCGCAAGCACCAGGAACTCCCTGATTTCCTCGGCCAGTTCACCGAGATCCGACTCGGACAGCGCCTTCAGGTCGCGTGGTCCCCGGATGTTCTCCAGCATCGTCACGCTCGGCCCCCTTCGGTCCGTGCTGTTCAACTCACGGTGACGGCCGGCTCCCCCGCCGCGACGCCGTCCTGTTCCATCTGTTCGGCGATCTTCATCGCCTCTTCGATGAGGGTCTCCACGATCTTCGATTCCGGGACGGTCTTGATGACCTCGCCCTTGACGAAGATCTGGCCCTTGCCGTTGCCGGAGGCGACACCCAGGTCCGCCTCCCGTGCCTCGCCGGGACCGTTGACCACACACCCCATCACCGCGACCCGCAGGGGCACTTCCATGCCCTCAAGACCCGCCGTGACCTCTTCGGCCAGCTTGTAGACGTCGACCTGTGCGCGCCCGCAGGACGGACACGACACGATCTCCAGCCGCCGTTGCCGCAGGTTCAGGGACTGAAGGATCTGGATGCCGACCTTCACCTCCTCGACCGGCGGGGCGGACAGGGACACCCGGATGGTGTCGCCGATCCCCCTGCTGAGCAGCGCCCCGAAGGCCACCGCCGACTTGATCGTCCCCTGGAAGGCGGGCCCTGCCTCCGTGACCCCCAGGTGCAGCGGGTAGTCGCACTGCTCGGCGAGCAGCGTGTAGGCGGCCACCATCACCACGGGGTCGTTGTGCTTGACGGAGATCTTGATGTCCCGGAAGCCGTGCTCCTCGAACAACGACGCCTCCCACAGCGCCGATTCGACCAGCGCCTCCGGAGTCGCCTTCCCGTACTTCTGGAGCAGCCGCCGGTCCAGCGACCCCGCGTTGACCCCGATCCGGATCGGCGTGCCGTGGTCCTTCGCGGCCCGCGCGATCTCCTTGACCTTGTCGTCGAACTGCTTGATGTTCCCGGGATTGACGCGTACGGCCGCACAGCCCGCCTCGATCGCCGCGAACACGTACTTCGGCTGGAAGTGGATGTCCGCGATCACCGGGATCTGCGACTTGCGAGCGATGGTCGCGAGGGCGTCCGCGTCGTCCTGGGTGGGACAGGCGACGCGGACGATCTGGCAGCCGGACGCGGTGAGTTCGGCGATCTGCTGGAGGGTGGCGCCGATGTCGGACGTGCGGGTCGTCGTCATCGACTGCACCGACACCGGGGCCCCGCCCCCGACCGCCACCGGTCCGACCTGGATCTGCCGCGACACACGCCGCTCGGCGATCGGCCGGACCGGTACCTCGGGGACGCCCAAGGAGATGGCGGTCATCGCGCTACTCGCGGTTTCCGCTGACGGTCTCGCGCATGGCCCGCAGGGACTCCTTCAGGGAGCCCATGGTGGCGAGGACGGCGGTCGGTTCGTAGCCGCAGTGCGCCATGCAGTTGGCGCAGCGCGGGTCCTTGCCGCGGCCGTACTTGTCCCAGTCGGTCTCCTCGATGAGTTCGCGGTACGTCGGCACGTACCCGTCGCTCATCAGGTAGCAGGGGCGCTGCCAGCCGAACAGGGAGTAGTTCGGGATCGCCCAGGCCGTGCACGGGAAGTCGACCTTGCCCTCCAGGAAGTCCAGGAAGAGCGGGGAGTGGTTGAGCCGCCACTTCTTGCGGTTGCCGCCCGAGAAGGCCTTCTTGAACAGCTCCCGGGTCTGCTCCACGCCAAGGAAGTGCTCCTGGTCGGGCGCCTTCTCGTAGGCGTAGGCGGGCGAGATCATCATCTCGTCGACCTTGAGGTCGTCGTTGAGGAAGTTGAGCACCTCGATGATGGTCTGCGGGGTGTCGGTGTTGAAGAAGGTCGAGTTGGTGGTGACCCGGAAGCCGCGCTTCTTGGCCTCCTTGATCGCCCCCACGGCCTCGTCGAAGACGCCCTCCTTCGCCACGGACTCGTCGTGCCGCTCACGCAGCCCGTCGATGTGCACCGCGAAGGCGAAATAGGGGGACGGGGTGAACTTGTCCATCTTCTTGCGCAGCAGCATGGCGTTGGTGCAGAGGAAGACGTACTTCTTCTTCGCCACCAACTGCCGCACGATCTCATCGATCTGAGGGTGCATCAGCGGCTCACCGCCGGCGATGGACACCATCGGGGCGCCGGACTCCAGCACCGCCCCGACGGCCTGCGCCACCGGCATGCGCTGCTTGAGGACACCGGCCGGATGCTGGATCTTGCCGCAGCCCTCGCACTTGAGATTGCACGCGAACAGGGGTTCCAGCTCCACGATCAGCGGGAACTTCTCCCGCTTGCGAAGCTTCTGTTCGGCCAAGTATGTAGCGACCTTGATGGACTGACGCAGCGGCATTGCCATCTGGCTCACCTCCTGGGGAGCAGCAAGGAACGGTGCCATTCATAGAAAGCTGGAAGAACGGAACGAAGGACGCGGAAGGCCGATATTCCACCGCGTACCGTGCCGATCCGGACGAGTTCATGCTGTGGAGCGTCCACGACCACCCGGACGGCCGCAACGGGGCGCTCGCCCGCGCGTACGGCGCTCAGGAGCGTGGCCGCGGACTCCATGTCGACCGCGATCGCGCCGGTCGCGAGCAGATCCGACCGCTCGTGACCGCGGACGACGTGATCGGAGCCGATGAGCGGTCCGGTATGCACGGTGCGTCCCGGTACAGCCCGTACGAGCTCCTTGACGAGTAGGTCGGTCTCCACACACGGAACGGTTCCGTCCGGATGTCGGGTCTCCTCGGCGACCACCAGATCGCCGGGGTGCATCCCGGGAGCGAGCCCCGCGCAGAAGCCGGTGGCCAGTACGGCGGCCCCGTCGAGCAGGGGATCGGCCAGACGGCGGGTGACGGACCGTTCCGCCGCCTTGGGGCCCATGCCCGTCCGGAGCACGGTGACCGGCCCGCCGGCCCCGCCGCGCTCACCCGTGCGCAGGGCGAGGTGCTCGATGCCGAGGGCGCAGGCGATCAGCAGCGGGGCGGTGGCGGGCCGGGTGCTCATCAGACCGCCTCCGGCCGGGAGAACGGTTCTCCATGGACGTAACGGCCGAGTGCGGTGAGCGGGAAGACCTGTCGGTAGAGGTGGTAGTTGATGGAGAAGTCCCAGGGGAAGCCCGTGCCGGTGAAGTAGGGCTCGTCCCAGGAGCCGTCCTCGCGCTGGGTGCTCGCGAGCCACTCGATGCCGCGCTCGACGGCCTTGGAGTCCCTCTCCCCCGCGGCCAGCAGCGCCATCAGCGCCCAAGCTGTCTGCGAGGCCGTCGAGGCACCGCGGCCGCTCCACTCCTTGGCGTGCTTGTAGGAGCGCAGGTCCTCGCCCCAGCCGCCGTCCTCGTTCTGCACCTTCTCCAGCCACGCCACGGCCCGCCGGATCGCCGGGTGCGAGGCGGGCAGACCGGCGGCCGTCAGCGCGGGCACCACCGAGCCGGTGCCGTAGACGTAGTTGACGCCCCAGCGCCCGAACCACGAGCCGTCCGGCTCCTGTTCGGCGAGCAGCCAGTCGATCCCCCGCCGGGTGCGCGGGTCGTGCGAAAGCCCCTCGACGGCCAGCATCTCCACCACATGCGCGGTGACGTCGGCGGACGGCGGGTCGATGACCTCGCCGAAGTCGCAGAACGGCAGCCGGTTGGGGAACGGGCTGGTGTTGTCCACGTCGAACGCGCCCCACCCGCCGTTCTTCGACTGCATCCCGAGGTTCCAGCGCACCCCGCGCCCGATGGCCTTCTCGATCCGCTCGGGGTCGTGGTGCCTGACCCTGCGCAGGGCGAGGGCCACCTCCGCGGTGTCGTCGATGTCGGGGTAGTTGTCGTTGTGGAACTCGAACGCCCAGCCGCCCGGCTGCAGTTGCGGTCGCTTCTCCGCCCAGTCACCGGGCCGCACGATCTCCTCGCCGAGCATCCAGTCCGCCGCCTTGACGAGCTGCGGGTGATCGGCGGGCACTCCCGCGTCGGCGAGCGCGATGGTGGCGAGGCAGGTGTCCCACACCGGCGACTGGCAGGCCTCGATCATCCGGGACCCGTCCTCACGCCAGATGGCGAAGCGGTCCAAAGACTCCAACCCGGCCCGCATGACCGGGTGTTCGAGGTCGTAGCCGACCAGGTGCAGCGCGATCACCGAGTACACGGCCGGCGGCTGGATGCCGCCCCAGCAGCCGTCGTTCTCCTGCCGCTCGATGATCCAGCGGGCCGCGCTGTTCATCGCGGCCCGGCGCAGTCGACGCGGGGCGACCTTGCGCAGCTGGTGCAGCGCCTTGTCGAGCCGCTGGAAGGCGCCGTCCCAACTCGCCACCGGGGCGAGGGGCTTGGCGGGGTTCGGATCGGCCGGGTCGATGTGCAGCTCGTCGAGCGGGAAGGGCGCGGGCCGGACCGGCCGCTTGGCGGAGACGATCGTCAGCGGGACGATGGTCTGGCGGGCCCAGCACCCGAAGTCGTAGATGTTGAGCGGGGCCCACTTGGGGAAGTAGATGAGTTCCGGCGGGAGTTCTGGCAGATCCTCCCACTTCCACCAGCCGAACAGGGCGAGCCAGATCCGGGTGAACACCCGGGCGGCGGCGATACCGCCCTGCGCGCGGATCCACGCGGAGGCCTTCGCCATGTGCGGGTCGTCCGGCGCGTCACCGTCCAGGCGGAGGGCGACGTACGCCTCGATGGTGGTGGAGAGTTCGCCGGGCCCGCCGTAGAAGGAGGCCCAGGTGCCGTCCTCGCCCTGCTCGCCGCGGATGAACCTGGCGGCGGCCCGCGTGGTGGACTCGTCGCGGATGCCCAGGAACTGACGGAGCAGGAGATCCTCGGCGTCCATCGTGACGTTGGTCTCGAGGTCGCCCTTCCACCAGCCCTGGGCGTCCTGTCTTGCGAGCAGGTGCTCGGTGGCACGTTGAACTGCGCGTACGGCGGCGTCTTGTACCCCGGCCGCCACGGGAGTGGCGATGTCGGTTTCGCTGGCCGCGGCAACACGGGGCGGCAGGGCCCCGGTGCTTCCGTCGGTCGTCGCTGTCATGGCTTCCCCTTCGTGCAGTGTGCAATGTGGTGCTCTGCTGTGGGTCCGCCGTCGGCCGGTGCCTTTCCTTTCCTCGCAGCACCGGCCGGCGACTACGCGAGGGCTATTCGACCGATAATGATCATCTCTTTCGTACGACGACGAAGTCGGCGAGTGCCGTGAACTGCGCCCGCACCCGGTCGGGCATGTCGATGGCGTCGAGCGCCTCGACGGCGACGGTGTGCTGGCGGCGTGCCTCCGCGGCCGTCCACTCACGGCCGCCCGCCTCCTCGATGAGGGCGGCGCGGGCCGCGAACTCCTCCTCGGAGAAGTTCTCGAAGTCGCTGCTCTTGGCGTCGGCGGCGAGGATCTCACCGAGCCGGTCGGAGGCGGCACCGCCCGCCGCGAGCGCGGCCACGACCGGCAGGGACTTCTTGCGCTGGCGCAGGTCGCTCCAGGTCTGCTTGCCGGTGGCGACCGGGTCGCCCCAGATGCCGAGCAGGTCGTCGACGGCCTGGAAGGCGAGGCCGAGGTGGTAGCCGTACTTCTCCAGGGTGTCGGCGGTGCGGTCGTCCGCGCCGCCGAGCACCGCGCCGATGGAGCTGGCGCAGGCGAGCAGGGCGCCGGTCTTGTTGCCCTCCATCTCCAGGCACTCCTCGACGCTGACGCGGTCGCGGTGCTCGTAGGAGATGTCCTGGGCCTGGCCGTCGATGAGGGCGCGGGTGGCGGTGGTCAGGCGGCGGGTGGCGCGGCCGGCCTCGACGGTGCCGAGCTCCAGCAGGACCTCGTTGGCCAGCGCGAACAGGGCGTCGCCGACCAGGATGGCCTGGGCCGGGCCGTGCACCTTCCAGACGGTGTCGCGGTGGCGGCGCTGCTCGTCGCCGTCCATGAGGTCGTCGTGCAGGAGCGAGAAGTTGTGGACCAGTTCGACGGCGACGGCGCCGGGGATGCCGGTCTCGGGCGCGGCACCCGTGACCTCCGCCGAGAGGACGGCGAGGGCGGGGCGCACGGCCTTGCCGCCGTCCCCGTCGGCCGGGTTGCCCGCCGCGTCGATCCAGCCGAAGTGATAGGCGGAAACGGTGTCCATCGGGGATGCCAGGCGGTCCACGGCCGCCTTCAGCACCGGGGTGGCCAGGGTCCGGCCGCGCTCGAGGAGCGCGGTCACGTCCACCGCGGACCTCCGAGCGGCCGTCTCGGCCGGGGGCACAGTGGGCACAGTCTCTCCTCTTGTTGCGGTACCAGGGGTGCGGGGGCCTGACGCGCCGTGCTGATCGAGCATCATGCGGCCTCCTCGAACGCGAAGAGGCGGGCGGGGCGGGGCCGGCCCAGGGCGCCCAGCGCGGCGTCCGCCGCACTCACGCCACTGCGGACCGCACTTTCCATGGTCGCGGGCCACCCTGTGGCGGTCCACGCGCCGGCCAGGTAGAGGCCGGGGGCTTTGGTACGGGCGCCGGGCCGCAGCCGTCCGACGCCGGGGGATGGAGCGAACGTCGCCGTGCGCTCCCGGGTCACGAAGAAGTCCCGCACCTCGGCGCCGCGCGTGAGGGGCAGCAGCCGCTCCAGCTCGGGAAGATAGCGCTCGCGCAGCTCTGCCACCGGCTTGTCGATGTCGTCGTGCGCGGCCGACTGGGACAGGGCGAGGTACTGGCCCTCGCGCAGTCCGGAGGCGTCGGTGCGGTCGAAGACCCATTGCACCGGGGTGCCGAGGGCCGCGAAGAACGGTGTGTCGAGGACCTTGCGGTCGTAGACGACATGGACGTTGAGGATCGGGGCGGTGCCGATCTCCCGGAGATTTTCGCGAGCGTCCAGCGCACCCTCCGGCAGCAGGTCAGCCGCCTCGTTCGGGGCGACGGCGAGGACCACGGCGTCGGCGCGGAGCGTCTCGCCGGGAACCTGAACGCTCCAAGTGCCGTTCTCGTCAGTAGAGATGGAGGTGACGCGTGTACGGACCTCGGTACGCACGCCCGCGGAGTCGAGCGCCTTGCGGGCGAGCCGGTCGTGCAGTTCACCCAGCGGGACATGCGCCCAGCCGATGTCGGCCGCGCCCGGGTCGGACAGCAGACCGGTCTTGAACACCATCGCGGCGAGCCCCAGCGAGGCGTCGCCCGCGACCGCGTTGAGGGTGGCGACCCCGACCAGGTCCCACAGGGCCTCGACGGCACGCGCCGACTGACCGTGTGCGGTCAGCCAGCTGCCGAAGTCCTGTGCGTCCAGGCTCGGATCGGCGAGGTCGAGCCCCTTGAGAGCGAGCGCGGCACGCCCCACCCGGGCCCGCTCGGCGAGCGAGAGATGCGGATAGGTCGCGAGGCTGCGCCCCAGATGCAGGGGCACCGGCAGCGCGTCGCGCCGCAGCCTGCCGAGCCGTCGGCCCTCGGGCCGGGCCACGTCGAGTACGGGCACGTCGAGACGATTCTGTAGCGGCGCCAGCGCCGTCCCCTCGATGCGGTCGAGGAACCAGCGATAGGCGGTGCAGCAGCGCAGATAGACGTGCTGTCCGTTGTCGACGGTCAGTTCGCCGCGCTGGAAGGAGAAGGCGAGTCCGCCCAGGCGTGGCCTGCCTTCGAGCAGGGTGACGCGCACTCCGGCGTCGGCGAGCGCGAGCGCGGCGGTGATGCCGGCGAGCCCCCCGCCGACCACCACGGCGTCCCGCGCGGACTGATGCCCGTCGGTCATCGCACACCCTCCCCTGCGCGGCCGCCGCGGAGTTCGAGCGGTACACGGCCGACCGTTGCAGTCAGGGACGCCGTCCCGGAGCGGAGGGTTGCGTGCCACTTTTCTCCAGTGGCATCACCTTGGGCCGAATTGTCCACACCGTCCATCAGGCATGCCTCCTGACGGTCCGCCGTGTCACATGCCGTGCGTCGAGGCCGGACAGACCACGGACGGCGACGTACGCCTTCTCACGTCCGGGCAACGAGACCCGACCGCGCAGCACCGCCTCGGGGTCGCGCTCGATGCGGTCGAGCAGTCGGCGGTAGATGCCGGCCATGGCGGCGACACAGGCACCGCTGCGCCGGTCGAGCATGGGGAGCAGTCGGTAACCCTCGGCGAAAAGAGCGCGGGCCCGTCGCACTTCGAAGTGCACGAGGCCCGCGAAGTCGGCGCCCTCGGGTGGCTGTGCTCCCTTGAAGCCGGCCGAGCAGCCGAACTTCGCGAGGTCGTCGGCGGGCAGATAGACGCGCCCGCCCTCGGCGTCCTCGCGGACGTCCCGCAGGATGTTCGTCAGCTGGAGCGCCAGCCCGAGCGTGTCGGCGTACTCCGGCGCGCGTTCGGCGGCGCGCGCCCCGGGTTCCGGACCGAACACGCCGAGCGAGAGCCGCCCGATGGCGCCCGCCACACAGCGGCAGTACACCTTCAGGTCGTCCCAGGTCTCATAGGTCTCGCCGCGTACGTCCATGAGGACGCCGTCGATCAGTTCGTCCAGGCCGCCGAGCGGGATCGGGAAGGTCTCGGCGGCGTGGGCGAGGGCGACGGCCACCGGGTCGGTGTCGTCCTCGTCGACCACACCCTCGCGCACCCGGGTCAGCATCGCCCGGGTGTCCTCGAGTCTCGCGGCCTTGACCTCGTCCGCCAGCGTGCCGTCGCCGATGTCGTCGACGCGCCGTGAGAACGCGTAGAGCGCGGACATGGCGCGCCGCTTGGACGTCGGAAGCAGCCTGATGCCGTACGCGAAGTTCCGGGCCTGCTGCCCGGTGACGGCCTCGCAGTAGCTGTAGGCGGCGAGTACCGGTGCGGACGCGTGCGGTGATGAGTCCACGGTCCGGATCACCCCTCTCCTCGCAGAGCGACGCCCACCTCGCGCAGCAGCTGGAGCTTGCCGGGCTTGGGCGGGCCGGGAAGTACGTCGTATTCGGCGGCGGCGATCGCACGGATCGCCGCCCTTCCCCCCGCCACGAACCCTGCGAGCAGCAGCTTCAACCTGCCGTGGACGCTACCCACCAGGGGGGCGCCTTCATTCAGGAGTTGGCGGGCGCGTTGTGCTTCGTATGCAACCAGTGCGCGCACCGATGCGCCCGCGGTTTTCGTGGCGAGATCCGCCTCCTGGACATGAAAGCGCTTCATGTCCTCGGCGGGCAGATAGATCCGGTCGCGGCCGAGGTCCTCGGCGACGTCCTGGAGGTGTTCGACGACCTGGAGGGCCGTGCAGATCGCGTCGGAGAGCCGGATCCGCTCGGGGGTCGAGGTGCCGGTGACGGCGAGCACGAGCCGTCCGACGGGGTTGGCGGACAGCTCGCAGTAGGCGAGCAGGTCGTCGTAGGTCTCGTAGCGCGCGACGAGCTGGTCCTGGCGGTTGGCGGCGATCAGGCCGAGGAAGGGCTCGGGAGTGAGGGCGCGGCGGCGGACGGTCGGCTGGAGGCGGCGCAGCAGGGGGTGGCGGGGCGTCCCGGAGAAGACCAGGTTCAGGTCGGCCTCGAAGGCGTCCAGGAGGACCAGCCGGTCCTCGGCCTCCCCGGGCGACACGCCGAGCAGCTCCGCGTCGGCGCCGCCGGGGGCCAGGTCGCCGTCGCCGATGTCGTCGACGAGGCGGGCGAAACCGTAGACGGCCATGAGGTCGGTGCGCCAGTCCTTGGGCAGGAAGAACGGAGCCACGGGGAAGTTCTCCCCCGCGGCCTTGTCGAGCGTGCCGCGCTCCGGGTCACCGGCGCGGGCCCTGTCGGTTCCGGTCACCGCTCACTTCCCGCGGCGGGGACGGCATGAGCCGGGTGGAGCTGGGGATCTTCGGTCGCCATTGCCGTCACATCTCCCGTTCTACACCGCCGACCCAATACGCACGATTTCGGACACGCCGCCCAGCCGTCCGCGCGGCGCCAGGGTAGCGGGTGTCGCGCGATATCGCCCCACTTGACGCGATTGAGCACCGGTACAGCTTACGTTGTACAACGCGGTAAGGATCGTCGGGGTGTCCTGCACATCACAACAACACACCGATTGGCCCCAAGATTCCTAAGGGGGGCCGAAGTTGACGTTTCCTTTGCAGACGCGGGGCCCCGCCGGAGCAGTTCCGGCGAGGCCCGGGGAAGCGGAGCGGTCTTTTTCGTCCGGGGCGGGGTGGACTACTTGCCCGTGAACTTCTCGTACTCCTTGATGACCTCGTCGGTCGGGCCGTCCATGCGCAGCTCGCCGCGCTCCAGCCACAGCACCCGGTCGCAGGTGTCGCGGATCGACTTGTTGTTGTGACTGACGAGAAACACCGTGCCCGCGTGCTTGCGCAGTTCGCGGATGCGCTCCTCGGAACGCTTCTGGAAGGAGCGGTCGCCGGTGGCGAGGGCCTCGTCGATCATCAGGACGTCGTGGTCCTTGGCGGCGGCGATGGAGAAGCGCAGTCGGGCCGCCATGCCGGAGGAGTACGTCCGCATCGGGAGGGTGATGAAGTCGCCCTTCTCGTTGATCCCGGAGAAGTCGACGATCTCCTGGTAGCGCTCCTTGATCTGCTCCCGGGACATGCCCATGGCGAGCCCGCCGAGGATGACGTTCCGTTCGCCTGTGAGGTCGTTCATCAGGGCCGCGTTCACCCCGAGGAGGGAGGGCTGGCCGTGGGTGTAGACACAGCCTCGCTCGGCGGGCAGGAGGCCCGCGATGGCGCGCAGCAGCGTCGACTTGCCGGAACCGTTGGAGCCGATCAGGCCGATCGCCTCGCCCTTGTACGCCACGAAGGAGACACCCCGGACGGCGTGCACCTTGCGCACGCCGCGCTCCTCACCACGCTTGAGGATGCGGCTCAGGGCCGAGGTGGCACTGCCCTTGCCGGTCTTGGCGCCGTTGACGCGGTAGACGATGTGCAGCTCGTCCGCGATGACCGTGGGGATCTGCTCGTCGGTGATCTGCTCAGCCACGGCCGTACCTCTCCTCAGCCTTCCAGAAGTACACGAAGCCGCCCAGCGCGAAGAGCGCCGCCCAGCCGCCCGCGGCCGCCCAGACGTGGTCGGGCAGGTTCTCGGCGCCGTACTCGTCGATGAGCGCGAAGCGCATCAGGTCCATGTAGAGGGCCGCGGGGTTCCACTGGAGGACCGTGGCGACCCACTGCGGCTTGTCGGCCAGCATGATCGGGATCGAGAACATCACGCCGGAGGCGTACATCCACGTACGCATCACGAACGGCATGAGCTGCGCCAGGTCCGGGGTCTTGGCACCCGCGCGGGCCATGATCAGCGCCAGGCCGGTGTTGAAGAGGAACTGCAGGGCCAGCACCGGGACGATCAGCGCCCAGGACAGGTCGGGGTAGTGGCCGAAGCCGATCGCCACGGCGAACAGCACGACCATCGAGAACAGCAGCTGCTGGAGCTGCTGGAGCGCGAAGGAGATCGGCAGGGAGGCGCGCGGGAAGTGCAGCGCGCGGACCAGGCCGAGGTTGCCGGAGATGGCGCGCACGCCCGCCATGACCGAGCTCTGCGTGAAGGTGAACACGAAGACACCCGTGACGAGGAACGGGATGTACACGTCCTTCGACATCCCCCGGCTGGCGTTCAGGATGACGCCGAAGATGAAGAAGTACACGGCGGCGTTCAGCAGCGGGGTCGCCACCTGCCACAGCTGGCCGAGCTTGGCCTGGCTGTACTGGGCGGTCAGCTTCGCCCGCGAGAAGGCGAGGATGAAGTGACGCCGGTCCCAGAGCTGGCGTACGTATGCGACGAGCGAGGGCCGGGCGCCGCTCACGGACAGTCCGTGCCGCGCGGCGAGCTGCGCGGTCGTGAGGCCCTGGGCGGGCGACGCGGACACGCTGGTCGCGACCTTGCCGTCGTGCGTTGTCTCACTCAATGGTGGGTGTCTTTCGTCTTCGAGATGCGCGGCCTGTGCAGGCAGGGCACGGGGGTGGGGCCGTGGTGCGGCCCTGGTGCTCTCAGGGACGAGCTTGTCAGATGACAGGGGGGCGGCCCAGCCGGGTGAGCCGCCACACCGTACGCCACTTCATGGGCCGGCGCGGGCCGCACGGTGTGCTCCAACCTTCCCGGAAACCGCCGAACCAGGCCTTGAGGGCGGGCCTCGAGGGGCGGCGGACAAGGGTGAGCAGCAGCCAGACCCCGAGGTAGACCGGGATCAGCGGCGCGGGCAGGTTGCGGCGGGCCAGCCAGACGCGGTTGCGGGCGACCATGCGGTGGTAGACCGCGTGCCGCGAGGGCGCGGTCGTGGGGTGGAACAGCACCATGTCGGACCGGTAGTCGATCATCCAGCCCGCGTCGAGGGCCCGCCATGCCAGGTCGGTTTCCTCGTGGGCGTAGAAGAACTCGTCCGGGAGGCCGCCCACTTCGGCGAAGACCTGGGTGCGTACGGCGTTGGCGCCACCGAGGAAGGTGGTGACCCGGGAGGAGCGCATCGGGTCGGCGGCGCGCAGCCGTGGGACGTGACGGCGCTGGGTGATGCCGGTCTCGGGGTCGGCGATGCGGAAGCTGACGATGCCGAGCTTCGCGTCGGACTCGAAGGCCTGGCGGCACAGTTCGGCGGTGTCGTGGTTCGGCAGGAGGCCGTCGTCGTCGAGGAAGAGCAGCACGTCGACGTCGCGGCCGCTGGGGCCGAAGGCCTCGATGCCGACGTTGCGGCCGCCGGGGATGCCGAGGTTCTCGGGCAGCTCGATCGTCCGGACGCCGTCGGGGACGTCGGGGACGGGCGAGCCGTTGCCGACGACGACCACCTCGACCGGGTCGCCGTCCTGCTTGGCGACCGAGTCGAGCAGGGCGCGCAGTTCCTCGGGGCGGTTGCCCATGGTGATGATCACCGCGCCGACCTTCATGGCGGTGCTCACTTCAGCCTGCTGGAGGCAAGGATGGAGACGAGGTGCAGAAGGGTCTGCAGAAGCGCGATGCCTGCCATGACGGCGACGCCGAGCCGGGAGAAGAACAGGTCGTCGCGCATCTGGTCGGCGACCGCCAGGACCAGGATCACCAGGGACGCCTCGATGCCGAGGATCAGCCGGTGGAACTTCAGCATCGCGGCGGCCTTGCGGGCCAGCGCCATGCCGGAGGAGCGCATCTCGGCGGCGGCCTCCTGCACGGGGGGCTTGCCGGTCTGGTGACGGGCGACACCCACGAGGTCGGTCTCGGCCTTGATGAGGATCGCGCCGAGGGCGGCCAGGGTACCGAGGAAGGCCCACAGCCAGTCGATACGACCGCTGCCGAACAGGTCGGCGGCGCGCAGGCCGAAGCCGACGAGCACGGCGGCGTCGGTCAGGTAGGCGCCGACCCGGTCGAGGTAGACGCCGTTCAGTGAGTACTGCTTCTTCCAGCGCGCGATCTCGCCGTCGACGCAGTCCAGCAGCAGGTACATCTGGACGCACACCACGCCGAGGACGGCTCCCGGGATCCCCGGCACCAGGAGCGCCGGGGCCGCGAGGACCCCGAAGACGGTCATCAGATACGTGAGCTGGTTGGGCGTGACCCTGGTGTTCACCAGGTAGCGGTCCACCCGCAGGGACACCTCACGCATGTAGAGGCGTCCCATCCAGTGCTCACCGCTGCGCCGGTCCTTGACCCCTGCGGGGTGGACGACCGGACGGAGTTCAGCTACCGATGGCCTTGACATAGTCGGTGTAGATGTCCTTGATCTGGTCGGTCTTGAGGTCGAGGTGTTCGAGGATCGTGTAACGGCCGGGGCGGGTCTCCGGAGCGAACTCCACGGCGCGGACGAACTCCGCGGGCGTGAAGCCGATCTCCTCCGGCAGCACCGGCAGTCCGTGCCGGCGCAGGACCTCGGCCATGTAGGCCGATTCCTCGTGGGCTCCGCGCAGGTACATCGCGAAGGCCGCGCCCAGGCCGCACTGTTCGCCGTGGGCGGCGGCGCGCTTGGGGTAGAGCAGGTCGAAGGCGTGGTTGATCTCGTGGCAGGCGCCGGAGGACGGGCGGGAGTCGCCCGACACCGACATGGCGATCCCGGTGAGGACCAGTGCCTCGGCGAGGACCTGGAGGAAGCCGTCGTCACCGACTCCACCGGGGTGCCGGAGCACCGCCTCGCCGGCCTGACGGGCCATCGCCGCGGCGAGTCCGTCGATCTTCTCGCCGTTGACCCGGTTGGCGAGCTCCCAGTCCGCGACCGCGGAGATGTTGGAGATCACGTCGCCGATGCCGGAGCGCACGAAGCGCACGGGGGCCTCACGGATCACGTTCAGGTCGATGACCACCGCGATCGGGTTGGGCACACCGTACGAGCCGCGGCCCGCGTCGTTGTCGAGCGTGGCGACCGGCGAACACAGGCCGTCGTGGGCGAGGTTGGTGGCCACGGCGACCAGTGGGAGACCGACGCGTGCGGCGGCGAACTTGGCGCAGTCGATGATCTTGCCGCCGCCGAGGCCGACCACCGCGTCGAAGCGACCGGCCTTTATGTCGCTCGCCAGCTGGACGGCGTCATCGATGGTGCCCCCGCCGACCTCGTACCAGGTGGCGCCGGGCAGGGTCGGCGCGAGGCGCTCACGCAGACGGGCGCCCGAGCCGCCACTGACCGCGATGGCCAGCTTGCCGGACTGCGAGATCCGCTCGTCGGCGAGCACACAGGCCAGGTCGTCGAGGGCACCCGGCCGGATGTCCACGACCACCGGTGAGGGAATCAGCCTGGTCAGTACTGGCACGCGATCTCCCGTCCACGGGCGAGGTCGTCGTGGTTGTCGATCTCCACCCACTTGACGTCACCGATCGGCGCGACGTCGATCCGGAAGCCGCGGTTCACGAGCTCCTGGTAGCCGTGCTCGTAGAACTGCTGCGGGTCGGTCTCCCAGACCGTCTTCAGCGCGTCGGCCAGTTCGGGGGCGGCGGCGCCCTCGATGAGCGTGACGCCGATGTACTCGCCGGTCGCCTCGGCCGGGTCCATCAGCTTGGTGATCTTCGTCATGCCCTTCTCGGCGTCGACGACGACCTTCATCTCCTCGTCGGCCAGCGACTTCACGGTGTCCAGGGCGAGGATGATCCGCCTGCCCTCACCGCGCGCGGCGAGCAGCGTCCGCTCGACGGAGACCGGGTGCACGGTGTCGCCGTTGGCGAGGATCACGCCGTCCTTGAGGGCGTCACGGCCGCACCACAGGGAGTAGGCGTTGTTCCACTCCTCGGCCTTGTCGTTGTCGATGAGGGTGAGCGTGAGGCCGTACTTGGCCTCCAGTGCCGCCTTGCGCTCGTACACGGCTTCCTTGCGGTAGCCGACGATGATCGCGACCTCGGTCAGACCGATCTCGGCGAAGTTGGCGAGGGTGAGGTCGAGAACCGTCGGCTCGCCCTCTATGCCCGCGGGGCCGACCGGCACCAGAGCCTTGGGCAGGCTGTCGGTGTAGGGGCGCAGACGGCGTCCGGCGCCGGCCGCCAGCACGAGGCCGATCATGCGGGTTCTCCTTCATCGTGTACGGCGGGTGCCCCGGAGGACACCCAGAAGCGGATGCTCTCCACGAGCACCAGCAGGGCGACGGCCACGGCGACGACCGTCAGCGCGACCGTGAACTGCGAGGCGGTGAGCGCGGCGGCCAGGACGGTGACGAGCAGCGTCCGTCCTTCGTGCCCCCCGACGGCGCGCACCAGCCAGGCCGGGGGCGCTCCGGCGTTGCCGCGGATGCGGTACACCGTGTCGTAGTGATGGTAGGCGACTGCCCCCACCAGGCCGAAAGCCGCAGGAAGGGCTCCGTTCACGTCCGCTTTCGCCGCGAGGATGAGGACGGTGCCGTATTCGGCGGCGCGGAAGAGCGGGGGGACGAGCCAGTCGAGGGCGCCCTTGAGGGGGCGGTACAGGGCCTGACCGGCGGCGACCGTATAGACGAAGGCACCGGCGACGGGCGCCCAGGTGACACCGGAGAAGAGGGCCACGGCGAGCACGGCGGTACCGGCCAGTGCGACCAGCAGCGGTGCGCCAAGGCGGGTGCGTGTGGCACGCGCCACGAGTGAGGCCAGGGGTCCGTTGTCGGCGAGGTCCGCCAGCGCCTGCGCCGCGCGGTCCGTCCGCTGCGCCTTGCGGGTCAGCGACCGCAGCACCCGGCCCGCCGTGGTGTACGTCGCCGCGAAGGCGCACCCGACGAGAAGGGCGTAGAAGGTGATCCGCGGGGTCGTGAAGGCCGTGAGCACGGCGATCATCGCCCAGCGCTCGCCGATCGGCAGGACGATCATCCGCCGCACCCACACCGTCCAGCCGACGCTGTCGAGCTTGTCCGAAAGGGCCGCCGTGGGGCTGGTGTTGGCGGTGGCGTCGTGGTTGGCCTCGTTGAAGGAGAAGTCGACGACGTGCCGGCAGGTCTGGAGGACCATCGCGCCGAGGGCGAGGGCCCAGACGTCATCGCCGCCGCGGGCTGCTCCGAGGGCGAGGCCCGCGTAGTAGGCGTACTCCTTGGCCCGGTCGAAGGTGGCGTCGAGCCAGGCGCCGAGCGTGGAGTACTGCAGGGAGTAGCGGGCGATCTGGCCGTCCACGCAGTCCAGGACGAAGGACGCGATGAGCAGGACGCCCGCGGCGACGAAGCCGGCCCGGGTGCCGGTGGCCGCGCAGGTCGCCGCGATCAGCGCGGTGAGCAGGGACGCGGTGGTGACCTGGTTCGGGGTCAGGCCGCGGCGGGCGCACCAGCGGGCGATGTAGCGGGAGTAGGGGCTGATGAAGTGCGTGGTGAAGAAGCCGTCGCGGGACTTCACGGCCGACTTCAGGCGTACGGCCTCGTCGTCGACGTCCGCGACGGCCTGCCGTGCCTCGTTGCGGGCCTGCGGGTCGGCGGGGACGGCGGCGACCAGGCTGCCGAGCTCGGGGCGGTACACGTCGGCGCCGTCGTCGGCCAGCGCGGTGACGACGCGGCCGGGAACGCTGTCCACGGCCACGGCCGTACCGCCGCCCGCGGTGTTCTCGCGGGCCAGCGCCCTGGTGAGGGTCACGCGGCCGTCGGGCTGCGCGGTGACGGCTCCGGGCAGCGCGGCCAGCGGGAAGCGCGGGTCGGTGAGACCCAGGCGCAGCGCGTGCACGTGGCCGACGAAGCGGGCGTCGACGAGGGCGACCCGCTGGTCGCAGGGCGCCTCGGCGACCATGCGCTCGGCGTCGGCGGCGTCCACGGCGACCTGCACGTCGAAGCCGAGGGCCCGCAGATCACCCTCGATCGACGATCCGGGGACCGGCTGACCGGTGAGGATGGCGGTCGACAACCGAACTCACTCCCTGGGTGCCGGCGCGCGGGCGCCGGTCATGTGCACGGTGGGGGCGCCCCTTGGCGGTACCAGGCGGGCGGCATGTCGGCAGAGGCTATCGGATGCCAATAAGGCCGTGTTCACCGCCCGTTAACGGGCCGATCAACACCGCCTCCCCCGGCCTTTGCCGCGATCATCATCGGTGATCCGGGCCCCCGCCCACAAACCGCGCCCCACAGAGCGGACATCCGGGACATCGCGAGGGGCCTGGAAGCGTCGGCATAGGGTGGGCGACCATGACGTGGCTGATCACCGGCGGTGCCGGGTACATAGGGGCGCATGTGGCGCGGGCCATGACGGGTGCCGGGGAGCGGGTGCTCGTCCTGGACGACCTGTCGGCGGGCGTGCCCGGCCGGCTCCCCGCCGACGTGCCGCTGGTCCGCGGCTCCTCTCTCGACGGGGGCCTGCTGAAGCGGGTGCTGGCCGAACACGCGGTCACCGGTGTGGTGCATCTCGCGGCGCGCAAGCAGGTCGCCGAGTCGGTGGCCCAGCCGACCCGCTACTACCAGGAGAACGTCGGTGGTCTCGCGACGCTCCTGGAGGCGGTCGCGGAGGCCGGCGTCACCCGCTTCCTGTTCTCCTCGTCGGCGGCCGTCTACGGCAACCCCGATGTGGAACTGATCACGGAGGAGACGCCGTGCGCACCGGTGAACCCCTACGGCGAGACGAAGCTCGCCGGGGAGTGGCTGGTGCGGGCGGCCGGGCAGGCGCACGGGATCTCCACCGTCTGTCTGCGCTATTTCAACGTCGCCGGGGCCGCCGCGCCGGAACTCGCGGACACCGGGGTCTTCAACATCGTCCCGATGGTCTTCGACCGGCTCACCCGCGACGAGGCCCCGCGGATCTTCGGCGACGACCATCCGACGCCGGACGGCACCTGCATCCGTGACTACATCCATGTCGCCGACCTGGCCGAGGCCCATCTCGCGGCGGCCCGGCGGCTGTCCGAAGGCGGCCCGAGCGGTGACCTGACGGTCAACATCGGTCGCGGCGAGGGCGTCTCCGTGCGCGAGATGGTCACGGTGATCGGTGAGGTGACCGGGGACCGACGACCGCCCGTCGTCGAGCCGAGGCGTCCCGGGGACGCGCCCGTGTCGGTGGCCTCGGCCGCCCGGGCCGCCGAGGTGCTCGGCTGGAGCGCGCGGCGCGGGGTGCGCGAGATGATCGACTCCGCCTGGCGGGGATGGCTGCTGCACCACAACTGAGGGTGCCCTGACCTGCGTTTCGTTTCCCCAGGTCAGGGCACATGACAACGGTGTTCAGTGCCGCGTTGCCCGATACCCCCCGCCCGTAGTTCACTGTGATCCCGGACGGACCACAGGAGGCGGCTTCCATGGGGGCAGGGCACGATCACGGGCACACGCACTCACATGCCCCGGCCGGCGGTACGGCGACCGCGGCGTACGTCGGCAGGCTGCGGGTGGCCCTCTCGATCACGCTCACCGTCATGGTGGTCGAGATCATCGGCGGGATCGTCGCGGACTCCCTCGCCCTGGTCGCCGACGCTGCGCACATGGCGACGGATGCGCTCGGTCTCGGCATGGCCCTGCTCGCGATCCACTTCGCGAACCGCCCGCCGACCGGCAACCGCACCTTCGGGTTCGCCCGTGCCGAGATCCTGGCCGCCCTCGCGAACTGTCTGCTGCTGCTCGGTGTCGGCGGCTACGTCCTGTACGAGGCGATCCAGCGGTTCGTCACGCCGGCCGCCACCGAGGGCGGGCTGACCATCGTGTTCGGCGCGATCGGTCTGGTCGCGAACATGATCTCGCTGACCCTGCTCATGCGCGGTCAGAAGGAGAGCCTGAACGTGCGCGGGGCCTTCCTCGAGGTCGCTGCGGACGCACTGGGCTCGGTCGCGGTCCTGATCTCGGCGACGGTCATCCTGACCACGGGCTGGCAGGCCGCCGACCCGATCGCCTCGCTGGTGATCGGCCTGATGATCGTGCCGCGCACCTTCAAGCTGCTGCGCGAGACCCTTGACGTCCTGCTGGAGGCGGCACCCAGGGACGTGGACATGACCGAGGTGCGGACCCACATCCTCGCCCTGGACGGGGTGGAGGACGTCCACGACCTGCACGCCTGGACGATCACCTCGGGCATGCCGGTGCTGTCCGCGCACGTGGTGGTGCGCTCCGACGTCCTGAACGCGATCGGCCACGAGAAGATGCTGCACGAACTGCAGGGCTGCCTCGGCGACCACTTCGACGTGGAGCACTGCACCTTCCAGCTGGAGCCCGTCGGGCACGCGGAGCACGAGGCGCGGCTGTGCCACTGACACACGTGTACGGTGCATGAAACGCCCGTTCTGGCGGAATGCAGCGATCCGGTGCACCTTTGCGTCCTCCACCCCACAGCCCCGCCCCGAGCGGTTCCCGCCCGCCGCGCCGGGCACGATCACTGGCCTGGAGTGCCGGATTCGTGCGGCACACTTGGGGCGCGAAGACCGATGTGAAGGATGGGTATGCCGACCACACCTGCCACCACGACGCACACTCCGTCGAACGGCGCCGCGAACGCGATCCTGCTGGAACTGGTCGACGAGCACGGTGTGACGATCGGCACCGCGGAGAAGCTCGCCGCCCACCAGCCGCCGGGCCAACTGCACCGCGCCTTCTCGGTGTTCCTGTTCGACGAGCGGGGCCGGCTGCTGATTCAGCAGCGCGCGCTGGGCAAGTACCACTCCCCCGGCGTGTGGTCCAACACCTGCTGCGGTCATCCCTACCCGGGCGAGGCGCCGTTCGCTGCGGCGGCCCGGCGCACGTACGAGGAGCTGGGCGTCTCCCCGACGCTGCTCGCTGAGGCGGGCACGGTCCGCTACAACCACCCGGACCCGGACTCGGGCCTGGTCGAGCAGGAGTACAACCACCTGTTCGTCGGCATGGTGCAGAACCGGCTCGGCCCGGACCCCGAGGAGGTCGGCGCGACCGCCTTCGTGACCCCGGCCGAGCTGGCGGAGCGGCATGCGAAGGACACCTTCTCGTCCTGGTTCATGACCGTGCTGGACGCGGCCCGTCCCGCGGTCAGGGAGCTGACGGGCCCGTCCGCCGGCTGGTGACGAGCCTCAGAGCCTGTGTCACACCCCTGGTCGGATCAGCGCACGTCGTCATGGGGGTCCCCCCTCTGGGGAGTGCGTGCCAGACGACGTGCGCCCGGCCGGGGAGGTGACACAGGCCCTCAGGACACCCGCACGGCCCCGAGCGGCAGGGCGGCCCAGATCACCTTGCCGCCGCCGGCGGTGTGCTCGACGTCGCAGGCCCCGCCGGCCTCCCGGGTGACCTCACGCACCAGCAGCAGCCCCCGCCCCCCGGTCTCGCTGTGCGCCGCTTCCAGGGCGGTCGGACGGTAGGGGTGGTTGTCCTCGACGGACACCCGCACCCACTCCGGACCCACCGCCACCTCAACGGCGAGCATCGGCGAGAGCAGAGCCGCGTGCCGGACGGCGTTCGTGACCAGCTCCGACACGATCAGTAGGAGTCCGTGGACGAGGTCGTCCGAGGCGGGCACCCCTTGGCGGTACAGCAGGTCCCGTACGGCGTGTCGCGCCTGCGGGACCGACGCGTCGACGGCGGGGGCGGTGAACCGCCACACGCCCTCGTACGGCAGCGGGTCCGGTTCCGGAACACTCGGATCGAGGGGGTCGGATCCGAGGGAGTCCGGTCCGAGGGGGTCTGGTTCTGGAGGTTGTTCTTCCGTGCCGCCCGGCGGGCGAGGACCGTACCCGCGCCCCTGGTCGTCCATTCTCCGGTCGCCATCCTTGCGCTCGATTGTCACCACACGTCGAGTGTTGGCAGCGCGTCACTCCGACCCGCGGCGCTGAACAGAAGTCAGCAGATATCGAGCACTTCTGATCGTTGCGGCACGACACGATCAAGTGCGAGACCGCAAATGACCGTCTCGCACCAACTTTGCGAACTATTCGGGTTCCGTCGGTTTGGCGGCGGCCTCGTGCTGTTCGGAGACGATATGGACGATCTTGCGCCCCCCGAAGCCGGTCGCGACGAGGCCGAGGCCGTCGAAGAGCAGACCGAGCGAGAAGAAGCAGCCGATCACGTACTTGCTGCTGCTCGGCCAGGAGGCCAGCACCAGGATGCCGAGCAGCAGGCCGAAGGCGCCCTGTACCAGCGTCCAGCCGAACTGCGGTCCGCGCACCACCAGGCTGCCGGCCAGCCGGAACACCCCGCCGGTCAGGAAGAGCAGCGCGGCGAACATGGTCAGGGCCGCGGCCGCCGCCTCCGGGCGCCCGATGACGACGACGCCGGCCGCGATGTTCAGGGCGGCGACCACGACACCGAGCCAGAAGAAGTTGGAGCCCCGGGCCTGGATCGCGTGGAGCAGTCCGACCGTGCCGCCGATCAGCAGGAGCCAGCCGAACAGGAGCATCGAGGTGAGCGTGGCCACCCCGGTGTAGATCAGCCCGACGAGTCCGGCGACCACCAGGATCACGCCGAGCACCGCGAGCCGGCCGAAGTCGCGGCTCAGCCTGGCCGTCTCGTTGTTCTCCGCCTTGTTCACTGTCATGCGGGGCCTCCTCGCGCTGCGACCCCCTTCTTGATCGTACGGTCGGGGGGTACGGCTAGCATCCGACGCATGGAGTACCCGGAGCCGCAGCTGCTGCACACCGTCGCCGACTCGGTCGCCACCGTCGTAGTGCACCATCCGGCCAAGCGCAATGCCATGACGCCCGCGATGTGGCGGGCGCTGCCGCCGCTCCTGGACAAGCTGGCCGCCGATCCGGACGTACGGGCGCTCGTGCTGACCGGCACGGGCGGGACGTTCTGTGCGGGCGCCGACATCTCCACGTTGCGTCAGGCGCCCGAGGAGGCGCAGCGGCTCGCGGTGGACGCCGAGGACGCGCTGGCCGCGTTTCCGAAGCCGACGCTCGCAGCGATCCGGGGGCACTGCGTGGGCGGCGGATCGCAGCTCGCGGCGGCCTGCGATCTGCGGTTCGCCGAGGAGGGCGCGCTGTTCGGGGTGACACCGGCGAAGCTCGGGATCGTGTACGCGGCGTCCTCCACGCGGCGATTGGTGTCACTGGTCGGCCCGGCGGCCGCCAAGTACCTGCTGTTCTCGGGTGAGTTGATCGACGCGGGGCGGGCGCTGCGTACCGGCCTGGTCGACGAGGTACTGCCCGACGGTGAACTCGCCGAGCGGGTCGGGGAGTTCACCCGGATTCTGGTCTCCCGCTCGCAGCTGACGCAGGCCGCGGCGAAGGAGTTCGCGGACGGGCGCACCGACCGGGACGCCCACTGGGCCGGGCAGGCGCGGGGCAGCGGGGACACCGCGGAGGGTGTCGCCGCGTTCCTGGAGCGCCGCCGGCCGCGGTTCACGTGGTCGGTTCCCGGCCGAGGATGAACCGGCTCCTCGACCGGAGCAGGTCGACGACGTCCGCGGGTGCCTTGTGCGGGGCTCCGGCGTCGTAGGGCGGCTGCGGGTCGTACTCGATGCCGAGTTGTACGGCCTGGGCGACGAAGTCGCCGGCGATGCGGCCGATCAGCGCGAGCCCCATGTCGATGCCGGAGGAGACCCCGGCCGCGGTGACGTACTTGCCGTCGGTCACCACCCGCTCCCCCGTGGGCTCGGCACCGAACTTCCGCAGCTCGTCCAGCGCCAGCCAGTGCGAGGTAGCGCGGCGCCGTTCGAGGAGGCCCGCGGCGGCGAGCAGCAGGGAGCCGGTGCACACGGACGTCGTCCAGGTGCTGGTGGCGTCGGCGGCGCGGATCCAGTCGAGGAGGGCCTTGTTCTCCATCTGCGGGGTCTGTCCGGGGCCGCCGGGGACGACCAGGACATCGGGGTTCGGCACCTCGGCCAGGGTCCGGTCAGCGATCAGAGCGAGGCTTCCGCTGTCGGCGCGGACGGGGCCGGTCTCCTCGGCGACGAGGACGACCTCGGAGTCAGGGAGGCGGCCGAGGGTCTCGTAGGGCCCGACCGCGTCCAGGGCGGTGAAACCGTCGAAGAGGACGATGGCGATCTGCACGGGGAGTCCTTTCATCGGGCGGGCGCCGAGTGGGCGGGCGCCGGGCGGAACCGGCGCCGGTACTCGGCCGGTGCCGCGCCGAGCGTTCTGACGAAGGCGCGGCGCATGGCTTCCGGGGTGCCGTAGCCGCCGGCGCGGGAGATCTCCTCGATCCCGTCGGAGGTGTCCTCGAGGAGCCGGCGGGCGTGTTCCAGCCGCACCCGGTCCACGTACCGGCCCGGTGTCATGCCGGTCTCGGCCTGGAAGGCGCGGGCGAAGTGGCGGGGCGAGAGACGGGCCCGGGCGGCGAGGGTCTCGACGCTCAGGTCGTCGGCGGGGTGCTCGGTGATCCACTGCTGGACCTCGCGCAACGGCTCGCGCTGCGCGGTCTGGGCGGCGAGCTGGGCGCTGAACTGGGCCTGGTTGCCGGGCCTGCGCAGGAAGACGACGAGGTGGCGGGCGACGGAGAGGGCGGTGTCCCGGCCCAGGTCCTCCTCGACCAGGGCGAGGGCGAGGTCGATGCCCGAGGTGACGCCGGCGGACGTCGACACCTGTCCGTCCCGGATGTAGATCGGGTCGGGGTCCACGTCGACGGCCGGGTGGTCGCGGGCGAGCTTGTCGCTGTACGCCCAGTGCGTGGTGACGCGGCGGCCGTCCAGCAGCCCCGCCTCGGCGAGCCGGATCGCGCCGGTGCACACCGAGACCAGGCGCTCGGCCGCCGGCCCGTGCTCACGCAGCCAGGCGGTCAGGCGGGGGTCCGGGCTCCGGGTGCCGCGGCCGCCGGGCACGAGAAGGGTGTGCGGGGCGTCCGCCCTCGCGAGCGACTCGTCCGGTACGACGGTCAGACCGCTGGAAGTGCGGACGGGAGCGCCGTCCAGCGAGGCGGTCCGGATGCGGTAGGTGCCCGGGGTGTGCTGCTCGGCGCCCGCGAACACCTCCAGCGGGCCGGTGACGTCGAGGCTCTGCATGCCGTCGAAGAGGACGAAGAGAACGGTGCGCTGCGCCATACGTCCGATTCTCGAGGCAGGGCGCGATGGCGGCAATGACGAGCTCCCCACCTTTTCTGCCATCGGTGACTCCCCACCGAGTGGATACCAAGCGGTCGGTAACCTGCCGTGCATGACCACTGAAACCCTCGAACCGCGCGCCGGCCGGCGCTGTCAGCAGCCGCTCAACTCCCTGCACGCCGCGCACTACTTCTCGACCGACCTGGCCGGGGAGCTGGCCGCGATCGGCGTCACCCATCCAAGGGCCGTCAACTTCGCGGTGCGGTCGGCCGCACTGGGGCCGGTGGGCGCGGGGACGGTGGCGGCGGCGTTCTACAACTACAAGTACGAACTGGTGGCCGAGCATGTGCCCGCGGTGTGGCGGACCGCCGCGCCCGGACAGGTCCTGGCGGCACGTCTGCGGGCCGTCGACACGACTCTGCGCCGCCTGCTGGGGGACGAGGCCGTGGCGTCCGACGGCATGGCCGAGGCCGCACGGCTCGCACTCCGCGCCACCGAGGCCTGCACGCGCGGCGGGCGTCCGCTGTACTCCGCGCACGCCGACCTGCCGGTCCCCGAGGAGCCGCACCTGGCGCTGTGGCATGCCGCGACGCTGCTGCGTGAGCACCGGGGCGACGGGCATCTCGCCGCCTTGATGTCCGCGGAGCTCGACGGCCTGGAGGCCCTGGTGACCCACACCGCGACGGGCCGGGGCATGACACCGACGTGGGTCTTCACCACGCGCGGCTGGACCCGGCAGGAGTGGGACGCGGCAGCCGGACGGCTCCGGGAGCGCGGTCTGCTGGACGCCGACGGTGAGCTGACGGAGCGGGGCGTCGCCCTGCGGGAGCGGACCGAGGCGGAGACGGACCGGCTGGACCGGGCCCCGTACGAGCATCTGGGCGCCTCGAGTGTGCGACGGCTGACGGAACTCGCACTGGGGTTCGCGCGGGCGGCGATGACCGCGGGGGCCTTCCCCGCGGACCTGATCGGCAAGGGCTGACCCGCGGCGGCCACGCGGCCGAAGTCCCGTACCGAAGATTGCCCGGCCGACATGGAGGTACCCGTTCCGTTCCCGGTCGTCGTGGCCGGGAGACGAAAGGGGATGAACATGTTCCGCGCGATCGCAGACGTACTGCGCCAGATCGGTGGCGCCGTCGCCACCGTGGTGACGCTCCCGTTCCGGGCGGTGGCCCGGCTCTTCGGCGGTGCGTCCAGCTCCACGAGGAGCCGCCGGGCCTGACGGCCACGGCCGGATGACCGCGCCCTGATCCCCGACTGTCGGTGCCGCCTGCCACAATTGCCGCGCAACCCCAGTGAGAAGGCGGTACGGGATCGTGACGACACCCGGGTCCAGCGGGTCCACCAACGTAGGGTCCATCGAAGGCAGGATCGCCGAGGAACTCGGCGTACGGGAGCGGCAGGTGAAGGCTGCCGTGGAACTGCTCGACGGCGGTTCCACGGTTCCCTTCGTCGCCCGCTACCGCAAGGAAGCGACCGAGGAGCTCGACGACGCGCAGCTGCGCACGATCGAGGAGCGGCTTCGCTATCTGCGGGAGTTGGAGGAGCGCCGGTCGGCGATCCTCGACTCGGTGCGTGAGCAGGGCAAGCTCACCGGGGAACTGGAGGCGCAGATCCGGGGCGCGGAGACCAAGGCGCGCCTGGAGGACATCTACCTGCCGTTCAAGCCGAAGCGACGGACGAAGGCCCAGATCGCGCGCGAGGCGGGTCTCGAACCGCTCGCCGAGGGCCTGCTGGGCGATCCGGGCGTGGATCCCCTCGCCGCGGCCGCCGCGTTCGTCGACGCGGACAAGGGCGTCGCCGATCCGCAGGCCGCCCTCGACGGCGCGCGGGCGATCCTGACCGAGCGGTTCTCGGAGGACGCCGACCTGATCGGCGAGCTGCGCGAGCGCATGTGGGTGCGCGGACGCCTGGCCGCGAAGGTGCGCGAGGGCAAGGAGGAGGCGGGCGCCAAGTTCGCCGACTACTTCGACTTCTCCCAGTCCTTCACCGACCTGCCCTCGCACCGGATCCTGGCGATGCTGCGCGGCGAGAAGGAGGACGTCCTCGACCTCGTCCTGGAGCCGGAGGAGGCCACGGAGGGCCCTTCGTCCTACGAGGGGATCGTCGCCGGGAGGTTCCGGATCGCCAACCACGGCCGGCCCGGCGACAAGTGGCTGACGGACACGGTTCGTTGGGCCTGGCGGACCCGGATCCTCGTCCACCTCGGCATCGACCTGCGGCTGCGGCTGCGGACGGCCGCCGAGGACGAGGCGGTCAACGTGTTCGCGGCGAATCTCCGCGACCTGCTGCTCGCCGCCCCGGCCGGCACGCGCGCGACGCTCGGCCTGGACCCCGGCTTCCGCACGGGCGTGAAGGTCGCCGTGGTCGACGCGACCGGCAAGGTGGTCGCCACCGACGTCATCCACCCGCACGTCCCGGCCAACAGGTGGGACGAGGCGATCGCCAAGCTGGCCCGGCTGGCCAAGGAGCACGCGGTCGAGCTGGTCTCGATCGGCAATGGCACGGCGTCCCGCGAGACCGACAAGCTCGCCGGTGAACTCATCGCCAAGCACCCGGAGTTGAATCTCACCAAGGTGATGGTGTCCGAGGCGGGCGCCTCCGTGTACTCGGCCTCCGCGTTCGCCTCGCAGGAACTGCCCGACATGGACGTGACACTGCGCGGTGCGGTCTCCATCGCACGCCGGCTGCAGGACCCGCTTGCCGAGCTGGTGAAGATCGACCCGAAGTCGATCGGCGTCGGCCAGTACCAGCACGACCTGTCCGAGGTGAAGCTGTCGCGTTCGCTGGACGCGGTGGTGGAGGACTGTGTCAACGGCGTGGGGGTGGACGTGAACACCGCGTCCGCTCCGCTGCTCTCCCGGGTCTCCGGGATCACCTCGGGGCTCGCCGAGAACATCGTGTCGCACCGCGACGCCAACGGTCCTTTCACCTCGCGCACCGAGCTGAAGAAGGTGGCCCGGCTGGGTCCCAAGGCCTACGAGCAGTGCGCGGGCTTCCTGCGGATCCGCGGCGGCACCGACCCGCTGGACTCCTCGAGCGTGCACCCCGAGGCGTACCCGGTGGTGCGGCGGATGGTGAAGACCGTGGGGCAGGAAGTGGCGTCCCTCATCGGCAACACGGGTGTGCTGCGCTCGCTGCGGCCGCAGGACTTCGTGGACGAGACGTTCGGTCTGCCCACGGTGAGCGACATCCTCAAGGAGCTGGAGAAGCCGGGGCGTGACCCTCGGCCGGCCTTCAGGACGGCCACGTTCAAGGAGGGCGTCGAGAAGATCTCCGACCTGGCCTCCGGAATGGTGCTGGAGGGGGTCGTGACGAACGTGGCGGCGTTCGGGGCGTTCATCGACATCGGCGTCCACCAGGACGGGCTGGCGCATGTGTCCGCCCTGTCCAAGACGTTCGTCAAGGATCCTCGGGACGTGGTGAAGCCCGGCGACATCGTCAAGGTGAAGGTGCTGGACGTCGACATTCCGCGCAAGCGGATCTCGTTGACCCTGCGGCTCGATGACGAGGCGCAGGCCTCCGGCGGTGAGCGGCGTCCGCAGCAGCGGGGCGGGCGGGCCTCTCAGCAGCGGGCTCCTCAGCAGCGGCAGCAGCAACCGCGGCAGGCTCCTGCTCCGGCCAACAACGCGATGGCCGACGCGCTGCGGAAGGCCGGGCTGCTCGACTCCAAGAAGAAGGGGCGGTAGCGGTTGTGGGGAGCTGCGGGCCGGTTCGTGGCTGGTCGCGCAGTTCCCCGCGCCCCTAGGGGGTTTCTGTCACCTTGCCTGATGAGAGCTCCAGGCGCCGGGTCACGTGGACCGCGTCCAGCATTCTGCGGTCGTGCGTCACCAGTAGCAGCGTGCCCTCGTAGGCGTTCAGGGCCGATTCGAGCTGCTCGATGGCAGGCAGATCGAGGTGGTTGGTCGGCTCGTCCAGGACCAGGAGGTTCACTCCTCGGCCCTGCAACAAAGCGAGGGCCGCCCTCGTGCGCTCCCCCGGCGACAGTGTCGCCGCCGGGCGCAGGACGTGGTCCGCCTTCAGGCCGAACTTGGCCAGCAGGGTGCGGACTTCGGCGGGCTCGGTGTCGGGGACGGCCGCCCCGAACGCGTCCATCAGGGCCTCCGGGCCGTGGAAGAGCTTGCGGGCCTGGTCGACCTCGCCGATCAGCACGCCGGAACCGAGGGAGGCCTGTCCCGCGGTCAGCGGCACCCGGCCCAGCAGGGCGCCCAGCAGCGTCGACTTGCCCGCGCCGTTGGCGCCCGTGACCGCCACCCGGTCCGCCCAGTCGATCTGGAGGGAGACCGGGCCGAGCACGAACTCGCCCTGACGTACCTCGGCGTCCCTCAGGGTCGCGACGACCGCGCCGGAGCGCGGGGCCGAGGCGATCTCCATCCGCAGGTCCCACTCCTTGCGGGGTTCCTCGACGACGTCGAGGCGTTCGATCATGCGCTGGGTCTGGCGGGCCTTGGCGGCCTGCTTCTCGCTGGCCTCGCTGCGGAACTTGCGGCCGATCTTGTCGTTGTCGTTGTTCGCCTTGCGCCGGGCGTTCTTGACGCCCTTGTCCATCCACGAACGCTGCATCTGCGCCCGGTCCTGGAGCGCGGACCGTTTGTCGGCGTACTCCTCGAAGTCGTCGCGGGCGTGGCGGCGGGCCACCTCCCGCTCCTCCAGATAGGCCTCGTAGCCGCCGCCGTAGAGGTTGATCTGCCGCTGGGCGAGGTCGAGTTCGAGGACCTTGGTGACGGTGCGGGTGAGGAACTCGCGGTCGTGGCTGACGACGACCGTGCCGGTGCGCAGGCCCTTCACGAACCGCTCCAGGCGCTCCAGGCCGTCCAGGTCCAGGTCGTTGGTCGGCTCGTCGAGGAGGAAGACGTCGTAGCGGGAGAGGAGGAGGGAGGCGAGGCCCGCCCTGGCCGCCTGGCCGCCCGAGAGGGAGGTCATCGGCTGGTCGAGGTCCACGGCCAGGCCCAGCGAGTCGGCGATCTCCTCGGCCCGTTCGTCGAGGTCGGCGCCGCCGAGGTCGAGCCAGCGCTCCAGGCTCGTGGCGTACGCGTCGTCCGCTCCCGGTGCCCCGTCGACCAGGCCCTGCGTCGCCTCGTCCATGGTGCGCTGGGCCTCGGCGACGCCGGTGCGGCGGGCCAGGAACTCGCGGACGGTCTCGCCCGGGCGTCGCTCCGGCTCCTGCGGGAGGTGGCCGACGGTCGCCGTCGGCGGGGAGAGCCTGAGCTCGCCCTCCTCCGGTGCGAGCAGCCCGGCGAGCATCCTGAGCAGCGTGGACTTGCCGGCGCCGTTGGCCCCGACCAGGCCGATCACGTCTCCGGGCGCGACGACGAGGTCGAGCCCGCTGAACAGGGAGCGGTCGCCGTGGCCGGCGGCGAGGTTCTTGGCGACAAGGGTGGCAGTCATCAGACCGCCGATCCTAGTCGCCGTACGGGATGACCTGCGCTCCGGTTTTCAGCGGGCCATCGTCTCCACCAGGACACTTCCCGAGGTCCGTGCCACCACGAACGATTCCCCCTTCACCGCCTTGGCGTCCAGGGCGATCCGGTGCCGGCCCGCCTCCAGCAGGCCGTCGAAGACCTCGTGGGCGTGGGTGCGGTAGAGCCGGTCGAGGCGGTACGCCGTCAGCCGGACCCGGCACGGTGAGGTGATCTCGACGCCGGCCTCGCCGTCGGCGGCGACCAGGCGGGTCATCCGGCGCTGTTCGACCGGGCTGCGGTCCAGGGCGTGCTCTATCTGGGCCACGAGGAGCGGGATGATCGGGGCGAGGCCGACGACATAGGTCACCTCGACGCCCGCGCCTTCGAAGGAGCGGCGTACGGCGGCACGTTCCTCCTCGGTGACCGCACGGCCGAAGGCGACGGCGCCGTAGCCGCGCAGTTCGTCGGCGGGGACGCCGGCCACGCCGTGGGTGATGTCGGCGCCGATGCCGATGGTGCGCAGGGCGGCGGCCAGCTTGGCGAGGACGGCGACGCGGGCGCCGATGAGCAGGACGCGTCGGCGACCTCCCTCCGGGTCGCCGCCGCCCTGGAGCAGGGAGTCGAGCGCCGCGCGGTACTCGTCGCCCCGGAAGCGGAAGGGGCCGATGCCGTGGTAGCCGTTGAGCTGGAGGTCCACGGCCTCCTCCGTCTGCCAGGCGAACTCCCGCCAGACGAAGTCGTCGCCCTCCCGCTCGATGACGGCGGTGACGGCACCGCAGGCGAGGTCCTCGCACTCGGGGCAGCCGTAGATGATGTGACGGCCGCCCGGAAGCGGGGCGTCCGTCTCGCCCAGGAGGCTGCGGACCTGGGCGGTGAAGATCGCGGGTGGGACGTCGGAGGCGAGTGGGGACACGGCGTCGAGGTCGGAGAGCTGGAAGAGGAGCGGGCGGCCGTCGACGATGAAGTCCACGAAGTCCCGGTGTACCTGGAAGTCCCCGTTGGCGAGGACTCCACCGGCACGCATCGCCGGTGCCAGGCCGAAGGTCGCGTATGCGCCAGACATGCTGTGAGTATTCCCGCCTCGGGGCGGTCTGAGCATGGCATGAGGCATTCCGTCGGCGCCGGGTGCCGCGGTCTCCGGGCTTCCACGAGGAATGGGTGCCACGCCCCTGGCCCACCGGCGTACGCACGGTCGAATGGGTAGGGGACGCGGCGGCCCTGGACGAGACGGACGGACTCGCCTCGTCCTGGCCGTGCGCACCGGTCAGCCGTGGTCGTGGCCCAGGGGGTCGCCCTCAGTGTCCGTGCCGGGGCCCGGGCCGACCTTGATCTCGAAGTCCCCGTCGTACTTCTTGTGGCCCTCGATCACGGCGAGTTCGACGGCCTCGGAGCCCATCTCACCGCGCACGATGAGCGGGTCCCTGCGCAGGTCGCGCATGAGGGCGACGCACATGCCGATCATCACGAGGACGAAGGGCGCGGCAGCCAGGATCGTGAGGTTCTGCAGGCCGGTGAGGGCGTCGCCCTGGCCGCTGCCGACGAGCAGCATGATGGCGGCGACGGCTCCGGTCACCACACCCCAGAACACGACGACGAAACGGCCTGGTTCGAGGGCGCCCCGCTGGGAGAGCGTGCCCATCACGATGGACGCGGCGTCCGCTCCCGAGACGAAGAAGATACCGACCAGGATCATCACGAGCAGGCTGCTGGCGGTGGCGAGGGGGAACTCCTGGAGGACGCCGAAGAGTTGGCCCTCGGGGGTGTTCTCGCCGCCGAGCGCGCCGCCCTCCTTCAGCTTCATGGCCGTACCGCCGAAGATCGCGAACCAGACGAGGCTGACCGTGCTGGGCACGAGGATGACACCGCCCACGAACTGCCGGATCGTGCGGCCGCGGCTGATGCGGGCGATGAACATGCCGACGAAGGGCGTCCAGGAGATCCACCAGGCCCAGTAGAAGACCGTCCAGCTGCCGAGCCAATCCGCGACGCCCTTGCCGCCGCTGGCCTCGGTCCGGCCGGCGAGCTGGGGCAGGTCGCCGAGGTAGGAGAAGACCGAGGTGGGCAACAGGTCCAGCACGATGATCGTGGGGCCCGCGATGAACACGAAGACCGCGAGGATCAGGGCGAGCACCATGTTGGTGTTGGACAGCCACTGGATGCCCCGCTCGATGCCGGAGACGGCCGAGAGCACGAAGGCCAGGGTCAGCACGGCGATGATCGAGACGAGCAGCCCGGTGCTGACGTCGTCCATCCAGTCCAGTTCCCGGAATCCGGAGCCGATCTGGAGGGCACCGAGACCCAGGGAGGCCGCGGAGCCGAAGACGGTGGCGATGATCGCGAGGATGTCGATCACCCGGCCCGCGGTGCCGTTCGCGTGCCTCTCCCCGATGAGCGGGGTGAAGACGGCGCTGATGGTCTGGCGCCGGCGCTTGCGGAAGGTGCTGTAGGCGATGCCGAGGCCGACCACCGCGTAGATCGCCCAGGGGTGCAGGGTCCAGTGGAAGAGGGTGGTCGCCATCGCCGTCTCCATGCGGTCACCGGAGTTGGCGGGATTCGTGCCCGGAGGCGGGGTCGTGTAGTGCGAGAGCGGCTCGCTGACGCCGTAGAACATCAGGCCGATTCCCATGCCCGCGCTGAACATCATGGCGACCCAGGAGACGGTCTTGAACTCGGGCTCCTCGCCCTCGGCGCCCAGGTGGATGCGGCCGTAGCGGCTCATCGCGAGCCACAGGGCGAACACCACGAAACACGAGGCGGCCAGCATGAAGGCCCAGCCGCCGTTGTGGATGAGCCCGTTCAGCATGGTGGTGGAGACGTCCTCCAACGAGTCCGTCGCCGCCCACCCCCAGATCACGAAAGCCAGGGTGATGGCGGCGGTGACTCCGAACACCACCCGGTCGGTCTGGTGGCCGAGAACGCCCGCGGGATCCTCCCGGCCACCTCTCTTCTGCAGGTCTTCAGTCATCTGCGGCACCTTCCCCTGGGGCGGTGGATACGCCGGTTTTCACACCAGTTCCCCAGGACCTACCACACGTGCCGCAGATCTCGACCGATTCAACAACCGGTGTCGGGCTCCCCGGCGGTGAGGTGGTAGGGAGCGCGTGCGTCGAGGAGCAGGGCGACGAGGGCGCGCAGGGGCTGGCGCAGCGGGACGTAGGTCCCCTTCGTCCTCACTCCGTGCAGGGCGAGTTCGTCCTTCACCTCCGTGTACTGGGCGTCGGTGAGCCGGTAGCCGCAGGGCGGGTCCTGGATCACCTCGGCGGGTTCGGGCGGGTCGTTGTCGGCACCGCCGACGTACACGGGTCCGGTGTCGGCCTGGTGACGGGCCTCGGTGGTGGCCTCCTCGAGTTGCGCGCGACGGGCGCCGGTGAAGGTGAACAGGCCTTTCAGAGCAGCCAGTTGGGAGTTCACCCGGCGCCGGTTGTTGCCCGCCTCGTCCGTGTCCCCGAGGGGCTCGACCCGGCTCTCGATCAGCAGGCCGACCGCGTGCTTGACGCCGGACATGTTGCGCAGGATGCGTTCCTGGCCGTCGCCGGCGACCTGCTTGATCGGATCGCCGGTGACCGGGTCGGTCCAGATGCCGTACGTACCGGTCGAGTAGCCGGCTTCCTGGGCGGCAGGGCGTACATACGCCTGTGAGAGGGTCTCGGCCTCGTCGTGGACGGCCGCGTCGGTGTTGGGGTTGCGGGGCCAGAGGTCGAAGAGGTCCTTGTCGTAGTAGCGCGGGGTGGCCGTGTACTCGTGCAGGTCGTAGATCACGTCCGGTTGCCGGTCGCGGATCACCCTCGCCATGGCGCGGGCCTCGGCGGTGGCCAGAGCGAGGTGGTCGCGGTTGACGTCGACGCCGTCGCTGTTGCCCCGGGTGTCGGCGGCCCGGCCGTCGGGGTTGGCGGTGGGCACGACCAGCACGGTGGTGCGGTCGAGGAAGCGCCGGGTGCGGGCGTCCCTCGCGTACGCCAGGTCGCGGACCGTGGTGAGACAGGCCTCGCGGCCGGAGGGTTCGTCGCCGTGCTGGCTGCAGACGAGGAGGACCTTGGTGGGGGCGTGGCGGGCGCCCACCTGGACGAGATGGAGGGGGCGGCCCTGTTTCGTCGTACCGATGCGGCTGAGGGAGGCTCTGTCGCTCCTGTCGACCTGGGTGAGGAAGTCCTGCTCCTCGGACCCGGACGTCCAGCGGGCGCCCTCGGTTCTTTCGAACCCGGTGCGGGGCGGGGTCTCGGCCGCGTGGGCCGGCGCGGCGACCAGGGATGCGACCAGGGCCGCCGCGCCCACGATGACGGTTCGGATCGTCATCCGCCCTCCGGGACCCGGTGGACGGTGCTCGGTACCCGGACGCCGTCGAGTGCCGTGGCCTTGTCCGGTACGACAGTCCCGGCGCCCTTCGTGGCGTGCGCGAAGGCGGCCGCGCCGCCGACCAGCGGGACGAGGGCCGACGTACGGGACAGATCGATCGTCAGCGTCGGCCTGGTGGACGGCGGGTCGATGAGGTCCTTGTCGGTGCCCGCGACGATCAGGGCGAGGCGGTGGCCCGCCGGGACGACGTGGTCGGTGGCGCCGAGGTCGAGGGTGATGGTGTAGGCCCTGCCGGGGGTGAGCGGGACGCCCTTGCCGGGGTCGGCGTAGTTGCCGAGGTCGGCCCAGCCGCGGCTGACCACGGTGTGGTCGACGGCGGTGGTCTTCGCCTGGGTCTGCTTGAAGCAGGCGCTGTCGCCGGTGGTGCTCAGACCCCAGCAGGTGCGGTCGGTCAGGGTGCTGATCCCTTCCCCGCTCGCCGCGTAGTCGCGGATGGTGTCGGGGCCGAGGTCCACGAGGACGGCGGACAGGTGGGCCGTGGAGGTGGTCGGGGTCGCCGTCACCTGGACCTTGGAGGAACCGGACAGACGGAGGTCCCTGGTGAGGGTGCCGGTGGTGAAGCCCGCCTTGTCGGGGGTCGAGGTGTCGATCTGGGCGGCCCAGTCGGTCTCGCTCAGTGCCGGGTTGTCGGTGAAGGTCTCGTTGCCCTTGGCCCTGGTCAGGCCGAGGGTGCCGACGCCCGGCTGAGTGCCCTTCGCGGGACGCAGAGTGGCCGCCGAAGTGCCGCGCGGGGGCCAGGACTTCGAGGTGACCCACTGGTCGGGGTGGCGCTCGATGTCGGCCATGGGCTCGCGGTCGATGCCGTTGGCGTAGCCGAGGAGTTCGTGGTCGAACCAGCGGTGCAGGGTGTCGACCCAGGCCGCGCGGCGGAAGTCGAAGGGGTCGACGTGCCCGGTCTGGGAGAGCCAGATCTTGCGCTCGACGCCGTTCTTCGCGAGGGCGTCCCACCACGGACCGAGGTGCTGGAGGCGGACGTTGAGGTCCTGCATGCCGTGGATCGCGAAGACGCTGGCCCTGACCTTGCGTGCGTCCTTGACGTAGTCGCGCTCGGTCCACAGCGGGGTCCGGTCACCGGTGCGGGGCGCCTGGTCGACGAGTTTCCGCTGGACGGCGGCGCACCTGGCGCGGGCGTCTGGGCTGTCGACGTAGTCGGAGAGCCAGTCCGGGCCGGAGTCGTAGAGCGGGGCGCCCTTGGAGAAGTAGTAGTCGTACCAGTCGGAGATGGCGCTGATGGGGACGATGGTCTTCAGGCCCTCGACGCCGGTCGCGGCGACGCCGTTGGCGATGGTGCCGTCCCAGCTCTTGCCGATCATGCCCGTCCTGCCGTTGGTCCAGGTGGCCCTGGTCTTCCCGGTGCCCGTGCGGGTCGTGTAGGCGGTGGCCCGGCCATTCAGCCAGTCGACCACTGCCTTGGCCGACTGGATGTCGGAGCGACCGCCGACGTCCACACAGCCGTCGGAGCGGTTGGTGCCGGCGAGGTCGACGCCGACGAAGGCGTAGCCGCGGGGCACGAAGTAGTTGTCGTAGAACAGCGGCATCTGGACGACGTGGCCGTTCGCGTCGTACGTCTTCAGCTGGCTCTCGTTGCCGCGTCCGCAGCAGGAGTAGTACGGGCTGGCGTCCATGATGACCGGGACCTTGCGGCCCTGTTGCGCCGGTTCGCGGGGCCGGACGATGTCGACGGCGACGCGGTCGGTCCTTCCGTCACCGTCGCCGTCGAGCCGGGTGTCCACCCAGACGGCCTCGCGGACGGCGTTCTCGTACGAGTAGACGGGTTGGCTCTCGCGCGGAGTGGCCTGTGCCTGGGCGGTCGCGGGCGTGAGGAAGGTCGCCAGCAGGGCGGCGGTGGCCGCCGCGGCTGTCGCGAGCGGTCTCCAGATCGTGAAGCGCGTGCGTTTCGACATGC
This sequence comes from Streptomyces sp. NPDC005374, assembly GCF_042872225.1. Lineage (NCBI taxonomy): Bacteria > Bacillati > Actinomycetota > Actinomycetes > Kitasatosporales > Streptomycetaceae > Streptomyces > Streptomyces sp. NPDC005374. The sequence continues at coordinate 132,408 of NZ_JBIAKA010000008.1, read as the reverse complement.
GCCGGACGGTACTGCGGTCAACTCCCGCACAAAAGAGGGCCTCTTGGGTCCATGACGGCCGAATGGCGATCGTGTGACGGGTGCGGCCGTGGACACGGCCGGCTCACAGGTGGTGAATAGGCTGCGAACAGACTTCGTCCCCCCACGACTTGGAGTTCTTGTGCACCGCAGACTCTTCGCACCGGGCGCACTCGCGACGGCTTCCCTCATGCTGGCGATCCCGGCGTCGGCGGCGAGCTCCTCCCCGGGCGCTCCGGGTATCGGCGACCCCTACTACCCGGCCTACGGCAACGGCGGCTACGACGTCTCCCACTACGACCTGCGGCTGAAGTACCAGCCGGCGACGGACGAACTGGAGGGCACGGCGACCCTCCTGGCGCGCACCACTCAGGATCTGTCCCGTTTCGATCTGGACTTCCTCCTCGACGTGAGCGAGGTGCGGGTCAACAACGCGAAGGCGTCGTTCACGACCTCGGGTGAGCATGAGCTGGAGATCACGCCGAGGACACCGCTGGCGAAGGGCACCCCGGTCACGGTGGTGGTCCGGTACAGCGGGGTGCCGTCGTCGAAGCAGGCGTACGGCTTCACCAGCTGGCACCGCACTCCCGACGGGGGTGTCGGGGCGAACGAGCCCGAGTCGGCGTGGTGGTGGTTCCCGAGCAACGACCATCCGCTCGACAAGGCCACCTACGACGTGTCGGTCCTGGTGCCGGACGGCAGCCAAGCCATCTCCAACGGCACGCTCCAGTCGACGAGTTCACGGCTCGGCTGGACCCGCTGGAACTGGCGCTCCGACAAGCCGCAGGCCACGTATCTGGCGACACTGGCCGTCGGCCGGTTCGACATCACGACCGGGACGACCGACGGCGGCATCCCGGTCGTCAACGCATACAGCAAGGACCTCGGCGCCAACTACGGCGCGGCGCGGGCCAGCGTCGAGCGGACAGGGGAGATCGCCGACTGGCTGAGCGGCTGGTTCGGGCCGTATCCCTTCGACGCGCTCGGCGGCTATGTGCCGAACACGAACACCGGGTACGCGCTGGAGACGCAGACGCGGCCCTTCTACAGTCCTCGACAGTTCGCGAACGGGTCGAACACCTCCGTGGTCGTGCACGAGCTGGCCCACCAGTGGTACGGCGACCTCGTGTCCGTGCGGGGCTGGAAGGACATCTGGATCAACGAGGGCTTCGCCCGGTACGCGCAGTGGCTGTGGTCCGAGCACGAGGGCGAGGGCACGGCGCAGGAACTCGCCGACTACGTGTACGCCTCGCATCCGGCCGACGACGCGTTCTGGACCGTGAAGCCGGGTGACCCCGGGCCCGAGAACCAGTTCGACATCGCCGTCTACGACCGGGGTGCGCTGGCTCTCCAGGCACTGCGGAACGAGATCGGTGACAAGGCGTTCTTCGCGGTGCTGAAGGGCTGGCCGCAGAGGTACGCGTACGGCAACGCCTCCGTCGGCGACTTCCGGGCGTACGCCGAGGAGGTGTCCGGGCAGTCGCTGACCGCGCTGTTCGACACCTGGTTGTTCCAGCCGTCGAAGCCGGGGGCGCCGGCGGCCCGGGGCGCGTCAATCGCCGAGGCCGTGGGGACCGCGGGGGCTGTCGTACAGCCGAAGTCGTGGAAGAAGATCGCAGCGACGGACGACGTGCACGCCAATTAGTGCTGAGGGCGGTCCTATCCTTCGACACCCGTCGAGGTGTGGGCCGCCCCCACCGGCTTGGACTCCGGTGAGCCGCGCTGTCTGAGGTAGACGGAGAGAATGGCCATGGAGGCAACCGCGAGGAGTTCGGACTGCCAGTTCTGCAGGGTCCGGCTCCAGAAGTCCGCGGAGCCGATATAGCTTCCCCAGCTCACGGGGGTCTGGAGTTGGCGGAGCTGCTCCTCGTTGTACGCGGCGACACCACTGATCGACTGAGCCAGCCAGGAGAAGGCGAACAGGGTGCCCATGACCAGGCCGAGGGAGCGGGAGTAGAGCGCCTGGCGCACTCCACCGGCACCGGCCCATCGTGGGGAGTCCTGGCGGGCGTACCGTCCCGCCCGCTGATCCCTGTCGGACTCGGTTCCGGCTTTGTGCATCTCCTTCGATTCGGGCGAGCCCCGCTGCAGGAGCCAGACGGTCGCGGTGATGTAGAGGAAGAACTGCAGATACTCCGACTGCCAGTTCTCCGACACGTCGACGGCGAAGTCGGACGACATGAGGTATTCGCCGAATCCGACCTGGGTGAGTCCTTCGGTGGCGAGCTGGTTGTTGAAGTCCGCCTGGCCCGCGATCGCCTGGCCCGCGAGGGCCATCAGGAATCCGATGCCGAAGACCAGGCCGAGACCGTTGTCGCGCAGAAAGCCGCGGGTGCGTGTGCTCATCGGTGCATCAGCCCCAGGACGGTGATGTAGACGAGGCCGCTGAGGACGACGACCAGGCAGAGCGTGAACATGGTCCGCATATGTCCTCAGCCTCCCTTGATCGTGCACTGGTACGGCCGGCCCGGGCGGGGCGTGCACCCCGCGGCGACGACCTTCCAGCCGTCGGGGAACAGGGAGAGGAACAGGGTGTCCGTGTCCAGGACGACACGGGCCTGTCGGCCGTAGACGTCCACGCGGTGGGTGGCGCCACCGAGGGGGAGGTCCTGTGCGGCGATCGCCTTCGCGCAGTTCGCCTTCTCGGAATCCTCCAGTTCGCCGCGGGTTTCCGGCGCGAGGACCGCGCAGAGGCCGTTCGCATCGTCGGTACGGAGCAGCCTCTCGAATACGGCCGCGGTGGATTCGGCGTCCGAGCGGCGGTCTCCGACGCTGCCGCAGCCCGCGAGGGCCGGTCCGATCAGGGCCAGGAATACCAGCGTGCCGCTGCGGAGCACCTTTCTCACACCGGCCGGGTACCCGATCTCCCCGGATCCAAGAATCGGGCCGGACGGCGAGGTCCTGGGTCAGCTCCCGCTGCCCCCGTGGTCGTAGACCGTGACCGAGAGGCCCCGCTTCAGGAGCCGCTCGACGATCAGCGGCTCCACACGGGACCACTTTCCGCCGGCCAGCCCGCACCCTATTCGTGGCATGTGCACGGAGGCGCCGAGCTCCACGGCCTTGTCGGCCAGCCGCCCCAGCGCCACGTCGATCGCCTCGTAGCGCACCGGGACTCCCTTGCTGCCCCTGCGTATGCCCCGCTGCCCGACCATGTTGGCCACCCACACATAGGGCTCGACCTGCACGAACTGGACCGCTCCCAGTCCGAAGTCGCCGGCGGCGCGCCCCCGGTGCCAGGCACGGTAGGCGGCCTCCGGCTCGGGCCAGCGGCTCGAGAGGGCGACGACGAAGCCCTTCCCCCACCCGCCGATGTCGTTGCAGACGTGCGCGATCAGCTTGACGCCCTTCACGGACGGGACGGTCGCGTCGCCTCGGATGTACTTGATCTCCCCCATGACGCCACCGTAGAGGTCACCACTGACAACAACGGCCGCTGCTCAGTCCGTGAGGCCGGTCAGCTCGCGGTCCGCCGTGCGGTCGACCTGGCGGCGGACGCCGAACCAGCCCGCGACCAGGAGCACGGCGATCACCGGGATCAGGAGCAGGGTCCTGCGGCCGACCTCGGGGTCGTTCCACATCATGCCGAGGCAGGCCAGGAGGAAGGCGATCGTGGTGATCTCCGTGGCCGGACTGAAGCGGAGGCGGAAGAAGGGGCGGGCCACCAGGCCCTCCCGCGCACGGCGGACGAAGACCAGGTGGCAGACCATGATGATCACCCAGGTGCTGATGACCCCGAGAGAGGCGATGTTCAGGACGATCTCGAAGGCCTGGCTCGGCATGAGGTAGTTCAGGCCGACGCCGAGGACGCAGACCGCGCAGGTCAGCAGGATGCCGCCGTAGGGGACCTGGCTGCGGTTCATGCGTGCGGTGAACCTCGGTGCCGAGCCGGCCGCCGCCATGGAGCGCAGGATGCGGCCCGTGGAGTAGAGGCCCGAGTTCAGGGACGACATCGCCGCCGTCAGGACCACCAGGTTCATCACGTCGCCCGCCGCCGGGATGCCGATCTTCGACAGGACGGTGACGAAGGGGCTCTCGTCGGCCGAGTACACCGAGCCGGGGAGCAGCAGGGCCAGCAGGACGACCGAGCCGACGTAGAACAGGCCGACGCGCCACATGATCGAGTTCACCGCGCGCGGGACGACCTTCTCCGGTTCCGCGGTCTCGCCCGCCGCGACACCGACCAGCTCCAGCGCTGCGTACGCGAAGATCACGCCCTGCATGACGAGGACGACCGGCATCGCGCCGTGCGGCAGGAGGCCGCCGTTGTCGGTGATCACGCTCGGGCCGGGTGTGCCGCCGCCCACGTCGTGCTGTGTGGCCAGCAGGAAGATGCCGATCAGCATGAAGCCGACGAGTGTGGCGACCTTGATGATCGCGAACCAGAACTCCATCTCGCCGAACATCTTCACCGAGATCAGGTTCACGGTCAGGACGACGGCCAGCGCGATCAGGGCCAGCGTCCACTGGGGGATGTCCGTGAACAGGCTCCAGTAGTGCGTGTAGAGCGCGATCGCGGTGATGTCGGCGATGCCGGTCGTCGACCAGTTCAGGAAGTACATCCAGCCGGCGACGTAGGCGCCCTTCTCGCCGAGGAACTCGCGCGCGTACGACACGAAGGAGCCCGAGGAGGGGCGGTAGAGGACCAGTTCGCCCAGCGCCCTCACGACGAAGAAGGCGAAGATGCCGCAGACCAGGTAGGCGAGCGCGAGCGCCGGGCCCGCGGTGTGCAGGCGTCCTCCGGCTCCCAGGAAGAGGCCGGTGCCGATGGCCCCGCCGATGGCGATCATGTTGACGTGGCGGGGCTTGAGGTCCTTGCTGTAGCCGGCGTCGCCCGCGTCGGCGGGCATCTGGGCCACGTCGGTGCGGGAGGCGGCCTGTACCGATGGCACGGCGTCCTTGCTCACGGATGATCCACTCTCTGGTGCGCCCCGGGGGGTCTCGCTCGGGTGTCCGGACGTGCGTCGGCCCGTACCTCCTGACGGAGGGCGCGGGCCGAGGGCTCGCCTGCCCCGCACGCCACTTCCCACACGGTGGCGGCCGTCACAGAGGGTGGGTTTCACAGCGTTGGTGAGACAGCGATACTGCTGCACATGACGACCGACGCCTCCCCCGATGGCCGCGATGCCGATCACGACGCCGACGACGTCGAGGGCGACGCCGGGGGGCCGACGCTCACCGTCGACGAACTGGCCGCGCGGGCGGGTGTCACGGTCCGCACCGTGCGTTTCTACGGCACGCGGGGGCTGCTGCCGCCGCCGGTGATCGGTCCCCGCCGGGTCGGTCACTACGGCCGTGAGCACCTCGCGCGCCTGGCACTGATCGAGGAACTCCAGCAGCAGGGCATGACGCTGGCCGCGATCGAGCGGTACGTGCAGCAGTTGCCGGCCGGATTGAGCGCCCACGACCTGGCGATCCACCGGGCCGTGGTGGCCTCCTGGGCCCCTGACCTCGTGGAGCGGGTGACATGGGAGGAACTGCGGCGGCGGGCGGGGCGGGCGCTGAGCGACGACGACGTGGAGCGGCTCGCCGCGATGGACGTGGTGCGGCGGGACGGCGACGCCTGCCTGGTCGACCTGGGGCTGCTCCGGCTGGGTGTGGGGCTGCTCGACGTGCCGCTGTCGCAGGAGGCGATCCTGGCTTCGCGGAAGGTGCTCATCGAGCACTCCCGGGCCGCCGCGCACGAGTTGTCGCAGCTTTTCCGGGGCGAGGTGGCCAGGCGCGACGCCCAGGACGTGAGGTCGCTGTCCGCGCACATGCAACCCCTGGTGGTGCAGGCCCTGTTGACGGCCTTTCAGCGTTCCCTGAAGGAGGAGCTGCGGGGGTGGGCGTCAGAGGTAGGCGGAGCCTCCTGACACGTTGAGGGTCTGCCCGGTCAGGAAGCCGCTGCCCTCGTCGACGACGTACAGCAGGGTCGAGACCAGGTCGGCCGGCACCTGCGTCCTTACGACGGCCTGTCCGGAGCGGACGTACTCGAAGCCGCCGTCCGCGCCGACCGTGCGCTCGGCGGTGGCCGTGCGGACCATGCTGGGCGCGATGGCGTTGACCGTGATGCCGTGGCGGGCGACGGCCGCGGCGAGCGAGCGGGTGAAGCCGATCAGGCCCATCTTCGAGGCGACGTAGGGGACCATCGTGGGCGGTGCGGTGAGGACGGCCGCCGAGGTGATGTTGACGATACGGCCCCACCCGGCGGCCTTCAGATACGGCAGCGCCGAGTGCGTCACCAGGAAGGGGCCCTCCAGGTTGACCCGCATGACCCGGCGCCAGTCCTCGAGTGTGGTCTCCTCGAAGGGCTTTGCCGGGTAGACGCCGGCGTTGTTCACCACCACGTGCAGTGCGCCGCATCGGTCGATGATCCGCTCCAGCCCCTCCCGCACGGTGTCCGGGTCGCTGACGTCCCCGACCAACTCCACGTAGTCCGGGATCTGTTCGGCCGTCCGCGGCTGCGGCTCCAGATCGAGCCCCGCGACCCGGTAGCCGTGCCCGGCGAGCGCGACGGCGAACTCCTGCCCGAGGCCCTGTGCGGCTCCGGTCACCAGGGCGGTACGCGTCTGCATGCGCCGAGTCTGATGAAACGTCATCCGCTCGGCAAGGGAGCATTCCACTCCCTGGAACGCCGCTGTTGCCGCCCGCGGCCAGGAGATCGACGCTGCGGGGCGAGCAAGCAGCCGCTGTTACGGGAGCCGTGCCCGATGACCGAGACCGAGCGTGCCGTGGACGACGCCGAGCGCGCCCGCGAACAGGGCGGCGCACTGCGCCGGTTGCGTCCCCTGCCGCACCGGCTGGTGCGGGACGAGCTCGGTGTGCTGCTGGTGCTCGGCCTGTTGGTCGCCGGGATCGGCATCCCGTACCCGGACTTCCTCGACGCGGACAACCTGCTGTCCACGGCCCACAACTCGGTCTACATCTCCCTGATGGCGTGCGGGATGGTCTTCGCCCTCGCCATGCGCGAGGTCGACCTGTCGGTGGGCGGCAGTTACGCCATGTGCCTGGTCGTCGGGGCCTTGCTGGTACGGGACGGGACGCCGCCCTGGCTCGCGGTCCCGGTGATGCTCCTCACCGGCATCGCCGCCGGTGTGTTCAACGCGCTGGTCACGACGGTCCTCGCGCTGCCCTCGTTCATCGTGACGCTGGGCACGCTGCTGCTGTTCCGGGGGGTCGGGCTCGCGCTCGCCGACGGGAAGCAGATCACGGACCTGCCGCTGGACGACTCGTTCTTCACGTTCGCGGGCGGGGATTCCGGCGGGGTGCCGTTCGCCCTGTGGGTGCTGCTCGTGGTGGTCGTCGTACTGGCGGTGGTGCTCACCCGCACCCGTTTCGGCGCCCGGGTGCGGGCGATCGGCTCCAACCCGGACGCGGCCGCGTTCAGCGGCATCCCGGTGGTCCGCACCCGGATCCAGGCCCTCGCCCTGTCAGGGCTGACCACGGCCTGCGCCGCCGCGCTCGCCCTCGCCTTCTACGGCGCCGGCGACCCGACCCTGGGCCAGGGCTACGAGCTCCAGGCCATCGCCGCCTGCATCATCGGCGGCACCCCGCTGGCCGGCGGCCGGGGCTCGGTGGTCGGCGCGGTGGCCGGGGCGATGATCCTCTCGGTCGTCGCCGCCGGGCTGGTGTTCTTCGAAGTCCCCATCAACTGGACGTCGTTCGCGACCGGCGGGGTCATCCTCGTCGCGGTCGCGGCGGACAGCGCGTTGCGCCGGACCGGACGCCGCCGCAAGTGAGCCGAGCCTTGGAGGCCGTGATGCATCCCCGATTCCGTACGGTGTCCGCGGCGCTCGGCGCGCTGCTCCTGCTCGGTGCCACGGGCTGCGGGGGCGGCGGATCCGGCAAGGGCGACCAGCTGGACATGGGCATCGCAGTCGCCAACATCTCCCTCAACTTCGCCCACGAGATGGTGCTCGGCGCGGAGAGCGCCGCGAGCCGTGCCGGGGACGTCGACTTCAAGGCCGTGGGACCGCCCAACACGGACGGGCCCGCCGAGGTGCAGTTGTTCCAGAACCTGACCACCCGGGCCAAGGACGGCATCGTCCTGGAGAACCTCGACCCGCCGATCTTCACCCGGCCCGCCGCGCAGGCCGTCGACAAGGGCATTCCGGTCGTCGCCCTGGACACCTCCCCCACCGACGGCAGCAAGGTCACCTTCTACGTCGGCAACGACAACTACGCGTTGGGCGAGTCGATGGCGAAGGAAGCGCTGAAGCGGCTCGGCGCCGACCCGAAGGGCGAGGTCGCCATCGGGGTCCCGAACCCGGGGACACCGGTGCTGGACAACCGGGCGAAGGGCATCTCCGACACGTTCCGCAAGGAGGCCCCGAACGTGAGGATCGTCGGCCCCTTCCAGACGTACAGCGATCCCGGGCAGAACTACAGCAGTTGGTCGGCACAGGTCAACGCGCATCCCGACGCGCTCGCGTTCCTCGGCGTCGGTGACGCCGACAGCTACAACCTCGCCAAGATCAAGAAGGCGGAGAAGGGCACCTGGCTGACGGCCGGGTTCGACGTCGACCCCAAGACCCTGGACGCCGTGGCGGACGGCTCGAACTTCGTCACCATCGACCCGCAGCACTTCCTCAAGGGCTATCTGTCGACCGCGATGCTGATCGAGGCGGTACGGGAGAAGGACGGGAAGCTGCCCGACGGGTGGTTCCTCTCCCCCGGCGGGGTCGTCGACTCGAACAATGTCGGCGAGATCATCGCCCGGCAGAAGTCCGCGAAGGCCGCCTACGACTGGTACAAGCCGACCATCGACAAGCTCCTCGGTGACCAGGAGGCCCAGCTGAAGCCGCTGAAGGACGCGCGCTGAGATGACGTACGGCGACACCCTGGTGGCACAGGGCCTGGTCAAGTCCTACGGCGGTGTACGGGCGTTGGACCGCGCCCACATCAGGCTGCGCGGCGGTGAGGTGCACGCCCTGGTCGGTGAGAACGGGGCGGGCAAGTCGACGCTGGTGCGGATCCTGTCCGGTTCGCTCGCCCCGGACGAGGGGGCCGTGCGGCCGGCCAGGGACACCCGGATCGCCACTGTGTCACAGGAGTTGAGCCTTTTTCCCGACCTCACCGTGCGGGAGAACCTCTTCCCGTACCGTCCGCCGCGCCGCCTCGGTCTGCTCGACCGGGGTGCCATGGACCGGGCCGCCCGGCCGGTCCTCCACGAGCTGGGCCTGGATGTCGACCTCGGCACCGAACTCGGCGAACTCCCCTTGGCGGACCAGCAGTTGACGGAGATCGCGCGGGCGCTGCTGCGTCGGCCACGCTTGCTGATCCTGGACGAGCCGACCTCGGCGCTCCCGGCCGCCGCCGTCGGCCGCCTCGAACAGGTGCTGCGTACCCTGACCGGCCGGGGCATCGCCGTGCTGTACGTCACGCACTTCCTGGAGGAGGTCATGCGCGTCGCACAGCGCGTGACCGTGCTGCGGGACGGGCGGGTGGCGCTGTCCGGGGTGCGGCGGGCGGAGGTGGACGTGCCGGACCTGGTGACGGCGATGCTGGGCGGACGGCCCGAGCAGCCCGCGCGGCGGACCCGGACCCCGGCGGATCTCCCGCCGCCCGTGGTGCTGTCCGGGGTGAGCCTGCCGGGGCGGCTCAGCGACGTGACCTTGACTGTGCGGGCGGGCGAGGTGGTCGGGGTCGCGGGGCTGCAGGGGGCGGGCCATCTCGAGGCGTTGGAGGTGGTGTGCGGGCGCGCGGAGGTCTCGGCCGGCCGGGTGGACATCTGCGGGCGCGGACGACCGCACTCGCTGCGGGCCGCGGTCCGGGCGGGCGTGGCCTTCGTCCCGAGCGACCGCAAACGGTACGGCCTGATGACGGACCGCACGGTGTGGGAGAACACCACGGCGGTGAGCTGGCTGGCGCTCGGCCGGGGCGGGCTCATGCCTGCGCGGTCCGAACTCGTGCGGCAGACCGTGGAACTGACGGATCGTCTGCGACTGCGCGGTGGGCCCTACGACGTGACGGCCCGGCTGTCCGGCGGCAACCAGCAGAAGGTCGTCTTCGCCAAGTGGCTGGCGACGGAGCCGAAAATCGTCGTGCTGGACGATCCGACCCGCGGTGTCGACATCGGTGTGCGAGCCGAAATGCACCGGATCGTCGGCGAGTTGGCGGCGGGCGGGGCGGCCGTACTGCTGGCGTCCACGGATCTCGCGGAGCTGACGGAGGTGTGCGACCGGGTGCTGGTGTTCGTGCGCGGGCGGGTGGCCGGTGAGGTGCACGGGGAGCGGTTGACGGAGCACGCGTTGGCGGTGGCGATGCAGCAGGGTGCCACCGGGCCGGGCTGACTCTTTCAGGCCGACAGGGCGCGGGTCAGTGCCCGTGCCGCCGCGCACACCCTGGCCCCGACACGGTCCATGTCGAGCCGTCGGGTGGAGCCGGTCACGGAGATCGCGGCGACCGGGCGGGAGCCGGGGCCCCGGGAGTAGACGGGGGCGGCGACCGCGGAGACGCCGATCTCGGCCTCCTCCAGGTTGACGCCATAGCCGCGGGCCCGGGTGCGGGCGAGGTCGCGGGCGAGCTGGCCGGGCAGGACCAGGGTGCGCGGGGTCAGGCGGGGCAGCGCGCGGCCGGGCGGGCGGGGGTCGAGAGCGAGGAACACCTTGCCGGTGGCGGTGCAGTGGGCGGGCAGCCGGCCGCCGGAACGGGAGACGATCGGGGTGGCGCGGCGGCCGGTGATCTTCTCCAGGAACAGGGTGTCGGTGCCGTCCGGTACGGCCAGGTGGACGTTCTCGTGGGTCGCCTCGTGCAGGTCGCCCAGGTACGGCAGGGCTGTGTCCCGCAGTTCACGCACGGACGGTGCCGACTGGCCCAGCACGAACAGCTCCAGCCCGATGCGGTAACCGCCCTCCGCGGTGCGCTCGACCAGCCCGAGCCGGACCAGCTCGCCGACGAGGCGGTGCGCGGTGGGTTTCGGCAGGCCGGTGCGCAGGGCCAGTTCGGCGAGGGACAGCGCGGTACCGGACTCGCCGCAGACACGCAGCAGCGCGGTCCCGCGGGCGAGCACCGACTTCGGCGGCGGAGCGTCCGTCATGGACCGATGGTCGGGCCCGGGGGGCGAGGTGACAAGATGCGGGCCCCTGCGAGTCCGCCAGGGCGTGTTGCGAAAGTCCCGTCGTCCGCCCGGAGGGCGGGCCGGGCGGCGTCTGGTGCGTGCTCTCGGCGTGCCGGGCGGAAGCCCTCGTACTGGTTGTACGTGGGCTTTCGTCCGGTGCGGCGAGAGTGCGGGCCAGACGCCGCCCGGCAGACGGGACTTTCGCAACACGCCCTATGCCCTGATCGGTACGTCGACGAGCAGCGGGCCGGTCAGTTCGCCCGCACCGGCCACCAGGTCGCGCACATGGTCGGCGTCGGCGGCCCGGACCGCGTCGACGCCGAAGAAGCGGGCGGCCAGGGTGAAGTCGAGGGAGCCCAGTTCGGTACCGGGGCAGGTGCCTTCGCCGCCCATCGCCGTGTACGTGTCCTGGACCGTGCGGTAGACGCCGTTGTTCATCACCACGAAGAGCACGGGGGTGTTCTGGCGGGCCGCGCTCCACAGTCCCTGGAGGCCGAAGAGCGTGCAGCCGTCACCGAGGACGGCCACGACGGGGCGGCCCGGTTCGGCGAGGGACCGGCCCACGGCGGCGCCGATGCCCCAGCCGAGGCCGCCGCCGACGGTGTGGGTGTAGCTGCCGGGGCGGTCGAGCCGGATGTGCCGACGCAGCAGCAGACCCACGGTGATGGCTTCCTCCACGACCACCGCGTCCGGTGGGAGGCCGCTCGCCACGGCGTGGGCGGCGGCCCCGGGGTCGAGGGGTGCCGGGGAGTAGGTGGCGCGGGCCGCTGACTCCGCGCGGTCGCGTTCGGTGGTGTGGCGTTCGCCGGCGTGGAGGATGCGGGCCTTCGCGATGTGTTCGGGCACGCGGTCGCGGAGCAGGTCCGCCAGGCGGTTCAGGGAGGGGGCGAGGGCGCCGACGAGGCCGGTGTCGGCGGGGAAGTTGCGGCCTATCTCGTCCGGGTCGGAGTCGAGTTGGAGGACGGTGAGGCCGGCGGGCAGGGCGGGGCCCGGGGTGTAGTGGTGGGGGGTGAAGGCGTGCGCGCCGGCGATCAGGACGGTGTCGTGGGGTGCGAGGGCGGCGCGGACCGCGTCGTGGCGGGGCGGCAGCATGCCCGCGTACAGGGGGTGCGTGGTGGGGAAGTCGAGCGCGTCCGCCATCGGTTGGTGGTGGACCACGGCTCCACAGGTCTCGGCTGTGCGGACGAGCGCGCCCAGCGCGCCCTCGCGGGCCACGCCGTCGCCGGCGACGATCGCCGGGTGGGTGGCCGATCCCAGGAGCACCGCGGCGTGTTCGATGCCGGGGGCGGGGCCGAGCGGGGGCGCGGGGGTGCGGGGCGGGATCTCCAGCTCCGTGTCCTCCTGGAGCAGGTCGGAGGGGATGGAGAGGAACACCGGGCCCGCGGGCGGGCGTTGGGCGAGCGCGAAGGCCCGGCGGAGGGCCAGGGGGAGGTCCCGGGCGTGCTGGACGTCGTATGTCGCCTTCACGGCCGGGGTGGCGAGGCCTATCAGGTCGCCGGAGAGCATGGGGTCCTGCTGGAGGTGGCGGCGGTCCTGCTGGCCCGCCGTGACGACCAGGGGGGTGCGGGAGCGGCGGGCGTTGAGGAGGCCGATGAGGCCGTTGGCGAGGCCCGCGGCGATGTGGAGGCTGACGAAGGCGGGGCGGCGGGTGGCTCGGGCGTAGCCGTCGGCCATCGCCACGACGGATCCCTCGTGGACGCCGAGGACGTACTCAGGGGCGTCGGTCGTCTCCGACAGGGCTGCGAGGAAGGGGAGTTCGGTGGTGCCCGGGTTGCCGAAGACGCGGTCCACGCCCTCGTCGCGGAGGATGTCCAGGACGGCGAGGGCGGGACGGCGACCCATGGGGGCTCCTCGTGTGGGGTGACCTGGTGACCGGCTTCCAGGTCAGCGTCGGGGAGTCGGGGGTGCGGGGCAAGAGGGGCGTGTCGCTCAGCGGTATGGGGCGACGGGGAAGGGTTTCTCGCCCCCGCCGCCCCTTCCCGTCCCGTCCCTGGGGGCCGCGCCCCCAGACCCCCTTCGGCCCGAAGGGCCTCGTCCTCAAACTCCCCCAGAGGGGGCACCCCCAGACAGGCCGAACAAACCGGCACCCACCGTCACGCGTCCGCGAACCGCTCCCCCTTCTCCGCCTTCTCCACCAGCAGCGCCGGCGGCGTGAACCGCTCCCCGTACCGCTCGGCGAGTTCGCGGGCGCGGGTCACGAAGCCCTGCGGGCCGCCCTCGTAGCCGTTGATGTACTGCAGGACGCCGCCCGTCCAGCCCGGGAAGCCGATGCCGAAGATGGAGCCGATGTTGGCGTCGGCGACCGAGGTCAGCACTCCTTCCTCCAGGAGCTTGACCGTGTCCAGGGCCTCGGCGAACAGCATGCGTTCCTGCATGTCCTGGAAGGGGATCTCGGAGCCCTCGCGGGTGAAGTGCTCGCGTAGGCCCGGCCACAGGGATGTGCGCCTGCCGTCGTCGCCGTAGTCGTAGAAGCCGCCGCCCCCGCTGCGGCCGGTGCGGCCGAACTCCTCGACCATGCGGTCGATGACCGTCTCGGCGGGGTGCGCCGTCCACGTTCCGCCGGACTCCTCCACCGCCTGCCGGGTCTCCTTGCGGATCTTGCGCGGAAGCGTGAGCGTCAGCTCGTCCATCAACGACAGCACCTTCGCCGGATAGCCCGCCTGCGCCGCCGCCTGTTCGACCGACGCGGGCTCGATGCCCTCGCCGACCATCGCGACGCCCTCGTTGAGGAAGTGCCCGATGACGCGGGAGGTGAAGAAACCGCGCGAGTCGTTGACGACGATCGGGGTCTTCCTGATCTGCCGGACCAGGTCGAAGGCGCGGGCCAGCGCCTCCTCCCCCGTGCGCTCGCCCTTGATGATCTCGACCAGGGGCATCTTGTCGACCGGTGAGAAGAAGTGCAGGCCGACGAAGTCGACCTGGCGCTCCACGCCCTCGGCCAGCGCGGTGATCGGCAGCGTCGAGGTGTTGGAGCACAGCAGCGCGTCCGGCTCCACGATGTGCTGGATCTCCTGGAAGACCTTGTGCTTGAGCGCCGAGTCCTCGAAGACCGCCTCGATGACCGCGTCGCAGCCGGTCAGGTCCTGGGGGTCCGCGGTCGGTGTGATGCGGGCCAGGAGCGCGTCGGCCTTCTCCTGGGTCGTACGGCCCCGGGAGACCGCCTTCGCGCAGAGCTTCTCGGAGTAGGCCTTGCCCTTGGCCGCCGCCTGGGGTGACACGTCCTTGAGGACGACGTCGATGCCCGCGCGGGCGCACGAGTACGCGATGCCCGCGCCCATCATTCCGGCGCCGAGTACGGCCACCTTGCGGACCTGGCGGGGCTCGACGCCCTTGGGGCGGTTCGCGCCGGAGTTCACGGCTTGGAGGTCGAAGAAGAACGCCTGGATCATGTTCTTGGACGTCTGACCGGCGGCCAGTTCCACGAAGTAGCGCGCCTCGATGACCTGTGCTGTCTCGAAGTCGACCTGGGCGCCCTCGACGGCGGCCGCCAGGATGCTGCGCGGGGCCGGGTAGGGGGCGCCGTTGGTCTGCTTGCGGAGGCTGGCCGGGAAGGCGGGCAGGTTCGCCGCGAACTTCGGGTTGGCGGGGGTGCCGCCGGGGATGCGGTAGCCCGGCTTGTCCCAGGGCTGCCGGGACTCGGGGTTGGCGTCGATGAACGCGCGGGCCTTGGCGAGGAGTTCGTCCTGCGTGGTGACCACGTCGTCGACCAGGCCGTTCTGCAGGGCGCGCTGCGGGGCGTACTGGGTGCCCTGGAGCAGGACCTTCAGGAGGGCGTCGGCGATGCCCAGGAGGCGGACCGTGCGGACGACTCCGCCGCCGCCGGGGAGCAGGCCGAGGGTGACCTCGGGGCAGCCGATCTTGGAGCCGGGCGCGTCGAGGGCGATGCGGTGGTGGCAGGCCAGGGCGATCTCGTAACCGCCGCCCAGGGCCGCGCCGTTGATCGCGGCGACGACCGGCTTGCCCAGGGTCTCGATGCGGCGCAGGTCGCGCTTGATGGCGAGGCCGCCGTCGAAGAGGTCCTGCGCTGTCTCCGGCGTGACCCGGATGAGGTCGCGGAGGTCGCCGCCCGCGAAGAAGGTCTTCTTGGCGGAGGTGATGATGACACCGCGGACGGTGTCCTTCTCGGCCTCCAGGCGGTCGGTGATGACCGCGAGGGAGTCGCGGAACGCCTGGTTCATGGTGTTGGCGGACTGGTTCGGGTCGTCGATGACGAGGGTGACGACGCCGGTGCGGTCCTGTTCCCAGCGGATGGTCGTGGACTGAGTGCTCATGTGGATGTGCTCCGTGTGATCCGTCGTATCCGTGGGAGGGGTCAGATGCGTTCGACGATGGTGGCGATGCCCATGCCGCCGCCGACACAGAGGGTCGCGAGGCCGTACCGCTTGTCCTGGCGCTCCAGTTCGTCGATCAGGCTGCCCAGGATCATGGCGCCGGTGGCGCCGAGCGGGTGGCCCAGCGCGATCGCGCCGCCGTTGACGTTGACCTTGTCCAGCGAGAGGCCCATGTCGCGCGCGAAGCGCAGGACGACCGCCGCGAAGGCCTCGTTGATCTCGACGAGGTCGATGTCGTCGATGCTGAGCCCGGCCTTGGCGAGGGCCTTGCGGGTGGCGGGGGCGGGACCGGTGAGCATGATGGTCGGCTCGGAACCGGAGACGGCCGCGGAGACGATCCGCGCGCGCGGGGTGAGGCCGTAGCGCTCGCCCACCTCCTTCGAACCGATCGCGACCAGCGAGGCGCCGTCCACGATGCCGGAGGAGTTGCCCGCGTGGTGGACGTGGTCGATCTTCTCGACCCAGTGGTACTTCTGCAGAGCCACGGCGTCGAAGCCGCCGAGCTCCCCGATGTCCGCGAAGGACGGCTTGAGCCTGGCCAGGGAGTCGGCGGTGGTGCCGGGCCGCAGGTGCTCGTCGTGGTCGAGGACGGTCAGACCGGCGCGGTCCTTCACCGGGACGACGGAACGGTCGAAGCGGCCCTCCTTCCAGGCCGTGGCCGCGCGCTCCTGCGACAGGGCCGCGTACTCGTCGACGTCCCGGCGGGAGAATCCCCCGATCGTGGCGATCAGGTCGGCGCCGATGCCCTGGGGCACGAAGTTGACGGCCAGGTTGGTCATCGGGTCGTTGAACCAGGCACCGCCGTCGGAGGCCATCGGCACCCGGGACATCGACTCGACGCCGCCCGCCAGGACCAGGTCCTCCCAGCCCGAACGCACCTTGGCGGCGGCCATGTTGACGGCCTCCAGGCCCGAGGCACAGAAGCGGTTCTCCTGTACACCCGCGACCGTGTCCGGCAGGCCGGCGGCCACGGCGGCGATCCGGGCGATGTCCGAGCCCTGGTCGCCGACGGGGCTGACGACACCGAGCACGATGTCGTCGACCGCTGCCGGGTCCAGGTCCGGGAAGCGGGCGCGGATCTCGTGGATGAGTCCCACGACCAGGTCGATGGGCTTGGTGCCGTGCAGGGCGCCGTTCGCCTTGCCGCGGCCGCGCGGGGTGCGGATCGCGTCGTACACGTACGCTTCGGTGCTCACGAGGAGGCCTTTCGGGGAGGGTCAGCTCAGGAGGGAACGGCCGATGATCTCTTTCATGATCTCGGTCGTGCCGCCGTAGATGGTCTGGATACGGCCGTCGGTGAAGGCCCGCGCGACCGGGTACTCGCTCATGTAGCCGTACCCGCCGTGCAGTTGGAGGCAGCGGTCGGCGACCCGCTTCTGCAGCTCGGTCGCCCACCACTTGGCCATGGAGGCGTGGACGGCGTCCAGTTCCCCGTCCGAGTGGTCCTCGACGCAGCGGTCGATGAACGTCCGCGTGACGGCGCACTCGGTGGCCATCTCGGCGATCTCGAACCGGATGTGCTGCTTGGTGGCGAGCGGCCGCCCGAAGGCCTCGCGCTCCTTGACGTACTGGGTGGTGATCTCCAGGAGGTGCTCGGCGGCGGCGATCGCCGAGACGGCGATGCTCAGGCGCTCCTGGGCGAGGTTGGTCATCAGGTGCCCGAAGGCGCCGTCGCGCTCACCGAGGAGGTTCGCCTTGGGGACGCGCACGTCGTGGAAGAACAACTCAGCCGTGTCCTGGGCTTTCTGGCCGATCTTGTCGAGGTTGCGGCCGCGCTCGAAGCCCGCCATGCCGCGCTCGACGACCAGCAGCGACAGTCCGCGGGCGCCGCCCTCGGGTGTGGTCTTCGCGACGACGATCACCAGGTCGGCGATGATCCCGTTGGAGATGAACGTCTTGGAGCCGTTCAGCAGCCAGTGGTCGCCCCGGTCCTCGGCGTGGGTGCGGATGCCCTGGAGGTCGGAGCCCGCGCCGGGCTCGGTCATGGCGATGGCGGTGACGAGCGAGCCGTCGCAGAAGCCGGGCAGCCAGCGGCGCTTCTGCTCCTCGGTGGCGAGGCCGGTGAGGTACGGGCCGATGACGTCGTTGTGCAGGCCCAGGGCGAGTCCGGGAGCGCCCGCGCGCGTGAACTCCTCTGCCAGGACGGTGGCGTAGCGGAAGTCGGTCGTGCCGCCGCCCCCGAACTCCTCGGGCACGGCGAGTCCGAGGAGGCCCTGCTTGCCGGCCGCGCGCCAGGCCTCGCGGGAGACGATGCCGTCCTTCTCCCACTGCTCGTAGTACGGCAGGACCTCCCTGGCCAGGAAGGCGCGCACGGTCTCGCGGAACGCGTCGTGCTCGGGCGCGAAGATCCGCCGTTTCATTCGGGGCCTCTCAGGAGGTCGGGGACGTCCCAGTCGCGTGCCACGCCTGCGGTGTCGGCGCCGGGCCGGGCGGGCCCTGTGCGTACGGCCGTGGGGGTCGCGGAGAAGCGGGGCGCGGGGGCGGGCTGGGTGATGCCGCCGTGGTCGGTGAACGTGCCGCGGGCGGCGAGGTGCGGGTGGTGCGGGGCCTCGCGCAGCGACAGGACGGGCGCCACGCACGCGTCGGTGCCCTCGAAGACGGCCGTCCACTCGTCCCGGGTACGGGACCTGAAACGAGCCGTGACCGCCTCGCGCAGTTCGCCCCAGCGCGTCCAGTCCTTGCGGGCGTCGGTGAAGTCCGGCAGGCCGAGCAGGTCCAGGAACAGGTCGTAGAACCGGGGCTCCAGCGCGCCCACCGCCATGTACTTCCCGTCGGCGGTCTCGTAGGTCCCGTAGTACGGGCAGCCGCCGTCGAGGAGGTTGGCGCCGCGCCGGTCCTGCCAGCCGCCGGCGGCGGTCATGCCGTGGAGCATCGCGGTGAGGTGGGAGGTCCCGTCGACGATGGCGGCGTCGACGACCTGGCCGGCGCCGGTCGCACGCGCGTGATGCAGGGCGGCGAGGACTCCGACGACGAGGTAGAGGGAGCCGCCCGCGTAGTCGCCGAGGAGGTTGGCGGGGACGGTGGGGGGCCTGCCGGGTTCGCCGATCAGGCCGAGGGCGCCGGTGACGGCGATGTACGCGATGTCGTGCCCGGCGCGCGCGGCAAGCGGTCCGTCCTGGCCCCAGCCGGTCATCCGGCCGTAGACGAGGGCGGGGTTGCGCGCGTGGCACTCCTCGGGGCCGATCCCGAGGCGCTCGGCGACGCCGGGGCGGTTGCCCTCGATCAGGATGTCGGCGCGGGCGGCGAGGTCGAGCACGCGCGCGGGGCCGTCGGGGGCCTTGAGGTCGACGACGACCGAGCGCTTGTTGCGGTTGGTGATGTCGTGGTCGGGGTCGATCGCGAGGGCCGTGCCGCCGGGGCGGGACACCTGGACGACGTCGGCCCCCAGGTCGGCGAGGAGCATGGCGGCGAACGGGCCGGGTCCGATGCCGGCCAGCTCGACCACGCGCACCCCTGTGAGCGGACCGTGCCCGGGCGTCGTTGCCGTTGTCATCGAGCCCCCATTGGCGTGACACAACTGATGTAACACCGGCGATGCTATGAACGCGTTTCCGTCGACACAAGCCTAGAACGAGCAAGCGCTTAGCCAATTATCGGCCGATCATCGCCTGCTTATCGGCCGACATCGCCCGCCGGACTCCGCCGCACCCGCCGACCCGAGGGCGAACTCGCATGCTTTCACCCATTGCGTCAGTGCGCTTTCGGGCACAGCCACTGTTCCACCTCCGGGCTCCTCGTCGGGCTCCGCACTCCTCACGCTAGCCTCGGCCACCGACAACGGCGCGAGCTGTGGGACCCAGGAGTGTCATGAGCAGGATGAAAAAGTCGGAGCGTCTCTACGACGTCGTGCTCTTCGGGGCCACGAGTTTCGCCGGGACCCTCACCGCGGAGTACCTCGCCGCGCACGGACCGGACGATCTGCGCTGGGCGATCGCCGGCCGCAGCGAGGCCAAGCTCCGGGCCCTGCGCGAACGGCTGCCGGAGGGGTCGAACGTGGAGGTACTCACGGCCGACGTGAGGGACCCGGACTCACTGCGGACTCTCGCCGGGCACGCGCGTGTGGTGGCCACCACCGTGGGCCCCTACCTGACGTACGGCGAGGAACTCGTCGCCGCCTGCGCGGACACCGGGACGGACTATCTCGATCTCTCCGGGGAGCCGGAGTTCGTGGACCTGATGTACGTCCGGCACGACGCACGCGCGCGTGAGACGGGTGCACGGCTGGTGCACGCGTGCGGGTTCGACTCGATCCCGCACGACCTGGGGGCGTACTTCACGGTCCGGCAGCTGCCGGAGGGTGTGCCGCTGACCGTCGACGGGTTCGTGACCGCGGACGGCGCGCTCTCGGGCGGAACGTTCGCCTCGGCACTGAACCAGTTCGCGCGCGGACGGCAGATGATCGCCGCCGCCCGGGACCGCGGACGGCACGAGCCGCGCCTGGTGGGCCGACGGGCCACCGCGCCGACCGGAACCCCGCGGTTCGCCCAGGAGGTCGGCGCCTGGGCGCTGCCGCTGCCGACCATCGACGCGCAGATCGTCCGGCGCTCCGCGAAGGCTCTGGACCGCTACGGCCCCGACTTCCGCTACCGCCACTACGCGGCCGTACGACGGCTGCCCATGGCCGTGGGCGGCATCGCTGCCGTGGGTGCGCTGTTCGCGGCGGCCCAACTGCCGCCCGCCCGGCGCTGGTTGTCCGACCGGATCAAGCCGGGTGACGGCCCGGATCCCGAGAAGCGGGCCAAGAGCTGGTTCTCCGTGCGCTTCGTCGGCGAGGGCGGCGGCCGACGGGTGTTCACCGAGGTCACGGGCGGCGACCCGGGCTACGGCGAGACGGCGAAGATGTTCGCCGAGTCGGCTCTGTCGCTGGCCTTCGACCAGCTGCCGGAGACCTCCGGTCAGGTCACGACGGCGGTGGCGATGGGGGACGCGCTGATCGAGCGGCTGCGGCGGGCGGGGATCACCTTCCGGGTCGCGGCGAGCCGGTGAGCCCGGCTCAGAGGGACCAGCCCGCCACGGTGTAGATCATCCCTGCGATCCAGCCGAGCCCCGCGAGCACGCCGAGGACCAGCGCGGCGGTCACCGCGCGCTCGACGGGCCGGTTCGGGTCGGCGAGGGGCTTGGCGGCACGGTGGGTCATGCGGTGCGTCGTCATGCGGGACAGCCTGCCGAGCACGCCGGGGCGCGCACATCCGTACAGATACTCAGACGACGTACTCAGTGCACCTCGTCGGCTCCCGTCAGGCCGTCGCCTCCCGCAGCGCCCGTCGGCACAGGGCGTCCGCCGCGCGGGTCGTCTCCGGCAGCCGGTAGGCCGGGGTGAGCGCGAGGGTGTGGGCGCAGGCGTTGTCGAGGCTCACGCGGTGGCCTACGGAGACGAACACCGGCTTCACCGCCTCGCGCGTGCGCAGGGCGCGGCCCACCTCGTCCGAGCCCGCGAGCAGCGGCGTCCACTCACCGCGCCGGGCGCCGGGGTCGTCGTAGGAGAAGGTGAACGGGTTCTTGGCGACGCCGATCGTGGGCAGGCCGGTGAGCACGCCGAGGTGGCTCGCGAGGCCGAAGCGGCGGGGGTGGGCGAGGCCGTAGCCGTCGCACACGACCAGGCCGGGTGGGCACGGCAGGGCGGCGAGGGCGGCGAGGACCGTGGGGATCTCACGGAAGGCGAGCAGGCCGGGGACGTACGGGAAGGAGATCCGCCCGACAGCCGTGGCCTCGGCGACGACGTCCAGGGACGACGCGTCCAGCACGACGGCCGCCGCCGCGACGACGTCCCGTTCGTCGTCGTAGGCCACGTCGACCCCGGTGACGTGCCCGGTGCCGGGCGGCGGACCCGGCTCGTCGAGGACCGTCCTCGCCCTCAACTCGTCCTGGACCGCGCGGGCCTGCTCCTCGGTCACGGGCCAGCCCGCGGGGATGTCTACGGTCGTCATGGTGGGGACGAGCGTACGGCGGGCGGCGTAGGCTCGCGATCATGTTCGTACTGGAGCTGACCTACACCGCCCCGCTCGATGCCGTGGACGCCGTGATACCGGCGCATGTCGCCTGGCTGGACGAGCAGTACGAGCGGGGCGTCTTCCTGGCGTCCGGGCGCAAGAACCCCCGCGACGGCGGGGTGATCATCGCCGTCGCGGAGGACCGTGCGCGCATCGAGGAGATCGCCGCGGGCGACCCGTTCGTCACGGCCGGGGTGTGCGCGTACCGCGTCACCGAGTTCGAGGCGACGAAGACGGCCCCGGCGCTGAAGCCGTACCGGGAGACCTCGGGCTGAGCGTCAGCTCTTGCCGCCCAGGGCGCGCTGGAGCTGGCTCTTGTTCATGTCCGAACGGCCCTTCACGCCCTTGCGCTTGGCCTCCTCGTAGAGCTGGTCGTAGGTCGGGCCCTGGGAGCCCTTGCCGGACCGCTGTCCGCCCCTCTTGCCCGAGGACATATCCTTGGTCGAGGTGCGGCTGGCGGTCTTGGACTCGCCGGACCGGGCGCGTTCCTTGTTGACGGTCCGCGCCGCGATCTCCTCGGCCCGTCCGCTGCTCTCGCCGCGGTCCTGGGCGCTCTTCTTGATGTGCTCGTACTGGCGTTCACGCTTGGAGTTCGAACCGGCTGGCATGGGGGATCACTCCTTTCGCCGTCGGCGGCCGGGTACCCCCGATCGCGCCACTCAGTTCTCCAGACGGGCCACCCGCCCCTTCTCCCCCGCGGCCCAGCAGCCGCCGTCGACCGTGCAGTCCACGGTGTCGTAGGAGCCGGTGTCCACGGTCCGCCAGGTCCGGCCGCCGTCCGTGGTGAGGTCGGTGCCGGTGGGGCCGACCGCGAGGGCCGCGCTGCGGCTGTGCGGGAGCCAGGCCACGCCGGAGCGGTAGGCGTTCACCGGGGTCGCGGCGGGCCGCCAGGTCGCGCCTGCGTCGCCGGTACGGGCGGCAGCCTGAGGGGAGCTCTGGTCGGGGCGGTAGTCGCCGCCGACCGCGAGACCGTGCGCGCGGTCGCGGAAGGCGAGCGCGAAGACGCCCTTGGCCGGGTCCTCCGCCGGGATCGGCGTGTCGGACGCCGTCCAGGTCAGTCCCCGGTCGTCGGAGTGCAGTACACGCGCGCGTGCGGCTCCGCCGGTGGCCAGCCAGACGTCCCGGGGCCCGGAACTGACCAGGCACTGCCCGCTCGCCGCGAAGCCCGCCTCGCCGTCGAGCGCGGCCGGCATCCCGGTGTTCGGCAGCACCTTCCAGGAGCGGCCGCCGTCGGAGGTCGACAGGATGCGGAACTTTCCGTCCACCGGGTCGCTCATGGCCAGCCCGTGGCGGTGGTCGAAGAAGGTGAGGCAGTCGTAGAAGGCCTTGGCGTCGGTGTTGCGGAAGGACTCGGTCCAGGTCGCGCCGCCGTCCTCGGTGCGGTAGACCCGGGACGCCTCGCCCTCCCCGATGGCCAGCACGACGGCTCGGCGCGCGTCGAAGGCCTCGATGTCCCGGAACTGGAGTTCGGCGGCACCGGGTGGCGAGACGTTTCGCCAGCTCGCCCCGCCGTCCGTGGTGCGCAGCACGGTGCCCTGGGTGCCGGCCAGCCAGGCGGTGTTCCGGCTGACGGCCGACAGCCCCCTGAACCGCGCCGCGGGGGCGCCGCTGTCCTTGAGTTCCCAGTGCGGTGTACGGCTGTCCGGCTCGTGTGCCGCGGCCGGTACGGCGGTCAGGGCGGCCAGCGCCGCCGCACAGGCGGCCCCCGCGGCGATCCTCCGGCTCATCAGGCCCGTTCTTCCCTTGCCTCGCGTATTCCCCAAGCGCCTCATGGCGGGCGAAGCTAGTCCACGCTCCCGGCGCCGTCCAGATGCCCTCGGCCGCCCGCCGGGTGGCGAACAGGTCGCCACACGTGCCGCTCGGGGCACGGGAGAAACGCTGGATCACACGAGTGCATGAAGACGGTGACACAGGTCACTCGACTTTCGTGTACACGGATTGGCCCATTCCGTCGTCTCTTCCAGTGCACGTCCCACCGGGAAGTCCCACCCGCCGTCACAAGGGAGCAAGGCGTTGTCCACCGTCATCGAGCAGCCCGTCGAGGCCCGTCTCGTCGCCGCGGCACCGCGGATGCCGAACATTCCCGCCACCCTGCGCTACGACCGCTGCGATCCGTTCGCCGTCCGCATGACCTTCCCCGCGCCGGCCACCCTGGAGGGCGTCGAGGTCTGCTGGACCTTCAGCCGCGAACTCCTCACCACAGGTCTGCACGAGCCCGAGGGCCACGGCGACGTCCGGGTGCGGCCCTACGGCTACGACCGCACCGTTCTCGAGTTCCACGCCCCCGAGGGCACCGCCGTCGTGCACGTGCGCACGGGCGAACTGCGCCGGTTCCTGGAGGCGACGAACGACCTCGTCCCGACCGGCCTGGAGCATCTCCAGCTCGACCTCGACCACGACCTGGCGGAGCTGATGCGCGACGCCCTCTGAGGCGTCCGCAGGCATTTCCGCACGATTCCGGCCCCCAGTGGGCCGCCGAGTTCGGCAGCGGCCGCGGCACGGGGTCCTGCCATGACGTCCGCCGGTCCTTCGACGTCGTCGACGAGGGGTGACGGCCCCCGGATCGACGGCACCGGGGCGAGGGTCCCGCACAGGGATCCGCCACACGCGTGTGCCGCGCTCAGGCTCCCGCTGTGACCGAGGTCGGGGTCAGGGCCCCGCCGACCTCGTGAAGGACCTTGCGCAGCGCCGGAGCCGACTGTCCGCCGCGTTCGATCAGCTCCTCGATGCGCACCTGGTGATACTCCTTGCGGGGCAGCAGAGTGCGCAGTTCGGCGGCGGCCGCGAGCGCGACGAGGGCCGCGTCCCGGTCCGACAGCTGCCCGGCCGGCACCGGCCCCCGCAGGATCTGCCGCACCTCCTCCTGCAGCGCCTCCACCACGGCCGGCCGAGCGATGTCGTACTCCACCGTGGGGAACAGCCCGAGGGCCCGCTTCTTCCGGGCTCGCAGACATCCCTCCGCGGTGAGCTGTTCCCGTACGGCGTCCAGGGTGATCCGGGACCGCAGCGTCACCCAGGTCCGCCACCCGTGCGGCCGGGATTCGCGGACCAGTTCGAGAAGCCCGTCCAGGACGGCGTCCCCGGTGTGCGCGTCCATGTCGACCGGCGTGACGATGCCGTCCTCGTCGAGCAGCAGACCGCGCCGGGCCAGCTCGGCGAGGGCACCCGCCCGGACCAGCTGGGGCGTCTGGGCGGCCCCGGTGGCCTCGGACCTCGAGGTGTCCAGGGCCAGCAGGTAGAGGCGGGCCGGCAGGGAGAGCGGGCCGTCGGGCACGGGACCTCCTGGGGAGCGTTAACTCGTTGACAGCCCTGCGGCCGCCTCGTACGTTGTGGAACGGTTCTGTTGTCGTCGATCGGAGAAGGACGTTGCTCGTCTGAGGTCCTGAGACACCGTGTCACACACCTGAGGTGTGTGCGCCGCGTGTGACCTCGGCATTCGAGCCGTCCCCGACGAGCAGGGCCTTTTTCGTGCCCCCGTCGTTCTCCGGTCTCCCGTCGGTCGCAGGTGTCTCGATACGCGTTTGCCCCTTCTCGCTTCGAGCAACCGCGGAGAACCGTATGTCTGCTTCCGTCACCTGCACCTCTCTCGCCTTCTCCTGGCCCGACGGCACGTCCGTCTTCGAGGACCTCGACATCGCGTTCGGCCCCGGCCGGACCGGTCTCGTCGGCATCAACGGCTCTGGGAAATCAACCCTGTTGAAGCTCATCGCCGGTGAGCTCACCGCCGCCGACGGCACCGTGCGGGTCGCGGGCGAGGTCGGCTACCTCCCGCAGAACGTCACCCTGGACACCTCGCTGAAGGTCGACGAGACGCTCGGCATCGCCGCGCGGCGCGCCGCCCTGCACGCCATCGAGGCGGGTGACGTGGCCGAGGAGCACTTCGAGACGGTCGGCGACGACTGGGACGTGGAGGAGCGGGCCCTCGCCACCCTCGGCGAACTCGGCCTCGGCCACATCGGGTTGGACCGCACGATCGGCGAGGTCTCGGGCGGTGAGTCGGTGCTGCTGCGGCTGGCCGCGCTGCTGCTGCGCCGCCCGGACGTCCTGCTCCTGGACGAGCCCACCAACAACCTCGACCTGTACGCCCGTCGGCGTCTGTACACGGCCGTCGCCTCCTGGCCGGGGGTCATGGTCGTGGTCAGCCACGACCGTGAACTCCTCGACCTGGTCGACCAGATCGCCGACCTGCGCTCCGGCGAGGTCACCTGGTACGGCGGCAACTTCTCCGCCTACGAGGAGGCCCTGGCCGTCGAACAGGACGCGGCGGAGCGGATGGTGCGGGTCGCCGAGTCCGACTTCCGCAAGCAGAAGCGCGAACTGTCCGATGCCCAGGTCAAGTTGGCCCGCCGCAAGCGGTACGGCCAGAAGATGTTCGAGCAGAAGCGCGAGCCGAAGATCGTCATGGGGGCGCGCAAGCGGTCGGCGCAGGAGTCCGCGGGCAAGCACCGCATCATGCACGAGGAGAGGCTCTCCGAGGCGAAGGACCGGCTCGACGAGGCGGTGGAGGCGGTACGGGACGACGACGAGATCCGCGTCGACCTGCCGTACACGGCCGTACCGCCGGGCCGTACGGTCCTGACCCTCATGGATCTGGAACTCGCGTACGGGGCACGGGTGGTGGGCGGCCTCGACCTGCGGGGCCCGGAGCGGGTCGCGCTGATCGGGCGCAACGGCGCGGGCAAGACGACGCTGCTGCGGACGATCGCCGGGGAGCTGGAGCCGGTGTCGGGCGAGGCGACCGCCCACGTTCCGCTCCGCTTCCTGCCCCAGCGGCTCGACGTCCTCGACGACGGGCTGTCGGTCGCGCAGAACGTGGCCCGGTTCGCGCCGGGCGCCACCAACAACCGGATCCGGGCCCGTCTCGCCCGCTTCCTGTTCCGGGGCGGCCGGGCCGACCAGCATGCGTCGACGCTGTCCGGCGGCGAACGCTTCCGGGCGGCGCTGGCCGCGCTGATGCTGGCCGAGCCGGCACCCCAGCTCCTCATGCTCGACGAGCCGACGAACAACCTCGACATGGCGAGCGTGCGGCAGCTCACGTCGGCTCTGGAGTCGTACGAGGGCGCGCTGGTCGTGGCCAGTCACGACCTGCCGTTCCTGGAGTCGATCGGCATCACGCGCTGGCTGATGCTGGACGGCGAGCTGCGGGAGGTCACTCCGGAGGACCTGGAGTCTCCGGCGTAGCGTCCACGACGGCCGCCGGACCGGATCGCCACCCGGAGCAGCGCCACGCTCCGGGCGGCGATCCGGTCGAGCCGTTCACGCAAGGATGACGACAGGGGGTTTTGTCGACACGGATCGGCGCTGCATGATGGCTGACCGGCGCCCGCAACGGGGGCCACCCCCGTCCCGCCGATACGGAGTCCCCTCGTGCCCAGCAAGAAGGCCCTCGTCCGCCGCCCAGGTCCGCGCCTCGCCGAAGGACTGGTGACGCACGTCGAGCGGGAGAAGGTCGACGTCGATCTCGCGCTCGAACAGTGGGAGGCGTACGTCGAGGCCCTGCGCACGCACGGCTGGGAGACCGTCGAGGTGGACCCGGAGGACGACTGCCCGGACGCGGTGTTCGTCGAGGACACCGTGGTCATGTACAAGAACGTCGCCCTGATCGCCCGCTCCGGCGCCGAGTCCCGGCGCGAGGAGACCGTCGGCGTCGAGGAGGCCGTAGCACGGCTCGGCTGCTCGGTGAACTGGATCTGGGAGCCCGGCACCCTGGACGGCGGTGACGTGCTGAAGGTCGGCGACACGATCTACGTCGGCCGGGGCGGGCGCACCAACGCGGCCGGCGTCCAGCAGCTGCGGGCCGCCTTCGAGCCGCTCGGGGCCCGGGTGGTCGCCGTACCGGTGAGCAAGGTGCTGCACCTGAAGTCGGCGGTCACGGCGCTGCCCGACGGGACCGTCATCGGGAACATCCCCAAGGTGGACCGGCCCTCGCTCTTCCCGCGCTTCCTGTCCGTCCCGGAGGAGGCCGGCGCCCACGTCGTCCTCCTCGGCGGACCCAAGCTGCTCATGGCCGCGAGCGCCCCGAAGACGGCGGAGCTGCTCACCGACCTCGGTTTCGAGCCGGCCGTGGTGGACATCAGCGAGTTCGAGAAGCTCGAGGGGTGTGTGACTTGCCTCTCAGTGCGACTGCGGGAGCTGTACGCCTGAACGGGTGAGTGCATCATCCCAACAGCCCGACCTGCGGTTCCCGCGAGTCTTGTCATGCCCTCGGAACACCGCTGATCAGCGATCTTTACACGTCTCTTAACTTACGGTGGCGTAACCTACGGTTTCGTAGCCTACGATTCCGTAAGTTACCGGCGCCGCTCGCCGCCGAGCCCCGTACATGTCTGCCGCGTCCCCCTGGAGTACCTGTGACGATCACTTCCCCTCACCTCAGCAGCCCGTCCTCCGCCTGGACCGACGCCAGACTGCTGCACGCGCTGGAGGAAGTGGTCGAGACGGAGCTCAACCGGCACCTGAAGGTCACCAAGGACTGGATGCCGCACGAGTACGTGCCGTGGAGCGACGGCCGTAACTTCCCCGGCCTCTTCGAGGACGGCGAGGCCTGGGAGAAGGGGCAGTCCAAGGTCACCGAGATCGGCCGGATCGCCCTGGTCGTGAACCTCCTCACCGAGGACAACCTCCCCAGCTACCACCACGAGATCGCCTCGCTCTTCGGCCGCGACGGCGCCTGGGGCACCTGGGTGCACCGCTGGACGGCCGAGGAGGGCCGCCACGGCATCGTGATGCGTGACTACCTGCTCGCCTCGCGCGCGGTGGACCCGGACAAGCTGGAGCAGTTCCGGATGGCCCACATGGGCGAGGGCTTCGAGTCGGACAACCGGCACTCGATGCTGCACTCGGTGGCCTACGTCTCCTTCCAGGAGCTCGCGACCCGCGTCTCGCACCGCAACACCGGCCACCAGTCCGGCGACCCGGTCTGCGACCGCATGCTGGCCCGCATCGCGACCGACGAGAACCTCCACATGGTCTTCTACCGCAACCTGCTGAAGGCGGCGTTCGAGCTCGCGCCCGACCTGACGATGCAGGCGGTGCGCGACGTGATCGTGAACTTCCGGATGCCCGGCCACGGCATGCCCGGCTTCGAGCGGGCCGCCGCGCAGATGGCGATCGGCGAGATCTACAACATGCGCATCCACCACGACGACGTCATCCAGCCCGTCCTGCGCTTCCTGAAGGTCATGGAGATCACCGGCCTGGGCCCCGAGGGTCTCAAGGCCCAGGAGGAACTCGGCCTGTACATGAGCGGCCTGGACGCGGAGGCGTCGAAGTTCGACGCGAAGCTGGCGGCACGCAAGGAGCGGATGGCGGCGCGCGCGGGAGCCTGACGCCGGCCGGGCGGACCACCCGATATCCGGTGCGAGCCGCCGCTCGTCTGCGTCATCATGCGGCCATGCATGACAACAGCACGGCGCAGCGAGCGGTCGGCTTCCTCCTGGGCCTGACCGACCCCGACGACGCCGCACGGGTACGGCGGCGGATCGGAGCGCCGTCGCGGGGCCCGGACGAACGCCGGACCGCCCACGCCGTCCTGAAGCTGACGCCGGTCCCGTCCTCCGTGCTGGTGTGGATCCTGGAGGAGGACGACCCGAAGCTGAACGCGGCCGTGTACGGGCACCCTTCCGCCGACCCCGGGTTGCGGCGGGCGGTGCTGCGCGGTGTGCCGTTCGGTCCGGGCCGCACGGACACCCTGCCCGTGGACCGCGTCCTGCTCAAGCACGCGAACGAGCCGCCCCTGCCGCCGGGCATGGTGGCTCAGGGGCTCGTCGGGGCGCTGCGGGCCGCGACCGCCATGGCTCCCGCCAGGGACGCGGCGTCCATGGTGCTGGGACACCGCGACTGGCGGACGGTCACCGAAGCCGACCGGGAGCGGCCGTTGCCCGGTTACGCCCGCTGGGCCCTGTCCGTGCGCCCGGACTGCCCGCCCGCACTGCGCGCCCAGTTCGGCAGCCACCCCAAGTTCACCCACCGCCTGCGCCAGGCGGGAGTCCTGGCCGGCCCCGGTGCGTACGCGACCGGACACGGGCCCGCCGCTCACGTGCTGAAGGTGCTGTCCCTGGGCCATGTGATGTTCCCCGCGCGCGTACGAGACGCCGAGAACGCACTGCGGCCCCTCGTACGCGACCACCTGGGCGGCCGCGAGGACGCCTGGGCGGTGCTGGCGCAGCTCCTCGACACGTTCCACGGAACGGCGCCGGAGCTGATCATGACGGCCGGCGCGATCGCCTGATCTGCCGGGAGGGGGGCGGGGCGGCTGGATTCGAACCAGCGTGTTCTGGTTTTGGAGACCGGTGCGCCTGCCTCTGCGCTACGGCCCCGCCCTTGGTCCCCGAGCGTAATGCGTTGGCCCGTTGTCAGTGGCCGCTGCTACCAATGAGGCACGGGGGAGATTCGGTACGGGGGGCTCGGCATGGCGTACGGAGAGCGGGGGCGGCGTGTCCCGGTGGTCGACCTGGCCGACCGCAGGGCGCTGGAGCGGTACCGTCCGGCGGACTCGGCGGTGGTCGAGGAGGCGCGGCGGTTGAAGGAGGCCGCGCTGCTGGACTTCGGGCTGACCGAGTCGGCGGTGGCGTCCTGGCTGTACGCCAAGTGCCGTCACCAGATCCCCACGACCGCGATCGACACGGCGGCGGTGGTGGCCTCCGGCGACGGCACCTGCCTGCTGCTCTACAACCCCGGCTTCTTCGTCGCTCTCGGCCTGGACGGGGTGAAGTTCGTGCTGTTCCACGAGGCGCGGCATCTTGTGCAGCGGCACCTGTTCGCCGATCCCGAGCAGCGCGCGGATCCGGTGTTCACGCTGGCCTGCGAGGTGTCCATCAACCACGTGGCGCTGGTCCGGCTGGGCCGGCCGGAGCTGCCCCTGCTCGACGGCCGCCCCACCGGTGTCGACCCTCGACGGGTCCACGACGCCTACGTCCGCGACCTGACGGAGCACGGCCTGGAGCCGGTGCCGTACGAGACGTTCACCGAGACGGACCTGAGGGTGTACGGCGAGCTGAAGCGCATGCACGACCCGCCCGGCCCCGAGCGGCGAATGTGCGTGCACCTGCGCGAGGGCGGCGTTCCGGCCGACCAGGAGACGATCGACGCGGTCGCCTCCTCGGCGCTGCTCAACTCCCTGCTCGCGGCCCGGCGCGGGCACACGGGCGCGGAGCGGGAGCTCCTCGACCTGATGGGCCGCACCGAGGACGGCGACACCCGGACCGCACGGATCTGGGGCAGCCTCGGCGCGGGCGTGCTGCGCGGCGAGACCACGCGCACGCGTGCGGTCGACTGGTGGCAGCGCTGGCTGGTCGACGTGCTCGGCTCCCGACTGAGTGACGGCGAGCGACTGGTGTACCCGAAGAAGCGGGGCGCGCTGCTCGCGGCCCTTGGCCGGGATCCGATGCTCTCGCGGCGCGGTCCGGTGCGGGAGAAGGTGCTCGTCGTCGCGTACGACACCTCGGGTTCCATGCCGGACCACGTCGTCGAGTGGCTCACCAGGCTCGTGGGGCGAATCGACGGGGTCGAGGCGCACTGGCTCTCCTTCGACGCCGAGGTGATGCCGTTCAAGCCCGGCGAGCGGGTCTACGGCGGAGGCGGCACGAGCTTCCAGGCGGTCGCCGACTACGTGGAGGGGCGCACCGAGGTCGCCGGGCGCCGCTTCGACGTCACCCCGGACGCCGTCGTGATGCTCACCGACGGATACGCCCCACCCATCACACCCGCCGAGCCGGACAAATGGATCTGGCTGATCACGCAGGGCGGCGACGACTGGCCGGACACGCACACCCCGGCGATGGACTGCCATCGCGTCACCACAGGATCACGGTAATGACGACGGAAACAGAGCAGTCGACCACCTCGCGCCTGGAGTCCTTCATCGACGCGATGATCGACATGGGGCAGACGGGGCAGATCTTCGGCGAGCACGGCATCGGCAAGACGGCGACGTTCTTCTCGCACGTCGGCCGGGCGTACCCGGACGCGACGCTGGTGTACGTCCCCGCGGCGAACCTCACGCCGGACGACCTGCTCGTCAACGCCCCGGTGCGCGACCCGGGCACCGGTGAACTGGTCCTGCGCCAGCTGGTGATGAGCCAGCTGAAGCCGGGGCAGCCGTTCGTCCTGCTCATCGACGACTCCCTGCAGGCGGGCGCGACGATCCAGTCGCAGCTGATGCAGATCGCCTGCAACTGGACGCTCGGGGAGCACGATCTGCGCGCCCTGGGCTGCGTCGGCGTCTTCCTCACGGACAACGAGTCGCTGGCGGAGACCTCGGCCCGGCGCAGCGACCTCGCGCTGCTGGACCGCATGGTGACACTGCGGATCACGGCGAACGACACCTCGTGGCGT
This sequence comes from Streptomyces sp. NPDC005374, assembly GCF_042872225.1. Lineage (NCBI taxonomy): Bacteria > Bacillati > Actinomycetota > Actinomycetes > Kitasatosporales > Streptomycetaceae > Streptomyces > Streptomyces sp. NPDC005374. The sequence goes on along the minus strand of NZ_JBIAKA010000008.1, from coordinate 100,696 downwards.
CGGCACCTGGCGGCCAAGTACCGCCCGTGGGACCTGCGTCCGGTGTTCTCGCTGTGGGCATCGCTCTCCCCCGCCCTGCGCGAGCTGCTGTCCCCGCGCACCCTGGACCACGTCCTGGCGAATGCGCGGGAGGGGTTCCCGCTGCGCTGGGGCCTGCCGTTGGTCGACGGGGAGCGGCTGCGGCTGGCCGAGCCGGGGCCGGACGGCAGGCCCGGGCAGAACCGCACGGCCGAGATCCTGGACCGTGTCGCCGAGTCGCTCGGCGTGCCCAACCCCGCGACGATCCCCGACCCGGTACGGCAGGTGGTGCGGGCCGCGCTGCGAGGACGCTGGACGGTGCTGCTCCAGGGCCCGCCGGGCTGCGGCAAGACGGAGCTGGTGCGGGAGACGGTCCGGGACGGGCTGGGCCGGGAGCCGCTGTACTTCTCGCTGCCGGTGACGAACGTCGAGGACCTGTGCGCGCCGATCCCGTCGGCGGACGGCACCCTCGACAACCTGCTGGCCGAGAAGTTCACCGGGCCCGAGCCCAAGGCGATCGTGTGGGACGAGTACAACCGGCCCAGGGACAAGGCCGCGTTCGCCAAGCTCATGGAGATCACCCAGGAGTGGTCGCTGGCCGGCCGCCGGATCGAGAACCTGCGGGCGCAGATCGCGGTGCAGAACCCGCCGTACCACCTCGGCCGCAAGATGCTGGTGGCGCGGAACAACATCGCGCAGGCGACCCGGTTCACCGCCTCGCTCCAGGTGGAGCCCGAGGACATACCGGCCAACGAGTGGCTGCTGGCCCGGTACGGCTCGGACGCCGAGACGGTCCTGGAGTGGTGGAAGCACGACATCGACGACGACGGGCGCGCCTGGATCACCAAGCGCACGCTGGAGCGGTTGATCAAGCTGCACCGGCGCGGGCTGCCGCTGGAGATGGGCACGGTCTATCTCGGTGACGGCGAGTACGCGCCCGTGCCGCTGACCGGGCTGCTCGACCGCTTCCGGGGCCGCCCGGTCACCGGTCTGCGCGAGCTCGCGCGCGACGTCGGCGCCTGGGAGGCCCGGCTGCGCCGCGCCGCCGGTCACTCCTCGGAGGGCGGTGACGACAGCGACGTCGTCCACCAGATCCTCGCCAACGCGGAGCTGTCCCAGCTCCGGAAGCACCGCGCGGCCGTGGCCCGCCTGGTGGCCCTGCTGCCGGCGAAACTGCGGGCCACGTACCTGGCGGGCGCCTCGGAGCAGCAACAGCGGTTCTGGACGGAGGTGTTCATGGCGATGCGCCGGTGACACCCGCGTATCCGCCACGGGCGGGCGGTGGGGCCGTCGGAGGGGTTGAAGCCGGGCGCCCGGCCGGCGACCGGACAGGCCCCGCCCCCAGTGATGGCCGTCGCCGTCGAGACAGCGGGCCGGCACAGGCGCCCGCCCCGGCCACCACTACCGAAAAGGGGTCCCGGGCCGGCGCGGCACCCGGAACCTACTGCGTGGATCAAGAAGGCCCAGACCACAACCAGCCTGGCGGCAGAGCGAGTTGGCCGACCGGCCGCGGCACGGCATGCGGCATGCGGCATCCCCGCGAAGCCGCCCGCCGCTCCCGCGTCGACCCCGCTCACCACTCAGCCTCCCGGTAGTCCTTCAGGAAGACCCCGGACACGGGGTGGCCCGCCTCACCGCGCACGATCGGGTCGTACACCCGGGCCGCCCCGTCCACGATGTCCAGCGGTGTGCGGAACCCGGCGCGGGCCATGCGCTCCTTCTTCGGTGCCGGGTTCTCGTCGGTGATCCAGCCGGTGTCGACGGCGCACATGTGCACGCCCTGCTCGGCGAGTTCGGCGGCGCTCGTGCGGGTGAGCATGTTGAGGGCGGCCTTGGCCATGTTGGTGTGCGGATGCCCGGCCGTCTTGTTCCGGACGGCGAAACGGCCCTCGACGGCCGTCACGTTGACGACGTACCTGCGCGGGTGCGGGGAGGCCAGCAGCAGAGGCAGCAGACGGTCGCAGAGCAACGCCGGGGCGAGCGCGTTGACGAGCTGGGTCTCCAGGACCTCGGCCGGGTCGAGCGCGCCGAGCCGCGCCGACCAGGAGTTCTCCGGAGACGGATCGGGCAGCAGCCCGGCCTCGTCGGCCTCGCGCAGTGCGACCGGCAGCGACGCGGCGCCGCTCTCCAGCATCCGCGTCGGGGTGAAGCCCGGTGCCGCCCGCACCCCCTCGGGCAGCACGTCCCGCTCACCGGAGGCGAGCAGGGCGTACGACTCGGGCGGCCGGCGTACCGTCTGCGCCGCGTTGTTGACGAGGATGTCCAGCGGTTCGCCCTCCCGGCGCAGCTCCTCGCACAGGCCGAGCACCTGGCGCGGGTCGCGCAGGTCGACGGCGACGACGGTCAGCCGGTCGAGCCATTCCGCGCTGCCCGGCTCCGCTTCGAACCGGCGCACGGTGTCGTGCGGGAAACGGCTGGTCACCAGTAGCTGCGCGCCGTCCCGGAGCATCATGAGGGCCAGCTGGAAGCCGATCTTCACCCGACCGCCGGTGAGCAGCGCACGGCGTCCCGCGAGGTCGGTGGAGAGCGCCCGGCGGGCCGTGTTGTCGGCGGCGCACCGCGGACAGAGCCGGTGGTAGAAGGCATCGACCTGTCGATAGGGCGACTTGCAGACATAGCAACTGCGCGGCTTGCGGTAGACGCCCGCGTCGCCGGACCCGACCAGCGGCGCGTCCTCACGGCGGTCGTGGGAGCCGGTCGCGGTGGCCGCCATCACCCCGGCGTCGGCGGCGGTGGTCTCGGCGCCCCGCGTCCTGCGCCGTCGCAGCCGTCCGTCGCGGGCGAAGGACGCGGCGACCTGCTCGGCCCGCAGTCGCACGGGGTCGTCGACGGGCAGCTCGCGCAGCCTGCCGACCGTACGGTGGAAGGCCGCGAGCTCGTCCTCGCCGATCACGTCACCCATGCGTCCCCGCCCCGTTCGTGCCCTGCCGCAGACCGGGCCGGATCCGAACGGACGTTCCCTTCATGCCACGAAGGTGCGCCTGCCTCTGCGCTACCGACCCCTGTGCCATGGGCCCCGGCCGGATTCGAACCGGCGTATCCGCCCTGACAAGGCGGCGAGTCTGCCTCTGCTCCACAGGGCCCGCGGAACGCAGCCCGGGGACCGGATTCGAACCGATGTGTCTCGCCTGAGCAAGGCGGTGCGCCTGCCTCTGCGCTACGCCCGGGTGCGCTCCCGGATCCTAACCGCACTCGACGGCCGGTGGCTCACCGGTTTCCGGGCCGCCTGAGTTCCAGCCGCTCCTTCTCCGACAGCCCGCCCCAGACGCCGAAGCGTTCGTCGTTGGCCAGGGCGTACTCGAGGCAGGCCGGGCGCATCTCGCACATGCCGCAGATACGCTTCGCCTCCCGCACCGAGCTGCCCGGCTCAGGAAAGAAGAAGTCCGCCCCCGTCTGCGCGCACAGGGCCTGCGTCTGCCAGGCCAGGTGGGCCGGGGTGATGGTGTCGGTGTGCATGGCCGAGATCGTGCCGGGCAGCGAAAAACGTTCGATCAACGCGGGATCAACGCCGCCGTTCACAGCGGCCGGCCACCTCGATGGTCCTCCGCCCGGCGCGCGGACGCACGGCGGCGCGCGGAGTCGGTCTGCCGGGCGATGTCCGCGCCCAACGGGGACGGCAGGCGCCGTCATGGCTCGCGCTCCCCTCTCTGACCGGCGTCCACGACACTCCCGCTGCCGCCTGACACACCAGCAGCCGGTCTCCTGCGGTCACCGCGACCGTGCACCGGCCGGCAACCGCATTCCGGCGGCGATTGTCAGTGGGCGGTGCGAGACTCGGCAGTGCAGGCTACGGGACCCTTCAAAGGAGGGCAGTAATGCTCACCACCCGTTATGTCCCCGGCGCTCCGAACTGGCTCGACATCGGCACCCCCGACATCGACGGCGCCACTTCCTTCTACGGCGGTCTGTTCGGCTGGGAGTTCCAGCCCGGCCCGCCCGAAGCCGGCGGTTACGGCTTCTTCCAGCTCGCCGGCAAGACCGCCGCGGGCGGCATGCAGACCACACCGGACCAGGGCCCGCCGTCCTGGACCGTGTACTTCCAGACCACGGACGCGGACGCCACCGCGAAGGCGGCCGAGCAGGCGCACGGCTCCGTGCTGATGCAGCCCATGGACGTGTTGGACGCGGGCCGCATGGCGATCCTCGCCGACAAGGCGGGGGTGTCCTTCGGTATCTGGCAGCCCGGGCGCACCAAGGGGCTCGACGTCACCCAGGAACCGGGCTCGCTGTGCTGGATCGAGTTGTACACGGCCGACCTGCCGATGGCCGCCTTCTTCTACAGCGCGGCCCTGGGCATGGAGACCTACGGCGTCGACTTCCCCGGCGGCTCCTACACGACCGTGCTGCCGGGCGGGCAGAGCGAGGACGCCATGTTCGGCGGTATCGTCCCGCTGGCCGACGACCCGCTGGAGGCGGAGGCCGGGGCGTACTGGCTGCCGTACTTCGAGGTCACCGACACGGACACCGCCGTCGCCAAGGCACAGGAGTTGGGCGGCGTGGTCCGGATGCCGGCCACGGACGTGCCGGGCGTCGGCCGTGTCGCCAAGCTGGCCGACCCGTACGGCGCCCGTTTCGCCGTGATCAGGAGCGCACCGCAGCAGACCTGAGCGGACGAGGGACGCGGGGGTCACGCCGAGGCGCGCCGCACCAACGTGGTCGGCAGCACGACACCGGCCGGCGCGGCTCCCCCGCCCCTCGCTCCGTCCTTCGGGTCGAGACCCCGCAGCAGCAGACGGGCCATCAACCGGCCCATCTCCTCTATGTCCTGCCGGACTGTCGTCAGGGGCGGATCGGTCTGCTCGGCGACCGGCAGCATGTCGTCGAAGCCGACCACCGCCACGTCCTCGGGCACCCGGCGCCCGCGCTCGCGCAGCACCCGCAGGGCGCCGGACGCCGTGAGGTCGTTGGCGGCGAACACCGCGTCCAGGTCCGGGCGGCGGTCGAGGAGTTCCCGCATCGCGTGCTCCCCGCCGCCCGGGGTGAAGTCACCCTGCGCGACGAGGTCCGGGCCGGTGTCGCCCATGACATCCCGGTAGCCGTCGAGCCGGTCCACCGCGGAGGTCTGGTCGAGGGCGCCGGTGATGTGGGCGACGCGGGTGCGCCCGAGTCCGACGAGGTGGCGTACGGCCTCGCGGGCACCGCCGCGGTTGTCGCTGTCGACGTACACGACGTCCGTCGACCCGTCGCTCCAGCCGGGCCGTCCGCCGAACACCGTGGGCACACCCGCCCGTTGGATCAACGCGGGCAGCAGGTCGTCGAGGTGCAGGGAGAAGACGAGCGCGCCGTCGACGTGTCCTCCGGCGAGGTAGCGTCCGACGCGCGCGTGGTCGTCCCGGCCCTCGGTGAGCAGCAGCACGAGTTGGTTGTCGTGAGCCGTCAACTCCTTGCTGATCCCACGGAGTTGCAGGGCGAAGAAGGGGTCGGCGAAGACCCTGGTCTCCGGCTCGGCGACGACCACGGCGACGGCGTCGTGGCGCCGGGTGACGAGACTGCGGGCGGCCTGGTTGGGGACGTAACCGAGCTCGTCGACGGCCCTGCGCACCCGCTCGACGAGCGGCTCCCTGACCCCGTCCCCGCCGTTCACCACCCGGGACACGGTGGCCCGGGACACACCGGCACGCGCGGCCACGGCCTCCAGAGTGGGACGCGGCGCTGTGTCGGTCACTTCGGGGCTCCTCGTCGGCGGGGTGCGGATCAGGATAGCTCCGGCACACAGCGCGATGAGAGCGCTCTCGCCCTCGGAGAAACGACCCCGCGCGGCGGACTTCTTGGCCTGGAGTCCCGGCGGACTGTGCCTTCGGGCTTGGGCAGTGCTTCGCGGCCCTTTGCATGGGAGGCGAGACGGCGTCAGCACCTGCGAGCACATGAGGCGGGCGACCCGTGGGTGGGCTGCTCCTGCGCAAGCCGCTGCGGTGACGACCCGTGCGGCCGACCGGATCTGCGCCGCGGGAGCGACCCCGTGGGCTCAGGCCAGCAGATCCACCCGCCGTCCGACCCCTTCCCGCTCGGCAAGCCGGTACGCGGACCAGGCGAGCGCGAGGTCCTGCCAGGGCAGGCCGACGGGCGCGTAGACGGTACGGTCCCCCGCCCCCGTCCGCCCTGGGTGCGCACCCCGAACCACCTCGCCCAGGGTGGCCACGGCGGTCGGCGCGCCCATGCTCAGGGCGAGGGAGCGGTCGTCGACCACGACCACGGCCGCCTCCAGCAGATCGGCCGCCAGTTCGGCCTTCCCCGGTTCGTCGGCACCGAGGCTCGTGAAGTGCTGCCCCTCCCGGGTGTCCCTCAGGTGCAGCAACGGCTCCCTCGACCAGGTCGCCGACAGGACGAGGTCGGCGACGGCGGCGACCTCCGGCGCGCAGGACAGCACTTCCCCGCCGTGCCGTGCGGCGAACTCCGCTGCGCGCTCGGCGGACGTGTCGTGGACGACCAGGGCACCGCGGGGCCGTAGCACGGCAAGCCCCCGCACCATCAACTCGGCCTGCGCGCCCGCCCCGATCACGCCGACGACTTCGCCGGCACCGGCACGCGCGAGCAGATGGGTGCCCAGCGCCGCCGCGAGACCCGTCCGCCATGCCGTGACGGTCGCCGAGTCCAGCAGTGCGAGCAGTTCCCCGTCGGTGCCGCTGTGCAGGCAGATCACCCCGCGCAGGGCGGGCCGGGCGCCGGGGAACTTGGCGTTGACCTTCACCGTGTAGGCCGGGACTCCGGGCAGCAGGCCCGGGATCAGGGCGGTGGCGGTCCCGGGGAACGGGAGGTCCGTGCGCACCCGTTGTCCCGCGATGGGTACCGCCTCCGCGTGCCGGAAGCCGTCCCGCAGTGCGTCGATGCAGGGCTGCGGCTCCAGCAGGGCTTCCAGATCACCGCGTGTGAGGAGAAGAGTCACCTGCTCATGATCCGTCAGTGCTCGTGCCCGGCCAACGGCTTTCCGTGCTCGTGGGGCTCGTAGCCGGGGATCGTCCCGTCCGTCTTCTTCACCAGGAACAGGCCCACCATCCCCATGTCGGAGTGGCTCTGCACATGGCAGTGGTACATCCACGCGCCCGCCCCGACCCCCTCCCCCGCGATCACCTGGAATCCGAAGGAGTCCGCCGGTCCCACGATCTTGTTGTCGACGACCTGGCTCGGGTCGTCGGGCCCGGTGAGCATGCCCGTGCGGTTGTCCGCCCAGCGGTGACCGTGCATGTGGAAGGTGTGGTAGTACTCGCCGTGCGTGATCATCACGAACTCGACCCGGTCGCCCACCGTGGCCTCGAAGTTCGGTCCCGAGTGGGCCGGTTGGTTGTTGATGAGCATGTCGTTGAAGACGATCGTGTGGGTCGCGTCCGGCAGGACGTCGCCCTTGCGGCGGACGATCACCGGGCCGTACAGGCCCTTCCGGATGCCGCCCGTCCCGTGCTCCGTGCCGACCACGTGGTCGTGGTAGTGCCAGTAGCCCGCGCTGCCCGCCCGCCAGGTGCCGTCGCTGCGGCGGCCCGGCAGATGGGTGCGCCAGGTGTAGGTGCGGGTGCCACCCGGCTCGACGTCGCTCTTGTTCAACGTCGTTCCGTCGCTGGAGACTTCGTAGTCCAGGCCGTGGACGTGCAGGCTCGCCCGGACGTCCATGGTGTTCTCGAACTCGATGTGCAGCGTGTCGCCCTCGTTGAGTTCGATGAGCGGACCGGGGATCGTCGCCCTGCCCTTCTCGAAGCCGTAGCCCATCTGCCCGTCGGCGAGCTTCTCGGCGTACAGCTTGATGTGCCTGACCTCGCCGCCACCCGGGGCGGCCCGCGCCGGGCCGGTGTCGCTCCGGGCCTCCGGCGCCATGGACAACGATGTCGCGACGGCCGCGCCGCCGAGCAGTACCCGCCGCCGGTCGAACCCGCGTCTGTCCATTGCGGCCATGCAGAACTCCCCACCCTGATACGGAATTTGCGGAGACGCACCTGTGATGAATCTGTGAGACGGTACCGGCCCCGCAAGCGTTTATCCACACCGAGGACAAAGTTCGCGCGATCCCGGTCATAGGTATTGGCGAGTGACGCAAAGGCGTCTAGCTTGCTTGGCGCTGTTGCTGTGACCGAGGAGGTGCCCATGCACTTACGAGGGTTGAGCGCGAGAAGCGGAGGAACGACGAGAAGACGGGTCTGGGTGGCCACGGTGACCGCCGGGGTCCTCGCCGCCGGACTGATGTCCGGACCGGCCGCGGGAGCGATGCCCGCATCGGAACAGTCACCGACAACGATGTCCGTCAAGTCGCCACCGGGTGGCGCAGATGTACGGGTGCTGGTCTTCTACGGTTCCGCGGCGGGCGGGGACGAGTCGCCGGTCGTCAACGCCGGTATCGCCGCCGTGGAGAGGATCGGGCTGTCCGGTCCGGCGAACCAGCGGTTCGCGACCGAGGCCACGGACGACGCCAGGGTCTTCACCGACGAACAGGCGCTGGGCGGTTACAACGCGATCGTCTTCCTGACCGGTGGCGGCGACGTCCTCGACCCCGACCAGGAGGCCGGTCTGGAGGCCTACATAGAGGCGGGTGGCGGTTTCGTCGGCGTCCATGACGCGGCCCGCGCCGAGCCGTACTCCGACTGGTTCACGGGACTCGTCGGCGCCCGTCCGGCCGCCTCCAGCCCAACGGCGGTACAGCGAGCCACCGTTGAGGTGGGCGACCGGCAGCATCCGGCGACGAAGGATCTGCCGGTGCAGTGGAAGCGTCCCGACCAGTGGTTCAACTGGACGAAGAACCCCTCCGGCGACGTGCACACCGTCGCCCGGGTGCGCGAGTCGACCTACCAGCCGGGGGCGAGCGCCAACGGCTGGGACCACCCGGTGAGTTGGTGCCGTGACTACGACGGCGGGCGGTCCTTCTACACCGGGATGGGCGGCACGGTGTCGTCGTACGACGAAACCGACTTCCGGGCCCATCTGCGGGGTGCGCTGCTGTGGACCTCACGGCTCGTGCAGGCCGACTGCAAGGCGACGATCAACGGCAACTACAAGGCGGAACGCCTCACCCAGCCCAACCAGGCAGGGCAGAACGACCAGATCGGTGAGCCGCACGGCCTGGTCACCGCACCGGACGGGCGTGTGCTCTACATCGGCCGGGGCGGCGCCGACTCCTCCCAGCCCGTCGTCACCGACTGGAACAACCCGGACGTCGGCAAGGGCAGGGGTCAGATCCACGTCTACGACCCCGCGACCAAGAAGGTCACCCTGGCGGGCGAGTTGACCGTCTTCGGCAACAAGGGCGGCGGCGACGAGCTGGTCAAGGTCGAGGAGGGGCTGCTCGGCATCGAACTCGATCCCCGCTTCGAGCAGAACGGCTGGGTGTATATGCACTACACCCCGCACGCGCAGCTCAACCGCGACACACGGATCGCCGAACGGCGGGTGTCCCGCTTCACCCTCGACCTCGCGACGAACAGGCTGGACCTGAGCAGCGAGAGGGTGCTGCTCAAATGGCCGGTCCAGGTGCACAGTTGCTGCCACTCGGGCGGCGGGATGTCCTGGGACTCCAAAGGCAACCTGTATATCGCCACCGGTGACAACAACTCCAGTGGCTTCAGCGGGGGTTACTCCGGCAACAACCCGCAGCCCAACTTCAAGGGCGTCTCCTTCGCGGACGCGCGCCGCACCGCCGGCAACACCAACAACCTCAACGGGAAGATCCTGCGCATCCACCCGGAGGCCGACGGGACGTACACGCTTCCCGCGGGGAACCTCTTCACCGGCACGGAGACCGACGAGGGCGGCGGCAAGACGCGCGGCGAGATCTATGTGATGGGGGTCCGGAACCCGGCTCGCATCTTCGTCGACAAGAAGACCGACACGCTCTACGCCGGCTGGGTCGGTCCGGACGCGAGCGAGCCCTCGACGACCTGGGGCCCGGCCAAGTACGACACGTTCGCCGTCATCACCAGGGCGAGCAACCGGGGCTGGCCGTACTGCATGGGCAACAAGCAGCCCTACCGCGACCGCAATCTGCCCAACCCCGACCAGCCGCTCGGCTGGTACGACTGCGACCACCCGAAGAACGAGTCGCCCAACAACGACGGTCTGGTGAACCTGCCGCCGGTGACCGGCAACAACATCTGGTACTCGCCGCAGGGCGGCGCCCCGGACTACCCGCGGGACGCGAACGGCATCCCGTCCTACAAGCCGGAGGAGGCCAAGTACCTGCTGCCGTGGCTCAAGGGCGGCGGGCAGGCCGCGATGAACGGGCCGGTGTACCGCTACGACACGGCGAGCGCGAGCACGACCAAGTGGCCCGCCTACTGGGACGGCAAGTGGTTCGTCGGTGACTTCTACGACGCCGACCAGCCGCGCAACGCGGTGATCACCGATCCGAAGACCCACGGCGACGGCGGACTGCCGGTCCACTCCGAGTCGTTGAAGAAGATCGTGCCGATCGGCAACGACGGCATCAAGAACCTCATGGACTGGAAGTTCGGTCCGGACGGCGCGCTGTACGTCCTCGACTACGGGCGCGGCTTCTTCACCGCCGACTCCAAGTCGGCGCTGTGGCGGGTCACTTACAAGGGCGGCGGGCCCACACCGGCCGTCGGCCAACTGGTGCGAGGAGGACAGTGATGCGTCGGCAAAGACCTCTGACCGTCCTGTTGGCAGCCCTGCTGATGCTGCTGGGACTCCAGTCGACGTCCACGGCCCAGCCGCGGCAGACAACGGCAGCCGCCGCCCAGACACTCACCTGGACGGCCGGCGACGACATCACCAAGTACACGTCGGCGCCCACGACAGCCGTGGCGGGGACGGCCACGATCGTCTTCGAGAACAGCGCGGCCACCGGCAACACGACCGGTATGCCGCACACGTTGACGTTCGTGACCAGCGATCCCGAGTTCAACGACGACGTCGAACTCAACATCCTCGCCAATCCGAACGACGACATGGGAGGCCGTCACACCGCCGAGGTCACGCTCGCCCCGGGCCGCTACTTCTACCACTGCACGATCCCGGGCCACGGCCAGATGCAGGGCATCCTCGTGGTGACCGAGGGTAGCGGCCAGGACACCTCCGCGCCCTCGGCGGCGGCCCAGGTGACCGGCACACAGAACGCGCAGGGCCAGTACGTCGGTTCGGCGAGCGTGGCCGTCACCGCGACCGACGAGGCCGGCGGCTCCGGCGTCGACCGGATCGAGTACGCGATCGGGGACGCGGGCGCCTGGCAGCCGTACACCGCCCCGGTCGTCGTCGACCAGGTCGGCGACCACACGGTCCGTTACCGGGCCGTCGACAAGGCGGGCAACGTCTCCGCGGAGAAGAGCGCGGTCTTCACGGTCGTCGCCCGGCCCTCCGACGACACCGCCCCGCCGGACACCTCGGCGACGGTGAGCGGCGAGCAGAACCCCGACGGCACGTACATCGACATGGCGACGGTGACCGTGTCGGCCTCCGACACCGGATCCGGGGTCAACACCATCGAGTACGCGGTGGACGACGGGAGTTGGCAGCCGTACACCATGCCGGTGATGGTGCATCAGGTCGGCGCTCACACGGTGCGTTACCGGGCGACCGACAAGGCGGGCAACGCGGCCGCCGAGAAGAGCGTCCGGTTCACGGTCGTCGTGGCCGCACCGCAGGACACCACCCCGCCGGTGACCGGCGTGACCGTGGACGGCACCCGGAACTCCGACGGGGCGTACGTGGGGAACGCCAAGGTGACCGTCAGCGCCACGGACGTGGGCGGTTCGGGGGTCGCGGGCGTCGAGTACTCGATCGACGCCGGACCGTATCTGGCGTACACCGCCGCGGTGGTCGTCGACCGGGCGGGCACGCACACCCTCGCGTACCGCGCGACCGACAAGGCGGGCAACACCTCGGCCGCGCGCACGGTGACCTTCACCGTCGTCTCCAGTCAGGTCCCGGCGCCCAACTGCTCCGAGCTCGACGAGCGGTTGACGGTGATCGTCGGCACGGTCGACTCCGGGGTACCGAACCGGATCACCAACAGCCGGTGCCGGATCAACGAGTTGATCGAGGACGAGAAGGAGTGGACGTCCCAGGCCCTGTTCCTCAAGCATGTGAAGACCGTCCTGGACAGGCTCTTCAAGGAAGGGGTCGTCGACGAGCGCGAGTACGACGCGATCGACGCGGCGGCCCGTGAGTCCGGGATCGGCAGGCCCGGCCAGACAGCGGGCTACCGCACGATCCTGGACGGCAGTGCCGCGTCCCTCGCCAAGTGGCAGCAGGTGGGCGGTGGTTCGTTCGCGCCGAACGGCGACGGGTCCATCACGTCCGGTACCACGAAGGACGGCCTCGGCATGCTCTGGTTCCCGGAGCGCACGTACGGCGACTTCTCGCTCAAGCTCCAGTGGCGGGACGACGCCCCGGGCACCGGGAACGCCAACTCCGGTGTGTTCGTGCGGTTCCCGTGGGTCCACGACCACCCGGAGGAGTCCCGGCCGGAGTGGGTCGCCATCAAGTACGGCCACGAGGTGCAGGTGCTCGACCGGCCCGACGGCGACATGTACAAGACCGGGTCGGTCTACGGCTTCGACCGGGTGGGACTCGCCGGTGCCGGCGTCACCCAGAAGGGCACGTGGAACGACTACGAGATCCGTGTGGTCGACCAGCACTACTCGGTCTACCGCAACGGCGTGCTGATCAACGAGTTCGACAACATCGGCGGCCAGGACTTCACCCCGCCCCGCTCGGACGACCCGGGCACGGACGGAAGGCGGTTCGCCTCCGGCTACGTCGGGCTCCAGGTGCACAGCACGACGGACGTGGTCTCCTACCGGGACATCAGGATCAAGGAGCTGTAGGACCGGGCTTCTTGGCCTTGCTCGGCTGTACCCGCTTGGGTTCTCCCGGCATCTTCGGATACTCGGGCGGGTACGGCAGATCACCGAGCCCGTGGTCGTGCTCGTCACGGCGGGCCAGTTCCAGCAGGGCGTCCAGGGAGAACGCGTGATCGTCCATGTCCGCGTGCACGTCGCCGAGTTCGGCGAAGCGCGCGGGCATGGTCGCGAGGTCGAAGTCCTGGGGATGAGCCTCGCCGACCTCCTCCCAGCGCAGGGGCGCGGAGACCGGGGCGTGCGGGCGGGGCCGTACCGAGTAGGCGGAGGCGATGGTCCGGTCGCGGGCCGTCTGGTTGTAGTCGATGAAGATGCGCTCGCCCCGTTCCTCCTTCCACCACTTGATGGTCACCCGGTCCGGCATCCGGCGTTCCATCTCGCGCCCGACCGCGATCGCGGCCCGTCGCACCTGGGTGAAGGTCCAGCGCGGTTCGATGGGGACGAAGACGTGCAGGCCGCGTCCGCCGGACGTCTTGGGCCAGCCGCGCAGGCCGCCGAACTCCTGCAGCACGTCCCGGAGTTCGAAGGCCGCCCGCACGGCGTCGTCGTAGTCCGTGCCGGGCTGCGGGTCGAGGTCGATGCGGAGTTCGTCGGGGCGGTCGACGTCGTCGCGGCGGACCGGCCACGGGTGGAAGGTGAGGGTGCCGAACTGGGCGGCCCACAGGACGGCGGCCTCCTCGGTGGGGCACATCTCGTCGGCGCTACGACCGCTGGGGAAGGTGATGTGGGCGGTCGGGATCCAGTCGGGCATGTTCTTGGGCGCCCGCTTCTGGAAGAAGTTCTCGCCGGTCACGCCGTCCGGGTAGCGCTCCAGGGTGGTGGGGCGCTCGCGCAGGGCGCGCAGGATGCCGGGGGCGACGGCCTGGTAGTAGCGGGCGAGGTCCAGCTTGGTGAAGCCGCGCTCAGGGAAGAAGATCTTGTCCGGGCTGGACAGCCGTACGGTCCGGCCGCCTGCCTCCAGTTCCACCGCGTCACCCATGCGAGCCACGGTAGGCGAGGCTGACATATCAGGCATTTCGGGGCGGGCGCATGCAGAATCGGACCATGGATCTGCCGGTGATGCCCCCCGTGAAGCCCATGCTCGCCAAGTCGGTGGCGAAGATCCCGCCGGACATGCACTACGAGGCGAAGTGGGACGGGTTCCGTGCCATCGTCTTCAGGGACGGAGCCGAAGTCGAGCTGGGCAGCCGTACCGGCAAGACGCTGACCAGGTACTTTCCCGAACTGGCGGAGGCACTCGCGGCGCGGTTGCCCGAGCGGTGCGTGCTGGACGGGGAGATAGTGATCGCACGGAACGGGCGGCTGGACTTCGACGCGCTGACCGAGCGGATCCACCCGGCGGCCTCACGGGTGCGGACGCTGGCCGAACGGACGCCTTCCTCCTTCGTCGCCTTTGACCTGCTGGCCCTGCGGGACGAGTCGCTGCTGGACGTCCCCCTCACCGACCGCAGACAGCTGCTCACGACGGCACTGTCCGGGGTCACGGCCCCGGTGCACCTGGCACCGGCGACGACCGACATCGACGTGGCCCGGCAGTGGTTCGAGCAATACGAGGGCGCGGGCCTGGACGGTGTCATCGCCAAGCCGCCCACCCTGCCCTATCTCCAGGACGAGCGCGCCATGTTCAAGATCAAGCACGAGCGCACGGCGGACGTCGTGGTCGCCGGCTACCGGCTCCACAAGAGCGGCCCGGTCGTCGGCTCCCTGCTGCTCGGCCTCCACGACGACCGGGGCACGCTCCAGCACGTCGGGGTGTCCGCGGCCTTCCCGATGAAGCGGCGCGCCGAGCTGATCGAGGAGCTGGAGCCGTTGCGGATGCAGGACGCGTCGGGGCATCCCTGGGCGGCCTGGACGGAGGAGGCCGCGCACGAGAGCGCCCGGCTGCCCGGGGCGCCGAGCCGCTGGTCGGGCAAGAAGGACCTGTCCTGGGTGCCGCTCAGACCGGAGCGGGTGGCGGAGGTGGCGTACGACCACATGGAGAACGGCGCCCGGTTCCGCCACACCGCCCGCTTCCGCCGCTGGCGCCCCGACCGGACGCCGGAGAGCTGCACGTACGCACAGCTCGAGGAGCCGGTGCGCTACGACCTCGACGAGATCCTGGGCTGAGTCGGGGCCGGGGCGGGGCAGGGGCCCTACGGCCGCATCAGCACCTTCACCGTGCCGTCCTGCTTCTTCTGGAACGTCTCGTACGCGCGCGGGGCGTCCGACAGCGGCACGTGGTGGGTCGCGAAGCCGTCGACGCCGAGCGGGTCCTCGTCCGTCAGGTACGGCAGGATCTCGTCGACCCAGCGGCGCACGTTGGCCTGGCCCATCCGTAGCTGGATCTGCTTGTCGAACATGGTGAGCATCGGCAGCGGGTCGGCCATGCCGCCGTAGACGCCGGAGAGCGAGATGGTGCCGCCGCGCCGGACCAGTTCGATGGCGGTGTGCAGGGCGGCGAGCCGGTCGACGCTGAAGCGTTCCGCGAGCGGGCCGCTCAGCTTCCGGGGCAGCAGGGCGGAGGCGTTCTGGACCATGCGGGCGGCCGCGCTGCCGTGGGCCTCGGTGCCGACGGCGTCGATCACGGCGTCCGGGCCGCGCCCGTCGGTCTCGTCGCGGATCGCCTGGACCAGTTCCTTCTCGGAGTCGAAGCTCCTGATGTCGAACGTCTCCACGCCCCGGGCCCGGCGCAGGCGGTCGGTCACCAGGTCCACGCCGAAGACGCGGCCTGCGCCGCGCACCTGGGCGACCCGGCAGGCCATGTCGCCGATGGGCCCGAGGCCGAGTACCGCCACGCTGCCGCCCTCGGGCACGTCCGCGTAGGAGACGGCCTGCCAGGCGGTGGGCAGGACGTCGGAGAGGTAGACGAAGCGGTCGTCGGGCGGCCCCTCCGGGACCTTGACGGGGCCGAACTGCGCCTGCGGGACACGCAGATACTCGGCCTGCGCACCCGGTACGGCGCCGTAGAGACGGGTGTAGCCGAACAGGGCGGCTCCCATGCCCTCACTGGTGACCTGGGTGGTCTCGCACTGGGTCGGCAGTCCGGTGATGCACATCCAGCAGTTCCCGCAGGCGATCTGGAACGGCACGACGACCCGGTCGCCCACCGAGAGGTCGGGCACCGCGGCGCCGACCTCCTCGACGATGCCCATGGGTTCGTGGCCGAGGATGTCGCCCGGTGTCATGAACGGTGTGAGCACCTCGTAGAGATGCAGATCGGAGCCGCACAGTCCGGAGGAGGTGATCCGGATGACGGCGTCCGTCGGTTCCTCGATCCGTGGATCGGGCACCTCCTCCACGCGCACGTCCCGCTTGCCCTGCCAGGTCACTGCCTTCATCGCCCGGCACTCCCTCCGTCACATCGCCGTGTCGGTCCTGGGGTCGGCGCCCCGAGTACCCGGGCGGCGAGCGCCGAACCGCGATCCGGGGCCGTTCGGGCCAGGCAACGAGACCAATCAGAAACAGACGGGTATGGCCAGCAATGAACTTATAAGCGCACAATCGAAGGCACGAGACAGGCGGCTGGCGGACATGGTGGGTATGAGACACGGGGCACGTGCACGACATGCC
The DNA here is from genome assembly GCF_042872225.1 of Streptomyces sp. NPDC005374. Lineage (NCBI taxonomy): Bacteria > Bacillati > Actinomycetota > Actinomycetes > Kitasatosporales > Streptomycetaceae > Streptomyces > Streptomyces sp. NPDC005374. The sequence goes on along the minus strand of NZ_JBIAKA010000008.1, from coordinate 84,335 downwards.
CGTACGGCGGCGGCGGTACTGGCGGCCACGGGCCTCTTCGCGGCGGGCTGTACCGGTCAGGACACGCCCCGCGTGCCGGCCGACGACGGGCGCGGGCAGTTGCACACGGCGGAACCGAGCACGCCGGAAGCGAGCACGCCGGGAACGAGCCAGGAGGCTCAGCATCCCTCCCCACTCGCCGTGAAGATCGACAACGTGCGGGCGGCGCGCCCGCAGACCGGCCTCGACTCCGCGGACATCGTCTACGCCGAGCAGGTCGAGGGCGGGCTCAGCCGGCTCATGGCGGTGTTCGCGACCCGGCTGCCGAAGGCCGTCGGCCCGGTGCGCAGCGCCCGCGAGTCGGACTTGGAGCTGCTGCGTCAGTTCCAGAAGCCGACGCTCGCCTTCTCCGGCGCCCAGGGCAAGCTCATGCCGCTGATCAACAAGGCGCCGCTGGACGCCCGCACCCCCGAGAAGGCATCCGGAGCCTACTTCCGCGGCACCGCCAAGCCCATCCCGCACAACCTCTACGCGCGCCCGAAGCGCCTGCTGCCCGCCACGCCGGGCGCGGACGCGCTGACCACCGGCTTCCGCTACGGCCCCGCGCCCGCCGGCGGTACGAAGGACACCGCGGAGACGGTCCGCTTCCCCGCCGCCCGCTTCACCTTCGACTGGTCCGCGAGCCGGAAACGCTGGCTGGTCTCGATGGACGGCTCACCGGACGTGACGACCGACGGGAAGCGGCTGGCACCGGCGACGGTCGTCGTGCAGTACGTGAAGGTGCGCCGGTCCGCCTTCCACGACTTCCTCGGCAACAACACTCCGTACACGGAGACGGTGGGGTCGGGCAGGGCGAAGGTGCTCCGGGATGGACGAGCCTTCGACGTGAAGTGGAAGCGGGCGAAGGCCGCGGACGGCACCGAGTTCACGACGAAGGACGGCTCCCCGGTGAACTTCGCGAAGGGCCAGGTCTGGGTCGTGTTCGTGAAGGCGCCGTAGACCCTGCGACTGTGCGGCCGACCCTACGACTGTGCGGCGACCGGCTCCGCCGGGTTCCGGAGCCCCTCCGCCGCGTCCGAGACCCGGCGGATCAGTTCGAAGAACAGGTTCTGTTCCTCGGCGGAGAGCGGGGCCAGGAAGACCTGGTTCATCCGGGCCGTGCGCACGGTCAGCTTGCGGTGGGTGCGCTCCCCCTCGCCGGTCAGGCGCAGCAGGGACCGGCGGCCGTCCTGCGGGTCGCGGACCTTGTCGAGCAGCCCGCGCCTGCCGAGCCGGCTGATGACCTCGGCGATGGTCGACCGGTCGAGCCCCACCCGCTCGCCCACCGTGCGCTGGTCGAGTCCCGGCTCGGCGACGAGCGCGTTGAGGACCGCGAACTGCGGCGAGGTGATCTCCTCGGAGACCATCGTGTTCCACAGCAGGTAGTGGGCCTGCTGGAACCGCCGGGCGAGGTGCCCGGGGTGGGTGGTGAGGTCCACCGCCGCCATGTGCGCTCCCGAGGTCGAATTAGTCGGTGCACTGAACAATACCGGGGCCACCCGAGCTCTGTCTGCAGCGCGAGCTCCTCGCCTGCCTGGCCGTACGCAGAGGTCTTGACGCCCGACGGCTCCGGTGACAGCGTGAGGGAGACCTCGCTGAAATACTCAGTGCCCTGAGTAGTTGGAGAGATGGGGCTTACGGATGGACAAGGTGGTCGCCACAGCCCGGGAGGCGGTGGCCGATGTGCCGGAGGGCGCTTCGCTCGCGGTGGGCGGTTTCGGGCTGAGCGGTGTGCCGAACGTGCTCATCCAGGCCCTCTACGAGCAGGGCACCGGCTCGCTGTCGGTGGTCTCCAACAACTGCGGGGCGATGGACTCCGGTCTGGCGGTCCTGCTCGCGGCCGGGCGGATCGCCCGCGTGACCGGCTCCTACATCGGCGCCAACAAGGAGTTCGCCCGCCAGTACCTGGCCGGTGAGCTGGAGGTCGAGATGATCCCGCAGGGCACGCTCGCCGAGCGGCTGCGGGCGGGCGGCGCCGGAATCCCCGCGTTCTTCACTCCGGCCGGGGTGGGCACCCAGGTCGCCGACGGCGGGCTGCCCTGGCGCTACGACGGCCAGGGCGGGGTCACGCTCGCCTCGCCGCCGAAGGAGGTGCGGGAGTTCGACGGCACGGAGTACGTGCTGGAGCACGGAATCCGCACCGACTTCGCGCTGGTGCGGGCCTGGCGGGGCGACCGGCACGGCAACCTGGTGTTCAACAAGTCCAGCCGGAACTTCAACCCGCTCGCGGCGATGGCCGGCAAGGTCACGATCGCCGAGGTGGAGGAGCTGGTGGAGCCCGGCGAGATCGATCCGGACGCGGTGCATCTGCCGGGGATCTTCGTGCAGCGGGTCATCGCACTGACTCCGGAACAGGCCGCTGACAAGCGGATCGAGCAGCGGACGGTCTCCGCGGCCCCGGCACGGGGCACGGTGAACAGCTGATGGCATGGACGCGGGAAGAGATGGCCGCGCGGGCCGCGCGCGAGCTCCGGGACGGTCAGTACGTCAACCTCGGCATCGGCCTGCCGACGCTGATCCCGAACTACCTCCCCGAGGACGTCGAGGTGATCCTCGAGTCCGAGAACGGCATCCTCGGCACCGGCCCCTACCCCACCGAGGACCAGGTCGACGCGGATCTGATCAACGCGGGCAAGGAGACCGTCACCGTGCTGCCGGGGGCGTCCTTCTTCGACTCGGCGCTGTCCTTCGGGATGATCCGGGGCGGGCACATCGACGTGGCCGTGCTGGGCGCCATGCAGGTGTCCGAGACCGGCGACCTGGCCAACTGGGCCGTCCCCGGCAAGATGATCACCGGGATCGGCGGGGCGATGGACCTGGTCCACGGCGCCCGCACGGTCATCGTGGTGATGACCCACACCGCCAAGGACGGCTCACCGAAGATCCGCACCGAGTGCGCGCTGCCGCTGACCGGCAAGGCGTGCGTGAACCGGATCATCACCGACCTCGGCGTCCTGGACGTCACGGAGGACGGCCTGGAACTCGTCGAGACGGCACCCGGTGTCACCGTCGAGGAGATCACCGCCAGGACCGACGCCAAGCTGACCGTCACGGAGGGCCTGAAGTGAAGAACGTCTACATCGTCGACGCGGTCCGCACCCCGGTCGGCCGCTACAACGGCACTCTCGCGTCGGTGCGACCGGACGACCTGGGCGCCCACGCGATCCGTGAACTCCTCGCCCGTACCCCCGACTTGGACCCCTCCCGGATCGAGGACGTCTACTTCGGCAACGCCAACGGCGCCGGTGAGGAGAACCGCAACGTCGGCCGCATGGCGGCGCTGCTGGCCGGACTGCCCACCAGCGTGCCGGGTGTGACCGTCAACCGGCTGTGCGCGTCGGGTCTTGAGGCGGTGATCCAGGCGGCCCGCGCCATCGCCGTCGGGGACGCCTCCGTCGCCGTGGCGGGCGGGGTCGAGTCGATGACCCGGGCGCCGTACGTGCTGCCCAAGTCCGACAAGCCCTTCCCCGCCGCCCACACCGAGCTGTACTCGACCACGCTGGGCTGGCGCATGGTCAACCCGAGGATGGAACCGCAGTGGACGATCCCGCTGGGCGAGTCCGCGGAACTGATCGCGGACAAGCACAAGATCACGCGTGAGCAGCAGGACGAGTTCGCGCTGCACAGCCACCGCAAGGCGGCGAAGGCGCAGGCCGACGGCCTCTTCGACGCCGAGCTCGCCCCCGTCTCCCTCCCGCAGCGCAAGGGCGACCCGGTCGTGTTCGGTGCCGACGAGTGCGTACGCCCGGATGCGTCCCTGGAGGCGATGGCGAAGCTCAAACCGTCGTTCCGTAAGGACGGCGGCACGGTCACCGCGGGCAACGCGTCGCCGCTGAACGACGGTGCCGCCGCCCTGCTGCTGGTGGACGACGAGGGTCTCGCCGCGACCGGCCGGGAGCCGCTGGCCCGGATCTCCGCGACCGGCGTCAACGCGCTGGACCCGCACTACTTCGGGCTCGCCCCCGTGGAAGCCGTCAACCGCGCACTCGCCAAGGCGGGCAAGGGGTTTGACGATCTGTCAGTGCTTGAGCTGAACGAGGCGTTCGCCGCGCAGGTGCTGGGATGTGTTGCCGAGTGGCCCGAGTTCGATCCGGCGGTCCTCAATCCGCAGGGCGGGGCGATCGCGCTCGGGCATCCGCTGGGTGCGTCGGGAGCGCGGCTCGCAGGGACGGTGGCTCATCAACTGGCCCGTGCGGGCAGCGGGGTTGGTGTCGCGACGCTGTGCATCGGTGTTGGTCAAGGGCTGGCCCTTGTGCTTGAGCGATAGAGCTCCGTTGTCGGCTGCGGGTCCATTGTGGCTGGTCGCGCCCACGCGGCGGAGCCGCATATTGATACAGCCCCGCGCCCCTACAGGGCGCGATACGTCCCCTCGCCTTCGATGAGAACGTCAGAATCCCCCAGGAAGTCCCTATGCCTCTTAGCCAGCACGACATCGACCAGGAAATCGCCGCCGAGCACGCCGCCTACGAGAAGCGGCTCGCCGCTGGTGCCCCCGTGGAGCACCAGCCCCGCCGCAACTACGCGCCCTACCGTTCCTCGGTGCTGCGGCATCCGAAACAGCCGCCGATCACCATCGACGTGTCCCAGGACCCGGAGCTGGTCGAGCTGCACTCCCCCGCCTTCGGCGAGCGGGACATCACCGAGATCGACAACGACCTCACCCGGCAGCACACCGGGGAGCCGGTCGGCGAGCGGATCACCGTCGAGGGCCGTCTCCTCGACCGTGCAGGCCGTCCGATCCGCGGACAGCTGATCGAGATCTGGCAGGCGAACTCGGCCGGGCGCTACGCCCACCAGCGCGAGCAGCACGACGCGCCGCTGGACCCGAACTTCACGGGGGTCGGCCGCACACTGACCGACGACACCGGCTTCTACCGCTTCACGACCGTCCAGCCGGGTCCCTACCCCTGGCGCCAGCACGTCAACGCCTGGCGGCCGGCACACATCCACTTCTCGCTGTTCGGCACGGCGTTCACCCAGCGACTGGTCACGCAGATGTACTTCCCGAGCGACCCGCTGTTCCCGTACGACCCGATCATCCAGTCGGTGACGGACGACGCGGCCCGGCAACGGCTCGTCGCCACGTACGACCACGGTCTGTCCGTACCGGAGTTCTCGATGGGGTACCACTGGGACATCGTGCTCGACGGACCGCAGGCCACCTGGATCGAAGAGGGGCGCTGACCAGCCATGACGAAGATCGACACGAACCGCCCCGAGACCGTGCTGCCGACCCCGTCGCACACGGTGGGCCCCTTCTACGGTCACGCCCTGCCGTTCCCCGGCGGCGGTGACATCGCCCCTGTCGGGCACCCGGACACGATCGTCCTCCAGGGGTACATCACCGACGGCGAGGGCAACCCGCTTCCCGACGCGTTCGTGGAGCTGTGGGGCCCCGATGCGGACGGCAACGTCCCGCAGGCCGACGGTTCGATCCGGCGCGACCCCGCCAGCGGCGGCTACCTGGGCCGCAACGGCGTGGAGTTCACCGGCTGGGGCCGTATCCAGACCGACGCCAACGGTCACTGGACGGCACGCACCCTGCGCCCGGGCGCGCGTGGGCAGAGCGCCCCGTACATCAGCGTGTGCGTCTTCGCGCGCGGTCTGCTGGTGCATCTGTACACGCGGATCTACCTGCCGGGCGACGAGCCGGCCCTCACCGCCGACCCGCTGCTCTCGCGGGTGCCCGCGGAGCGACGCGACACGCTGATCGCGCGTCAGCAGGGCGATGGCACCTACCGTTTCGACATCCGCCTTCAGGGCGAAGGCGAAACGGTCTTCCTGGAGTTCCAGTGACTTCTCCCGACCTCGACCCCGATCCCGACACCGGCCTGCTCGCCCCCGGGTGGGCAGGCTCCCCCGCCGCCTCCGCGACCTCGGACGGCGCCTACCTCCAGGCGCTGCTGGACGCGGAGGCCGCACTGACCCGGGCGCAGGCCGCGCTGGGCCTGGCCCCGGCGGAGGCGGCCGCCGCGGTGACCGAGGCGGCCGACGCGGGCCGTTTCGACGTACGGTCCCTCGCCGGCCGTGCACGCGGCGGCGGCAACCCCGTCATCCCGCTGGTCGCCGACCTCACCGAGGCGGTCGGCGAGGAGTACGGCCCCTACGTCCACCGGGGTGCCACCAGCCAGGACATCCAGGACACCGCGACGATGCTGGTGGCCGCGCGCACCCTCGACCTGCTCCTGTCGGACCTCGACCGCGTCCAGCGGTCCCTGGCCCGGCTCGCCGCCGAGCACCGTGACAGCGCGATGCCGGGGCGGACGCTCACCCAGCACGCCGTACCGACGACGTTCGGCCTGAAGGCGGCCGGGTGGCGTTCGCTGGTGCTGGACGCACGCGACCGGGTCGCCGTCGTACGGGGCTCGCTCCCCGTCCAACTGGGCGGCGCCGCCGGGACCCTTGCGGCCTTCACGGTGTACGGCGCCGACGACACCGTGGCTCTCACGGCAGCGTTCGCCGCTGAGCTCGGGCTGCGGGACGCGCCCCTGCCCTGGCACACCCTGCGCACGCCGATCGCCGACCTCGCCGGATGTCTGGCCTTCACGGCCGGGGCGCTCGGAAAGATCGCCGCCGACGTGCTCGTCCTCGGCCGCACCGAGATCGCCGAGGTGTCGGAGAGCAGCGGCGGGGGCTCGTCCGCCATGCCGCACAAGGCGAACCCCGTGCGGTCCACGCTGATCGCGGCGGCCGCCCGGCGGGCGCCGCAGCTCGCGGCCACGCTGTACGGCTCGCTGGCCGCCGAGGACGAGCGGCCCGCCGGTGCCTGGCACGCGGAGTGGGAACCGCTCAGGGACCTGCTGCGGCTGACCGGCGGAGCCGCCCGGGATGCCGCCGAACTGGCCGAGGGGCTACGGGTTCACCCGGAGGCCATGCGTGAACACCTCGATCTCACCCACGGGTTGGTCGTCTCCGAGCGGCTGTCCGCCGAGCTGGCATCCCTGCTGGGGCGGGCCCCCGCCAAGGCACTGCTCACGGACCTCGCCAAGCGGACGTACAGCGAGGGGCTTTCGCTGGCCGAACTTCTCGCCCGGGAGCCCGAGTTGAAGGATGTCGACCTCGACGAGCTCACCGACCCCGCCCGCTACACGGGCTCCGCCGGAGTCCTCACCGACCGTGCTCTGGAGCGACGTTGACCGAGAAACTCCTCAACCACCGTACCGAGGGCTCCGCCACCGCTCCCCCGCTGCTGCTCGGGCCGTCGCTCGGGACGTCGTACGCCCTGTGGGACAAGGTGGCGCCCGAGCTGTCCATCAGCCACCGGGTGATCCGCTGGGACCTGCCCGGGCACGGCGGTACGGCGGCCGATCTGATCGGCCCCGGCGCCACGGTGGGTCATCTCGCCGACCTGGTGCTGGCGCTGGCCGACTCGCTCGGCATCGAGCGGTTCGCGTATGCCGGGGTGTCGCTGGGCGGTGCAGTCGGTCTGCATCTGGCCGTGCATCACCCGGAGCGCGTCGAGTCGCTCGGCGTGATCTGTTCCTCCGCCCACTTCAACGGTCGGGGTCCATGGGAGGAACGGGCCGAGCGGGTCCGGCGAGAGGGGCTGGAGTGGCTGCTGGACAGCGCGAACTCCCGTTGGTTCGCCGGTGACTTCACCGCGCCGGAACTCCTGCGTGACCACGCCGAGGCCGACCCGGAGGCGTACGCCGCCTGCTGTGACGCCCTGGCCGCCTTCGACCTGCGCGAGCTCCTCGGCGAGATCGGCGCGCGCACTCTGCTCGTCGCGGGCCGACAGGACCCGGCGACCCCGCCCGCACACCTGAGGGAGATCGCCGACGCGGTGCCGGGCGCCACGCTCGTCGAACTCCCCGGGGCCTCGCATCTGGCGCCCGCGCAGTGCCCGGAGGCTGTCCTGACCGCGCTGCGGGCCCACCTCGACGGCGGCGCCGGGCGGGGCATGGCGGTGCGGCGCGAGGTACTCGGTGACACGCACGTGGACCGCGCTCAGGCCCGGCAGACGCCCTTCACCGCACGCTTCCAGGACTTCATCTCGCGCTACGCATGGGGCGAGGTCTGGACCGACCCGACCCTCAGCCGCCGCGAGCGCAGCATGATCACACTGACGGCGCTCGTCGCGCACGGCCACTACGACGAGCTGGCCATGCATGTGCGGGCGGCCCGGCGCAACGGGCTCACGCCGGAGGAGATCGGTGCCGTACTGCTGCAGACGGCCGTGTACTGCGGGGTCCCGGCGGCGAACTCGGCCTTCGCGACGGCCCAGCGGGTGCTGGCGGAGGAGGACCCCGCGGCCGGAGAAGGGTGACCCTGCCGGTAGTACCTCCAAGAGCACCACGCACATGCCTCCACCGTCCGCCTACGGTGGAGGCATGTCCACGATTCTGATCACCGGCGCCACCTCCGGTCTCGGCCGCCATGTCGCCTTCGAACTGGTCCGCTCCGGCCACGTCGTCCTCGCGCACGGCCGCGACCGGGGCCGCACCGAGGCACTCGTCGAGGAACTGCGTGCCGAGGGCGAGGCGGCGGGATTCGTGGCCGACCTGGCCTCCCTGGCCGAGGTGCGCGAGCTGGGCGCGCGGGTGGCCGAGGCCCGCCCCGACCTCGACGTCCTGATCAACAACGCGGGTGTGGGCGCCGGTTCACCGGGTGCGGGCCGCGAACTGAGCACCGACGGCCACGAACTCCGCCTGGCGGTCAACTACTTGGCACCCGTGGTCCTGACCCGTGCACTGCTGCCGACCCTGCGGGCGAACACGCCGTCCAGGATCGTCAACGTGGGTTCGGTCGGCCAGGAGCCCCTCCCCTTCGACGACCCGGAGTTCACCCGCGGCTACGCCGGCTTCGCCGCGTACTGCCGGGCCAAGTTCGCCCTGGCGGCCCACACCTTCGCCCTGGCCGAGGAGTTGGCCGGCACGGGGGTCTCGGTCAACGTCCTGCACCCGGCGACCTTCATGGACACGGCGATGGTCCGGGAGGGCGGAGTGGCTCCCTGGTCGACGGTCGCGGACGGCGCCCCGGGCGTACTCGCTCTGGCCACCCGGGATCTGGGCACGGGCGGCTATTTCGACGGGACGAGTCCGGCACGGGCACACGAGGCGGCGTACGACGAGGTGGTGCAGAAGCGTCTGCTGACCGTCACGGACCAGCTGATCGCGCTCTGAAGGGGAACCGGAACCGCGCGACACGCCTGCGCAGCGGCCGCACTCGCTGTGTCACCGGAGCCCCCGCCCCGTCTCCAGGACCTCCCTGGCCTGGGCCACCAGCCCGTCCGCCCCGCACGACTTCGCGAGCGACAAGCCCCGGTTAAGCTCGGCCACGGACCGCGCCGCGATCCCGTACTCGACCCGGGCCGCGGCATGCTCGTACTGGCAGGGCGACGCCTCCAGATAGGCGACCGCCTGCGCGGCGAGCCGAACCGCCCGCTGCCCGGTCTCCAACGCGGCAGCGCACCGCAACGCCTCACCGATGGCCGTGTCGGTCCCGAGCCGCTCGGCATGCCGGCGGACGTCGCCGACCAGCTGCGCCGCCCGGACCGGATCCTCGACGGCGAGCGCTCGGGCAAGGTCGAAGGCCCACGGCACCAGAACCGGATTGTGGTGCCCGCGGACCGCCGCCGCCTTCTCCGCGGCGTCCAGTTCGTTGATGCCGTCCTTGGTCCGGCCCACCGCCAGCAGCAACCGCCCCCGCACGGACCGGGGATCGGGCAGCACGATCGTGGACGGGTACGGCGGCGCGAACCCGTACTGCTCGGCGATCGCCCACGCCTCCTCGACATGCCCGCGCGCGAGCAGCGTGTCGACGAGGTTGCAGGTCGCCGACCAGTGCAGCGGCAGCCCGCGCCCCACCCGCTCGGCGATCCGCAGGGACTCGCGCAGGGAGGTCTCGGCCTCCCGGAGGCGTCCGCGCCGACGGTGACCGATGCCGACATAGGCGTGGGCCAGGGCGAGGTGCCCGCCGCTCCAGCCGGCCGACTCGTAGGTGCGCAGCGCCTCGCTGAACAGGGCTTCGGCGCGGTCGAGCCGGTCGGTGTAGGCGTACGCGCTGGCCAGCATCAGGGGCAGTTCGAGGCCCCACTCGGTGTCGGTCCAGCCGAGCCCGGGGGCCAGTCGGCCGTTCACCAGCGAGCGGTCGCACAGTTCGACGACCTCTTCGGCGCTCTCGCCCCGCGCCATCGCGTCGAAGCCGCGCAGCATGAGCAGGGCCCGCTCGGAGTTGTCCCGGCCGGTGCAGGTGCGGGCGAGCCGGGCGAGGCGCTCGGAGCGTCCCGGTGCGCCGGCCTCGCTCGCGTACAGGCCCTCCCACATGTACTGCACGGCCTGGAGGCGGAGCCTGGCGGGGCCCTCCTCGTGCCGGGCGGCCTCCTCCTCGACGGTGCGGACGGCGTCCTCCAGCTGGTTGTTGTGCAGGAGGGCCTGGGAGAGGCGGAAGACGGCGTCGACGCGCTCGGGTCCTTCGAGGCCGGGCATGGCGAGCGCGGCCTGGAGGTGGCCGATGGTCTTGGCGGGGGCGGTCAGGAGGGTGGCGCAGCCGAGTTCGAAGAGCACGCGCGCGTGGACCTCGGGCGCCGGGGGCTCCAGCAGGGCGCGCTCCAGGCAGCGGCGGGCCGCGTCGGGGGCGCCGACCGCGACATGGTCACGGGCGGCCTCGCGCAGCTGCTCGACGAGTTCCTCGTCGCCGTCCGGGTGAACCAGGAGGAGGTGCCGGGAGGCGGCCGCGGCGCCGCGCCCGGAATCGGTGACGACCTGGGCGGCGATGCCGTGCATGGCGGTGCGCAGCGCGTCCGGGATGGAGTTGTAGACGGCGGAGGCGATCAGCGGGTGGACGAACTCCAGCTCCACCTCCTGAGCCCGGGGGCCGGCCGGGTCGGAGTCGGTGAGGATGCGGGCGTTGCGCAGCAAGCTGGCGCAGACCACCGCCTCCTCGGGCTTGAGGGTGGCGAGCTTGGCCACCAGCCTGACGGAGATGTCGCTGCCGAGGATCGCGGCCGCCCAGGCGAACCGGGTGGCGTCGATGCCGAGTTCCTCCAGCCGGGCGACGAGGCCGCCGCCTCGGGCCGAGCGGTTCAGCTCGCGCAGTTCGCACGCCGAGCCCTCGCTCGGCTCCATCTCGCTGTCCTGCACCTTGGCGAGGAGTTCGACGGTCTCGTAGGGGTTGCCGCCGGTGACGGCCCACACCTCGCGGCAGAACGGGGCGTCGGCGTGCTCGCCCAGGGTGGCGCGGGTGAGGCCGGCCGTGGCCTCCGGGGTGAGGGCGCTCAGGTGGGTGGCGGGGCGGCCCGCGGCGGCGGCGACCGTCTCCAGGAGGTGGGCGCGCTCGCCGGTGGCCTCACCGGGGCGGCGGGCCACCACGACCAGGACGGACAGGTCGTCCAGGCGCTCGGCGAAGGCGACGAGCCAGCGCAGGGTCTCCTGGTCGGCCCAGTGGGCGTCGTCGACCATCAGCACGAGGGGCCAGTCACGGCGGGCCAGCCGGCGCACCGCGGCGACGAGTCCGTCGCACACACCCTGCGGATCGGCCTGCCGCTCGCCGGGGTCCGCGATGCCGAGGGCGGGGCCGGCGATGTCGTACCAGTCGCCGAGGTACTCGCGGGCCTCCTCGGGCATCAGCGACAGGAGGGCGGGCTGGAGCAGTTGCCGTACGACGTTGAAGGGGACGGACCTGAGGGTCTCGCCGCCACGGGCCGACCAGACCGTGCAGCCGCGGGCCTCGGCGATGCGGCGGGTCTCGGCCAGCAGGGCGGTCTTGCCGAAGCCCGCCTCGCCGCGGATCACCAGCACACTGCCCGAGGACGAGCGGCCCGCGCACAGGGAGTCGATCGCCCCCTCGACGGCGGCGACTTCCTCCTCGCGCTCCCACAGCGAGGCCGGGGCGGCCTCCATGGGCCGGACCTCCGTCATCCCGCTACCTCCCCAAGTCGCCTGAACGACGTACAGATCTCGAGCGTAGCCGTCCGGGTGCGGAAGCGGAGGCCGGTCGGGGCAGCTGCTGCCTTGACGAGTGACCTCGGGTACGGCAGTCGACGCGCCCTGCCCCTGACCAGCCTTGGACAAACTTGACTGACAGTCAGTTCTCGGCCGCGAGAGGTCCGCGCCGGGCATCGTCACCAGGGCGCGGCCGGGGCCGCAATCCGGTGCGGATGCGGACGCCGGGCGGCGAGCCGTCGCCGGGCGCCGTACCGCGCACCGTGGACACGCTTGGGCTGCGGGCACCGAGGCGACGAGCACACGCGCGTACCGGGCTCCATCACGCCGGGCCGGAACCAGCGGCGCCCGCGCGGAAACAGCGGGTGCGGCTCGCACCCCCGGGGCCGTCGCACGGGCCTGCGGGCTCTCCTCGCCGCCGAGTGTGTCGAAGTCGCGGGAATCGGCCGACGCCCCTCTCATCCCTCTTTCACCGAGGCCTCTTACGGTGGGGGCATGACGCAGGAGACTCCCCCCGGGTGGTACAGCGATCCCGGGCAGACAAGTGACGGTCCCGCCACCGAGCGCTGGTGGGACGGCAGAGCGTGGACGGAACAGACCCGGCCCGCCGGATCGGCCGCCGCATGGGGTCCCCCGGAACAGGTCGTGAGCCCCGGGGAGCACCACCTGGCCTACCCGCCGTATCCCGCGCAGCCGCCGGCCACATCGCGGCGCGGCCGCGTGGTCATAGCCGTGGCGGTGGCCCTCGTGGTCCTGACGAGCATAGGCGTGGGCGTGTACGCGCTGGCCGACAGCGGCAACGGGAACGGCACCACCGACTCCCAGGGCCCTGGCGGCCAGGGCGGACCCGGCGGGACCGGCGGGCAGAACGGCCAGGGCGGCCCCTTCGGCGGCAACGGAGGTTCCGGCGGATCAGGCGGATCAGGCGGCTCCGGAGGCGCGTCGCCCTCCCCCGAGGGCTCCGAGGCGCCGAAGATCGAGAGCGGTTCGGTGCCCGACTCGATCTCCGGGATCAGCCTGCCCATCCCGGACGACTGGTACGGCCAGGAGATCTCGGCCGGCGCGTCCGTCACGTCGAACGACTCCTACGCCTGCCCCGGCGACACCTCCGACAAGTGCACGAAGGGCGGTGCCTACTCGGCGCCCGCCCTGGCGCTGGGCACCGCCGGCAGCACGGCCGAGCAGATCGCCAAGGCGGACATCTCGGCGAACGCCGAGCAGTCCTACGGCGGCAAGACCTACGGCTCGATCACCTCGCACGACGTGCTCGCCTCCAAGGCGGTGACCGTCGCCGGACAGAAGGGCTATCTGGTCCGCTGGAAGGCGGTCACCAGCAAGGGCTCCGACGGCTATGTGGAGTCGCTGGCCTTCCCCTCCCCGGCGAACCCTCGGCAGATCGTCGTGGTGCGGTTCGGTGTCGACGTCGATGAGGGCCAGTCCGTCATCGACGACATCACCAAGGGGATCAAGGTGTCGACGGGCGGCGGCAGCGGCCAGGGCGTCTGACGGCCGCATCCCGGACATGGATCGGCCGGGTGGGGCGCCCCTCCGCCAGAGAGGAGCCCCGCCCGGCCGGGATGCGCGCCGCCCCCGTCCCCACGGTGCGGCGCGGCCAGGCCGCCGTCCGGTCGTCCCGTGGCCGGCGGCCCGGGTCTCAGGTCAGGCCGAGCGCCGGCAGGACAGCGGCCTCCATGAAGCGGACCAGGTAGTCCGGGTCGGCGTACTGCCCCTCCACGACGGGGCGGGCGCGGATGACGCCGAACAACTGGGTCGGTACGTACTCCAGCGCCGGGTGTCCGGTGGCGATCTCACCCCGGTCGGCGCCACGCTGGAGAATGTGTCTCAGCTCGGCGATCTCCGGGTCGACCAGCGCCTCACGCAGGGCCTGCGCGAGTTCCTCGTCCTGGGTGACGGCGTGGCCGAGCGCCTGGAGGAGCTTGGTGTCGTGCATCGACCACCGGCCCGCGGCCCGTGCGACCTCGCGCAGATCCTCGGCCAGCGACCCGGTGTCGATCCCGTCGAACTTCGACGTGCGGCGGGAGCGCAGGGCGGCCACCACGAACTGGGGCTTGGTCTTCCACTGCCGGTAGAGGGTGGACTTGCTGCACCGTGTGCTGGCGGCGACGCCCTCCATGGTGACGGCGTCGTATCCGCACTCGCGGACCTGCTCGAGCACGGCGTCGAAGAACTCCTGCTCACGCTCGGGCGTGATCTTGGAGCGGCGCGAGGCGGCGACCGTCTCCGGTCCGTCTGCGGCCTGCGACGTCATCTGCCCTTCTCCTCACTTGCCTGGGCGGCCGGCCCGTTGCGGGGGCCCGCGCGTTTCATTCCCGGATTCCAGTGTGTCCTATGTCTATCGATACGCCAGTGTACCGGTACCGGTTCGTTTCGGTACACTGCCGTATCGGTACTATCCCGTATCGATGAATTTCGGGAGCTGGGCGAGTCATACCCATGTCCAGTCTCAGCACCTGCACCACCAGCGAAAGGGCCGGGGGATGAATGCCCGCACCGAGCCTTCAGAAGCGGAGCCGGGCGCGACAGCGCGGCCGCCGCTCGTCCGTGAGCTCCTCCTCGTCGTAGGACTCTTCCTCGTCTACAAGTTCGGCCGACAACTGGCCGGCGGCCACACCGCCGAGGCCTTTCGCAACGCCGACCACGTGTGGAACTGGGAACGGACCCTGCACCTGCCCGGTGAGGGCTCGGTGCAGGCACTGCTGCTGCACGGCGACACCCTCGCGCACCTCGCGAACACCTACTACGCGACCGTGCACTTCCCGGCCACGGTCGCCTTCCTGGTCTGGCTCTATCTGAAGCGCCCGGCGCACTACGTCTGGGCCCGCCGCGTCCTCGCCTCCCTGACCGGCGCCGCCCTGGTGCTGCACCTCGTCTTCCCGCTGGCCCCGCCGCGGATGCTCGCGGCGGCCGGCCTGGTCGACACCGCCAAGGTCTACGGCCCCTCCGTCTACGGCCCGCCGCAGACCGACACCCTCTCCAACCAGTTCGCCGCGATGCCCTCCCTGCACTTCGGCTGGGCCCTGATGGTGGCGATCGGCCTGATCGTCGCCACCCGCTCCCGCTGGCGCTGGCTGTGGCTGCTGCACCCGCTGGTGACCCTGGTCGTCATCGTGGGTACGGCGAACCACTACTGGATGGACGCGATCGTGGCGTCGGCCCTGCTCGGCATCGCGCTCGCCGTCATCCACCTGCCGCACCGGACGGCGACCACGGCGGGCCGGGCGCAGGAGCAGCTCGCGCCGGCCGAGCCCAAGGAGAACGTCCTGGTCGGAGCCGGCCGATGAACGCCACCCTGCTCGCCGTCGCCCTGTCCCTGTTCTCGTCCGTCGCCTACGCGGCCGCGGCCGTCGCCCAGGAGCGCCTCGCCTCCCGCAACCCCCGGTCGGGTGCGCTGGGGATGCTGACCTCGGGTGCCTGGTGGGGGTCCGTCGGCCTCAACGCCTCGGCCGCACTGCTGCACGTCGTGGCCCTCAAGTACGGTCCCCTGACCCTGGTCCAGCCGCTCGGCGCCCTCACCCTGGTCGCCGCGGTGCCGCTGGGCGCGCGGATCGCCGGGCGCCGGGTCAGCGCGACGGAGTGGCGGGGCACCACCTACACGCTGGCCGGTCTCGCGGCGATCCTCGTCGTGGCGTCGGGGTCCTCGCCCGACCAGGTCCTGACCGTGCCCGAGGCACTGATGGTGGCGGGCGCGACGGCCACCCTCATCGGTCTGCTGGCCCGCCGTGGAGCGCGCCCCGGTCTGCGGCACGCGACGGCGTCCGGCTTCGCCTCGGGTGTGGCCTCCGCGCTGACCCAGACGGTGACGGTGGCGGCGACGGACCGCTCCGACTCGCTTCTGAGCATCCAGGTGATCGGGGTCGCGCTGCTGGTCGCGGCCTTCGCCGCGGGCGGCCTCCTGCTGTCCCAGACGGCGTACCGCGACGGCCTGGGCGCCCCGCTCGCCGTGGTGACCCTGGCCAACCCGCTGGCCGCCGCGGTGATCGGCCTCTCGCTTCTCCACGAGGGCCTGCGGGGCGGCGCGGCGGGCGTCCTGCTGGCCCTGGCGGGCGCGGGGCTGGCGTCCTGGGGGGTGGTCCTGCTGAGCCGGGCCCCCAAGCCCGAACCCGTGGTGGTGGAGGAGCACCCGGTGGCGGCCGTACTGGCCCTGGAGCCGTCCTTGCGGAACGTGACGGTGCCCCGGCCTGCCGAGACCCTGCGGAGGAGTTCTCAGCAGAGTCCTTCGGAGCCGGGGCACCTGACAGCGCCTCTTTAGGGACGCGGGGCCGCGTCGGTCCGCGGCAACGCGGCCCGATGCTCAGCCGAACCCGCGGGCATCCTGCTTGAGGGCCGTGTCCACGGTCAGCGCGGTGGCGACCACCAGGCTCAACAGCGGCTCGGGCAGCTGGTAGTGGATCTGCAGGACGTAGTTGTCCGCGGTCGTGAACATCGTCTTGGCGAGCCCCTCCCACGTCTTCGTGATCCGGGCGACCTCTTTCTCCGTGTGGTCGACGATCGCGAAGTTCCAGGCCCGCCAGTTCTCCGCCTTGATCGCCCCGACCTGCTGGCCGTTCACGTTCATCGCGAAGTTGATCTTCCCGATCATGTTCTGCTGGACGATCTCGCCGACCGGCGAGCCGTCCGGACGCTCCACGATCACCCGGGACTTGAAGATCTTGGCCGGCCGGGTCAGCAGCAGCACCGGCTGCCCGTGGGCGTCGCGGATCTCCAGCTTGTGGGTCATGTACTGGTCGAGGCTGGAGACCACACGCAGGATCTTCTTCAGCGTGCTCTGCCCGACCTGGGTGACGGAGCCGAGCGGGTTGCCGTTCTGGTCCATGACCTTGTACTCGTTGGTCACCTCGATCAGCTTGGCCTTCTGGTTCACCACCAGGACCGGCTCGCTGAACAGGGTGCCGCCGCCCGCACCGCCCGCGGTGACACCGGCCTGCTGCTGCACCTGCCGCTGCACCTGCGCGTCGGGGCCGGCCGCCTGCTGCGGCATCTGGGGCGCCTGAGCCGCCGCCTGCTGCTGGTTGTCCGTGTGCTGGGTCCACTGCGTCCCGTCCCAGTAACGGAGCGTCTGGGCGCCGTGCGGATCGGGATACCAGCCAGCAGGTGTGTTCGAATGCGTGGTCACCGGGGCACACTACCCCGGGACCCGCGCGTTCCGGCCACCTCGACGGCGGCTCCCCAGCGGCTTTACCTGGTGATTACGGCCGGGTCGCTCACCCCGGGACGCCCGTTCTCGACATGTCCGGCGAACCGTCGCAGAAACGCCCCGTCGGCTTCCGACGTGACCGTGAGGTCGTACCAGCGACGGCTCCCGGCGAGGCCGAAGGTGTGCTTGACGGTGGTGCCGGCCCGCACGGTGAAGGTCTTCGCCCGGCCACCGTAGCCGTTCGCGACGTGCAGACGGACCGTGCCGGAGCCCTTGTTGGTGAAGGTCAGCTCGACGTCGTCGCCGCGGTGGCGGGCGGTGACCTCGGGTCCTGCGGTCCTGTTCGACCCCTTGAAGGACCGCAGGAAGCCGCCCGGGCCGTGGACCGTCAGGTCGTACGACCCCTTCGAGTACGCCGAGTTCCAGGTGTCCGAGACGGACTTGCCGGCCTCGGTGGTGTAACTCCAGGGCCCGTCGGTGCGGTTGCCGGAGGTCACCAGGAAGGCGGCGCCGGCCTTGGCGCCGGAGGCGAAGGTGAGCGTGAACTTCCCGGCCCGGGTGTCGGCCGAACCGTCCACGTGCGGCGCGTACTTGAGGGGCCGGGCGGGGCGCAGTCCGCGCTCCTGCTTCGGCAGGGCACCGACCGCGGGCGGGACCGGCACGTAGTCGGGGTGACGCTCGCGGTCCGGCGGCTCGTAGCCGTCGGTGTCCGGCAGGGCGACCGGCTTGGTGTCCTTGCGGGAGAAGTCGAAGGCGGAGGTCAGGTCGCCGCAGACGGTGCGCCGCCAGGGCGAGATGTTGGGCTCGTGGACGCCGAAGCGCCTCTCCAGGAAGCGGATGATCGAGGTGTGGTCGAGCGTCTCGGAGCAGACGTAACCGCCCTTGCTCCAGGGCGAGACGACGAGCATGGGCACGCGCTGGCCGAGGCCGTAGGGGCCCGCCGGGTGGCCGGCGTCGCCCTTGAACAGGTCGAGCGAGGCGTCGACCGTGGACTTGCCCTGGTCCGCGGAGCCCGCGGGGAACGCCGGGACCACGTGGTCGAAGAAGCCGTCGTTCTCGTCGTACGTGATGAACAGCGCTGTCTTCGCCCACACCTTCGGGTCGGAGGTGAGCGCGTCCAGGACCTGGGCGATGTACCAGGCGCCGTAGTTCGCGGGCCAGTTGGGGTGCTCGGTGAAGGCCTCGGGGGCGACGATCCAGGAGACCTGCGGCAGCTTCCCGGCCTTCACGTCGGCCTTGAGCTGGTCGAAATAGCCCTCGCCCTTGGTGTAGTCGGTGCCGGTGCGGGCCTTGTCGTACAGCGGGTCGCCGGGCTCGGCGTTGCGGTACTGGTTGAAGTAGAGCAGCGAGTTGTCGCCGTAGTTGCCGCGGTAGGCGTCCTGGATCCAGCCCCAGGAGCCGTTCGCGTCGAGGCCGTCGCCGACGTCCTGGTAGATCTTCCAGGAGACGCCGGCCTTCTCCAGGCGCTCGGGGTAGGTCGTCCAGCTGTAGCCGACCTCGTCATTGCCGAGGACCGGGCCGCCGCCCTTGCCGTCGTTGCCCGTGTACCCGGTCCACATGTAGTAGCGGTTCGGGTCGGTCGAGCCGATGAACGAGCAGTGGTAGGCGTCGCAGATGGTGAAGGAGTCGGCCAGGGCGTAGTGGAACGGGATGTCCTCACGGTTCAGGTACGCCATGGTCGTGGAGCTCTTGTTCGGAACCCATCTGTCGTACTTGCCCTTGTTGAAGGCGGCATGTCCGTCGTTCCAGCCGTGCGGGAGGTCCTGGATGAACTGCAGTCCCAGGTCGTCGGCGTCGGGGCGGAAGGGCAGGATCTCCTTGCCGTTCGCGTCCGCCTGGTGCCAGACGGACTTGCCGTTCTCCAGCGTCACCGGGCGCGGGTCACCGAAGCCGCGGACACCTCTGAGCGAGCCGAAGTAGTGGTCGAAGGACCGGTTCTCCTGCATCAGGACGACGACGTGCTCGACGTCCTCGATCGTCCCCGTGCGGTGGTTGGCCGGGAGCGCGGCGGCCCGCTGAATGCTGCCGGACAGGGCCGTGAAGGCCGTGGTGGCGCCCGCGACCTGGAGGAATCTGCGCCGGTTGACATCGGTCATGTGTGAGGGACCTCTCATCCTGCGCATCGATGGCCGGAACGTGACGGAAGGTGCGCGCAGCGAGTTTTCCAAGGGCAACGAACCTCAGGGAAGGGTCCGGTGGCGCTGATGTGAAAGTCATGAGTACGGGAGATGTTCCGGCCCTGGGCCGGGAGGCGGTCGCGATCATGTGATGACGGGTACGGCGCCACGATGCCGGTCCGCGCCCCCGAGGGCCCGCTTCGCCACCGCCGTTCCCGACCGCAGGGCCGCGACCGGGTCCGCCGCCTCGTCCAGTTCGATGAGGACCGTGCGGGCGCCGGGGGTGCGGGACATCGCCTCGGCCCAGCCGTCCCAGTCGACGATGCCGGCGCCCAACTCCGCCATGTAGGGCTGCTGTCGGGCGTACACCGTGTCGTCGATGGTGAGGTGGGTGGCGATCGGCTCGACCGCGTCCTTCCAGTGGGCCAGGGCGATCCGCGGGGCGTGGCGGCCCGCCACCGCCACCGGGTCGCCGCCCCCGAGCGCGATGTGGCAGGAGTCGGGGCACAGCCAGACGTAGCGGGGGTCGGTGAGGGCCATGAACAGGTCGATGTCCCGCTCGTACCACAGGGTGCTGTTCGATTCGGTGTGGAAGACGAGCTTCACCCCGTGACGGGAGACCGCCTCACCGACCACGTGGGCGATGTCGGCCATGCGGGCCATGTAGGCGGCGTCGACGAAGAACGGCGGGCGGGTGCCGTACGTCGTGCGCATCGGCAGTCCCGCGACGAGGAGTTCCGCGCCCGCCTCGGAGAGGAAGGCGGCGCGGCGCTCGGCGTCGGCGACGATCGCGGGGAGGTTGTCGCCGTGGCGCCAGTCGGGGGCGTCGCTGTCGGCGACGAAGGCACTGACGACGGTGAGACCGCGGTCGGCCAGTTCGCGCCGGAAGGAGGCCGCGCTGCCGAAGCCCCGCACGGCCGAGTCGATGTCACCCGGCGCGAACGTCAGCTCGATACCGGTGACTTCGGTCTCGGCCAGGGTGTCCATCACCCGCTGCCAGAACCGGTCCGGGTGCGCCTTTGCCCACACCCGCACCGCGTCGGCGGACTCCAGGCCCCAGAACCCCGGGTGGAAGAACGTGATCACGTCCGTCGCGAAGCGGGGATTCACTCGGCTCCCCCGCGCGCGTTGTAGACGACGACCCCGTCCGACTCGTCGACTGCCTTGCGGTACCCGCGGAACACCGCGAGCGCCTCGTCCCGCAGGACGTCCCCTACGACCTCGATGCCGCGCGCCTCGAACTGCTCGGCCCAGTCGGCGCCGAGCGGGCCCTCGTCGAACGTGGTGATCTCCTCCAGTTCCGGGCCCTGGCCCGCAACCACCAGGGTGCGCACCCCGGACCACATCGTGGCGCCGTAACACTGCACGCAGGGACGCCAGTTGACGACCAGTTCATGGGACGGCAGGCCTTCGCCGCCGAGGTCCCAGCTGCCGGTCGCCGTCTGGGCGAGGCCGAGCGCGACGACCTCGGCGTGGGCGCTGGAGACGCCGGTGGACAGGACGACGTTGACGCCGACGGAGACGATCCGGCCGCTGTCGCGCTCGGCGACGAGCGCGGCGAACGGACCGCCGTTGCCCTCCCGCCAGTTGCGGTCGGCGAGGCGGTGCACAAGACGCATCCGGTCCTCGCGGGAGGGCACCACGGCGGGCGCGTCGGCGAGTTCGTCGTCGATCCACGCGGGCAGGGCCACGCGGTATTCCTTCGCGATGTCGATCACTGTTCTGTTCCTCTCGGGTGGTTCTGGTGACGCGCGGCGACGGCACGGGCAGCCCGTACCGCGGTGACCGCGCCGGTCAGGGTGACGTTGGCGGCCATCGCTGTGGGAACGACTCCGTTGCCCGCCAGATACAGGTTGTCGAAGCCCCACACCCTGCCGTCCGGGTCGCACACGCTGGTGCCGTCGTCGGTGACGCCTGCCCTGACGGTGCCGGTGAGATGCAGCGACGAGCCGGGCGGCAGCACCGCGGACTCGGTCGCCGGGTCGAAGGGGCCGAACTCCTCGGCGAGGGACCGGACTTCGTCCTGTGCCCGGCGGATCAGCGCGCGGTCGGCGTCGGAGTAGGCGAACTCGACCCGGATGCGGGGCATGTGGGCGAGGTCGGTCTCGTCCGTCGAGAACACGAGCCGGTTCTCCGCACGGGACTCCACGGGGACGTACAGCGACAGTCCCACGGAGTGCGCGAGCGGGCGGCCGCCCTCGTCGAGGTACGTACGGTTCATGATCTGACCGTGGAAGGGCTGCGCGGGGCCGTTCTGCGGCAGCCAGAGGGAGTCGGTGCTGAACTCGCCGGGGCGCGGCAGGGGCAGGTCGTCGAGGGCGAGGCCGAACCGGTCGAGGTCGAGGAGGGCCCGGGCGGTGACGAAGGCGTGCTCGTTGAGGTGGCGGCCGAGGGCGCCCGGCCGGATTCCGGAGGCGAACAGGAGTTGCGGGGTGCGCAGGGCGTCGGCGCACACCACCACGGCGTCGGCGCGGAGTTCGGACTCGGTGCCGTCCGGGACGCGGCGCAGCCGGGCGCCTGCGATGCGACCGTCACCGGCCCGGATCAGGGAGGTGGCGAGCGTGCCGGTCAGCAGGGTGAAGGCGGGGTCCCCACCGCCCGCGATCGCCGGGAAGATGGTCCCGGGTGCGGTGCGGGGCATGGGGCCCGACGGCGTGGGGGTGACCGCCATGGGCATGGGCTGCGGGGGCCGGCCGGGCGGTGCGCCGGCTCCGTAGCGTCGGCTCAGGGCATCGAGGACCAGTTCGCCGACCTTGGTCGGGCCGATCGCGGCGGGGGTGACGGCGAGCAGTTCGCGCGCGGTGTCGAGATCGGCGGTCCAGCGGTCCGGGTCACCGAAGTCGAACACCTCGTCGCCGGCCGGCCAGGGGGTCGCGGCCGTCCAGTGCACGCCCATGCCGCCCGCGTTCCAGGCGAGCGCGGCATGCGGCATCGCCTCCGCGTCCTGGCCGAAGGCGAGCGCGTGGAACATGCCGGGGGTGAGGTCGGTGAGGCGGTCGGCGACGTCGCGGACCACCTCGGCGCCGGTGTACATGCCCTGGATGCCGGTGGCGACCTTCTCGTTGTAACGGGACCACAGAGCGGGGTCGTCGAGGTCGTGCAGGTGCAGACCGGGCGCACTGCCGATCGCTGTGCCGCCGTCGACCATCGTGATGCGCAGGCCGGGGTCGCCGTCGCGCAGCAGCCGGGCCACGAGGGATCCCATGATGCCGCTGCCCACGACGAGGACGTCGGTGCGGAGGTCGTGCGTCAAGTGAGGCTCCATCAGGAGGGGTTGTGGGGGGTCACGTGCTCAGCACGAGCGGGCCGAACAGCTCGGTGTCCATGCGGTCCAGGGCCAGCTTCACCGCGCCGACGAGCGGGCCTTCGTGGCCGAGCGCGGTCGCGCGGAGTTCGACCGCCGGGGTGCGGGCGTGCCGCAGCGCGGCCCTGACCCGGGGCAGCAGGACGTCGGCGGCGTCCTCCAGTCCGCCGCCGAGGACGATGAGCGACGGGGCGACCGTCCAGGACAGGGTGGTGAGGATCGACGCGATGTGCTCCACGAACTCGTCGACCTCGGTGAGCGCGTCGGTGTCACCGGCTCTGGCCGCGTCGAACCGGGCTCGTGCGAGGGCGCGTCGGGCGGGCAGCGGTGAGGTGAGGGCGGCGACGGGCCGGTCGTCCAGCGAGCCGGCCAGCAGCGACGGTGCCTCGACGATCTCGCCCGCGGCACCGTCCAGACCGCGGTGCACGGCGCCCCGGATGAGGATGCCCAGGCCCGCCCGGTTGCCGAGCATGGCCCACACGACGTTGTCGTGGTCGCCCGCCACCCCCCGCCAACGCTCGGCCAGCGCACCGAGGTTGGTGTCGTTGTCGGCGAACCAGGGCACCGGCACGCGCCGCGCGAACTCCTCGGGCAGATGCACTCCTGCCCATCGTGTGGTGTACACCAGGCGCCGCACGACTCCCTCGTCGTCGATGGCACCGCCCGCCGCGATCGCCCCGGCGCGCAGTCGGTCCACCGAACCACCGGCGTCGTCGAGGGCCCGCAGGACGAGTTCGGCGGCGTCGTCGAGCGTGGTCCGCGGGTCCTGGTAGGCGCGCAGCGGCCGGTGCGCCCGGCCGAGTATGTGTCCGCGCACATCGGCAACGACCGCGCTGACGTCGACGGTGGTGATGCGTACGGCGGCCAACAGGGCGTGTTCGGAGCGCAGTTCGTAGCGCCGGGCCGGGCGTCCGGCCGAGCCGACGATCGGCACCCGGTCCAGTTCCGCGACCCAGCCGGCCTCGACCAGTGAGTCCAGGACGCTTTCGACGGTACGACGGGACAGGCCCGTCTGCGCGGCGAGCTCGGTCAGCTTCCTGGGACCGGCGGACACCGCCAACGCCCGCAGGACGACTGCGGTGTTGACCCGTCGTACGGCACTCTGGTTCATCCCCGACATCAGCATGGCGTCGGCTCCGTCCCGGTCACGGGGTCGTACCCGCCGCGGGTGTCGGCCGCGAGGGGCGCGCCGGGGCGGCCGTATTCGCGGGCCGGGTCGCCGAGCGCGCCGGTCGCCTTCTCCCAGGCCGGTGTTCCGCCGCGGACGAAGGCGACGAGATCGGCGTGCATCCGGTCGGCCAGCTCCGCGGGCGGGCGGGGTCCGAGTGCCTCGGTGACGCCGGGCGCGTCGAGCAGGTCGAAGAAGAACGGCAGGTCGACGCAGTGCACGGCACCGCCGAGGGTCGGCGAGGGCCATTCGAAGGAGTACAGCCAGGTGCCGGCCGGGGCCGTGCGCCGGGCGGCCGCGGCGCGGGGGCAGGCGGAACGGAACAGGGTGTCCGTGACCCGGATGCCTCGCGCGCGGTCCTCCGGCGGACCCGCCCCGTCGAACTCGTCGCCGGTGGCACCGAGAAGGAGCGGCACGTCGTGTCCGTGGGCGGTGAGCCCCTCCGCTACCGGTACCGGCAGGAGGCCGTCGCCGACGACCGGGCCGAGGACCGGGGTCTCGGTGCCCCGCAGGTCGAGGACGGCCCGCTGGAACTGTTCCGGTGTGCGGCGGGCGAACCCCGCGCGGGTCGCCGGCACCCCGAGAACGTGCCCGAGCCCGGCGAGGAACTCGGCCGACGGGTCCCTGTCGAAGAACCCACCGGACAGGCTCACCGCGCGGTGGAAGCGGCCCCGGGCGGCCGGTGACGAGAGCAGGGCGAGCACCGCCGCTCCCCCGGCCGACTGGCCGGCGACGGTGACCCGGTCCGGGTCGCCCCCGAAGGCGGCGATGTTCTCCTGGACCCAGTCGAGCGCGAGCAGCAGGTCGCGCAGCCCGAGGTTGGGCGGTACGCCGTCCAGTACGGCGAATCCGTCGACGCCCAGCCGGTAGCCGACGGTGACGGTGACGACGCCGTCGCGGGCGAAGGCCCTGCCGTCGTACCAGGGGCTCGCGGGGCTCCCGGCCAGGAACCCGCCGCCGTGGATCCACACCAGCACCGGACAGGGCCCCATCCGCGCCGCGGGTGCCGTGACGGACAGGTTCAGCACGTCGTCGCCCGGCACCGAGGGCTCGGGGATCGTGGTCACGGCGAACAGCGGCACACGCTGCGAGGTGGCGCCGTGCCGGGAGGCGTCGAAGGGCTCCGCGAAACGTCCGCGCGCGACCGGCGGGGCGAACCGCCGTTCGCCGATGGGTGCTTCGGCGTACGGGATGCCCAAGTACCGTCGTACGCCCGCTTCCTGTCGTCCCACGACGGTGCCCGCGGGGGCGTCCAGGATCGACTCGGCC
The DNA here is from genome assembly GCF_042872225.1 of Streptomyces sp. NPDC005374. NCBI lineage: Bacteria > Bacillati > Actinomycetota > Actinomycetes > Kitasatosporales > Streptomycetaceae > Streptomyces > Streptomyces sp. NPDC005374. The sequence continues at coordinate 59,422 of NZ_JBIAKA010000008.1, read as the reverse complement.
GCGGTCACCGCATGCCCGTTCCCGCGATGCCCTGCACGAAGTACCGCTGCAGGAACAGGAAGAGGACCAGTACCGGCAGCATCACGACGACCGCTCCGGCGAGCAGCAGGCCGTAGTCGGTGACGTGCGCCGCCGCCTGGCTGGTGGCGGCGAGGCCCACCGGCAGGGTGTAGGTCGACATGCTCTGGGCGACGATCAGCGGCCAGATGAAGTTGTTCCACGAGGCGAGGAACGACATGATCGTGATGGTCGCGACGGCGGGTCCGGCCAGCGGCAGGAAGATCCGGAAGAAGATCCGGAACTCGCCCGCGCCGTCTATGCGGGCCGCCTCCAGGAGTTCGTCGGGGACCGACAGCGCGTACTGGCGCATGACGAAGACGGACATCGGCAGCGCCGCGCTGGGCAGGGCGATCCCGGTCAGGGTGTCCGCGAGACCCGCGTCGACGGTGATCACGAACTGCGGTACGAACACGGCGGTGAAGGGCACCATCAGCGCGGCCATGACCGCGCCGAACGCGAGCCTCTTGCCCCCGAAGTCGAGTTTGGCGAGCGCGTAGCCGGCGGCCGACGCCGCCACGATGTTGCCTGCCACCACGATCGACGCGACGACGATGCTGTTGCCCAGGAAGGTGCCGAAGCCCTGGGTCTCGAACAGCCTGGTGAAGTTGCCGAAGGTGAGGTGGTGCGGAAACAGGGCGCCGGGGTCGGAGCGGATGTCGTCCAGGCTGCGCAGGGAGCCGCTCACCCCCCAGGCGAAGGGCACGGTCGTGAGCAGCGCACAGACCACCAGGGCGGCGTACAGCAGGGGGCGGGCGATCCGGTTCGTGTTCATGTGCGGGACCTCAGCAGCCGGAACTGGACGGCGCTCACGACCGTCACCAGCACGAGCGTCACGAAGGACGCCGCCGAGGACATCCCGAACTCCCCCGCCCCGAACTGCCGGTAGGTGTAGAGCGCGACCGACTCGGTGGAGCCGAGCGGGCCGCCGCCGGTGAGCAGATAGGGCTCGTCGAAGACCTGGAGGTAGAAGACGGTCAGCAGGACGGAGACCATGAGCGTGGTCGGCAGCAGCAGCGGGAGGGTGATGTGCCGCAACTGCCGCAGCCGGCCCGCCCCGTCGAGGGCGGCGGCCTCGTACACGTCCTGGGGAATGGCCTGGAAACCGGCGAGGAACAGCACCATCGCCGTGCCGAAGTTGCGCCAGACGCCGAGCAGGACGACGACCGGCATGGCCAGGTTCGGGTCGTCCAGCCAGTTCGGTCCGGCGAGGCCGATCGCGCCGAGCACCTTGTTGACGGTGCCGTCGGTGTGGAAGGCGTACTGCCAGATCAGCGCGGCCGCCACGATGTTGGTGACGACGGGGGCGAAGAAGACGGTGCGGAACAGGCCGCGCAGCCGCCGGATGCCCGAGTTCAGCGCGAGGGCCAGCACGAACCCGGTGCCCATCGTCAGCGGTACGCCCACGGCCACGAAGAGGCCGGTGTTGACGAGGTCCCGCCGGAAGGTCGCGTCCTGGAACAGCCGTACGTAGTTCTCGAGACCGGTGAAGTCGACTGCGAACGGCGTGCGCAGGTCGGCGCCCCGGATGTCGGTGAGGCTGAGGCCGAGGGCGGCGACCGTGGGGACGGCCGTGTAGAGCAGGAAGACGACGGCGAAGGGCGCGAGGAACAGCCAGGCGACCGCGGTGCGCCGGGCGCGGGACGCCCTGCGCGCCGTCGCCGTCGGAACGGCCGTGGTTTTCGGGGCCGATACGAGCGTCGTGGTCATCACTTCGACCCGGTGCCGACGCTCTCGGCGTACGCCTGGATGTTCGCGGCCGCCTTCGCCGCACTCTCCTTGCCCTTGGCGACGGCCTCCATCTCCTTGCCCAGCCGGGTCGCGACCTGCTGCCACGTGCTCACCTGCGGGAACGCCCGGGTGTTCTTCAGCTGGGTGAAGAAGGCGTCCAGGAGCGGCCGGCTCTTGATCGCCGGGTCGTCCCAGGCGGAGATGACGGCCGGCAGTGAGCTGTACGCCTTGAACTGCGCGACCTGGGCACTCGGCTGGGCCAGATACCGCACGAGCTTCCAGGCGGCGTCCGCGTTGCCGCTGTCGGCGAGTACGCCCCAGGTGCCGCCCGCGGAGAAGGAGACGCTGCTCGACGCTCCGGCGGGCAGCGGCGCGGTGGCGACGTGGGAGGACGTCCAGCCGCTCTTCTTGGCGGCGGTGTCGAGCTGGCCGACGACCCACGGCCCGGTGATCATGCTCGCCGTCTTCCCGGAGACGAAGTACGGCTGTGCGTCGAGGAAGGTCGGGCCGCTGGTGTCGGCGGTGCCGGCGGTGAAGAAGGCCGCGTTGTACTTGAGGGCGTCGACCATCTGGGGTGTGTTCAGGTTCCACTTGCCGGCGGGGGTGACGAGGGAGCCGCCGGCCTGCCAGGCGTACATGGCGACGTCCTGGCCGTTGAAGATGTCCCACCCGATGTCGGCCCCGAGTGCGCGGGTCGCTCCGGCGCCCTGGAGGGCCTTGAGGAACGGCTCCATGCCGGCCCAGGTGGTCGGCGCCTCGACGCCCGCCTTCTTGGCCAGATCCGATCGGTAGACGAGCGCGTAGGTGTACGCGTACCAGGGCACCGTGTAGGCCACGTCGTCCACGACTCCGGCGTCCCAGAGGCTCTTGAAGAAGCTGCCCGGTTCGACCAGGCCGTCCGGCACCGGCAGCAGGGTCGAGGAGTCGAGGAACTGCGCCTGCGACTCGGGGAAGAACTGGGCGATGTCGGGTCCCTTGCCCGCCGCGATCGCCGCCTGGAGCTTGGTGTAGTACTCGGCGTTCGGTATCAGCGTGGTCTTCACGACGAGGTCCGGGTTGGCGGCCTTGAAGGGCTTGACGACGGTGCCGAGCACGTCGGCGTCACCCTGGGCGGCCCAGACGTTCACGGTGCCGGTGGCCGGGGACGCGTCGACCTTCTTGGCGCCGGCCGCGGGGACCGTGTCGGTGTCGCTGCGGCCGCAGCCGGCCAGCGGGAGGGCGGCGGCGCCGAGCGCCATACCGGCGGTCAGCCGCAGGGCGGTGCGGCGGGAGAGAGAGGACACGGGAGACTCCTGTCACACGGGGTGCCCCACGGGGCGGAGGTCAGTGACGTGATGTGCTCCGACGCTATGAACCGCGTGTTTCGGCCACGTGGCGGTCCCGGCCCTCGTTAATTTCGGAACTTGTAGCGAAATCGGTGTGACGACGGCCCGGTGCGCGTGATGCGCACCGGGCCGGTCGTCCTCAGGTGTGCCGCCTGTCCGAGCGGCTACCGGTGGCCGCCGCTCGTGAACGGCTCGAAGGCGTGGCTGAAGGCCCAGGTGTCCTGTGCGATGCCGGAACAGGAGTCGGAGCCGCCGGTGCCCGGGCAGCCGCCGTTGTCGCGCTGGAGTGCCCAGAACGAGAGCGTGTTGATCTTCCTGGCCTCGGCCCACCTCTCCACCGCGACCGCGTCCTCGGTGGTGAAGGTCTCCTCGGGCCCGTAGTCGTCGATGCCGGGCATCTCGATGACGCCGATCATGCTCCACAGCTTCGCGGGGCTCTTCTTCGGGAACAGTGCGGCCAGTTGGTCGTGCAGTCCCGTCGCGGCCGTCTTCGTGTCGGCCGCCATGTCGTGGGTGGCGCCGTCGTAGTAGTCGAACGTCATGAGGTTGACGACGTCCACGCGCGCGCCGTCGGCAACGGCGTTCTGCAGTACGGCGAGGCCGTTGGCCTCCAGACCGTGCGTGGAGGTCGGCAGGGTGTAGGAGAACTGCACGGTGCGACCGGTGCGTTCGGCCCAGCGCTGGACCTGGGCGATCGCCTTGTTGCGGCGGTCGATTCCGGCGGCGTTGTCGATCGAGTCGCCCTCGACGTCGAGGTCGATGCGGGTGATGCCGTACGTCGTGACGAGGCTCTTGTACACCTGGGCGATGGCGTCGACGCTGGTGCAGCTGTCCGCCAGTTCGGTGCCGGTGGTGTCCGCCGACCAGCCGCCGAAGGACGGGATGACGTTGCCGCCGCGGGCCTGGAGGGCGGCGATGTCGCGTCCGAAGGTCGCCTTCGAGACCGGCTGATCGGCCTGCCCGTTCCAGTAGGCGGTGCAGGAACCCGCCGCGGCCGTCTGGAGGAAGGCCAGGGTGAGGTACTTGTTGCCCGAGGCGGCGGCGAGGGCGGCCGGGCTGTCCCCGGTCCACGTCTCGAAGTAGGGCGCCGACACCTGGGCCGGCAGGGGCCTGCCGAAGGCCGAGGGCGAGTACGGCGCCGCGAGCGCGCCCCCTCCCCCGATTCCGACGAGTCCGGCGGACAGAGCGCTCACGCTCAGACAGGACAGCCACGCACGAAGGTGACCAGGTCGTCTCACTGACACTCCCATGGGAGAAGGGCATGCGGGGACAGCGGAAGGACGGAACCGCTGGGGACGAACGCTGACCATAATTGGACTAGACCATATAACTGTCAAGGTTCTTTACAATTAGGTTGCCCGCTGTATGTGTCCGCCGACGAAGTCGCCGCCGCGCTGCCCGGCCAGTGGCATGATCTTCATCCCGGGCCCGTCCTGGCCGAGCTGCCTGATCCACGACGGCAGCCAACCGGCTCACCGCGTCATTCGGACGGAATGCGAAACTCGAATTCGGGACGGTCCCACGGCACGGCGGGCGGGTTCGCGAACGCGGTCCCGGTCCGCACGGCACCGACGCGGTGGTAGAAGTCCTCGGCGGGAACGTGCGACACGACCCTGAGACGGTCGATCCCGGCGGCACGGGCCTCGGACTGCATGTGCGCGACGAGCAGCCGTCCGATACCCCGTCCTTGCACGTCGTCGGCGACGAACAGCAGGTCGAGCTCCGGCGGATCGAGGACGAGCGAGTAGAACCCGAGGATTCGGCCGCCGTGCTCGCCGACCCCGACGGCCACGAAGGCGCGGTGAGTCTCGATGTAATCGGGACCCACCCGGTAGTCCGCGACTGCGGCCGCGTACTTGCCCTCGTAGGCGCCTGAGCCGCGCACCAGCCGCGTGAGCCGTTTGGCATCCCGCGCGACGGCCCTCCGAATCGTGACCGGCTGACGCGTCGGGGATGTACGGGGACTCATCGGGAGAGTATTTCGCAGCGCGGAGTGACGTCGTGCGGCGGGTCGGCACCCCCCGAGGAAGGGCGAGGACGCCGGACCGGGCGGGGGCCGCGGCGTGTGCGACGGCGGAGGGCCGGACGTCGCCACCTGCCTCCTGCACAAGGCCCGGCTGAACGGCGCGGCCGTACTCGCCACCATGGCGGTTGCACTGTTCGCTCTACGCCTCGAAAGCAGGGTCTCGTCCGGCGGGTGCGCCCGGCACCACCACGCGTGACCGATACCCTCCGGGTACCGCTGCGATACCGAAAGCGTCATTGTTCTCCCAGGTCAGCAGTGTTGGACTCGGAGTCATGAACAGGTTCAGCAACAAGGTCGCGGTCATCACCGGCGGCAGTTCGGGTGTCGGACTCGCCACGGCGCAGCGGTTGGTCGAAGAGGGCGCGGTGGTCTACGTGACCGGCCGCAGACAGCAGGAGCTGGAAGCCGCCGCGGCGAAGGTGGGCGCGATCGCCGTCCAGGGCGATGTGTCGAATCCCGCGGACCTCGACCGGCTGTACGACACCGTGCGGGGCGACGGCCGCCGGATCGACGTGCTGGTCGCGAACGCCGGGACCTCCGTATTCGCCAAGCTCGAAGACGTCACCGACGACATGTTCGACACTGTCTTCAACACCAACGTCAAGAGCACGCTGAACACGGTCAAGAAGGCTCTGCCGCTGCTCACCGACGGTGCCTCGATCGTGCTGGTCGGTTCGGTGTCGGGGAGCACCGGGCCGGAGGGCTACAGCGTCTACAGCGCGTCCAAGGCCGCGGTCCGTTCGTTCGCCCGGGGCTGGGCGAACGAACTCAAGGGACGGAAGATCCGGGTCAACGTGGTGGCACCGGGCACCACGGACACTCCCGGGATCGGGAGCGGGGTCGAGGAGGCCACCAAGCGCGCGTTCATGGAGACCCTCTCGACGAAGGTCCCAGTGGGCCGATGGGGACGGCCGGAGGAACAGGCCGACGCGATCCTGTTCCTCGCATCGGAGCAGAGCAGCTACATCACGGGCTTCGAGCTGGTCGTCGACGGCGGCGCCACCCAACTGGGCCCCTTCGGCTGAGGGATCCACGTTCCGGCCGCCACGCTCTGGACCCAGCATGTGCCGAGTCTTTACCAGAGCACCTGATTGTTACCCTGCGGGTATGGACCGGGTGGAGACGCGTGAACTCGAGTACTTTGTCGCGGTCGCCGAGGAACTGCACTTCGGGCGGGCCGCGGAGCGGCTCGGGATCGCGCAGCCACCGCTGTCGAGGGCGATCGGCAGGCTGGAACGCCGCATGGGTGTTCAACTGTTCGAGCGCACCAGCCGTCGTGTCGGTCTCACGGCGGCCGGCGCGGTTTTCCTGGCCGGGAGCCGGAAGGCGCTGACCGCGCTGGACACGGCGGTGTCGCGCGCCCGACGCAGCGGTCACCCGCACCGACTGACGGTAGCCGCGCTGCAGGGTACGGGGTCCGGGCTGCTGGCACGTGTGCTGCGCTCCTACCGCCGCCGGCCCGGTGCTGCCGACGTCGAAGTCGTGTTCACCCGGGACCAGGTCGACTTCGTGCGCAACGGTTCGGCGGACATCGCGCTGACATGCGGTCACGAGGGCCTTGAGGGACTGGAATTCACCGAGCTCGCCCAGGAGCGGACCGTCGCGCTGCTGCCGCTGGATCATTTCCTCGCAGCGAAATCGGCTATTTCGTCTGCCGATCTCGCGTCGGAGGGGCTGTTCCGGCCGGAGTGGCCGGAGGTCACGCTCGACGAGATCATCGACCAGGTCGCGATGGGCGAATTGATCGTGCTGGTGGGGGCGAGCGCGACCGACCGGATCGGACCCGCCGTCGTGGCGGTTCCGGTGACGGATGTGCCGTCGACGCAGCTGGTGCTGACCTGGGGGCCGGACATCCCGGCTGCGACACGAGATGCGTTCGTCCGTACGGCCAAGAGCGTGACGGCCAAGCACGTGAGCGCGTCGGAGATCCCCGACTCCATGCGGTCCGGAGCACTTCCGGCGGATTAGTGCGTTGCCCACCGTGCGCCCGCCCGAGCAGTCGGATCACTCCGCGATACCGAAACCGTCATTGTTGCGCCGGGCCACGGGTGTTGGACTCGTGGCCATTGGGGTCCACATGACCGGCCGCAGGACCGGGGGCGTCCACGAACTGTTCTTCGACCCGACCATCGACGATCTCGCCGAGATCGAACGGCTGGCCGAAGCCGTGCGGTAGCGGCACCTTGCCAAGCCGCAGCAACTCTCACGACCCTGCTCGTGGCGAGAGGACGCGGCCGTGAGGGGCCCAGACCTGCACGTCGCTCGTCGTGTCGGGCATGCCGGTCAGCTACCGGCGCAATCACAGCGCCATTCCCGGCACAGCCGCGCAGCACGCGCCCCACCACCAGTCCGCCGCCCACGTGCGCCCCCCACCCACCGCACCAACCAACATCCGTCTTTCAACTGGAGATTGCACACACGTGAGCCGTTGTCTGCACTGCCACCGCTGCCGGCCGCACTCAGTTCCTGCTCGCGCCCACCGCGGTGGCGGACGTCCGGGTGAGCATCTCGCTCGCCTGGTCGATCACTGCCCGCGAGGCGTCGTTGAGGCAGGCGTAGCCGCCCCGTGTCTCTCCCCCGTCGTCGGCCCGCGGCCGGACGGCGACCAGTTGCCGGTTCCCTCCCGCCCGATCGCACCAGTCGTCGACCGGGTTCACCTGACGCACCGTCATGCGCGCGTCGGTGGCATCGCTGCGGACGTAGAACACCAGCACCGCGCCCGCGCTGAGAGGGGTCAACGGGGACCGGGAAACCGGACTGAACGAAACGATGGCCCGGGCCCCTGAACGGGCGCCCGCCGGCAGGACGACCTGCCACCCCCGACTCGGCTCCCGGGAGAGACCGGCCCGCGGGATGTCGGTGAACCCGGGCGGCGCCCAGGATGCCGGCGGTGCTGCCGCAGTTCGCTCCGGAGGCGGGGAGGAGGGCCAGGTCTGCACCACCACGCCGACCGCCGCGACGACGACTGCGGTGGTGGCGCCCGCCAGCCAGATACGACGGCGGCGCCGGTACGCCGTCACCCGCTGCCGGATCTCCTGGACCCGCCGGGGATTCGAGCCCGCCGGAGTGGCCTCGGCCAGCATCAGACGCAGCAGTTCCTCTTCCGGCCCCTGTGCCGTCTCTTCTTCCGGACGCGTCACGGCTGTTCACCGACTTCCAGGAGATGTGACGGCGTGAGCTGGTGGCGCAGGAGCCGAAGTGCCTTGGCGGCCTGGCTCTTGACCGTGCCGGGACGGCAGCCCAGCACCTGGGCGGTCTCCTCCACACTCAGGTCCTCGAAGTAGCGCAGTACCACCACCGCCCGCTGCCGTGGCGGCAGTTGACGGATCACGGAGGCCAGCGACTGCTCCAGATCGATGTCGGCGAAGACGTCCCGGGCCGGGGAGACCTCCGGGAGGTCCCGCGTGGGTGTCTCGCCCCGCCAGCGCCGTCGCCACCAGGTCGCGTAGGTGTTGACCAGCGCCCGGCGCGTGTACGCCTCCGGGTTGTCCCCCGCAATGCGCGACCACTTGGGCCACACCCGGGCCAGAACCGTCTGCAAAAGATCCTCCGCCGCGTGCGCGTCGCCCGTCAGGAGCCATGCGGCCCGGTACAGGCGGTCCCCGCGGGTGGCGACGAAGTCCTCGAATCCCGGCTCGCCGTCCGCCGCCGATTGGTTCACTCCGTCGCGCCCCTGCCCTCGTCGTCCCTCCCGCACCCCGTCAACCACACGGCGGGGCCGAACGGTTGCCTGCTCGGGCGCAGTGAACTGTCCGGTCGCCATCAACCTAGCGCCGCCGTGAGGGCCTTGGAGCCGCCGACAGCCGCTGCCCGCAGGGAGGTGCGGGCCAGGTCGAGGGTGATCGTCGGCCGGTCGGCGGCCCGCTGGGCGAAGCCGCGGTCGGTCCCCGCGATGATCAGGGCGAGTCGGTGTCCTGCCGGGACGACGTGGTCGGTGGCCGCGAGGTCGAGAGTCAGAGTGCAGGGCTTGCCGGGCGTCAGCGCCGCGACCTTGTGGGCGTCGGCACAGGTTCCCAGGGCGGCCCAGCCCCGGCTGAAGACGGTGGAGGTGACGTGCGTGGTGTCGGCCTCCGTCTTCTTGTAGCAGGCGCTGTCCGCGGTGGTGCTCGCGCCCCAGCAGGTCCGGCCGGCGAGCGTGGTGATGCCCAGGCCACCGGAGCCGTACTGCCGGATGGTCGCCGGTCCGATGTCGACGAGGACGGCCGACAGGCTGGCCGTGGGCGTCGTCGGGGTCGCGGTGACGGTCAGCTCGGGTGAACCCGTCAGGTGCAGGGCCTTGTCGAGCGGCTGGGTGAGGAAGCCGGCCTTGTCCGGGGTCGAGGTGGCGGCCTGCTCGGCCCAGTCGAGTTCGCTGTGGCCCTGGTCGTCGGTGAAGGTCGCGGTCCCCGTGCCGGGTGACGTGCCGAGGGTGCCCACGCCTTCTTTCGCGCCCCTGCCGGGGCTCAGCGTCACGGACGCGGCTGCCTTGGGTGGCCAGACGGTGTCCGTGGTCCAGTGGTCGGGGGTGCGCTCCACGTCAGCCATCGGCGCGCGGTCGATTCCGTTGTCGTAGCCGAGGAGTTCGTGGTCGAACCAGCGGTGCAGCGTGTCCACCCACTGCGCGCGACGGTAGTCGAAGGGGTCGACGTGCCCGGTCTGGCTGAGCCAGATCTTCCGGTGCACCCCGGCTTTGGCGAGGGCGTCCCACCACTGGCCGAACTCCTTGGGACGAACGGCGAGGTCCTGCAGACCGTGCACGACGAAGACACTCGCCCTGACCTTGTCCGCGGCGGCCACGTAGTCCCGTTCGCTCCAGATCGGCGACCAGTCGCCGGACCGGGCCGCCTGGTCGCCCAGCGGCTTGTTCACGGCGGCGCAGCGGGCGCCGGTGCCGTCGGTCTCGACCGTGCGGATCAGCGTGCCGGGGGTCGGGGCGCTGCCGACCAGTTGGACCCCCTGGGAGAAGTAGGCGTCGTACCAGGAGGAGATGGAGCTGATCGGGACGATCGTCTTCAGCCCGCGTACACCGGTGGCGGCGACGCCGTTGGCGACGGAGCCGTCCCAGCTCTTTCCGATCATGCCGGTGGCCCCATTGGTCCAGGACGCGGCGGCACGCTGGGATCCGGTACGGGTGGTGTAGGCGTGGGCACGTCCGTTCAGCCAGTCGATGACGGCCTTGGCGGACTGCACGTCGATACGTCCACCAGCGTCGGTACAGCCGTCGGAGCGGCCGGTGCCGGGGAGGTCGACGGCGACGAAGGCATAGCCGCGGGGCACGAAGTAGTTGTCGTAGAACAGCGGCATCCGGATCAAACGGCCCTTGGCGTCGTACGTCTTCTTCTGGCTCTCGTTTCCGCGGCCGCAGCACGAGTAGTAGGGGCTGGCCTCCATGATGACCGGGATCTTGCGGCCCTTCGCCGCGGGTTCGCCCGGACGCACGATGTCGACGGCGACCCGGTCCTCCTTCCCGTCGCCGTCCGAGTCGAGTCCGGTGCCGACCCAGACGCTCTCCCGCACGGCCTTCTGGTACGAGTACACCGCTTTGCTCTCCCCGGACAGGCCCGGCTCGCTCGTCCCGGACCCGGCCGGCCCGCTCACCGCCGGAGAGGCCGACCCGCCTGTCTCCGCCGTCGACGGACCTCCCAGGAAATGGACGACGGCCAGCAGCAGGGCGGCCACCGTGGCTGCGATCACCGCCACGGTCAGCGGCGCGCGCGGCCCGCGTCGGCGAGGTGACGCATCAGATCGGTGGGAGGGCATGGACGCAGCCTTCGGTCGCTCGGCATTCGGACACAGGGCAGACGACCCCGCACGATCGCGGTGCCATCGCCTCCATGCCGTCAACAACCTGGGTACCGTTGGAGGTTGCCCTGTTCCGGAAACGTCTGCCGACCACCCCCGCTCCAGCCGCGTGCGGTACGGCCGGACTCGGCCCCGTCTCCCGCACCCGCCGCTGTCAGGCCCGCGAGGCCGAACGCCGGGCAGGCGGCGAGCCACGCGGGATTGGCCTGGGAATGACCGGACTGCGCGTGGGCAGAGCCGCTGTTCTTGACATCGGCGATCACCTGCCCGACGACAGCGTGCCGACGGTGATCACGCTCGGCATCCCTCAAGGCGAGCGGGGAGTCGGTGAACGCGGCGTGGTAGCACCAGGTGTCGAAGAGCCTGCCCTTCGGCCAGCCGCGCCACCGGTTCCAGCCCGCCGTAGGCGACCGTCGTCGTGGTTACTGTTCGGCGGCCTCTCGGGCGATCTGCTCGAACTGGGCGCCCATGGCCTCGCCGAGCGCCTGGGCGGCGGAGAGCGGGCGCACCATCACCGTGAACTCGTCGATCTTCCCGTCATCGTCGAAGTGCAGGAAGTCGCATCCCTGGAGTTGCTTGCCGGCGACGGTGGCGGTGAAGACGAAGGCGTGATCGCGGCCGTCGGGGTTGGCGATCTCACGGATGTAGGTGAAGTCCTCGAAGACCCGGAGCACGCCGCGCAGGATCGCGGCGGTGATCGCCTTGCCCGGGTACGGCTTGAAGGTGACGGGGCTGGTGAAGACGACGTCGTCGGCCAGCAGGGCGGCCACGGCGTCCAGGTCGCGGCTCTCGACGGCCTTGCGGAAGGGATGCATGAGCCCACCTCTGATACTCAACAATGTTAATAGGTGCGGTAGAGAATAGAGAATCTGTTATGGCTTGCCTACAGGGGATCGATGACTATTAGTCACGTTGTTGATTAATCTGTTAGCGTGGATCCATGGCTTTGCGGAACGCGGTGATGGCCGCGCTGTTGAAGGGCGAGGCGTCCGGGTACGACCTCGCGAAGGCGTTCGATGCGACGGTCGCCAACTTCTGGATGTCGACGCCCCAGCAGCTCTACCGGGAGCTGGAGCGCATGGAGGCCGAAGGACTCGTCACGGCCCGCGTCGTCGAGCAGAAACGCCGCCCCAACAAGCGGCTGTTCTCCTTGACGGAGGCCGGGCAAAAGGCCGTCCACGCCTACACCGCCGAGCCCTTGGGCAAACCGGCGGTGGTCCGGGACGAGCTGCTTGTCAAGGTGCAGTGCGTGGACGTGGGCGACATGGAAGCGGTCCGGACTGCCATCGCGGAGCGCATGGAGTGGGCCACCGCCAAGCTGGCCGGCTACGAGCGGCTCCGGCAGCGCCTGCTCGACGGGCGCTCTGAAGAGGCGTACTTCGCCGAGGCCGAGCGCATCGGCCCGTATCTCACCCTGCTGCGCGGCATGTCGTTCGAGCGGGAGAACCTCCAGTGGGGGGACATGGCGCTGCGCAGGCTCGAACAGCGCACAGCGGCACTGCGGGCCGACGGCTGACCGCGACGATCCCATCTGCACGAGCGGTCCAGAAGAGGGGTGGGGTGGTCGTGCCCGACTCCACCCCTCACCGGTAGTCGGACTATGCCCGGGCGAGAAGCGGCTGCGGTTCCTCGTCGGCGGGAATGCGATGGAGTCCCTTGCGGTCGTAGAAGCGGGTCATGCCGAAGCCGAAGAGGCCGGCGACCGCGAGTCCCACGCCCAGCATCACCCAGCCCCGGGTCAGACCCGCGTCGCCCTGGGCGTCGTAGTAGAGGATGGAGCGGACGGCGCCCGTGATCTGGCGCAGGGGCTCGAACTCGCCGAGGGCGCGGTAGAAACCGGGGAGGGCTTGGAGGGGGACCGTGGCGCCGGACGTCGGTACCGCCATGGCGATGTAGAAGATCGTGATGAACAGCATCCCCGGTGTGCCCAACACGGCGAGCAGTCCGAGCCCGCCGATGCCGACGACCGCGATCGTGCACACGGAAAAGAGCCACAGCAGGGGCAGGTGAGAGGCGTCCATGCCCATGATGCCCACCGCTCCGGCCAGGGCCAGACTGCCCATGAGCAGGGACAGACCGATCATGAGCGTGCTGCTGATGGCCAGGGCCTGGACGCGAGTCGCGCGCAGCAGCGGGTTGTGGACCCGCAGCGGGCCCATGTCGCTGTGGGTGTAGCCGAGGGCGTGGTCCACCTGGCCGCTGATGACGTTGGCGGCGAGCATGCCGCAGACGACGAGGACGAGGGAGTAGTAGAAGGCACTCAGACCGAGGCCGCTGTGCGAGTCGAGCGGATGTCCGTCCTCGATCTGCACCACGGCCGGGTCGGCCAGCAGCAGGCGCGCCGCAGCGGGCAGTTGGGCCTGCGCGGCCTCGGCCTGAGCGGTCAGCTGTTCACCCACCTGCGCGGAGGCCGACTGCGCGGCCGTCGTCGTGGCCTGCCGCGCCATGCCCGACCCCACGCTGCCGGCGGACTGGTTGGTCAGCACGGTGAGTGTCGGGCGGACGGGCTTGCCGGCCACCCCGGGGCTCGTGAGGGCGGCGACGGTGGAGGTGAAGTCGCGGGGCACGACGAGCGCGCCGAACAGCTTGCCCTTGCCCAGTTCCTCCCTCATCTCCTCCTCGTCCATCACCTTCCAGTCGATCTTGTCTCCGCCCTGGGACGACTTCTTGATCGACTGGGTGATCTGTGCACCGAGGTCGGTCTGCTTGCCACCGACCTTCGCCCCCTCATCGGCGCTGACCAGGCCGACGGGCAGCTTGTGCAGGTGACCGGCAGGGTCGATGTTGGCGCCGACGTAGAACACCGTGAACAGCAGTGCCACGAAGCCCACGATGACGCCGTTGACGGTCCACAGACGCTTCGCGCGCAGGACGCGGAAGGGGTGGGCGTTACTCATTTCCAGCTCCGGTACGAGGAAGAGAGAAGTGCAGCAGCGGGAGCCGCCGGCGTCGTCGCGGGCGGAGCCTCATACGGCTGAGGAGGTGTCCCCGGTGGACGCGGCCACCGGAAGCAGGGCCGGCCGCTTGGCCTGACGGCCGTCGCCGGAGGAGCGGCCACGCAGGCGGCGGCCGAGCCAGGGGCCGAGGAAGGTGCCGGCCCAGCGCACTTCGGCGCCCACGGTCCTCCAGACAGAGATGTCCGTCCCCTCGGCCGGAAGGGGAAGAGCCCACTTGCCGTCGCTGCCCGGCAGACCGAGCGCCTGGGCCACGGCAGCCGCGATGCGCGCGTGCCCCAGCGGGCCGGCGTGCAGCCGGTCAGCACTCCACAACCGCGGATCGGTCGCCGCCGCGTGCGCGGCCGTCTCCGCCACCACCACGCCGTGGCGGTCGGCGGCCTCCCGGATGCGCGCGTTGAGTGCGAGAACACGGTGACCGATCGGGCGGGCCAACGGCGTGATACGCCCGACATCGGGAAACATGAGGGTCGCGACGGTGGCGCCCTGCGCCGTGAGGGCGGCGAACATCGCCTCGACATGGCCGGCCACCTCGTCGAGGTCGCACCCCGGGCGCAGCACGTCGTTGACCCCGGCCACCACGGTGGCGAGGTCGGGCCGCATCGCGAGAGCCGGAGCCAGCTGCTCGGCGCGCACCTGACCGGCCTTACGGCCGCGCACCGCGAGGTTGGCGTAGAGCAGGCCGGGGCTGTGGCGGGCGACCTGCTCGGCGAGCCGGTCCGCCCAGCCCCGAAGACCACGGACGTCGTCGCCGTCCCCGAGCCCCTCGGTATGACTGTCACCCAGGGCGACATAGCGCAGATACCCACTGCTCGACACGGGGCCGACCGCCTCTCCTCAACGCTGCTGATGGAAGTGGCACCGCCACCGCTAAACAACTAGGCACCTAGTCGCATTGTTGAGTATGACGATAGCTGCAGGCTCACCTTCCTGCAAAGTGACGCCGCTCGGACAGGAGGTGAGGCCGTCGAGGGCGGTCCACCGCCACAGTCCGCACACGGCGCGATCGACGCCATTGACCGGGGCTGGTGCCTTCACCGTGCCCGCAACCTGCTCCTGCGCGCCAACAGCCCCTATGAGCAGGCGATTTCGAAGTCCGCTTCCGCGAGGCGGAAGCAGTGTTGCGGCCTCGCGAAGCCTCTGCGGACGATGTCACCACGCCACAGAGACGGGAACCCGCCACCATGCCGCACACCACCGCATTCGCCAGGAACCAGTGGTACGTCGCCGCCTACAGCCACGAGGTCGGGCGCGAGGAGTTGCTCGGCCGGACGATCCTCGGTGAGCCCCTCGTCTTCTATCGCAGCGAGGAGGACGGGACGCCCGTCGCGCTCGCCGACCGCTGTGTGCACCGCAGGTTCCCGCTGCACGAGAAGCCCAGCCGGCTCGACGGCGACCGGCTCGTGTGCGGGTACCACGGGTTCACCTACGACAAGTCCGGCACCTGTGTGTACGTCCCCGGCCAGAAGCGCGTACCGCGCACCGCGCGCGTCGCCTCCTACCCCGTCGCCGAACTGGACTCCCTGGTCTGGGTGTGGATCGGCGACCCGGCGCTCGCCGACGCCGACACCATCCCGCGGGCCCGGCACCTCGACTCCCCCGGCTGGGTCACCGTCCGCGGCATGGAGCCGATCGACGCCGACTACGGGCTGCTGGTCGACAACCTCCTCGACCTGTCCCACGAGACCTATCTGCACGGCGGTTACATCGGCACCCCCGAGGTCGCCGAGACGCCGATCACCACCGAGGTCGACGAGGGCGCCGGGATCGTCCGGGTGAGCCGGCACATGGACGACGCCGAGTGCCCGCCGTTCTACGCCCGGTCCACCGGCATCGAGGGCCGGATCACACGCTGGCAGGACATCGAGTACCACGCCCCCTGCCTGTATCTGCTGCACAGCCGGATAGCCCCGGTCGGCGTGCTCCCCGAGGCCGACGGCAGCGACCCGAACGGCTTCCACACCGAGATCACGTACGCCATCACGCCGTCCGCCGACGGCAAGGTGTACGACTTCTGGATGGTCTCGCGCGACTGGGCGACCGAGGACGCCGAGGTCACCGAGTTCCTGCGGGGCAACAACCACACCGTCGTCATGCAGGACGTCGACGCGCTCAACCTGCTGCAGCGGACGCTGGGTTCCGAGCGCACCGGCTACCAGGAACTGAGCATCAACATCGACACCGGTGGCCTCGCCGCCCGCCGGATCCTCGCCCGGCTCGTCGAGGAGGGCGACAAGCCCGTGGAGAAGGTCCTGTGACTGCCGGAGCCACCGGGGAGATCTACCGCATCGACTGGCTGCCCGGCACCGACACCCTGCACGGCACCTGTCACTGCGGACGCGAACACACCTCGCAGGACCCGATCGAGATGTGGGAGTGGATGCTCGCGCACCCGAACGGGCACTCCCCGCAAGAGCCCCCGGAACACCAGTCGCGAGGAAACAGCTCATGAGTGACGCGTACGAAGCCGAACTCGTCGTCGACCGCCGGGACTCGGCTGCCGACGGCGTGCTCGCCCTCACCCTGCGCCACCCGCTGGGCGAACAGCTCCCGGCCTGGGAGCCCGGCGCCCACATCGACGTGCTGCTCGGGCCCGGTCTGGAGCGGCAGTACTCGCTGTGCGGCGACCCCGCCGACCGTTCGGGATGGCGGATCGCCGTACTTCGTGAGCCGGCCGGGCGCGGTGGATCCGCCCATGTGCACGAGCAGTTGGAGCAGGGCGACAAGGTCCGGGTGCGCGGTCCGCGCAACCACTTCGCCCTGCGGCCCGCGCCGCGCTACCGGTTCATCGCGGGCGGCATCGGCATCACACCGATCCTGCCGATGCTCGCGGCGGCGGAGGCCGAGGGCGCGCAGTGGACGCTGCTGTACGGCGGCCGGTCACGCGACTCCATGGCCTTCACCGAGGAGTTGAGCCGTTACGGCGATCGCGTCACCGTCGCCCCGCAGGACGAGACGGGTCTGCTGGACCTCGCGTCCGTGCTGGACGGCGTTCCCGAGGGCACGCTCGTCTACTGCTGCGGGCCCGGTGCGCTTCTTGACGCGGTGGAGGCGCGCTGCCCGGCCGGGCTGCTGCACGTGGAGCGGTTCGCGCCGAAGGAGCAACCGGTGGGCGCCAACACGGAGTTCGAGGTCGAGCTGGCGCAGAGCGGGAAGAGCCTGACCGTCCCCGCGGACGTGTCCGTGCTCGACGCCGTGCGCGCCTCGGGCGTGGAGGTGCTGTTCTCCTGCACCGAGGGCACCTGCGGCACCTGTGAGACCGACGTCCTCGAAGGCACCCCGGACCACCGGGACTCGGTGCTCACCGACGAGGAGCGGGAGGCCGGGGAGACGATGATGATCTGTGTGTCCCGGTGCCGCGGGAGGAAGCTCGTGCTGGACCTGTAGCAACCCGGAGATCGGCCTCGATGCCGGCCACGGTCTCCAGCAATGCCGGCAGCAGGTCCCGCCGCACCGCCGCGAGGGTCGTACGGCCCGCCTGGACGGGGATGTTGACCGCCGCCACCACCTCGCCGTCCCGGCCCCGCACCGGGGCGGCGATCGAGCGCAGCCCCTCTTCCAACTCCTGGTCGACGAGGGCGTATCCCTGTCTGCGCACCCGTTCCAGTTCGGCGCGCAGGAGGTCGGCGGTGACGATCGTGCGGGCGGTGAGCGGGACCAACTGCGCGCTCTCCAGCCGTACTTCCATCTCGTCGCCCGGCAGGCCCGCGAGCATGACCCGGCCCACCGAGGTGACGTACGCCGGGAAGCGGGTGCCCACGGTGATCGCCGCGGTCATGATGCGGCGCGCGGGCACCCTCGCGACGTACACGATGTCGTCGCCGTCGAGCACGCACAGGGACGACGACTCCCTTGTCCTGTCGACGAGTTGCTCCAGATGCGGTTCCGCCAGCTGGGCCAGGGAGAAGCTCGACAGATAGGAGTAGCCGAGCTCCAGGACGCGCGGGGTGAGCCGGTAGGTGCGGCCGTCGGCGCGGACGTATCCGAGGTCGGCCAGGGTCAGCAGGAAGCGGCGGGCCGCCGCGCGGGTCAGTCCGCAGGTCCGGGCCACCTCGCTCAGGCTCAGCTCCGGGTGGTCGGCGTCGAAGGCCCGGATCACGGCGAGGCCGCGCTCCAGGGAACGGACGAAGTGAGGGGCGCGCTCTGCTTCGGACATCGTCGCCTCCGTCGAGCGAGTGTCAACAATATTGTCAGCCAAAGGAGTTGACCCCGACTCGCGAGACCAATACCTTTCGCGCTGAGCACCACTGTGCGGTCTGCGCACAGCCTGTCGTAAGCACAGCCTGTCGGAACAACGAAGTCTGCACAGGAGGAGCCATGCGTCGTATGCTCGCCGCCCTCGCGGCCGGAGCATTTCTGGTCACCGTGTCGGCCTGTGGCTCGTCCGGTGATTCGGGGGCCTCGGACGGGGGATCGTCGTCCGGCGGGACCACCACCGTCAAGCTCGGGCTCATCCCGATCGTCGATGTCGCGCCGATCTACCTGGGCCAGAAGAAGGGCTTCTACAGCAAGCACGGGCTGAAGCTGGAGATATCGAACGCGTCGGGCGGCGCGGCGATCGTGCCCGGAGTCGCCAGCGGGCAGTTCCAGTTCGGATTCTCCAACGTCACCTCCCTCCTGCTCGCGCAGTCGTCCGGGGTGCCGATCAAGGCGGTCTCCAATGGCATCGCCTCAACCGGCGTGGCGGGCAAGGACTTTGCCGCGATCGCCGTGAAGAAGGGCAGCTCGGTCAAGTCCGCGAAGGACCTGGAGGGCAAGAAGGTCGCCATCAACACCCTGAAGAACATCAACGAGTCCGCGGTGCGCGAGTCGGTCCGGGGGGACGGCGGTGACCCGGACAAGGTGAAGTTCGTGGAGCTGGCCTTCGACCAGATGCCCGCCGCCCTCGACAGCGGCCAGGTCGACGCGGCCTGTGCGGTCGAGCCCGCGCTGGCCACGATCAAGAGCCAGGGCGGCCAGGTGATCGCCTCTCCGCTGGTGGACGTGGCGAAGGACACCACGGTCGCCATGTACTTCACGTCCACGCGGTACCAGCAGCAGAACGCCGACGTGGTGAAGAAGTTCCAGGAGGCGACCGCCGAGTCCCTCGCCTACGCCGACTCCCACCCGGACGAGGCACGCCAGATCATCACGACCTACACCAAGATCCCCGCCTCGGTGCTGGCGCAGGTGATCCTCCCGAAGTGGCCGGCCGAGCCGAACAGGACCTCGATCGAGGCGCTGGCGAAGCTGGGCGAGGAGGACGGGTTCTTCAAGAAGACCCCCGACGTCGACGCGCTCCTTCCATGAGGTTCGAGAACGCGGCGCTGGGCGCCGCCGGACTCGCGGCCTTCCTCGCGCTGGGCGAAGTGGTGCCGCGCCTCGGGCTGGTCAAGGAGGAGTACTTCCCCCCGACCAGCCGGATCGCGGACGCCTTCGCCGACGAACTCTCCGACGGCACCTTCTGGACGGCGCTCGGCGACACCCTCACCGGCTGGGCCCTGGGCCTGGCCATCGCCGCCTCGGCGGGCATCGTCATCGGGGTGATCGTGTCGGTCGTGCCGTATCTGCGCGAGGCGACGGCCTCGACGATCGAGTTCCTGCGCCCGATCCCCTCGGTCGCCCTCATCCCGCTGGCGGTGCTGCTGTACGGCAGCGAACTGCGCTCGGTGCTGCTGCTCGTGGTGTACGCCAGCTTCTGGCAGGTCCTCCTCCAGACGCTCTACGGCGTCCAGGACGTCGACCCCGTCGCCGACGAGACGGCGCGGTCGTACGGGCTCGGCACCTGGGCGCGGATCCGGCATGTGCTGTGGCCGACCGCGCTGCCGTATGTGTTCACCGGCGTCCGGCTCGCCGCGGCGGTCGCACTGATCCTCGCCATCACCGGTGAACTCGTCATCGGCGCACCGGGGTTGGGCGCGCGGATCGCGGTCGCGCAGAACTCGCAGGCGGTGCCGGAGATGTACGCGCTGATCGTGGTGACCGGCCTTCTGGGGCTGCTCATCAACGTCGGCGCGCGTACCGTGGAGCGACGGGCGCTGGCCTGGCACCAGTCGGTGCGCGGGGAGGTGGCGGTGTGAAGCGCTTCGCACTCCAACTGGTCTTCGTGATCGCGCTGCCCGCGCTGCTGGTCGCCGGCTGGTGGCTGGCGTCGGCCGACAGCACCAACGTCTTCTGGCCGCCCCTGCGCACGATCATGCAGACCTTCCCGGACGTGTGGACCGGTGAGCGGCTGCGCGACGACGTCCTGCCGAGCATCTGGCGGCTGACGGCCGGGTACGCGCTGGCCGCCGTCGTCGGAGTGGCGGTCGGCACCGTCATCGGCACCTACCGGCGGGTGCGCGCGGTGTGCGAGCCGGTCCTGGAGTTCCTGCGGGCGGTCCCGCCACCGGTGCTGATACCGGTCATCATGCTGTTCGCGGGCATCGGCGACACCATGAAGGTCACGGTGATCGCGAGCGGCTGCGTCTGGCCGATCCTGCTCAACACGGTCGAGGGCGTGCGCGCGGTCGACCCGGTGATGCTGGAGACGGCCCGCTCCTACGGCATCACCGGCCCGTCGCGCATGCGCCATCTGGTGCTGCGCTCGGCGAGCCCGCAGATCTTCGCGGGCCTGCGCCAGGCGCTGTCCATCGGCATCATCCTGATGGTCATCAGCGAGATGTCCGCGGCCAGCAGCGGCATCGGCTTCACCATCGTCCAGTTCCAACGCAGTTTCGCCGTCCCCGACATGTGGACCGGGATCATCGTCCTCGGTCTGCTCGGCTACCTGCTCTCCGTCGTCTTCCAGTTGGTCGAGCGGCGGGTCCTCGCCTGGTACCACGGCCTGCGCGCCTCGGCCCGGCGGTCCCCGTGAGTCACCCGAACGTGAAAGGGCGGTCCATGCTTGACGTGCGCGGCCTGAACAAGGTCTACGAGGGGTCCGGCCGCCGCGTCGAGGCGGTACGGGATCTCACCTTCACCGTCGAGGCGGGCGAACTCGTGTGTCTCGTCGGCCCGTCGGGCTGCGGCAAGACCACCCTGCTGAAGTGCATGGGCGGTCTGCTCACCCCGACAGCCGGCGAAGTCCACCTGGGCGGACGGAAGGTGAACGGCCCCCCGCCCGGCATGGCGTTCGTCTTCCAGGAGTACGGACGCAGCCTCTTCCCCTGGATGCGGGTCGCCGACAACGTCGAACTCCCGCTGAAGCAGAAGGACTTGAGCAAAACCAGACGACGGGAGCTGGTCACCGACGCGCTGGAGTCGGTGGGCCTCTCGGACGCCGCCGACGCCTATCCCTGGCAGCTCTCCGGCGGCATGCAGCAGCGGGTCGCGATCGCCCGGGCGCTGGCGTACGAGCCTCAAGTCCTGCTGATGGACGAGCCGTTCGCGGCCGTGGACGCCCAGACCCGCGCCGACCTGGAGGACCTCGTACGGCGGCTGTGGCGGGAGCGCGGCATCACGATCCTGTTCGTCACCCACGACATCGACGAGGCGGTGTACCTGGGCGAGCGGGTGATCGTGCTCTCGGCCTCCCCCACTGTCGTGCAGGAGCAGCTGAAGGTCGATCTGCCGGACGAACGGGACCAGTTGCACACCCGCGTGGCCCCGCGTTTCGCCGAACTGCGCACCCATGTGTACGAACAGATCCAGACGGCCAAGCGCGGGGTCGTGCGGGACGCCGCGGTCGCGAGGCCGGACACGCTCCCGCCTCGCTGAGGTGGACTGCTGGCCCCGGCCGGTCGAGGCCCCGTGGAACACCGTTGCTCCACGGGGGACCGACATCCACTGACGAGGCGCCGTCGACGACCTGAACGCCGACGGTGCCTTGTCAGGCCTGGGGGGTGGGCACCACCGTGAGATGGCTGGCCGCACGGCGCGGGCGACGCCGGGCGGCGGCCGGGCGCAGCACCAGCGTCAGCCTCGTGTATCCCAGGTCGCGCAAGGTGCGCGGGGTCTCGTCGACGACCCGGCAGTCGGTGGCGCCCCAGCGCGGGTCGGGGTGCAGCAGGGGGCGTACGGAACCGTCGTGTTCCACGGCCTGCTCGCCGACGGCCCGGATCCAGTGCGGCAGGCCCTGCCGGTAGGCGGCCTCCATGATGGGGTCCTGGGCGATGTCCCGGCGGATCGCCTGGAGGCCGTGGTCGTGGCCGTGCCGCTCCACCGCGGCCGCGAAGTGCGCGAGCATCGGCAGGCACCAGCGGGACTCGTGCTCGCCCAGGACGCTGCTCGCGTCGGGGTGGAAGAGGACGAACCTGAGGAAGTTGTCACCGGGCATGGCGGTCGGGTGCGGACCCACGGCGCGGAAAAGTGACGCGAAAGCGGTGTTGTCGAGGACGACGTCCCAGCGGTGGTCGACGACGACGGACGGGAAGGGGACGGCTTCCAGGAGCGTCGCGTAGTCCTGAAGGTATGCCTGGGCTTCGAGCCCCTCGGGGACGGGCCGCAGTTCGGACCGCTGCCCACCTGCCTGATATGCCATCGGGAGGTCACCCCTCTTGCCTATGCGGCCTTCACGCGGCGCCTTGATCCTGCTTCCCCGGAGCGAGGCATGTCAACTATCGTGGCATTCCATGACGGTTGACGGCTGAAATTGGCCACAGTTGTGGCGAGACCTGGATGTGAGTTCGAACAACCGGCTACTCTCCGGGAAGTTCACGGCGACCGCCTGTGAGAAGTCGGGTGAGAGACGTAGGAGATCTGTCGGTGTCGGATGGCTTCGAGAGCCCGGACGGCGCGGCAACGGTCGTGCTGACGGCCGTCGTCGCCCGCGTCACCGCACTCGCCGACCGGCTCGGCGTGGCGCATGCGCGGGTTTTCGACACCGGCCGTCTGTCTGTCGCCTCAGGTGTACCCGAACCCGTGGTCAGGGCGCTGCTCAGCGGCCGCCCGGCGGGTGAACCGGACGTGCAGGCGCGGTTCCTGCAGCGGCTGGACCTGCTGCGCCGCACCCGGCTCAAGCCCAACGGACGCAAGTACACCCAGCAGGAGATCGCCGACGGCGCGGGCATGTCCCGGCAGCAGGCGGGCGCCCTCATCAACGGCGACCGGCGCCCCACCATGGAGCACTGCGACGCCATCCAGCGGTTCTTCCGGGTGCACGCCGGGTTCCTGACGGCCGAGGACCCCGAGGCGCTCGCGGGCGCGTTGCAGCACACCGAGCAGGACCTCCTGCACAAGCTCGCCGACCGGGAGCGCGAGGCGGCGGCCGCCGCCGGTGACCCGTTGGAGCGGCTGCTGCAGGACCACGGCGTCCGCGGGATCGCCTGGCGTGCCGCGCAGCTGCCCACCGACCAGCACCGTGACAAGGTCGCCGAGTGGCTGGACATGCTCCTGGAGAGCGTCAAGCGGCCCGAGTCCTGATCCGGGAGACAACTGTGGGCATCGGTAAGCACATGCGCCGCCTCAGCGGCGAGTTGGTGGCGGAGCTGGAGCTGACCGCGCCGGCCCGGCCCGAGCACCTGTACGGCGCCCTGTGCGACGCGATGAGCAGACGCCGGGGCCGCCCCGTCCACTTCCGTACGGCTCCCTTCCCGGTCGGCACGGCGAGCGGACTGTGGCTCGACATGGCCGACCAGGACCTCGTCGTGATCGAGGAACGCACCGCCCCCGACCACCAGTTGGTCATCCTCGGCCACGAGCTGTGGCACATGAACGCGGGCCACTGCTCGCACCACGTCGAGGGCGCCGCGGTCGCCGCCCGGCTCCTCAGCGACGACGCCGACCTCCAGGCCACGGTCCGCAAGGTGGCCGCCCGCAGCCGCTTCGAGCTCGACGACGAGCGGGAGGCGGAGAGCTTCGGCCTGCTGCTCGCCAGCAAGTGCCGGACCTGGCTGGCGGGTTCGTCCCTGCGGGGCCCGGTGCAGCGGGATCACCTGGCGGGGCGGATCGAGACGTCGCTGGGCTATCTGGGGCCGCAGGGCTGAGATCGGCGCGGGGTCAGGCGCGAGGTCACGTCGCGCTGCGTTCGCTGGCCTCCCTCATCTCCCGCTCCGCACCACGCGACCGGGCCGTACCCGGGCTGCCCTCCCGCAGCAGTTCCCGCCAGTGCTCCCGGCTCCAGTCCGCCGGCGAGGTCGTGGCCGTGAACTCCTCGACCAAGGAGACGAACCGGACGGGGTCGCTGTGGAACGGGAAGTGGCCCGCCCCCTCGAAGATCTCCAGGCGGCTGCCGGGCATCGCCTCGTGCGCCCCGAAGGCGTGCCGGACGGGCACCACGCTGTCCCGGTCGCCCCACAGCAGCATGGTCGGCATGCCTTCGGTGAGATAGCAGCGGTCGAGCATGGTGACGACCTGGCCGCGCCAGTCGACGACCGCGCGCAGGGTACGGATGAAGGCGTTGCGCGAGGTCTCGTCGGGGAGGGCGTCGACGAGGTTCAGGAGGTCCGGGGCGTCCTGGCCGAGGTCGGTGTCCAGAAGCTTCATCAGCCGCACCGCGAGGCCCACCTGGAGGCGCATGCCGGGCAGCCGCAACGAGGACAGCACGAGGTGGGCGCCGGGCAGGGACACCAGCCGCAGCACGGGGTTGACCTCACGGCCCACGCCGCCCGCGCTGACCAGGATGAGCCGCTCGGTGCGCTCGGGGAACTGGTAGGCGAACTGCATCGCCACACCGCCGCCCAGCGAGTGCCCGACCAGCGTGGCCGACTCGATGCCGAGGGTGGTGAGCAGGTCCCGCACGCCGTTGGCGTAGGCGGCCACCGAGTAGTCGGCGCGCGGCTTGTCGGAGTCGCCGTGGCCGAGCAGGTCGGGGGCGATCACGGTGTGGGTGCGGGCGAGGTCGGGGATCAGCTCGGCCCAGGTCGCGGAGGAGTCCCCGATGCCGTGGATGAGCACGAGCGGCGGGCCCTCGCCGGCCATGCGGAAGGCGCGGCGGTAGCCGTGCACGACGCGGTACTGCAGCTCCAGTTCGCCGTCGCCCACCGGGCGCAGCCGGACGGCGCGCACCGGGCGCCTTCGCGGGTCGTCGACCACGTGCTCGCCTCCCGTTTCCGTGGCCGCGGCGAAGCGGCCGAAAGCCCTTCCTCCCAGCGTAGGACCGCTTTCCCCGCGGTGATTTCGGGGAGGTTTCGCCTCCGCTAAGCGGGCGAACGGACAGGCGCGGAAGCCGGATTGTCAGTGGTGGGCGGCAAGCTGGGGATGCACGCCCGTGTGCGGGGTGCGACCGACGCGCCCCGCCCGGGGGTGCGACCGACGCCGACCTGGGGAGAGCCGCCGATGCCCACCGCCGTACTGACCGACCGCGAGCGCACCGCCGTCCAGGCGTATCTGCGGTTGCTGCACACGGTCCGAGCCGCCTTCGACACCGCGTCCGGTCCGCCGGACTCCGCCCGGCCGCCGGTGGTCCCGCCGTCGGTCCTCGCCGAGGCCGACCGGGCGCTGGCGGACGCGGGCCTCGCGGGCAACGAGGAGGCGTTCTTCGGGCTGTTGCACAGCTGGTGCCCGCCGCAACCGTAGGGGGGTGGTGACCGGTGCCGGTGCCGGTGCTCTCAGGAGTGCGGCACCGTCACCGACGTCGCCACCAGGCCGTCCCGGACCGCCCAGCGCCCCTCGAGGACACCGCGCCGCTCGCCGCCCACCAGCGGGCCGGGGACGAGGAGTTCGGCGCGCAGGGTGCCGCTGAGAGGCTTTTTCGGGTCGACGAGGATCCCGATGTCGGCCTCGGTGAACTCCAGCCACTTGCCGGTGAGCGGGAACCACGCCTTGTAGACGGATTCCTTGGCGCTGAACAGCAGCCGGTCCCAGTGGACGGCCGGATGCGCCTCGGCGAGCTGCCGCAGCCGGGCCCGCTCCCCCGGCAGGGACACGCTCTCCAACACGCCCTCCGGCAGCGGGCCGTGGGGTTCGGCGTCGATACCGAGGGAGGCCAGGTCGGCTACGCGGACCAGGGCCGCGGCGCAGTAGCCGTCGCAGTGGGTCATGCTGCCGGTGAGGCCGGCCGGCCACTGCGGGGCACCGCGGTCACCGGGCAGGACCGGCTGGGGCGGTACGCCGAGCTTCTCCATGGCCCGGCGGGCACAGGCCCGCACGGCGGCGAACTCGCGACGGCGTTTGGCGACGGCCCGGACGACGAGTGCCGCCTCCTCGGGGTAGAGCGGGGCGTTCCGCGGCTCGTCGTGGCCGTACATCTCGACGGCCACCACCGAGTCCGGCAGGAGTTCCTCGATCACCGCGCGCCGACCTCCCTCGGCACGATCCGGCGCAGCCGCCCCGGCGGCTCCTGCCGCTGCCGCCACTCCCTCGGATAGCCCACCGACACCTCCTCGAAGCGGACCCCGTCGTGCCAGGTGGTCCGCGGGATGTGCAGATGGCCGTAGACCATGGTCTCGACACGGAACCTGCGATGCCAGTCGGCGGTCAGGGTGGTGCCGCACCACATGGCGAACTCGGGGTACCACAGGACGTCCGTGGGGTGCCGGTCCAGCGGGTAGTGGTTGACCAGGACGGTGGGCAGGTCCTCGGGGAGCTCGGCGAGCCTGCGCGCGGTCTCGGCGACCCGGGCCCGGCACCAGGCCTCGCGGGACGGGTAGGGGTCGGGGTGCAGCAGGAACTCGTCGTTGCAGACGATGCCGGTTCCGTGCGCGTACTCCAGTCCCTGCTCCTTGGTGGTGCAGCCGGCCGGCAGGAACGAGTAGTCGTACAGCAGGAAGAGCGGGGCGACGGCGACGGGCCCGCCGGGGCCGTCCCAGACGGGGTAGGGGTCCTCGGGGGTGAGGACGCCCAACTCCCGGCACATCTCGACGAGATGCTCGTAGCGGGCGACCCCGCGCAGGGTGACGGTGTCGCTCGGGTGGGTCCACAGTTCGTGGTTGCCGGGAGCCCAGACCACCTTGCGGAAGCGGCCGGCGAGGGTTTCCAGGGCCCAGCGGACGTCGGCGACGGTCTCGGACACGTCGCCGGCCACCAGGAGCCAGTCGTCGTCGCTCCCGGGGCGCATTCGCTCGACGAGGGAGCGGTTCTCGGGATGACCGATGTGCAGATCGCTGACGGCCAGTAGCTGTGCCGCGTCACCGGCCGTAGACGTCACCTCTCGCCCCCTCCGAACTCCCGGGTCCGACCACGAGAACACATTTGTTTTCCCGGTACAAGAGTGGATCACGGCAGCGCACGTCCATGATCGGTGAATCCGTAACACCGGCGTTGCACGCGCACCCCTTGAAAGCCGTATGATCGCCCCAACACCACCGCATTGCACCTCCCTTCGCAAGGGCGGTTTGGTGTCCCTCCAATCACCCTGCCCGGGCACGGGCCCGCTTCGCCGTGCCCGAAAATGCCCGAAAGGCGGCCTGCATGCTCTCTCGCGTACGCGTCTGGCTCAACCGCACGTACGCGGAGAACGTGTTCTTCATGGATCAGTTGCGGCGAAATCCCAGTGATCGCGCCGTCGAGATCCACGCGACGCACGCGGACGCCGACTCACCCGTGCTGGCCGCCGCCGACACCGCCGACCTCGAGCCTGAGGGGCTGTCCCCCGCCGCGTACGTCGAGTTCGCCCTCGACCAGTGCCAGCGCCGTGGCATCGACGTGTTCGTGCCGCGCCTGCACCAGGCAGCGATCGTGGCGCACCGCGCCGACTTCGCCGCGATCGGCACGGCGCTGCTCGCGCCGCCGCCGGAGGGTGTGGCCGTCTTCCACGACAAGGTCATCGCCTACGAGGCGGTCCAGGCGATCGGTGTTCCGGTACCGCCGTGGTGGCGGGTGCGGACCGCTCACGAGCTGGTCGCGGCCGTGGAGGAGTTGGAGGCGGGCGGCCACAAGGCGTGCTTCAAGCCGGCGTCCGGCGCGGGCGGAGTGGGCTTCCGGGTCATCACGCGCGCCCCCTTCTCGCTCTCGCACCTCAACGGGTTCCCGAGCCCGTACGTGTCGCTCGACATGGTCGTCGAGGCGCTGCAGCAGGCCGACGAGCAGGTGGACTGGCTGGTCATGCCGCGTCTCGAGCAGCCGGAGGTGTCGGTCGACACGCTCACCGGCACCGACAACCGGGTGCGGCTGGCGATCGGCCGTACGAAGAACGGGCGCCGTCGCGGGTTCACGCAGGACGAGCAGTGGCTGGAGCCGGCGCGGCTGATCGCGGAGGGGTTCGGGCTGCACTATCTGTCCAACATCCAGTTCCGTATGTTCGGGGACCGGCCGGTGCTCATGGACGTCAACACACGGCCGGCCGGCGGCTTGCACCAGCTGTCCCTGTGCGGGGTCAACGTGCCTTGGGCGGCTGTGCAGTTGGCGCTCGGGGAGGACCCCGGGGTGATCGAGCCGCCGTTCCTGGGGCAGGACTACACGGTGGTGTCGGGGGCACGTCCGCTGCGGCCCGTCTCGGTTCCGGCCCAGCGCATGGAGACGACAGAACCCCTGCTGCCTGCCGTGCCGGCGCCGATGGCCGACGAGATCGGCTCCGTCGAGACTGCGGCGTCCGCCCTGCCGCTGTAGGTGCTCGGCCGGGCGCGGGTCGGCTGTGGCTTGGCGCGCAGTTCCCCGCGCCCCCGAGTAGGTCACCTCGGCCGGTACGGACCCAGTCCCTGGCGCCGCTGCAGGTTGCCGGCCGGGCGCGGGCCGGCTGTGGCTTGGCGCGCAGTTCCCCGCGCCCCTGGGTGGGTCACCTCGGCCGGTATGAACCCGTTCCCTGGCGCCGCTGCGGGCCGGCTGTGGCTTGTCGCGCAGTTCCCCGCGCCCCTGAGTGGGTCACCTCAACCGGTATGGACCAATTCGGTGGCAGGTCTTGACACTCTCATTGGTCCATACCAACTTGGTTACGCACCTCTTTGCACTCCCGAACACCCCCATATCTTCAGGGAGATCGCGTGCGCAACCCACTCGGACGTTCCAGACTTCTCGCTCTCCTCGGCTCCGCCGCCCTCGCGCTCGTCGGTGCCGTCGCTCTTCCCCAGACGGCCCAGGCGGCCAACATCCTGACCAATCCCGGCTTCGAGTCCGGAAGCCTCGCCCCCTGGACCTGCACCGGCAATCTCGGGTCCGTCGTCTCCTCACCCGTGCACGGAGGCTCCAAGGCCCTTCAGGGCGCGGTGAGTTCGAGCGACAACGCGCAGTGCAGCCAGACCGTCTCGGTCCAGCCGAACACGGCCTACCGGCTCAGCGGCTGGGTGCGTGGCTCCTATGTGTACATCGGCGTGGACGGCGGGGCCTCGACATGGACGTCGTCGCCTTCGGCGTACAGCCAGCTGAGCGTCTCCTTCACCACCGGTGCCGCGCAGACCAGCGCCACCCTCTACGTCCACGGGTGGTACGCGCAGGGCAGCTACCAGGCGGACGACATCAGCCTCGACGGGCCCGGCGGGGGCGGGGGTTCGGACACACAGGCGCCCAGCGCGCCCGGGAGTCTGCGGTCCACCGGGAAGACCTCCTCCAGTGTGTCGCTGGCGTGGAACGCCTCCTCCGACAACGTCGGGGTGACGGCGTACGACATCTACAGCGGGTCGAACCAGGTGCTGAGCGTGTCCGGGACCGGCGCGACCGTGAGCGGGCTCGCCGCCGCGACCTCCTACTCCTTCACCGTGAAGGCGCGGGACGCGGCCGGGAACATCTCGGCGGCCTCCAACACCGTGTCCGTGACGACAGACACGGGCGGCGGTGGCGGTACCGGGTTCAAGCAGGCCGCGCCCTATCTGTATCTCGGGTGGGGTGATCCGCCCAGCGCGACCTCGGTGATGAGCGCGACCGGGATCAAGTGGTTCACGATGGCGTTCATCCTGTCCTCCGGTGGCTGCACCCCGGCCTGGGACGGGAGCCGGGCCCTGACCGGCGGCAACGACCAGTCCGTCATCAACTCCATCCGGTCCGCGGGCGGCGACGTCGTCCCCTCCATCGGCGGCTGGAGCGGCAACAAGCTCGGGCCGAACTGCTCGACCCCCGAGGCGCTCGCGGGCGCCTACCAGAAGGTGATCGACGCCTACGGGCTCAAGGCGATCGACGTCGACATCGAGAACACGGACGAGTTCGAGAACGCGACCGTGCAGGACCGGATCCTGAACGCCCTGAAGATCGTCAAGGCGAACAACCCGGGCCTCAGGACCATCCTCACCTTCGGCACCTCGACCACCGGGCCGACGTACTGGGGCAACCGGCTGATCGAGCAGGCCAAGGCCCTGAACGCGAACATCGACGTCTTCACGATCATGCCGTTCGACTTCGGCGGCGGCAGCGACATGTACGGCAACACCGTGAACGCCTCGGAGGGGCTGAAGACCAAGCTGAAGTCCACCTTCGGGTGGGACGACGCGACGGCCTACGCCCACATCGGGATCTCCGGCATGAACGGGCTCAGCGACCAGCAGGAGCTGACCGGCACCGCGGTCTGGACCCAGATCCGCGACTGGGCGAACTCCCGTCACATCGCCCGGCTGGCGTTCTGGTCGGTCAACCGTGACCGGCCGTGCCCGGGCGGCGGCGTGACGAGCAACTGCTCCGGCATCAGCCAGAACAACTGGCAGTTCACCTCGATCACGGCCGGCTTCACCGGCTGAGCCGAGCAGTAGGTCGACCCGTCGGTCACCCCCACGCCTGCGCCGACTCGGCCAGGCGTGGGGGCAGTTCGACGCCCGGGTCAGAATCGGCCCGCCCCCCGGTACAGCTCCATTTCCCCGTCCAGCTCGACCTTGAGCACCGTGGCGTACGGATCGAGGTCGGCCTGCGCGGGCGGGTCGATCCACACGATGCCCACGGCCTCGTGCAGGCCTCCGACCACCTGGTGCCCGAGCTCGGTCCCGGTGCCGAGGACGCTCACCCGGCGAACCGGGGTGACAAGACCCCGCAGCCCGATCTCGGCGCGCGGCGCGTCGAAGAGCACCAGATACAGCGTCCGACCGTCCGCGGAGAGCGTGCTGGGCCCGTAGTGGTGCCCGGCGGGCAGTCCGCGCACGGTCCCGTACACGGCCTCGGAGTGCTTGGCGATCCACTCCCCGAGGCCTTCGAGGCGCTCGACCTGAGGCGCGGGGATCGTGCCGTCCTCCATCGGCCCGACATCCAGCAGCAGGTTGCCGCCCCCGCCGATGGTCTCGGTGAAGTAACGGATCAGCTGTGCAAGGGACTTGTGGTTGTGGTCCTGGTGCTGGTAACCCCACGAGTCGTTGATCGTCAGGCACAACTCCCAGGGCCCGTCCGGCGGTTCGATGGGAGCGCCCTGTTCGGGGGTGGCGTAGTCGCCCTCGCTGAGCATGCGCGCGTTGAAGACGACGTCGGGTGTGTACGACCGTATGAGCGCGGCGAGTTCGGGGATGCGCCACTGCTCCTCGCTGCGGTCCCACTCACCGTCGAACCACATCAGGTCGGGCCGGTAGCGGGAGGCGAGCTCGCGGATCTGGCCGTCCCGGTAGGCGATGAACCGCTCCCAGGCCGCCAGGTCCTCGTCCTCGGCCGCCACCTCGGAGTAGCGGTTGTCCTCCTGCTCCGGCGGGCGGCCCGGCTTGCGCGTGGACGCGTAGTCGGGATGGTTCCAGTCGGAGTGCGAGTAGTAGAAGCCGACCTTGAGGTCCTTCTCGCGCAGGGCCTCGACGTAGGGCCCGATGTAGTCCTTGCCGAGATTCAGGTCGCCGAACTCGGTGTCCCACAGGGCCACACCGTCGTGGTGACGGGTCGTCAGGACAGCGTATTTGGCCCCCGCGCGGGCGAACAGGTCAGCCCATTCACGGGGGTTGTACCTGGCCCCCGTGAACCGCTCCAGCTGGGACATGTACCGGTCGTGCGGGACGATGTCGTCATAGAACGACCAGGACTCCTGCACGCCGTCGACGGCGTAGATGCCCCAGTGGATGAAGATCCCCAACTTGGCGTCGGTGAACCAGGGTTGCATCGGCACGGGGTCACGCCCTCCGCAGCCGGAGCGTCAGTACCTGGAACGGCCGCAGCGAGATGGCCACCCCGCCGTCGGTGATCTCGGCCGTCTCGTCCTCCAGAGGACGCTCCAGCAGGTCGGTCACCTGGGCGCCGGCCAGCGGGAAGCCGGTCCGCAGCACGCCCTGGGCGCGCCCGCCGCCCGACTCGTAGAGCCGGACCACCACGTCGCCGGACCCGTCGTCGGCGAGCTTGACCGCCTCGACGGTCACGCCCTGGCCGTCGACCGAGACGACCGGCTCGGGGGCACCGGCCGCGTCCGCCACGCGGAGCGGCAGGTTGAGGGAGTAGCCCTCGGCGACGGTGTCCTCGATGCTCGCGCCGGGCAGCAGCGAGTAGGTGAAGCGGTGCGTGCCCTGGTCTGCCTCCGGGTCCGGGATGCGCGGGGCGCGGACCAGGCTGAGCCGGACCGTGGTCGTCGTACCGCCGTCCTCACGGACCGTGCGGGAGACGTCGTGGCCGTAGGTGGAGTCGTTGAGGACCGCGACGCCGTAGCCCGGTTCGGCGATATGGACCCAGCGGTGGCCGGGGACCTCGAAACGGGCCGCTTCCCAGGTGGTGTTGGTGTGGGTGGGCCGCTGGACGTGGCCGAACTGGATCTCCGCGGAGGAGTGCGCGGCCCGGACGTCCACCGGGAAGGCCGCCTTGAGGATCTTCTCGGCCTCGTGCCAGTCGATCTCGGTCTCGAAGTCGATCCGGGGGCTGTCGGCGCGCAGGGTGATGGTCTGGGTGATCGTCGAGCCCTTGCCGAAGGACCGGGTCACACGGATCGCACCCGTCAGCGGGTCCTCGGAGACGACCTCGACGGACGACGCTTCCAGAAGGTCCGTGTACCGGTTCTTGTAGTGCTTGTCGATGTCCCAGGCGTCCCAGTAGTTCGGGAGGTCGGTGTGCAGGCGGAGCAGGTTGCCCTTGTCGCCCAGCACCTCACGGCCGAAGCGCTGGTCGAAGACGGACGACAGCGTGCCGTCGTCCGCCACCTCCACGCGCACCAGGCCGTTGTCGAGGACGCGACCGGACACCCGGACCGGCTGCGCGGGCTCGGTGCCGGTCAGCGCGGTGCTGCCGTTCGCGGGCACCTGAACGAAGGCCAGGGCCCCTTCGGACGTACGGACCACCTCGGCCCGGTCGAACGGGCTGGTGTTGAAGACCCGGGTGTCTCCGGCCCCCAGCGCGGCCACCGCCTCGGCGGTCAGCGCCTCCAACTCCTCGGCCACGCGGGCGTATTCGGCCTCGGCCTCGCGGTGCACCCAGGCGATCGAGGAGCCGGGCAGGATGTCGTGGAACTGGTGCAGCAGGACCGTCTTCCACAGCCGGTCCAGCTTCTCGTACGGGTAGGAGTAGCCCGGCGCGTGGAGCGCGGCCGTCGTCGCCCACAGCTCGGCCTCGCGCAGCTTGTGCTCGGAGCGGCGGTTGCCCTGCTTGGTGCGGGCCTGCGAGGTGTAGGTGGCGCGGTGCAGCTCCAGGTAGAGCTCGCCGACCCAGACCGGGGCGTCCGGGTACTCGGCGCGGGCCTGGGCGAAGAAGTCGTCGGGGTGCTCGACGACGACCTTGGGCGAACCCTCCAGGTCGGCGAGGCGCCGGGCGCGTTCCATGATCTCGCGGGTGGGGCCGCCGCCGCCGTCGCCCCAGCCGAAGGGGGCGAGCGAGCGCGTACCGGCGCCCTTCTCCGAGTAGTTGCGGACCGCGCGGTCCATCTCCTCGCCGCTGAAGCGGGCGTTGTAGGTGTCGACGGGCGGGAAGTGCGTGAAGATGCGGGTGCCGTCGATGCCCTCCCACCAGAAGGTGTGGTGGGGGAACTTGTTGGTCTGGTTCCAGGAGATCTTCTGGGTGAGGAACCAGTCGTTGCCGGCGAGCTTGGCGAGCTGCGGGTAGGCGGCGGTGTAGCCGAAGGAGTCCGGCAGCCAGACGCCCTTGGTCTCGACGCCGAAGTGCTCGATGAAGAACCGCTTGCCGTGGATGAGCTGGCGGGCGATGGCCTCGCCGCCGGGCAGGTTGCCGTCGGCCTCCACCCACATGCCGCCGACCGGGGCCCACTGGCCCTTCTTCACGGAGTCCTGGATACGGGCCCACACGTGCGGGTAGTTGTCGCGCACCCACTCGTACTGCTGGGCCTGGGAGCAGGCGAAGATGAAGTCGTCGTACTCGTCGGCGAGCGCGGTGACGTTGGAGAAGGTGCGGGACGTCTTGCGCTTGGTCTCGCGGATGGGCCACAGCCACGCGGAGTCGATGTGGGCGTGGCCGACACCGGAGACGGTGTGCGCGCTCGCGTGGGCGGGCTTGGCGAGGACCGGCGCCAGCACCGCGCGGACGGCGGCCGCGCTGCCGGAGACGTCGTCCAGGTCGAGGGCGTCCATGGCCCGGTCCAGGGCGTGCAGGATCTCGTGGCGGCGCGGGTCGTGCTCGGCGAGGTGGACCATGAGTTCGCGCAGTACCTGGAGGTCCAGGTCGAGGTGGAAGACCTCCTCGTCGAGGATCGCGAGGTCGGCGCGCTGGAAGGTGTAGAGCGGCGCGGAGCCCGCCGTGAGCTTGTCGCCCATCGGCGTGACCTTGGAGAAGTTGTCCTTGAGGATGTCCGGGTTGGAGGCCGCCTCGACCAGGTAGTCGATCTCCTCGCCGCCGGTGGCCGGGTTGGCGATGGGGACGTATTGGTTGAGGGGGTTCACCGCCTTCAGGGGGCGGCCGTCGGCGAGGTGCACCAGGGCCTCGGCCTGGTTGCCGGGCCAGTCGCCGACGAAGCCGAGGTCGATGACGGCCTCGACGCGCTTTCCGGCCCACTCGGCGGGCACCCGGCCGCGCATCCGGAACCAGGTGGTGCCCCAGGGCGGACCCCACAGGGTGTCCATCGCGAAGGGCGTGTACCGGGCGGCCGCGGCCTCCTCGAAGGACACCGGCTCCCCCGGTGCCTGCCAGGCCTCGACCTCGAAGGGGACGGTCGCCGCGTAGATCGCGGGCTTGATGCGCTGGTCGTGGGCGCGCTGGACGCGCTCCTCGATGCGGCGGCTTTCGTCGTGCATGAAGGATCTCCAGGGAGGGAGAGGGCGAGCTGGTGGGGCCGGGAGGCGAGGGGAAAGCGCTTTCCGAAGACAGGTACTACTTAAGGTACGCGAGCCCCGGATGCACGGCGGTGTACCCCTCGACCAGCCTGCGGGCGACGTTCACGGAGTCCACCAGGGGGTGCAGCGCGAAGGCCTTCACCGCGGTGGCGCGCGAGGCGGACTCGGCGGCGGCGAGGACCTCCCGCTCGACCGCCTTGACCGAGCAGACCAGGCCGGTGGCGTGGTCGGGCAGCGGGGCGACGGTGACCGGGTGGGCGCCGTTGGCGTCGACGAGGCAGGGCACCTCGATGACGGCATCGTTGTCGAGCACCGAGAGCGTGCTCTGGTTGCGGACGTTCAGGATCAGCGTGGTGCGCTCGTCCCGGGCGATGGCCCGCATCAGGGCGAGGGCGACCTTCTCGTAGCCGCCGGAGAGGTCGTCGGCGTCGCGTTCGCCGGCGCCCGCGGTCTCCCGGTTCTCGGCCATGTAGGTGGCCTCGCGCTCGGCGCGGGTGCGGTCCCACACGTCGAGCGCCTTGGCGCCGGGCGCGCCGACCTCGTCGTAGAACCGTCCCTGCTGGTCGGCGAGGAAGGCGCCGCGGGTCTTCTCGGCCTGCTGGTAGGAGCGGACGGCCTCGCGGTTGAAGTAGTAGTAGTGCAGGTACTCGTTGGGGATCGCGCCGAGCGACTGGAGCCAGTCGGTGCCGAAGAGCTTGCCCTCCTCGAAGGAGCCGAGCAGGTCGGGGTCGGCGAGCAGGCGGGGGAGCTCGTCCCGGCCGGCGATCTTGAGGCCGCGGACCCAGCCGAGGTGGTTGAGGCCGACGTAGTCGATCCACGCCTCGTTCGGGTTGGCGCCGAGCACGCGCGCGATGCGGCGGCCGAGGCCGACCGGGGAGTCGCAGATGCCGATGACACGGTCGCCGAGGTGGCGGGACATGGCCTCGGTGACCAGACCCGCCGGGTTGGTGAAGTTGATGACCCAGGCGTCGGGGGCGAGCCGGGCCACCCGCCGGGCGATGTCGACGGCGACCGGGACGGTCCTGAGGCCGTAGGCGATGCCGCCCGCGCCGACCGTCTCCTGGCCGAGGACGCCCTCCGCGAGGGCCACCCGCTCGTCGTCGGCACGGCCCTCAAGCCCGCCGACGCGGATCGCCGAGAAGATGAAGTCGGCGCCGCGCAGTGCCTCGTCGAGGTCGGTCGTGGTCGTCACCGTGGGGGCGCCGGGGACGGCGGCCGCCTGTTCGGCGAGCACGCGGCCGACCGCGGTGAGCCGGCCGGCGTCCAGGTCGTGCAGGACGACCTCGGTCACCCGGCCCTCGCCGCGGTCCGTCAGGAGGGCCCCGTAGACGAGCGGGACCCTGAAGCCGCCGCCGCCGAGAATCGTCAGTTTCACGCCTGTACCTTTCCTGCCAGGACCACCTCGACGCCCGCCTCCTCCAGGGAGGAGCGGGTCGCCGCGTGGACCGGCGCGTTCGTCACGACCATGTCCAGGTCCTCGGGACCGCAGACCTTCGCCATGCCCGTGCCCGGGAACTTGGCCGTGTCGGCGAGGAGGACGATCTTGTCACTCGCCTTGATCATGGCTCGCTTGACCGGCACCTCGACGACCGTCGTATCCATCACCTGCCCGCCCGGGCGCACTCCACTGGTGCCGAGGAAGAGCCAGTCGGCATGCAGTTGGCGGAGGTTGTCCTCGGTGAGGAAGCCGACCAGGGAACGGTACTCGCGGCGGACCATGCCGCCGAGCAGCACCAGTTCGATGCCCTCGTCGTCGGCGAGCTCCTCGTAGACCACCAGGTTGCTGGTGATCACGGTGAGCCGGCGGCCGTGCAGCTGGCGGGCCAGCCGGTAGGCGGTGGTGCCGATGTCGAGCAGGACGGACTGGCCGTCCTGGACCAGGGCGGCGGCCCGGGCCACTATCGCGTCCTTCTCGGCCACCCGGACCTCGGCGACCTCGGCGAAGGGCTGGTCGCCCTCCTCGGCGCGCGCGCCGCCGTGCACCCGGGTGAGCAGGCCGTCCTCCTCCAGCTTGACCAGGTCGCGCCTGATCGTGGCGGGGCTCACGCCCAGCTGCTCGGAGAGGTCGGTCACAGCCGCGGGGCCGCCGGAGCGCAGGGCCCGCAGGATGAGTTGGTGTCGTCGTTCTGCCAGCACGGCGCGAACACTACTCGTCATCTTCAATCATTTCTATGCTCAGTTCTGCTTAGGTATTGACCAATCTCATGGATCAGCGCACGATTCCGGTCATCGAAATGACGAGTTTTGACGAGAGGCTGTGCGAGTGGACGACGACAGGCCCGATGTGCTGTTGACCGGGCTGCTCTTCTACGACCTCGTCCTGACGGGGCTCGGGAAGCCCCCGACACCGGGCGAGGAGATCTGGACGGCCGGCATGGGCTGCGGCCCCGGCGGCATCGCGAACCTCGCGGTGGCCGCGTCCCGCTTCGGCCTGAGGACCTCCCTGGCCACGGTGTTCGGCGACGACTTCTACGGCGAGCACTGCCGTGATGTCCTCGACGACCAGGAAGGCGTCGACCTCGCCCTCTCCCGCACCGCGGACGGCTGGTCCACCCCTGTCACCGTGTCGCTCGCACACGGTCACGACCGCGCCCTCGTCACCCACGGCCAGGAACCCCCGTACTCCCAGGACGTGCTGATGGGCGACCCGCCCGAGGCGCGTACGGCCCTCGTCCACCTGGAGGCCGAGCCGCGCGCCTGGCTCGCCAAGGCCGCCGCGAACGGCACCCACATCTACGCGGACGTCGGCTGGGATCCCACCCAGGAGTGGTCGAAAGACCTCCTGGACCAGCTGGCGCTGTGCCACGCCTTCCTCCCCAACGAGGGCGAGGCGATGGCCTACACCCGCACCGACAGCGCGGTCGCGGCGCTCGGCACGCTCTCCGAGCTGGTGCCGGTCGCGGTCGTCACCCGCGGCGGGGACGGCGCGGTCGCCGTCGACCAGGTCACCGGCGAGTACGCGGAGGTCCCGGCCCTCCCTGTCGACGTCCTGGACGCGACGGGCGCCGGTGACGTCTTCGGCGCTTCGTTCGTCGCCGCCTCCTTGGGCGGCTGGCCGCTGGAGGAACGGCTGCGGTTCGCCGTCCTCGCGGCCGGCCTCTCCGTCCAGCACCACGGCGGCGCCCTGGCGGCTCCCGGCTGGTACGGCGTCGACCGTTGGTGGCGCTCCCTGACCGACCCCGAGCTGCGCAGGACGTACGGCTTCCTGGCCGACCGCCTGCCGACGGACGTCGGCCCGCCGGTGCGCCACGCTCCGGTCACCCCGCCCCGGCAGCACTGATCCTCACAACGCCCCCACAGTCCAACGCCCCTCAGCACCACGAACAGGAACAACAGGAGTGACCCGTGGACCTTTCTCGTAGAGGCTTCCTCCAGGCCGCCGCGCTCACCGCGGCCGCGTCCGGACTGACCGTCGCCTGCGGCGGCAGCTCGGGCTCGGGCGGCACCAAGAACGGCAAGAACCTCACCCTGTGGTACTGGGGCGGCGCGCTCAGCGACAAGGTGGTCGCGGAGGCGAAGACCCACTTCAGCAGCCAGATCAAGCTGACCACGGCGTCCATCGGCGGCGACTTCAAGCAGAAGCTCACCACCACCCTCGCGGCGGGCAGCTCCGTGCCCGACATCACCGGCATCAAGGGCGAGGACATCGCGTCCTTCCTGCCCAACGCCGACCGCTTCCTCGACCTGAACGACCTCGGCTTCAAGAAGCTCGCGCCGCAGTACCTGGACTGGAAGACCAAGCTCGCCCAGACCGAGGACGGCAAGCAGATCGGCTTCCCGATCGACATCGGCCCCACCGCGATGTACTACCGCGAGGACTTCTTCGCCAAGGCCGGGGTGGACACCGACCCCGCCAAGGTCGCCGCGCTGGTCAAGACCTGGGAGGACTACTTCCAGCTCGGGCTCGAGCTGCAGAAGAAGAACCCCGGCACCTACCTCGTCAACAACCTCGGCACCATGTTCGACATGACCGTCGGCCAGGGCACCCAGCGGTTCATCGACAAGGACAACCACTTCATCGGCGACCAGGACCACATCCGCGCCGCGTGGACCACCTCGGT
Organism: Streptomyces sp. NPDC005374; assembly: GCF_042872225.1. Lineage (NCBI taxonomy): Bacteria > Bacillati > Actinomycetota > Actinomycetes > Kitasatosporales > Streptomycetaceae > Streptomyces > Streptomyces sp. NPDC005374. The sequence goes on along the minus strand of NZ_JBIAKA010000008.1, from coordinate 20,629 downwards.
GCGCCCCTACACCCTCGGCCTCGACGCCAAGATCAACGACAACACCTGGAACGCCGCCGTCGGCAAGACCCTCCTCACCGAGCTCGGCGCGGCCTGGCACGCGCTGGACATCGAGCAGGCCGCCCCGCAGACCAAGGGCAAGTGGCGGGTGTGCCCGATGCCCGTCGGACCGGCCAACCAGGGCGGCTCCTACCTGGCCCTGCCCAAGCAGTGCCGCAACCCCGAAGAAGCCTTCAAGATCATCAGCTGGATCCTCAGCCCCGCCAACGACGCCCGCGGATTCACGGACGCCGCCATCTTCCCCGCCGCCCCGGCCGCCTACACCACGCCGGCCATGACGGGCCCCGACGCCTTCTTCGGCGGACAGAAGATCATCGAGGTCTTCGGTCCTGCCGCCAAGGCCGTTCCGCTCGCCTACGAGGCCCCGGCCGACGCCGCTGTCATGGCCCCCTACAAGACGGAACTGACCAACATCGAGGCCAAGGGCAAGAAGCCCGACGACGCCTGGAAGGACGCGGTCAGCCAGGCCAAGCAGATCGCCAGGCGGCAGGGGGTGAGCTGAGGTGACGTCACCTCCGGTCACCGGTCCCGCCGCGGTGTCCGAGCACCGCGGCGGGCCGGGCCCGGCCCGGTTCCGCCCGCGGCGCGCCACGCCCGCGGGTACCGCTCGGCCCAAACGGCGAGGTCCGCTGTCGTACTGGCGGCAGTACCTGGCGATCTCGCCGTTCTACCTGATCTTCGCCGCGTTCTCCTTCTTCCCTGTCTTCTACTCGCTGTACCTGGCGTTCCAGCGCTGGGACGGCCTGGGCGACATGCAGTTCGTGGGGCTCCAGCAGTTCCGGTTCCTGTGGGACGACCCGGTCTTCTGGCTGTCGATCCGCAACACCCTGGTGATCTGGGTGCTGTCCACCGTGCCGACCCTCTTCGGCGCCCTGACGCTGGCGACACTCCTGCACTCGGTGCGCCGCTTCAAGGGCTTCTACCGCATCGCGCTGTACGTGCCCAACGTGACCTCGATCGTCGCCGTGGCGATCTTCTTCGGCGCGGTGTTCAGCAACAACTTCGGTCTGGTCAACGCGATCCTGGGCATGGTCGGCATCTCGCCGGTTCCGTGGCTGAGCAACCCGTGGCTGATCAAGGTGGTCATCTCGCTGCTGATGACCTGGCAGTGGACCGGCTACAACATGATCATCTATCTGGCCGGCCTGCAGGCGATCCCGAACTCGATCTACGAGGCGGCGAAGATGGACGGCGCTGGCCCCATCCGCACGTTCTTCCAGATCACCATCCCGATCATGCGGCCGATCATCCTGTTCACGGTCATCATCTCGACCATCAACGGCCTGCAGAGCTTCAGCGAACCCCAGGTCCTGTTCGCCAGCAACGCCGCCAACGCCAACCTCGGCGGACCGGGCCAGGCGGGTCTGACGACCTTGCTGTACTTCTACCAGTCGGCCTTCCTCAACAACGACTACGGCTACGGCGCGGCCATCGTGTGGGCCTTCTTCGTCCTGATCATCATCCTCGTCGCCGTCAACTGGCGCATCACCACACGAGGGAGGAAGGCATGACCGCGGTCGACACCGCGCGGCCGGCCACGGGCGGCAGGCGACTTCGCCGCCCCAAGGGCCTGACAGCGCACATCATCCTCGTCGTGGCCGTCCTGGTCTCGGTCTTCCCGTTCGCGTGGACGATCATCATGGCGACCAACACCACGCAGGACATCTACAAGAGCCCGCCGAAGTTCACCTTCGGCTCCCATCTGCTGGAGAACATCCGGCACGTGCTGAACACCATCGACTTCTTCGGGTCGATGCTCAACACGGTGCTGGTCGCGACCGTCACCACCGCCCTGGTGCTGTTCATCGACTCCCTGGCGGCCTTCACCTTCGCCAAGTTCGACTTCCCCGGACGCAAACTGCTCTTCGGCACGCTGCTGCTGTTCATGATGCTGCCGCTGCAACTGGCGATCCTGCCGCAGTTCATCCTGATGTCGAAGATCGGCTGGGTCGGGATGCTCAAGGCGCTCGCCCTGCCCTCCCTTGCCAACGCCTTCGGCATCTTCTGGCTGCACCAGTACATCCAGAACGGTGTGCCCGACGAACTCCTCGACGCCGCGCGCATCGACGGCGCCGGGTTCTTCCGTCAGTACTGGAACATCGCGCTGCCGATGATCAGGCCCGCGCTGTCGTTCCTCGCCATCTACGCCTTCGTCAACTGCTGGAACGACTACATCTGGCCGCTCGTCGTGCTCACCGACCCGGGCCACGTGACCCTCCAGGTGGAGCTCGCCCAGCTCAACGTCGGCCACACCACCGACTACAGCATGGTCATGGCCGGTGTCCTGATGGCGGCGCTCCCGCTGGTCATCGTGTTCAGCATCTTCGCCCGCGGGTTCATCGCGGGTGCCACCGAGGGCGCGGTACAGGGCTCCTGACCCGGTGCCGTGAGAAGGGGGTGGGCGGTGACGTACGACATCGGCGGACGCGGCAAGGTGCTCGTCGTGGGCATGGACGGGCTGCGGTACGACCTGCTGACCCGCTCGCCGGCCACCGCGCCGGTGCTGCACGCACTGATGGCGGCGGGCGCCCACGGCACCAGCCTGCTGCCCTACGGCGAGGTGGACGGCCAGGCCCCGGACGGGCCGTCCACCAGCATGGCCTACACCGACTCCGGGCCCGGCTGGTCGAGTGTGCTGACCGGGGTGTGGCCCGACCGGCACGGCGTGCGCGGCAACGACTTCGCCGGGGCCGACTACGCCCGCTACCCCGACTTCCTGAGCCGGGCCGTCACCGCCCGGCGCCGGCTGCGCACCGCGGCCGCGGTGTCCTGGCCGGAACTGATCCGACGCGGCACCCTCGGCCCCGCCATCGGCCGCCGGGTGCGTTATGACGGCGAGTCGGACGGCTACGCCACCGCGGACCGCCTCGTCGCCCGCACCGCCGAGCGCTGGCTCACCCAGGACGATCCCGACGCCGTCTTCGTGTACTTCGGCGCCACCGACGAGGCCGCCCACGCCATGGGCCCGCACAGCCTCGCCTACGACCGGGCCCTGCTCACCCAGGACACCCACCTCGGGTGGCTCCTTGCGGCCATCGACGCCCGGCGCTCCGACCCCGCCCGCGCGCGGGAGCGTTGGACCGTGCTGGTCACCACGGACCACGGCCACCTCGACAGCGGCGGCCACGGCGGCGACACCCGCGCCGAGCGCGAGGTGTTCGTCGTCCTGGCCGAGCCCGGTATGTCCGGCGGCACCCGGCTCGACACACCGCGTCTCATCGACATCGCTCCCACCGTCCTGGACCGGCTCGGCGTCCCTGTCGACCCGGCCTGGGGCCTGCAGGGCCGGGTCCTGCACGGCCACGGACAGTCCTGCCACGCCCCGGCGCCACCCACCGCACCTCCGACTCCGGAACGGTCATGACCGACGCACCCCGCCCCACCGATCCCCTCATCGCCCTGCGGCCCTGGGAGGCACCCGAGGTGACCTCCTGGGGGCGGCTGCCCATGAACGCCGTCGACCGGCGCTCCGGAGTACTCCCCCTGGACGGCGACTGGAGTTTCCAGCTGCTGCCCGCTCCGGACGCGCCGGTCGGCGGTGCGTGGTCCTCGGCGTACGTCCCCGGCGTCTGGACGATGCAGGGCGCGGACGACCTGCCGCAGTACACCAACGTACGGATGCCGTTCCCGCAGTTCCCGCCGCACTCCCCCGCCGCGAATCCGACGGGGGTCTATGAACGTGAGGTGGACGTCCCCGCCGAGTGGGCCGGGCGCCGGGTCGTGCTCCAGGTCGGGGCCGCCGAGAGCGTGCTCCTCGTGCACGTGGACGGGCGGCCCGTCGGCGTCTCCAAGGACTCCCACCTGGCGGCCGAGTTCGACCTGACGGGACTTGTGCGCACCGGTGCGCGGACCGTCGTACGGCTGACGGTGGTCAAGTGGTCCGACGCCTCGCACATCGAGGACCAGGACCAGTGGTGGCACGGCGGGATCACCCGCTCCGTACTGCTGTACGCGACGGACCCGCTGCATCTGGCGGACGTGACCGTGCGGGCCTCGCACGGCGGAGAGCTGCGGGTGGACTGCAAGGTGCGGGACACGGGCGGCGCGCTGCCCGAGGGGTGGTACGTCAGCGGGGACCTGGAAGGCCAACTGCTCACCCAGGACGCCGAGTTCGACCGGTTCAACGCCGAGGACGACCGGGTCTCCGACTTCCTCGGCGAGGCGCGTCTCACCGCCACCGTCCCGGACGTCCGCACCTGGAACGCCGAGCTTCCCGAGCTCTACGACCTCACCGTCCGCCTCCACCGCGCCGACGGCACGGTCGCCGACACCGCACGGCACCGGATCGGCTTCCGGGACGTCGAGATCGTCGGCCGTGACCTGCTGGTCAACGGCGAGCGGGTCTTCATCCGTGGAGTCAACCGGCACGACTTCCACCCGCTGACCGGGCGGACGGTGTCGTACGACGACATGCGCGCGGACCTGATCACGTTGAAGCGCTTCGGGTTCAACGCGATCCGCACCTCCCACTACCCGGGCGATCCCGCCCTCTACGACCTCGCCGACGAGTTCGGTTTCTACGTCGTCGACGAGGCGGACATCGAGTCGCACGACCACGCCCACGAGATCGCCGACGACCCGCGCTATCTGAACGCCTTCGTGGACCGGGTCTCGCGGATGGTGCTGCGGGACAAGAACCACCCGTCGGTCATCGTCTGGTCGCTGGGCAACGAGTCCGACTACGGGGCCAACCACGACGCGGCCGCCGGCTGGGTGCGTCGGCACGATCCGACCCGGCCGATCCAGTACGAGGGGGCGGCCAAGCTCGACTGGGCGGCGACCGGCGACGCGACCGACATCGCCTGCCCCATGTACGCCTCGCTGGAGGAGTGCGTGGAGCACGCGCTGTCCGGCCGGCAGACCAAGCCGCTGATCTGGTGCGAGTACTCCCACGCCATGGGCAACAGCAACGGCACGCTCGCGGACCATTGGGCGGCCATCGAGTCAACGCCAGGACTTCAGGGCGGGTTCATCTGGGAGTTCTGGGACCACGGCATTCTGCAGCGTGTGAACGACGGCAGACCGGTCGGACGTGGGGGCGTCGGACTCTTTGACAACGGTGTCGCCGCGCCCGGCCACCGCTGGGCCTACGGCGGCGACTTCGGCGAGGCGATCCACGACGGCGCCTTCATCGCCGACGGCGTGGTCTTCCCCGACCGCACGCCGAAGCCGGTGATGTACGAGCATCGGGAGATCGCGGCGCCGGTGCGCATCGAGTGCTTCCGGCACGAGGGCATCGTCCTCGGCAACCACCAGCACTTCCGGGGCCTGGCCTGGCTGGCGGCCGAGTGGGAGCTGTCCCTGGCCGACGGCCGCACCCTGACCGCGCCCGCCGAACTGCCCGATCTGCGGCCCGGCGAGACGGCGGCGGTGGCGCTGCCGTTCGAGTTGCCTGAGGAGGACGGCGAGGCCTGGCTGACCCTGCGGGTGACGACCGCCGGGGACGAGCCCTGGGCGCCGCGCGGCACCGTGGTGTGCGTGCCCCAGGTGCGGCTGCGAGAGGCGGTCCCGCAGACTCCCGTGACCGTGCAGAACCGTTCCGTCGAGGTCGACGCCGACGGACTCCTGGTCCACCCCCTGCTCACCTGCGCCCCCACGCTCAGCCTGTGGCGGGCGCCCACCGACAACGACGAGCTCGGCGGCATGGCACCGCGCTGGCGTGGCTGGGGGCTCGACGCGCTGGTACGCAAGGTCGCGGACGTGCGCCTGGGCGTGGGACGGGCCACCGTGCACGCCGAGTACGTCTGCGAGACGGGTGTCGTCCGCCATGTGCAGGTCTTCACCGCCGTCGAGGGCGGCGTCCACGTCGAGGAGTCGGCCGAGCTGCCGGAGGAGTTCCACGACGTGGCACGGGTCGGCTCCGTGTTCGAGACGGTCGCCGGGCTCGACCTGATGGAGTGGTACGGACAGGGCCCCTGGGAGTCGTATCCGGACCGCGCCTTCGGGGCTCCCGTCGGCCATCACTCCGTGCCCGTGGACGAGCTGTTCACCCCTTACCTGCGTCCGCAGGAGAGCGGCGGCCGGCACGGCGTACGGCACTTCACGCTCTCGGCACCGGACGCCACCGGCCTGTCGGTCGTCCTGGACGAACCGCGCCAGGTCAGTGTGAGCCGGTACCGCGCCGCGGACCTCACCGGCGCCGCGCACCACGACGAACTCGTTCCGCGGGCGGGCTGCGTGGTGCACATCGACGCGGCCCACCGCGGCCTCGGCACCGCCTCGTGCGGCCCCGACACCTTTTCCTCCTATCTCGTCGCGCCGGGCGTCCATCGCTGGAGCTGGACCCTGCGCGCGCTCTGAACCCCCTCTCGACTTCCCTTCGCTACGGAGCACACGTGTGTACTTCGCATGACCACAACCAGGGCGAGGCCGCGCAGGCCGGCGCCGGACGGCGCAGTTTCCTGCGGGCGACGGCCCTGCTCGGCGCAGCCGCCACGGCGGGGGTCGCGCTGCCGACCGTGGCCGAGGCCACGACGTCCGGCTGGCGTCCCGACACGGAGAGCCGGCGTTTCACGCTCGCCGTGATGCCCGACACGCAGTACCTCTTCGACGGGCCGAGCATCGACAAGGCGCCCGTCGAGGCCTCGCTGCGGTATCTGCTCGAGCAGGGCAAGGAAGAGAACATCGTCTTCCTGTCCCACCTCGGCGACCTCACCCAGAACGGCGCGGCACCCGAGGTCGCCGCGATCGGCGAGGCGTTCAGGCTCCTCGACCGGCGGGGCGTCGGCTACAGCGTCCTCGCGGGCAACCACGACGTGAAGTCGTCCACCACCGACCAGCGCGGCACCTCGCCCTACCTGGACACGTTCGGGCCCGACCGGTTCAAGGGACACAAGACCTTCGGCGGCGCCTCGCCCGACGGCTACAACACCTACCACCTCTTCAAGGCCGCGGGCCGCGAGTGGATGGTGCTCGCGCTGGACTGGCGGCTCTCGGACAAGGGGTACGCCTGGGCGAAGAGCGTCCTGGCCGCCCACCCGACCACGCCGGTCGTCCTCACCACGCACGAGCTGGTCGTCGAGGACGACACCCTGTCGGACTACGGTCAGCAGCTGTGGGACCAGCTGGTCAAGGACCACGACCAGATCTTCCTCACCCTCAACGGGCACTACTGGCCGGCCGGGCGGGCGACCCGCACGAACACGGCGGGCAACGACGTCCACCTGCACCTGACGAACTACCAGAACCGGTACTTCGGCGGCGCCGCCATGATCCGCCTGTACCGCTTCGACCTCGACCGCGGTGTGATCGACGTGGAGACGGTCTCGCCGTGGATCCTCGGCCGGGCCGCGAAGGGGCTCAACGAGCTGGAGCGGCAGGAGATCGAACTGAGCGGCGACGCCGACCGGTTCACGGTCGACATCGACTTCGCGGAGCGGTTCGCCGGCTTCGCCCCGGTGCCCGCCCGTGCGGCTCGCCCGGCGTCGAAGATGCTGATCCCGGGTACGGCCGCGTACTGGCGCTTCGAGTCGGCGGCCTCCGGCACGGTCCGTGACCTGTCCGGCCGGGGCAACGACCTCACCATGGTGTCGGTCGGCGGCGGCTCGCTCGGCTGGTCCGCCGACCACCACCCGGACCAGCCCGGCCACGGCAGCCTGGAGTTCCAGGGCTACAAGTCGCCGCTCAAGGGCGCGTACCTGCAGACGGTCGACGGGGCGCCGCTCAACAGGGCGACCTTCAAGGACGGTTACACCATCGAGGTGTTCTACCGGATGCCCGCCGACTGGGACCCGGACCACAACGCCTGGGCGGGACTGGTCAGTCGGCGGGGTACGGGCGGCGCCGCCGGCAAGACCGGTGACGACCCGGACGAGCCGCTCGCCACGCTCTCGCTCTCCAACGACCGTGAGCCGCAGTGGGCCATGCGTCCCCTCAACCAGGAGGGCATCGCCACCAACTGGGGCCAGGAGACGCCGCTGGAGACCTGGTGGCACCTCGCCGTCGTCAACGACGGACGGCACACCACGCTGTACGTCCAGGGCTGCCCGGTCGTCCGCAACCCGAAGGCGTCCGCCGTCGGGATCACCTCGGTCGGCGAGCCGTGGCTGCTGGGCGGCTACACGTACGCCGACACGATCGACCAGATCTTCCACGGCCGCCTCGGCGACGTACGGATCGTCTCGCGGGCACTGCCCGTCTCCTCCTTCATGACGCACTGACGGGATCACCATGACCGAGCAGCAACTGCCCTCCTGGGCCGACCCCTCCGTCCCTCCCGCCGAGCTCGACGCGCAAGGCGTGTCCAGACGCGGACTCCTGCGCGGCGCGGGCCTGTTCGGCGCCGCGTTCGCCCTCGGCTCGGCGGCGACGCCCGCCTTCGCCTCGCCCCAGCGGCACGGCTTCGGCGGCGACGACCCGCGCCTGGCCTACCTGGTGGGCGACCACCACGTGCACTCCGTGTACAGCCACGACGCGAAGTACACGTTCTCCCAGCAGGCGAAGGCCGCCGCCAGGTACGGCCTGGACTGGATGGTGTTCAACGAGCACTCCAACTTCGGGCACGCCAGTTACGGCGCGAAGCTGGAACACGCGGAGATCGTCAAGGCCCGTGCGGAGAACCCGCGTCAGCTGATCTTCCAGGGCCTGGAGTGGTACATCCCGGCCGCCGAGCACTGCACGGTGTTCGCGGCTCCCGGCCCCCACGAGACCGATCTGCTCACGCAGTTCGAGCTCGCCTACGACGGCAAGCTGCTCGGCTACACCGAGGGTTCCGCCGGCGCGGCGGACACCGCCCGCAACGAGGCGCACGCCGTCAAGGCGATCAAGTGGCTGGCGGAGCAGCGCCGTTCGGGCTACGTCGACGACGTCCTCGTCCTCGCCAACCACCCGCTGCGTCTCGGCATCGACTCCCCGCACGAGATGCGGGGCTGGCGGGACGCGGCCCCCGAGATCATGATCGGCATGGAGGGCGCACCCGGCGCCCAGGGCGCAGCTCTCCCCGGCTGGCGCGGTGCGACGTCGATCCGCGGCGAGTACGAGAACAAGCCCTCGGCGCAGTCGTGGTCGGGCTATCCGGCCGAGGCCTATGTGACGTACGGCGGCTTCGACTGGGCGACGGCGACCGTCGGCGGGCTGTGGGACTCGATGCTGGCCGAAGGCAGCCTGTTCTCGATCACCACGAACTCCGACAACCACCGCACCGTCTTCGACACCTGGAAGAACGGCGACTGGCCGGCGGGGCAGAACTTCGACAACACCGGCAAGCTGCCCGACCCGGTGAACACCGACACCGCGCAGCCCGGCAGCGACTTCTGGCCGGGTCAGTTCAGCCGTACCCACGTCGGCGTGACCCGCTACGGCTACCGCTCGGTCATGGCGGGCATGCGTGCGGGCCGGGTCTGGGTGGACCACGGGCATCTGCTCGACGGGCTCGACGTCCGTGTGAAGCGGGACTGCGACTTCGGGCGCGGTGTCACGCTGGGCGGACGGCTCCGGGTCCGCAAGGGCGAGAAGATCACGCTGTACGTCACGGTCACGACCGCCTCCCGCCCCAACCCGCAGGGAATCCTGCCCGAGTTGGCGCACGTCGACGTGATCCGGGGCGCGGTGCGCGGTCCGGTGGCCGACCGGGACAGCTGGAAGGCGCCCGACACCAAGGTCGTACAGACGAAGGACGTGTCGGGCCGTAAGGGGACGTACACCCTGCGCATCCCGCTGACCGCCGGGGACGAGTCCTTCTACGTCCGGCTGCGCGGCAGCGACGGCAACCGCCACGGTGCCGGGTATCTCGGTGCCTCGGTCGACCCGCACGGGCCGATTCCGCACGCGCCCGGTGACGGTGACCCGTGGGCGGACACGTGGTTCTACTCCAACCCGGTCTTCGTCGACGTCACCGGCTGAGGCGAGCGCCCGAAGGGGCGCGGGGAACTGCGCGACCGGTCACAGCGGTCGCGCAGTTCCCCGCTGCCTTTTCTAGGCGTAGAACCGGGAAAGACTCTGCAGCACCGCCGCCGGCTTGGCGCCGCCCTCGATCTCCACCGCGCCGTCGACGGTGACCTGGACACCGCCCGGCACCTCCTCGACGTCCGTGAGCTTGGCGACGAGGCGGATGCGGGAGCCGACCTTCACCGGGGAGGGGAAACGGACCTTGTTCAGGCCGTAGTTGACCTTGGTGGTGACGCCCTGGACGTCCAGGAGCTCGGTGAAGAGCGGGATGAACAGGGAGAGGGTGAGGTAGCCGTGCGCGATGGGGGCGCCGAACGGGCCCTCGGCCGCCTTCTCGGGGTCCACGTGGATCCACTGGTGGTCGCCCGTGGCGTCGGCGAAGGTGTTGATGCGCTCCTGGGTGACGTCGATCCACTCGCTGGTGCCGAGGTCGCTGCCGGCGAGCTTCTTCAGTTCGTCGAGGCCGTTGACGGTGACGCTCATGTAGCTGTCCTTATCTAGGAGTCGGAGCCGAAGCGCTTGCGCACCCGGGACTTGAGGAGCTTTCCGGAGGCGGTGCGCGGGAGTTCGTCCGCGAGCACCACCGATTTGGGGATCTTGTATTTGGCGAGCCGCCCGGCGAGGGAGGCGAGCACCTCGTCGCCGTCGACGGACGCGCCTTCCCGGGGTACGACGACCGCCCGCGGCACCTCGCCCCACTTGTCGTCCGGGACGCCGATGACCGCGCACTCGACGATGTCCGGGTGGGCGAGGAGCAGGTCCTCGATCTCGGCGGGGTAGATGTTCTCGCCGCCGGAGATGATCATGTCCTTGATGCGGTCGACGATGAAGACGTATCCGTCCTCGTCCACGCGGGCCGCGTCCCCGCTGCGGAACCAGCCGTCCGTGAAGGAGGCGGCGGTCTCCTCGGGCAGTCCCCAGTAGCCGGGCATGACATGCGGGCCGCGGAGCACGACCTCACCGGTCTCGCCGACGTCGACGGGCACGAGATCCGGCCGTACGACCCGCACATCGCTGAAGAAGTGGGGGACGCCCGCGGAGCCCGCCTTGCTGACGCAGTGCTCGGCGTCCAGGAGCAGGGTGCCGGGGGACGCCTCCGTCATGCCGTACCCCTGGAGGAAGGTGAGCCCCCGCTCGCCGTACGCGGTGATGAGCGGGGTCGACACCGGGGAGCCGCCGCAGGTCAGGATCCGCAGGGAGGACAGGTCCGCGTGCGGCCAGCGCGGGTGCCTCGCCACCTGCTCGAACATCGTGGGCACCCCGAACATGAAGGTGATCCGGTGCTGTTCGATCAGGTCGAAGGTCGCGTTCGGGTCGAAGGCCTCGACCAGGACGCAGGTGCCGCCCTTGAGCAGCACCGGGAGGGTCAGCATGTTCAGGCCCGCCGTGTGGAACAACGGCGCGGAGACCAGGGCGCGTTCGTCGGTGATCAGGTCGTGGTCGACGAGGACGTTGATCGCGTTCCAGGTGAGGTTGCCATGGGTGAGCATGGCGCCCTTGGGGCGGCCTGTCGTGCCCGAGGTGTACATGATGATGCAGGTGTCGTCGGGAGCGACCGGCTCGTCGATCGGTTCCACCGCCGGCCCGGTGAGCAACTGCTCGTATTCCGGGCCGACTTCGACGTACGTACGGACGTCGGTGCTGCCCGGCAGTCCGGCGACGAGTCCCGCGTGCGAGGGGCTGTAGACCAGCGCCCTGGCACCGGAGTCGGAGAGCTGGTAGGCGATCTCCGGTCCGGCGAGGCGGGTGTTGAGGGGGACGAAGACCGCGCCCAGGGTGCCGGCCGCGAACAGCGTCTCCAGGTAGGAGGGGTGGTTGGGGCCGAGGTAGGCCACCCGGTCGCCGCGCCGGATGCCCCGGGCGCGCAGGGCGTGCGCGAGGCGGGTGACACGGGTGTGCAGTTCGCCGTACGTGACCGTCGTGTCGCCGTGGATCAGGGCGGTGCGGTGCGGGGTCTTGCGGGCCCGGCGTGCGGGCCATGACCCGAGTCCCTCGTTGCGCATCTGGGGCCCCTTACGGCTTCGTCAGCCCGAGCAGACGGGCGGCGTTCTCCTTGAGGATCTTCGGCTTGACCTCGTCCTTGATCGGCAGCTTCTCGAAGTCGGCGAGCCAGCGGTCGGGGGTGAGGACGGGGAAGTCGGAGCCGAAGAGGACCTTGTCCTTGAGCAGTGTGTTCGCGTACTGCACGAGCTGCGGCGGGAAGTACTTCGGCGACCAGCCGGACAGGTCGATGTGCACGCCCGGCTTGTGCGTGGCGACCGCGAGCGCCTCGTCCTGCCAGGGGAAGGACGGGTGCGCCAGGATGATCTTCAGGTGCGGGAAGTCGGCGGCCACGTCGTCGACGTGGAGGGGGTTGGAGTACTTGAGGCGGATGCCGCCACCGCCTGGGACTCCGGCGCCGATGCCCGTCTGGCCGGTGTGGAAGAGGGCGATGGTGCCGGTCTCCTCGATCACCTCGAAGAGGTCGTATGCCACCGCGCGGTCGTTGGGGAAGAAGCCCTGGATGCTGGGGTGGAACTTGAAGCCCTTCACCCCGTACTCCTCGACCAGGCGGCGGGCCTGCTTGACGCCCGCCTTGCCGCGGAAGGGGTCGATGGAGGCGAAGGGGATGAGGACGTCGGAGTTGGCCGCCGCGGCTTCGGCGACCTCCTCGTTCGGGACGGGCGCGGTGCCGGTCGCGGACTCGGCGTCCACCGTGAAGATCACGGCGGCCATCTTCCGCTCGCGGTAGTAGGCGGCCGTCTCCTCCAGCGTGGGCTTCCGCTTGCCCTGCACCTTGAAGTAGGCCGAGGAGGCGTCGTGCAGGTCCTCGTCGAGCGAGGAGTGGCCCTTGGAGGACACCTCGGCGTGGGTGTGTACGTCGATGGCGACCAGTTCGTCGACGTTCATGGGGGTCGTCGGGGTCTTGACGGGGGGTTCCATCACGCCTCCGGAAGCTTCGGCGCCGGGATGCCGACCGTCTGGAGTTCGGCGCCGACCGAGGTCGGGAAGGCGTCGGCCAGGGTGTCGGGGGTCCAGCCGCCGTCGGCGTAGGCCGCGCTGATCTCCTGCGGATGGGACCAGAGTGCCACCTTGTCGCCACCGATGCCGATCGCCTGCCCCGTGACGGAGCGGGCGGCGTCGGAGGCGAGGAAGGGCACGATGGCCGCGCAGTCCTCGGGGGTGCCGAAGCCCTCGCCCTTGCGCAGGAAGTCCGGGAGCGCCTCGCCGTTCTTCATGGCCTCGATGTACGGGGCGAAGGCGGGGATGGTCTCGGTCATCGCGGTGGCCGCCACGGGCACGATCGCGTTGACGGTGATGCCCGCGCGGCCGAGCTCCATGGACCAGGTGCGGGCGAACGCGGCGATGCCGGCCTTGGCGGCGGAGTAGTTCGTCTGCCCGAAGTTGCCGCGCTGTCCGGCCGGGGAGCCGACCAGGATCAGGGTGCCGCCCTCGCCCTGCTCGCGCATGCGGACGGCGGCGGCGCGGGCGCAGGTGAAGGTGCCCTTGAGGTGGGTGGTGATCACCGCGTCGAAGTCGTCGTCGGTCATCTTCCACAGCACCTTGTCGCGCAGGATGCCCGCGTTGGTGACCAGGATGTCGAGCCGTCCGAACTCCTCCACCGCCCGGTTCACAAGCCGCTCGGCGGCCTCGGTGGTGCCGACCGGAACCACCTCGGCGACCGCCCTTCCGCCGGCCTCGACGATGGACTTCACGGCCTGCTCGGCGACCGCCTCGTCGACGTCGTTGACGACCACGGAGGCGCCGTGGGCGGCGAGGGCGTGCGCGTAGGCGAGGCCGAGGCCCCGGCCACTGCCGGTGACGACGGCGACCTTGCCGGTGAGATCGATGCTGGGCACGAGCGAGTCCCTTCACGAGCTGATGCTTGAGATGCGGCTACAAGAGGTGCGGTTACGAGAGATTCGGTTACGAGAGATGCAGCTACGAGATCGAAGCTAAGAGCAATAATTGGTGACGTCAATAGTTGTAGTCGACTCACAGGTGCGCCATGCTGGGATCACCACGACCTCCGGAGCACAGGGAGCCCGCCATCACACGCCAGCACGTCACCCCGAAGGCCATCGACTCGGAGGAGCCGTGGATGCGCGGGCTGCACGCGGACACCGGTTATCTGCTGTACCGCCTGGGCCTGCGCTCGGGTCAGTTGTTCAACACGTTCCTCCAGGAGTCGGGGCTGCGCCTGCGCCACTACGCGGTGCTGCGCTACCTCGCGGGGTCCGACGGCGCCCTCCAGCGGGAGCTGAGCACCCGGCTCGGCTACGACCCCAGCGCGATCGTCGGCCTGGTCGACGACCTGGAGAAGCTGGGGATGACCGAGCGCCGCCCCTCCCCCGACGACCGCCGCAGCAAGATCGTCGCCCTCACCGAGAACGGCCGCGCCTTCCTGCGCGGCACCGACGAGGCGGGCCGCCGGGTGACCAACGACCTGCTCGCCCCGCTCGACGCCGCCGAACGCGAGACGCTCCAGGCCCTCCTCCTGAGAGTCGCCGACCAGCCATGACCGTGCGTTCCGCGCCGGACCGGCTGCTGTCCGTGCTCGCCGCGTTCGACCACGACCACCCGGCGCTGTCCCTGTCCGACATCAGCCGGCGGGCGGGGCTGACCCTGACCACCACACACCGGCTGGTGGGCGCGCTGACCGACTGGGGCGCCCTGGAGCGGGACGACTCCGGGGTCTACCACGTCGGGCTGCGCCTGTGGGAGGTCGCGGCGCTCGCACCGCGCGGGGTGGCGCTGCGGCAACTGGCGCTGCCCTATCTGGAGGACCTGTACGAAGCCACGCACGAGAACGTGCAGTTGGCGGTGCGGGACGGGAACGACGTCGTCTACATCGAGTGGATCTCGGGGCGTTCGTCGGTCGGTGTGCACATCCGGGTCGGGGCCCGCTGGCCGCTGCACGCCACCGGGGTCGGCCTGGTCCTGCTGGCCCACTGCGAGGCGCGGGAGCAGGAGGAGTACTGCGCGACCCCGCTCGCCGTCTTCACGCCGTACACCCTCACCGAACCGGTGAAACTGCGCCGGGTCCTGGCCGAGGTCCGGCGCACCGGCGTCGCGGTGAGCAGCCGTCAGGTCACCGACGACGCCCTGTCGGTGGCCGCCCCCGTGCGCGGCCCGGACGGCACGGTGGTCGCGGCCGTGTCGGTCGTCGTGCCTCAGGACGACGCCCGGGTACCGGCGTTGATCCCCGCCGTACGGCTGGCCGCGCTCGGCATCTCACGGGCACTGGGGTGGCAGCCCACGACCATGCCCCCGTCGGGCACCGGATATCCCTCGCACCGGTGAGGTCCCGGCGCCCGAGCCACCGCTCACGTCCGCCGCCCGCCCGGTCCTGGTACGCCCCGCCGTGTAC